>NZ_CP063204.1:275000-875000 GCF_019904275.1 Zunongwangia sp. SCSIO 43204
CTTGCGATAATTGCTCAACTATTTTGTTTTGCTATTATTCGTAGAATAAATTCTATCTCATAATAAGCGTTAGTTTCTCGTATTCTTTATTTCTCAATATGTCAATGAACTTTCTGTATAGATTTGAGATTTTAGATATGAGACATTAGATAATCTAACATCTCAAGTCTAGCCTCTAACATCTAAACTTGGTGGAGAATATCGGAGTCGAACCGATGACCTCCTGCGTGCAAGGCAGGCGCTCTAGCCAGCTGAGCTAATCCCCCGTCTCTTAGTGATCAGTTAACCAGTTATTAGTTAACAGTACTTATAACGGCTACTCAACCTCTAAAATTTCCTTCAGTGTTTCAAATGAACTTCTTTGGCCTGATGACCATTTTGTAGTCTCAGGCAGACTTCCTCCTTCGCTTACGCTCCGGCGGATAAACTTCTCTCCTACCTTCCTCTACTTTGTAGTCTCAGGCAGACTCGAACTGCCGACCTCTACATTATCAGTGTAGCGCTCTAACCAGCTGAGCTATGAGACTGTCCATAATCGAATTGACATTAAGAATCAAGACCTAAAAGGCCTAATTTTGAACTTCCCTTTATTTAATTGCGATCCTCTTATAATTTAAGAGAATGCTCTAGAAAGGAGGTGTTCCAGCCGCACCTTCCGGTACGGCTACCTTGTTACGACTTAGCCCCAGTTACCAGTTTTACCCTAGGCCGCTCCTCTCGGTAACGGACTTCAGGTACCCCCGGCTTCCATGGCTTGACGGGCGGTGTGTACAAGGCCCGGGAACGTATTCACCGCATCATGGCTGATATGCGATTACTAGCGATTCCAGCTTCACGTAGTCGAGTTGCAGACTACGATCCGAACTGTGATAGGGTTTATAGATTCGCTCCTTCTCGCGAAGTGGCTGCTCTCTGTCCCTACCATTGTAGCACGTGTGTGGCCCAGGACGTAAGGGCCGTGATGATTTGACGTCATCCCCACCTTCCTCACGGTTTGCACCGGCAGTCTGGCTAGAGTTCCCACCATTACGTGCTGGCAACTAACCACAGGGGTTGCGCTCGTTATAGGACTTAACCTGACACCTCACGGCACGAGCTGACGACAACCATGCAGCACCTTGCAATCTGTCCGAAGAAATATCTGTTTCCAGATACGTCAGACTGCATTTAAGCCCTGGTAAGGTTCCTCGCGTATCATCGAATTAAACCACATGCTCCACCGCTTGTGCGGGCCCCCGTCAATTCCTTTGAGTTTCATTCTTGCGAACGTACTCCCCAGGTGGGTTACTTATCACTTTCGCTTAACCACCCAGCCCTCAATTAGGCCGGACAGCTAGTAACCATCGTTTACGGCGTAGACTACCAGGGTATCTAATCCTGTTCGCTACCTACGCTTTCGTCCATCAGCGTCAATGCATTATTAGTGATCTGCCTTCGCAATCGGTATTCTGTGTAATATCTATGCATTTCACCGCTACACTACACATTCTAACCACTTCATAATGATTCAAGATCTACAGTATCAATGGCAGTTCTACAGTTAAGCTGCAGACTTTCACCACTGACTTATAAACCCGCCTACGGACCCTTTAAACCCAATGATTCCGGATAACGCTTGGATCCTCCGTATTACCGCGGCTGCTGGCACGGAGTTAGCCGATCCTTATTCGCAGAGTACCGTCAACTCCCCACACGTAGGGAGGGTTCTTCCTCTGTAAAAGCAGTTTACAACCCATAGGGCAGTCTTCCTGCACGCGGCATGGCTGGATCAGGCTCTCGCCCATTGTCCAATATTCCTCACTGCTGCCTCCCGTAGGAGTCTGGTCCGTGTCTCAGTACCAGTGTGGGGGATCTCCCTCTCAGGACCCCTACCTATCGTTGCCATGGTAAGCCGTTACCTACCATCTAGCTAATAGGACGCATGCTCATCTCTTACCGTAACCTTTAATCATAAATTGATGCCAATTCATAATACTATGAGGTGTTAATCCACGTTTCCATGGGCTATCCCTCAGTAAGAGGTAGATTGCATACGCGTTACGCACCCGTGCGCCGGTCGTCAGCAGAGTGCAAGCACTCCCTGTTACCCCTCGACTTGCATGTGTTAAGCCTGCCGCTAGCGTTCATCCTGAGCCAGGATCAAACTCTTCATCGTTGTTTCATTAATATGTTACAATCAAATAAATGTTTTCCTTCTCAAGAAGTCTAAAGCTCAAAAGTTTGACTCTTTATAGTCTTAATTCTTAATCTTTACGCTATACTAATCCTAATCAAATTAAAATTAGTATCGTCTAGTCAATTCAATATGTCAATGAACTTATTTAAAAGTCCGGATCTAATTAAAGATCCTTTCGTTGAAATCTAAGGTATCGAACCTTAATTATAACCCCAGTCGGTATTTCTGTTTTTCAAAATTTTAAGAGCTTTTTAGCTTTCTCTCAAAGCGGCTGCAAATATACAACTACTTTTTAAATTCACAAGAAAAATTTAAAGATATTTTTTCACTTTTCTCTTACTCAAAACTTTCAAAGAACCTCGCCGTTAAAGCGGCTGCAAATATACAACTCTTTTTCTTTAACCAGCAAAACTTTTTTAAAGTTTTTTTAAAGCTAATTTTCAATAAAAACTCAATGAACTCCCTTATTCCAACTCCACCCTTAAGCGGGGCTAGCGAGGCGCAAAGATACCGGCTTTTTTAATTACAAACCAAATCTTTTTTTAAGTTTTTTTTGCTCCTAAATATCCTAAAACCTCAATGAACTTCCGCTTTTTTAACACCACCACAGCGGCTAAGCGAGTGCAAATATACAGCCCTTTTTTAGAATCACAAGCCTTTTAAAATTTAGTTTGATTTTTACGAATTTCACATCAAAAAAGATCATCCGTAGAGTTTTCGACCGCTTTAGCACACCTTAACTTCAGATTAACATTTCAAAAATCAAAAACCTTTCAGAATAACACATCAAAACTTCAGTAAAAATTAGAGAAAAAAGTTCCAAACGAGACCAAATCTCACCATAAAATCATTGTGCGGATGCCGTGGCGCAGAGAAATTATTATTGCCGTCGATAAGGAAATTTAAATTTTCGAGCTTAAAAAATATTCTAGCCTGGTCTACTTTACCATTAAAAAAGAAATCGACCACGGGATAATTACCATATTCCACATCATTTTGAACGTAAAATTCAGCTAAAACTGGATCGTACGCATCCATTTGGTAAGAAGAAAAATATCGAAAACTAAGACCGGTTTGCAAATATAAGGCCTTATTAAACCAAAAGTCCTTGTAATAAAATGTATTCCTGGTTACCAGTTCTGGCAAATTGAGAACAGCATCACCATCTGACACATTTTGATAAAGCACTGTATTATCCAGTGCGAATTTCCCGAAGTTAAACTCTCTTTGCGCTTTAAGCTTGAAGTATCTCACATCTCCATCAAACTGTAATGGTTTTACAGCATTTTGATCATCTAAGGAAAAATAGGTGAAATTTTGAATTTGAGTTAACTCACCGCTAATATCAGCCACTAATCGTGCAGATAATTCGAAAAATAGACTTTGCGCATTTTCGTTATCAAAATCATTTTGCCAATTATAATTCACATAATCACTTTGATATAATAGAAAATTTAAATTTGGCGCTCTACTCGTCTGCTTAATACCAAAGTTTAAAAAATTATTTTCGTCTAATTGATAACCCGCAGAAGCAAGGATGTGATTCCCAGAAAAATCATCTCCAAAATTAAATGAGATATCTCCATGTAAATTAAAACCGGCTAAAAAATTATCGTAGCTCCCTCCTACATTTAACAACCTACCCTCCAGACGGTCTTCTGCGACACCTTCTTCACCAACAAAAACCGAATCGTACCAGTAGTCGAAAGAAGAGTAACCCGCTCTTCCAGAAAGTTTACCCAAAACAGGATTATCAAAATTAACTGCAATTGTATTATTTAAATTCCTAAATCTGGTCTCATCATTAAGATTAGTGCTTTGAAAGGACTCCCCAAGTAATGTATTAGCAGCAGATGATTGGAGATACTGAAATTTCTTATAAGAGTAATCTAACCTGTGACTAAGGTAAAGTTTGTTCTGAACCGTATCCTGTGCACCTAACAAATAATATTCGTGATAAAGGAAAAGACCTTTACCATATAAAATGCTTTCTGCATCTTCAAAATTAACATCTAAAACTGATCGATCATCAAATTCTGGTTCCTTAGTTATGTAAGAGACTAAAGCATCATTGGTTAAACCTCCATTTTCTTCATTAAGTAAATCCTGACTTACAAAATGTGCTTTCACCCTATACTTCCTATTCTTTGTTTGATAGTTTAGGGTGGTCCTAAAATTTCCTGAACTTGTAAGAATATGTCTGTACCTACCTAAAGCACGCACACCTTTATATGCCACACTAAAATTCAATCTTTCTGAAGTGTTCACAGTAAAAAAAGCATCTAATTGCTGACCTTGTTCTGGAACTGTTTTAAAGTATAATTCAGTTAGCGGCGTAGGAACGTAATAATAGTTAACATCCTTTGCCTCCATAAAATTATAATGTCTCGCTCTAGCACCAAATTTTGGAATTACAGAATTGAAATCACGAAACTCGGTAAGCTGATTATAAGTTTGTCCTGTGTTAGCAAAAGGCAAAAGGCCAAAGATATCTTTCCTGAGGTAATTGAACCTATAATCTTTTTGAATAGTTAATGAAGTGTCGACATGAGTAGTATCGTTATCTATCGAAATTATTTTAAAAAGATCAATTGTCGGCTCTTTAACAGTATCTTTAGACTTATCAGAATTCGGTCTCCCAGACAAATTTTGTTCTTGTCCAAAACTTAGAGAAAAAGATAAAAGTGATAATAGGAAAATTATTTTCTTCATTATGCAAAATATGAAACAAAAGTATAAAAATAACGTAAGCAGAACAGAATTGGTATAAAACAAAAAAACCACCCAATTTGGGTGGTTTAAAAATATTAACATGATAATTATCCTCCGTATCCCGGATTTTGTGTAATATTTGAATTCGCATCTATTTCCGCTAAAGGAATTGGATATGCTAACCTATAATCACCATATTCAATAGGATCAGTAATGTTTTGATTTATATTTAAAACCTCAATATCACGGCCGTTTCGTAACAAGTCCCAATAATATTGACCTTCAAAAATCAACTCTTTTCTTCTTTCTAGCAAGAAATTATCCTCAGAAACAGTAGAATATTGTTCAGCGTTTCGGTATTCTGGAACCATATTTAGAAATTCCAACGCTTCAGCATTGTTACCCAACCTAAATTCCGCCTCTGCGTAATTAAGTATTACCTCTTCATACCTTATCACAATAACATTAGATGCACGGTCTGGGTACTTACCCATATTCCGCAACAAGTCTCCTTCATAACCTAAAATATCATTTCTAACATCATCCGCGTCATAAATCGAAAGAACATTTTCCAAAACCTGAATATCACCATACGTTCCCCCTCTATAGATAAATTCAAGTGAATTACTCCCCGCATTATCAGTACCGCTAAAAGCAAGCTCAAAAATAGAATTAGCTCCTCCGTCATCCATAAAAGAACTAGCGTAATTATCAGCAGAAACAATTGAATAAATACCTGAATCAATTACTGCTTCAGCAGCATCACTTGCATCCTGCCATCTTTCGAAATAAAGAGCAACTCTAGATTCTAGGGCTTTTGCAGAGTACTTAGACATAAATTCTTTCGAAGCATCATAGAAATCCTCATCCATTAAATCAAATGCACTTTGCAAATCCGCTAATATATTATCTACATTCGAGTTAATGGATTCTCTTGAAGGAAAGTCATCGCCTGTACCAAAACCAGTAATGTAAGGCACTCCAAGATCACCACTAGTATACTGTTGACCGTAAGTTAAAAGAAGATCAAAATGAGCTAAAGCTCGCATTGCATAGGCCTGTCCCTGAATATGTCTAGCGTAAGCTAAATCCTCCTCAGATCCTTCCAAAGTTGATATATCTCTTGATATCAAAATATTTGCAATAGCGATTACACCATAAGCATCATCCCATATATATGTAGAACTGGGCAAGTAACCGAACTCTCCTTGTGTAATAAATCGACCGGAATTCCCGTTAGAAAAAACATTTGGCGTTCTAACTTCATTAGTTACTAAATAATCACGCCCATAATAACCTGAACTAGTAAGCCTATTATAAGCCCCCTTAATGAGGCCTTCCATATCTCCAACAGAATTCAATGCCTCTTCACTCCGTTTCGATTGCTCCAATGAAGGATCCAAGTCTTCTGTAGAACAAGACAGAAAAACACCGCAAACTACTGCGAATATTATATATATTATATTATTTTTTTTCATCGCTTTCTAAAAATTTAAATTAACACCTAAAATAAATGACTGTACAGGAGGAGTAACAATACTAGTCATACCTGAAGCATCAACTTCTGGGTCATAAACTAAATTATCATCTTTAACCCATGTATATAAATTAGTCCCTCTTAAGAAAATTCTAGCTCCACTCATACCAATATTCTCAAGAATCTCAGGCTCAAGATCATAACCAAAAGTTACATTTCTTAATCTAAAATAATCTCCATCAAATAAGAATTTACTATTGTACGTCCAAGGTTGCCCGCCATAAACCGCTCTTGCAACCCTTGTTTGATCACCAGGCTGTTGCCATCTATCTAGCAAGGAAGTGTAACCATTATAGACTCCTGTAACATATAAATTAGGCTGGTTTAAATACCTATGCCAAGCCTCATAAATTTTATGCCCACCTGCATAATACCCCTGTGCATCTAGGAAAAAACCTTTAAAATCTACATGTATGTTCACACCAGCAGTTAAAGTAGGTAATGCACTTGCCCCTTGAAAAACACGATCAGCCTGACCAAAGTCTGTAGTAGTCTCACTTCTAGTTTCATCAGTATAATAGGTATCAACACCTGTTTCAGGATCAACACCTGCCCAAGTTGGCATAAACCATTCGTAAGCCATAGTACCAGTGGTTGATCTTTGTCCAGCCGCCACATTATTAGTAACAGGAATATCAACTCCATTTGCATCTTGAGCAACCTCTAAAACCTCATTATCAACAGTCGCCACATTTCCTCCAAAGCTAAAATTGAAGTCATTAGACCTAACAGCATCAATGTTCAATTCAGCTTCAAAACCAGTATTCTTCATTGAACCTACATTTCTATACTGACTAGAAAAACCTGTGGTAAACGATAATGGAACATCAAACAATAAATCTTCAGACCTTCTATCATAATAACCTAATGTACCTGTTAATCTATTTTGCAAAAGTCCAAAATCCAAACCTACATCAAGTGTATAACTCGTCTCCCAAGTTAAGTCAGGGTTACCATAACCAGCCGGATAGCTTGCACCAGTACCAGCATAATCAGCATTATAATTAAATAAAACCTGATAGTTATTGATCCCTATATTAGCATTTCCAGTTTTACCATAAGAACCTCTTATTTTAAGGTTATTAACAAACTCACTATCACTCAAAAAGCTCTCTCTATGTAAATTCCATGCAGCTCCAAAAGCCCAAAAATTACCCCATCTATTATCATCAGAAAATCTGGAGTTACCTTCCCTTCTATAAGTAGCATTTAAAACGTATTTGCTATCAAAATTATATGACCCTGTTGCTAAATACGAAGCAATATACCAGTCTGAAAATGATGCAGATGCAGATGTAGGATTACCTGATGAAGCCAAGTTAGTAAGACCATCTGTAACGAAACTGTCACCTGCTGCAAATAAATAATTATTTCTATACTCTTGATACTCCTGAAGGACAGTAATATCTACATTATGATTTCCGAATGCATTGAAGTAATTCAAAGAATTTTGAAAGACATAAGTTGCAGTTTTCCTACTTGTTCTCTCTCCATAACCATCTGTACTAGAACCATCTCCAGTAACCCTGTTACGATATCTCTTGTAATCATAAACCTGATAATCAATAGAAGCCCTAGATTTCAATGACAAATTTTGAATCGGGGTATGCCAAGTTAAACTATTATTCGATAATATCCTTGTGAATTTAGATTCATCAATATCATTTTCAGAAATATATAAAGGGTTGGGAAGCGCTGTACCTAAATTAAAGGTACCGTCATCATTATACGGTTGATTTAAAGGCGGAGTAAAATACTTTGCTGAATGAGGAGATGAGAAATACGCACTACCCTCCAAGATTCCATCTTGAAAAGTATGCGAAGCAGTATTAGATGTTGAAAACTCCAAAGATTCTGATAAATCTTTCGAAAAATTCAAAGAACCAGACACCCGATCAAAGGTTGACCCTATTACTGTTGCTTCCTGTTCAAAATATCCAAATGAAGTGTAAAAATTATAATCATCAGTACCTCCAGTTGCAGAAACAACGTGTTCCTGAATAGGCGCATCGTCATTAGTAACCAATTCACCCCAATTAGCTTCTGGCCGTCCTGCATCAATCCAATCTTGATAACCATAGCCATCTCCAAGTTGATCAAAATAAAAATCCGCAGCTTCTTCCGGGGTAGAAAGGTTATAGTTTTCACCGTATGTATTTAATACACTTTCATACAATAGCATTTCCCTTTGAGCACCAGAAAGTGGTTGTGGGCCATCTATTGCATTATTACTAAATCCATAATACGAGTTTAAACTAATCCTAGTTTTCCCAGCTTTTCCACTTTTAGTAGTTATAACAATAACTCCATTTGCTCCTCTCGCACCATATACTGCTGTCGCTGATGCATCTTTCAAAACGGATATACTCTCAATGTCATTATTACTTAAACTTGCTAGAGCTGAAAGCGAAGAACTCGAAGAATTCCCTCCGACGTTACTATTAATAACTGGAACTCCATCAATAACATACAATGGTTCGTTACCCGCTGTCAACGAACTTATACCTCTAATTCTGATGTCTTGAGTTGACCCCGGAGTACCAGAGGAGGAACTAATTTGTAAACCAGCAACCCTTCCCTGTAAGGCCTGATCCACGGTTGCTTGAGGAATTTGATTAATTTGATCTGAATCAATTTGTACAGTTGAACCAGTCATATCTTCTCTTCTTTTCGCAACATACCCCATAACAACTACCTCATCTAAGGCTGCAGCATCTACTGCCAAAGTTACATTAATTGTATCCGAAGAGCCAATTGAGCGCTCTTGAGGGGCAAACCCCACATAACTAAATACCAGTATTGAACCACTAGGAACATTAATACTGTATTCTCCATCAAAATTTGTTTGAACGCCATTGTTAGATCCTTTTTGGATAACGTTCACACCTGGTAAAGGCAAACCTTCTTCATCTACCACAGTACCAGTTACTGTTTTCTCTTGTGCAAAAACTAATTGCACAACCAACACCATAAAAAGTGTCAGCAATCCATGTAATGTTTTTTTCATTATTTCGTTAATTTGAATTAGCCTGAGCCAAAAATCATAATAAAATCTTAATAAACAAAATAAATGAGATCGAAAATTTAATAAAAAATTATATTATTTATAATTAAAACGTTTTAGTGTAGTATTATTGATTATATTTTAAAAGTCTTTATGCAAATAATATTTACATTTGTAACAAAAATTAAATAGATTTTAAGCACAAATCTTAAGGATGCATTTAACAATTAATTTACACCTAAATCATAAATGTCATTTTTTTAAGCAAAGAGTTAATAAACATCGTATCTATATAATTGCGCGTATGGATGCTTCTACTATCTTTGACTATGATTCTATATTAATCGAAGATCATGTTAAAAAATCATTTATACGATTGCATCGAATGTGGCACAGATGAAGCTGGAAGGGGTTGTATAGCCGGACCTGTTACCGCAGCTGCAGTAATCTTACCTAAAAATTTTAAAAACAAAGTTTTAAGAGATTCAAAAAAAATCACGGCTAAGAATAGAGAGCTATTAAGGGAAATTTTAATACCTGAATGTATTTCATACGGAGTTACCCATATTTATATGAAAACAATCGATGAAATTAATATCCTAAATTCCTCAATATTAGCTATGCATCAATCTATTGAAAAGCTAAATCCAGCTCCAGAGCATATAATTGTTGACGGCAATAGATTTAAGCCTTTCAAAAACATACCTTTTGAATGTATAATTAAAGGAGATGATAAATTTTTGAGTATTGCAGCAGCTTCCATATTAGCAAAAACATATAGAGATGGATATATGGCCAAAATTCATGAAGAATTCCCTATGTATAATTGGAAAAAGAACAAAGGATATCCCACAAAAGAGCATAGAGAGGCTATTAGAAAATACGGAATCACAAAATATCACCGTAAAAGCTTTAAACTACTACCGGAACAACTTGAAATAGATTTTTAAAAAAGCCTCCCGATTTTAACGAATATTGATATTTAGAGATTTCGAGTAAACTACCCCGGGGCAAACCCAAGAGGCATTCACCAGAAACATTTTTTTATTTTCGAAGCAAGCCTCGGAGTATTGTACCCTTTGGCGAGACCAATAAAAAAGCCACTCAATGTATTGAGTGGCTTTTTAAAATTTATATTAAACAGAATTATCTGTCTGAATTCACTGAATCATCAATTGCATCGTTAGCATCAATTTCAGTTTGAGGAATTTTCAAGAAAAATCTATTATCATCTGGTTCAAGAGTAAGAACTGTTCGGTGGATTGGATCACGATCTATACCTCTTCGCAATCTCTTCGCATCAAACCACTCTACCCCTATTTCTGCGTATAATTCTTTCCTTCTCTCTAAGAGGATTTCTTCGAATAGATCACTGCCAGTATTATCAGATTGAACAGCTTCAGCATCACGATTAGACTGTAAAGCAAACAGCAGATCATGCGCTTCATCTTCTCTACCTTGTTGATATAGTGCTTCTGCTTCAATTAAAATCATTTCAGCTGTTCTCATCAACACGATATCAGAATCAAAAGCAAAAGTAAATTTGTTAGTAACATATTCGCGATAGTCGCCTGGCGCTATACCATATGCGTTTTCAAATGTATTTCTAACATCTGTTGCACTAAATTCATCTACAAAATTTGGATTAACATAAACGGAAGAATATGCTTGACCATAATGATCTGTAAAGGCAGATGGAGCACCATAATAATAATTTGACTGATCACTAGTTTGCGGTAGTCCCCACAACCATTCTGTGTTACTAATGTCATCAAAGCCATTTGCGTAAGAAGAAGCATCTAAGACAGCCGAAGCGTTACCTCCATAAGCTTCTGCTGCAGCCATTTCTGCTCCGCTCCAATTTTCCATTACCTGATAAACTCTTGCAAGAATACCATAAGCTACAGATCTATTTACATAAGATTTATTGATTCTATCTGCTCCTAATTCATCTACAGAGTTTTCAAGATCTTCAAGAATAAAATCATATAATTCCTGTAAAGTAATCATAGGCTTTCCTTCTAAAGATAATTCAGTATAAATAGGAGGAGCTGGCAATGAAGGATCATAAGAATATGTATGCTGAAATTCCATCGCTAATTGAAAATAATTGAAAGCTCTTAAAACTCTAGCTTCAGCAATTAGTTCAGTCTTATCCTCTTCTGAAAGTTCTGCAGACGCATTAACTCCATTAATTAGTGAATTTAGCTGATTGATCATAAAATAAGGATACTCCCAACTAAACACTGTTCTACGATAAGTTGGCTCACGATTATCGTTATCATAATCAAAAGAAAACCAACTGGTTGTATTAATAAGATCATTACCTTTAACACTTCTAGCCATGTACATGGAGTAGATCCCACCAGAATCATAACTAGTAAACTGTCTTCTTGAAAGTCGATATACTCCAGCAAAGAAGGCCTCTACTCCTTCTCTTGAATTAAAAATAACATCTTCTGAAACTGACTGTGTAGGAGCCGGTTCTTCCAAATAATCTTCTGAACATCCTATCATCATGATAGCTACTATCAGATATAGGCTTTTATATAATATATTTTGTCTTTTCATATCTTTCTAAATTAAAATTGAAGATTCAATCCTACTGAAACTGTTTTAAGAATATAAGATCTATTATTAGTAGTACCCGCAACACTTTGCTCTGGATCGATTCCAAAATGACTGTGGTAAGTGAATAAGTTATCTCCACGTAAATATACTCGTAAGCTATTCATATTTAAATCTTCGACTACACTACCTGGTAACGTATAACCTAAAGTTACTGCTCTTAATCTCACGTAATCATTATCAAACAAAAATCTGGTTGATCTAGAATTAAAATCGTTTTGAGCATTAAGAAGTAGTGGCACATTTGTCACATCTCCTGGCTCTTGCCAGCGAGCGGCAATATCTTCGTGAGATTGGTATCCTGGTGTTGAAAATCCACGCATCAATGATGCATAAGAACCGTCATAAACCTGTGACCCGAAAGAAAAATTGAATAACATATTAAAATCAAAATTACCCCATTTCAAATCTGTATTAAACCCTCCAATCACATCTGGCAAAGAAGAACCGTTATAGTATCTTGTTGCTGCAGAATAATCTTTAGTTGTAGTTCGCTCTCCTGTTGGGTTACCATTATCATCCAATACATCCATATACCACATACCATAACCATCTGCAGGATCTACGCCTGCCCAGTCTTGCATATAGAATTCGTAAAGAGATTTACCTTCTTCCCATCTTTTTGTACCATTAATAAATGAGTCCTGAGTAAGTTCGGTAATTTCGTTATTATCAAACGAAAAGTTTAATCCAGCTGACCAAGAAAAATTATCTTTATTGATAATTTTTCCGTTTAAAGTAACCTCTAATCCATAATTTTTAACAGCACCAATATTTGTAGTAATGCTTGAGTTACCTGTAGAAATTGGAAGAGGCTGATCATAAATTAGATCTACAGATTCCTTTTCGTAATATTCAACTAAACCTGTTAAGCGATCGTTGAATAGACCGAAATCAACCCCAACGTTAAATGAAGCTGTCTTCTCCCATGAAAGCAAAGGATCTGTAACTCCTCCTAAAAGTACTCCTGTAGCATCTAACTGATTCCAACCAGTTTCAAATAATTGCAAATATGGAAAATAACCTATCCCTCTGTTATTACCTAACTCTCCATAAGAAGCTTTAAGTTTTAAGAAATTAAGCGTACTATTTCCTGCTAAAAAGTTCTCATCAGATATTACCCATGATCCACCAACAGAAAAGAAATTTCCCCATCTTGTGTCTGTAGAAAATCTAGAAGAACCATCCCTTCTAAAAGAACCTTCAATAAAATATCTGTCGTCATAGCTATATGAAGCTCTACCTAAATAACTTACCAAACGCTCTTCATTAACATAGCCTCCTACACTCTCTGGAGTCGTACTACCGTTTAAAACTTTAACTCCTGGCAAAAATCCTGTTCCTTGAGCACTTAAATAGTCTCCTTTGTATTTATAACTTTCGAATATCGCATCAGCCTGAACATTATGCTTTCCAAAATCTTTGTTGAAATTCAAAGAATTAATAAAGTTCAAAGTCGTGGTAATATCTCTGTTCTGTGTTACTCTTCCTCCTACATTTGCTGCATAACCTACATTATAAGCTGCATATACATTAGAATCGTACAAATAGTTCTCATAAGAAAGATTTGTTCTAAAGGATAAATAATCTGTAAAATCTATTTTTGCAAAAGCATTTGCAGTTGCGCTAGTTCTTTTATTAAGATTATCATAGTTGTAAAGTGAACCAACAGCATTCTCGTTAGCTAACATTGGTCTCGTTCCATTTAAGGCCTGCCCCGAAGTACTACCGTAATCATAAATTGGCGCTCCGTTATCAAAAACTAAATCACCACTAGCATCCCTTCTATAAAGAGGGTAAACAGACGAAACACTATAAATCCATTGGATTGAACTTTGATAAGAATTTCCAGATTGTTCAGGATAATTTTGCTCTGAAACTGTTAAGGATGAATTTAATCCCACCTGTAGCCAATCAGTTAATTGACTTTCTAAATTTAAACGTGTGGTTATTCTTTCAAAATCAGATTCTTTAACAGAACCTTCTTGATCTAAATAATTTGCAGATAAGAAATATCTGCTGCTTTCGCCACCACCAGAAATACTCATTCCGTACTCCTGTCTCAAAGAAGTTTCTCTAAGCATTTCTTTTTGCCAATCTGTCTCCCATAATAAGCTTGCTCCATCTACGATATTTCCATTAGCATCAACAGGCTGATCAACATTATAGGGATTATAAGCCAAATTAGGAATAATTGATTGCGCAGCTAAAGCTCCTGCTTCGTTAGGAGCAACACCATCGATATACTGCAAAGCATTTCTTTCGGCTTCCCAAGAATATCGCATATACTGGTTAGTACCAATAGTTTCATGTAGATCTACAGCAGGAGAAGACAGACCTCCAGTTGCAGTTATATTAATAGAGGGTGCTGTGTTATAACCACCTCTTTTAGTAGTAATCACAATTACACCATTAGCTCCTCTTGATCCGTATAATGCTGTTGAAGATGCATCCTTAAGCACGTTCATAGATTCAATTTGATCTGGACTAATTGAATTTATGTTTCCATTGTATGGCGCTCCATCAACAACGATAAGAGGTTCTGCGCTTGCATTAATAGAAGAAACCCCTCTAATTCTTATAGTAGGATTTTCTCCTGGTTGCCCTCCAGAAGTAAGTATATTAACTCCGGGAACATTACCCTGTATAGCCTGTGTTACACTCGTTAATTGCTGTTTTTGAATCACTTCTGAATCTAACGATGCAACCGAACCTACAATAGCTTTTTCTCTTTGCGCACCATAGGCTACTACCAAAACTTCATCTAAAGCATCGGCACTTACCTGCAAAGTGACATCCAAAGTAGATGTTGATGCCGTAATTTCTCTCTCTTGGGCAGAGAACCCTACGTAACTAAAAACAATAACATCACCTTCCTCAACTTCGATGCTATAATTACCATCAAAATCTGTTTGTACTCCGTTACTTGTTCCTTTTTCAATTACGTTAACTCCTGGCAAAGGCAAACCTTCCTCGTCTATCACCGTACCAGTAATTGTTCTTTCCTGTGCAAAAAGAATTTGCACAGCTAACACCATAAATAGCGTTAGCAATCCACGTAATGTTTTTTTCATTATAATTTTAATTTGAATTAGCTCAGCCTCAAAAATCATAATAAAAACTTAATATTCAAAAGTAGAAATGATTTTTTGATAGCAATATGTTAGTAAAACCTCTATTTAAATTACCATTATTTATCTATTTTAACTTTTTAAAAAGCAACAAACATACTTAATTAACTACTAATAAATAATGTGCTATTATTTTAACTTTTTAGTTATTCAAAAAGCAATTCTATCATCAAGTGAAAATTTAACAATCCCTTATGAATTATGATGTTAAAACGTTTAATCAAAAAACCACAATATCATAAAAGAGAGAACATCAATCTTAATTTCTCTCATTAATTTTATATTTTTAAATGCAGTTCTAAAAAAAACCGGCTTAGTGCCGGTTTTCTCTAACTCTATCTACATATTTAGTTTAATATCCAGGATTCTGATCTTCTTGAGAGAGTTCCTGATTGGCATTTATTTCATCCTGAGGAATGGGCCAAACTACGCGATTCTCGCTTAAAGAGGATGAACTTTTATTTGCTACAACTTCATCTAAAATCTCCAATCTCACGGCATCATACCATCTTTTTCCTTCAGCAAAAAGCTCAACTCTTCTCTCCTCCACCAACAATTCTATAAAATTATCAGATGTTAAATTCAGACTATCCAAACCTGCTCTATCCCTTACATCATTCAAATATTCTGAAGCAGTTTCAAAATCACCATTTCTGGCTAATAATTCTGCATATAGCAATTCTACTTCAGCATATCTATACACATAAGGTAAATCTGTACCCGTAGATACGTTGGAGTACTTGCTAATATATGCACTAGAAAAATCGTCTCTATTCGTTATAAGATTAATTCTTTCGTCACCATCTTCAAATGCCTCTAAAAAACTAGCTTCTGGTGCAACTTCTCTTCTACCTCCTAAAGCAGAAGGATAGAAATAGAATGACAAATTATTAGAATCGTCTGTTGTATATCGAATTCTAAAAATCTCTTCTGAATTTGATCCTGTCGTAAAAACATCAGAGTAAGATTCCACTAGAGAATAGTTACCAATAACATTTTCTAGAGTCGTGGTAGCTTGGTCATAATTTCCACGTGTCATTTCAACTTCAGCTAGTAATACATTTAATGCATCATCAGAAAAGTGATAAACATCATTATTCTGAATATTTCCCTGGGCCTCGTTAATATCATTTAGGATATACTGATAAACCTCCTCTTGGGTTGATCTAGGAACATTTGCGGAAGCTGCCCCATTATCAGAGACCAAATCGTTTTCACTAGGAAGAGGGACTCCTCCAAACATTCTTACTAAATCAAAATACATCAAAGCACGTATCCCTTTTTGCTTCAGCAATAATAGAGTTTTTAGCTGTTTCATCAACATCAGTCAAAACCTCTGTTGCATTAATAACTGAATTTGCTCTAAAAATTACCACATATCGATAGGACCAAAAATAAGTGACTGCAAGATTCGTTGCCGGCACATTATTTAAAACCATCTCATCAAATAATGTGTAAGATCCACTATGCGAAAATTCATCGGCATACAAACCTAAGGACATAATTGGATATGCACCTTGTACATAGACACTTTGCATCGCATCATAAACACCGTCCATAGCTTGTTGAGCGGTGGCCATATCTGTTATAAACTGATCTGTTCCAATCGTCGTTGGATCTGCAACCTGAAGTTCGTCGTCACAACCGGTAAAAATTAAGGTTGTTAACAATACATATATAAATAGATAATTTCTCATTCTTATTTTTTTAGAAGTTTATATTCACACCAAATTTATAAACCTTGTTTCCTCCTTGCGTTAAGAAATCTGTACCACTGGTTACTGCAGAATCTCCAGAATAGTTCACCTCTGGATCAATCCCAGAATAATCTGTAAACATTAACAAGTTATCTGCTGAGGCATAAAATCTAATACTACCAAAGCCTAAAAGATCTTTTGGAAGTGTATATCCTAGAGTTACATTTCTCAACTTAATAAAAGATCCATCTTCTACCAATCGAGTAGAATCGTAATTGTTATATGCTGAAGTTGAATAATTAGACCTTGGTGTATTTGTATTCGTATTATCTGGAGTCCAGTAATCTAATTGATTGGTAAATTTACCATAAACTGGGTTTGCCGCAGAACCTGTATACTGAAGTGTAGAGTTAAATACGTCATTACCTTCAGACCATGCCCACAAAAAATAAAGGTCAAAATTCTTATACTGAATATTGTTTGTCCAGGATGCAGTAAAATCTGCCCAAGGTGACCCACCAATAATGTAAACTGAATCATTAATAATTCCGTCGCCATTTTGATCGACATATTTTACATCTCCTGCTCCTACGCCATCTGCGGCTAGAGCAGATGGAATTTCGTCACCTTCCTGATATAAGCCATCAGAATCTAATACATAGAAAGCGCCTAATTCTTCACCTTCCTGAACTCTACTAGCAAAACCTCTTGTGAATGGAGAATTTCCGTCCAGAGAAGTTACTTCGTTATCCAGAGTACTGAAACCTAAACTAGATTTCCAATTAAAATCATCTCGATCAAAGATCTGAACATCTACAGACACCTCGTGGCCACTGTTAGACATTTCTCCAACATTACCATAGAATGAACTAAAACCAGATGAATATGCTAATGGTATATTAAGAAGAAGATCATCTGTATTCTTATCAAAATAATCATATTCAACAGAAACTATATTATCAAATAAACCTAAAGAGAACCCAACATTAAACTGGCTGGTAACTTCCCATTTTACATTAGGATTACCAATCTCTGTAATTGCAGTACCAGCAGATCCAGCATATGGTGTAGAACTTACGCCAGCAAGAGCGTCATAAGCTCCAATTCCAGTATCGTTAGCTGTCACCCCATAAGAAGCCCTTAGCTTAACAAAGTTGAAAGCCTCACTTTTAAACCAGTCTTCTTCAGATAAGATATATCCTCCAGAAATCGATGGGAAATAACCCCATTTTTCGTTTTCACCAAATTTTGAAGAACCATCTGCCCTTAAACTTCCTGTAATTATATATTTCCCGTATAGATTAAAAGAAGCTCTACTTATTAAAGAGTAAAGTTTAGATTCATTATAACTTCCTGCAGCTCCTAAAACTGTAGCCCCCCTGTGACACTTCCTGTAATTCTGGCGATGCAAAGTTTGATCTTTCTGCACTAACAAAATTATACTTTCTGCCATTATATTCTCCCGCCAATAATCCTGTAAAAGAAATATCATCAGTAATATCCAAATCAAAATTTAATGCCTGAGTTGTCATAAACCTTCTAATTCTAGCCATCCACTCGATTGTGAGCTGTACAATTTAGTCAGTATTATGCAAAAAACGGTCATAGTATACCACCCTGGCCGGATGAAAGTGAACCACTGTAGCCGGATGAAGGTGAGCCACTAAAAAATCGATTCTATTTGTAAGGACAAAAGAACACCGTGAAGCAATTAGAAAATACGGAATTACAAAATACCACCGAAAAAGCTTTAAACTTCTACCAGAACAACTAGAAATTAAGTTTTAATTAAAATCAGCACTAAACAAATCCTTAAAATGGTTCAAAAACTTTTGTTTCACCTCTTCCATATCAACTTGATTTTTACCTAACTCAACGTTCAAAGAAGTAACGGCTTTTTCTTTAATTCCGCAGGGAACAATATTATCGAAATAACCAAGATCCGCATTTACGTTTAAAGCTAAACCATGCATAGTTACCCATCTACTAGCACGAACGCCCATCGCACAGATCTTCCTGGCAAAAGGAGTTCCTACATCAAGCCAAACTCCGGTTTCCCCATCGCTACGTTCAGCATTAATACCATATTCTTTTAAAACCAGAATTACTGCTTCCTCTAAAAGTCTAAGATATTTATGAATATCAGTAAAAAAATTATCCAGATCTAAAATGGGATAAATTACCATTTGCCCAGGACCATGATACGTAATATCACCACCACGATTAATTTTATAAAATGTAGCTCCCTTTTCTTCTAACTGCTTTTCATTGATTAGAAGATTAGAAATATCACCGCTTTTCCCCAGAGTATAAACGTGAGGATGCTCTACAGAAAGTAAGTAGTTGGGTGTCTCTAGATTGGTGTCCTCTCTCCTGTTCTTTACTTTTAAGTCCAGAATTTCTTTAAAAAGCTGTTCCTGATAATCCCAGGTTTCTTTATAATCTTTAAGTCCTAATTCCTGTACTTCTATTTTCTTATTTTGCACCTCTTGCATCATTTATTAGCGTTATTCAAAATTATAAGCGCAGCAATAACTCCTGGAATCCAACCAAGCAAAGTAAGAATAAGCACGATCAAAATAGAACCACAACCTTTATCAAACACTGCTAAAGGCGGAAAAATGATCGATAAAATAACACGCCAAATACTCATAATTTCGATATTATCTAAAACCAAAAACAAAGATAGAATTTCTAAACCAGATTCATATCTAATCTTAAGTATAACATTGGTTGGTACTCTGATTGTCATTATATTTGCAGCTGCTTCTTAAAACGAGAGGCCATTAAACTTTAAAATTACACCATGCAGCTATCTGAACAGGAAATTGTAAGAAGAGAAAAACTGGCTACATTAAGGGAAAAAGGAATTAATCCTTATCCGGCCGATTTATTTCCATTAGATCACACATCTGCCGATATCAAGGCAAATTTCGAAGAGGGTAAAAAAGTTGTAATCGCGGGTAGATTAATGTCTCGTAGAATTCAGGGTAAAGCATCTTTTGCAGAGCTTCAGGATTCTAAAGGAAAGATTCAGGTTTACTTTAACCGTGATGAAATTTGTACAGGAGAAGATAAGTCCAAATACAACGACATTTACAAGAAGCTGCTGGATATAGGTGATTTTATAGGTATTGAAGGTGAATTATTTAAAACTCAGGTAGGCGAAATGACCGTGATGGTAAAAGATTTTAGCCTGCTAAGCAAATCTATTCGCCCATTGCCATTACCAAAAACAGATAAAGAAGGAAATACTTACGATGGTTTTACAGATCCAGAGCACCGATATCGCCAACGATATGCAGATCTTGCTGTAAATCCAAAAGTGAAAGAGATATTCGTAAAACGTACTAAACTTTTTAGTGCGATGCGTAATTTCTTTAACGAGGCTGGTTATTTTGAAGTTGAAACACCAATCCTTCAATCGATCCCTGGTGGAGCAGCCGCACGCCCATTTATCACACATCATAATGCTTTAGACATTCCTTTATATTTAAGAATCGCCAACGAGCTTTACTTAAAAAGGCTTATTGTAGGTGGTTTCGACGGAGTGTATGAATTCTCTAAAAACTTCAGAAATGAAGGAATGGATAGAACTCACAATCCAGAGTTTACTGCGATGGAAATCTATGTCTCTTATAAAGACTATAATTGGATGATGGATTTTACCGAAAAACTTCTGGAACATTGTGCCATGGCGGTTAACGGAACTACGGAAGCTACCTTCGGAAAACACAACGTAGATTTTAAAGCTCCATACAAGCGTGTAACAATGACCGATGCAATTATCGAATTTACAGGATTTGATATTACCGGTAAATCTGAAGCTGAATTATTTGAAGCAGCGAAAGGAATGGGCATCGAGGTTGATGAAACCATGGGGAAAGGAAAACTTATCGATGAAATCTTTGGTGAAAAATGTGAAGGAAACTACATTCAACCAACATTCATTACAGACTATCCAAAAGAAATGAGCCCCCTTTGTAAGGAGCATAGAGAGAATCCAGAGTTAACCGAGCGTTTTGAACTTATGGTTTGTGGGAAAGAGATCGCTAATGCATATTCAGAGCTTAATGATCCTATCGACCAACGTGAGCGTTTTGAAGAGCAGTTACGATTAGCAGAAAAAGGAGATGATGAAGCAACCGAGTTTATCGATCAGGATTTCTTACGTGCGCTAGAATATGGTATGCCTCCAACATCTGGATTGGGAATTGGGATGGATCGTTTAATAATGTTCTTAACAAACAATCAATCTATTCAGGAAGTATTATTCTTCCCACAAATGAAGCCTGAAAAGAAACAAGTTGAACTTACCGAGGAAGAAAAAGCGGTTTATCAATTATTAAAAGACGACCAGAAACACGATATGAATCTTATCAAAGAGAAATCTGGTTTAAGCAATAAAAAATGGGATAAAGCTTTAAAATCTTTAAGAAAGCATAAAATGATCGAAGTTTTTAAAGAAGGCAACGACATGAAAATAAGCGTTGCATAATCAACCATTTAGCACCAATAAAACAGAAAGGTCACATAATCATGTGGCCTTTTTTCGTATCTTTTCGCAATAAATTTACATTTTTATTAACTTCTCTTTAAACCTTTTTAAAGTTTCAAAGTCAAACAATCGATTTTGGATTTCTACAGGAATTATTTTTCCAAAAAATTCAATCCAATTTCGGCTAATATAATTAAACCTTATGACAAACAAACTACCGATCAGGATTTGTGCTGTGGGGCTATCTTTTTTAATGGCATCTTGTGCTGTTTTTCAAAAGAACAAGAAAAGTCAGGCTGCTACCGCACAAAAAGAACAATCTAAAGACGGATTAAAACCCTACTCTAAAGTCATCACTAAAGATGCAAAATCAGACGAGGGTCTTTTCACCGTTCACAAAGTAAAAAACAAATATTACTACGAAATCCCAGACAGTCTCTTTAATAGAGAAATGCTAACAGTAACAAGAATAGCAAAAACGGCTTCTGGACTTGGTTTTGGTGGAGGTAAACAGAACACTCAGGTTCACCGCTGGCAAAAGAAAGGTGACCAAGTATTACTTAGAGTTGTTTCTCACGATATTTATGCTGCAGATTCACTTCCTATTCACGAGGCGGTTACCAATTCTAACTTCGAGCCGATCCTTAGCTCTTTCGAAATTGAAACTGTAGGAAAAGATTCTATCAATAAATCTTACGTTATCGATGTTACAGATCTTTACAAGAAAGATGTACAGGCTTTAGGACTTGGTGACAGATACCGTAAACAATACAAAGTTTCAAGGTTAGACGATAGTCGTTCGCTTATCGATACGATTAGAAGTTACCCTGAAAACATCGAAATTCGTCACATAAAAACCTATAACGCTGGTAATCCACCATCAAATTCTACTACTGGTTCTATCTCTTTAGAGTTTAGTAACTCTATGATTCTTCTACCAAAAGAACCAATGGAGCGTCGTTATTTCGACGAACGTGTAGGATGGTTTACTACCAGCCAGACAGATTATGGTTTAGAAGCTCAAAAGAGTAAAACCGTAGAATACCTTGACCGTTGGAGATTAGAGGTGAAGGAAGAAGATATGGAGAAGTTCAAGAACGGTGAGTTAGTTGAACCTAAAAAACAGATCGTTTATTATATCGACCGTGCAACTCCAGAAAAATGGGTACCTTACATTAAACAGGGAATCGAAGACTGGCAGGTAGCTTTTGAAGAAGCTGGATTTAAAAACGCTATTATCGCAAAAGAAGCTCCTACTCCAGAAGAAGATCCAGACTGGAGTCCAGAGGATGTTCGTTATTCTGTAGTTCGTTACTTAGCATCTCCTATTCCAAACGCAAATGGTCCTCACGTAAGCGATCCACGTTCTGGAGAGATCTTAGAATCAGATATTAACTGGTACCACAACGTAATGACCTTATTACGTAACTGGTATTTTGTTCAAACTGCTGCGATCAACGAAGAAGCACGCGGAGTAGAATTTAAAGATGAGATCATGGGACGTTTAATTCGTTTCGTATCTTCTCACGAAGTTGGCCACACTCTAGGTCTTCCTCACAACATGGGTAGTAGCCCGGCTTACGCAGTAGAAGATTTACGTGATCCAGAATTCACTGCAAAATACAGCACAGCTCCATCTATCATGGATTACGCTCGTTTTAACTACGTAGCACAACCTGGTGATGGTGATGTAGCTTTAATGCCAAATATTGGTACTTACGATAAGTATGCTATCATGTGGGGATACAAACCAATCCCAGAAAAAGAAGGTAAAGAAGAAAAACCCGTTCTAGATGAGTGGATCTTAGAACATGCAGGAGATCCTTTATATCGCTTCGGAAGTCAACAAAGTGGTGGTGTTATCGATCCTTCTTCTCAAACTGAAGATCTTGGTGACGATGCAATGCTTGCCAGTGAGTATGGTATTAAAAACCTGAAGCGTATTGTACCAAACTTAATCGAGTGGACTGCTGAAGACGGTAAAGACTACCAGGATCTAGATGATCTTTACGGACAAGTGCTTAGCCAGCTTAATCGCTACATGGGCCATGTTACCGCTAATATTGGTGGTGTTTACGAAAACACTAAAACCTACGATCAAGAGGGTGCAGTTTATACGCATGTTGCTAAAGAAAAGCAGGAAAGAGCAATGGATTTCTTACAGGAACAATTGTTCGAAACTCCAAATTGGTTAATCGATCAGGACATTTTTAATAAAATTGAATTCGACGGAAACATCGAAAGAATTAGAGGTATGCAAAGCAGCACACTTTCTAATGTTTTAGACTTCGGAAGAATGCAACGTTTATTAGAAAACGAAGAAATAAACGGTAAAGAAGCTTATACGCTTCTTGAAATGATGGAAGATTTACGTAAAGGAATCTGGAGTGAATTAAATACTGGTCAAAAAATCGATAGATATCGTAGAAACCTTCAAAGAGCCTATATCGATCGTATGGCCTATTTAATGACAGAAGACCAGGATGCTATTCCTAGCGCTTACCGTCGTTGGATTAGCAGAACTAACGTTAATGTAGGCCAAAGTGATATTCGCCCAATCGTTAGAGGTGAATTAAAAACACTACAAAGACAAATAAGAAACTCAATGTACCGCTCAGGAGATACTCTAACAAGATATCACCTTCAGGATGCATCAGAAAGAATAGATCAGATCCTTAATCCTAACGACTAGTCTAGCGATAGACTATATTTGATTTATTAGTTTTTTAAGACCTGCCTCCCCCACGAGGCAGGTTTTTTATTGTTCTAACTTTACTTATCTATCTTCAAATTATATATCGATTTTATACGTTTTTAAAGTATTTTCTATTTAAATTAAAAACTGAAATCAAAAATAGCATTAAACCTTTATCCTTTTTAACAGTCCTATTATAGAATTCACTTTAAAATTCTTCAATATGAAAAGATTATGTTTTATTATGATGATGCTTGTGGCAGTATCTTCATTTGCTCAGCAAAAAGAAGATCGTAGAAAGCCAATGAAGGAACGTGCAGTTATGAATATGACTGCTGAAGAAAAAGCGATTTTGAAATCTAAACAGCTTACCCTGGCATTAGACCTTACTGAAAAGCAACAAAATGATTTTCAGAAATTATATACAGAACGAGCTAAAGACAGAGCCAAAATGCGTGAGGAAATGAAAGATGCTGCGGAAGATGGCAAACTAAAAGAAGAAGCTTTCGAAAGAATGAATGCTCGTTTAGATAAAGAAATTGCCTTTCAGCAATCTATTCAGAAGATTCTTAGTCCAGATCAATATAAACTTTGGAAAGACTCCAAAAGAGCAGAACGAAGAAATCGAATGATGGCTTTTAAAGATCATCACAGAGATTTTAGAGATAAACACAAAACCCCCAAATAAATTTCAATTTTATAATTGTTCAATTGCAAAAAAGAGAAGCCTAACAGCTTCTCTTTTTATTTTTTTAAAATTACTGAATAAAATATTTTACAATCATCCCACCAGCTAACCAGGCATAACAGATAAAAGCGATATACTTTAGGCTTCGTTCCATTAGTTTACTTTTTGGTGCCATTTCTTTCATCTGCATTACATCGGTTCGTTTAAAGAAACCTAAGTAGATCAAATATCCTGAAATAAGTAAAAAAGCGATATTCATAAAAAAGGTATAATCTATTTTAAAAAATGTTTGATCCTGTACCTGCACACTAGAAGGATCTGGAATTAAATCGAAACTTAAAAAGCCATAATGTAATAAGAGCGAAGTACCAACCAAAGAAATAAAAAGCAACATTAAGATGAAAAACGACATTTTCCAGCCATAATATTTTGCATTGATTCTAAGTACTGGGAATACGACCAGGTCGCTAAATATAAAAGCGATCACTCCGGCAAAACTCACTCCCTTACCAAACAATAAGGCAGCCAACGGAATATTCCCCATCGAACCAATAAAGGTGATAAAAGCAACCACCGGCCCAATAATAATATGTTCTAAAATCATCAAAAATGAGAAATCTGTATTTCCCTGCCCACTATTGATAAACAGCGTTTCAAAAAACGAATCTGGAACAAAAGCTGCTACTATTCCGGCAATAGTAAAACCAAGCGTAACGTCCTTCCAGACCATTTTCCACTCCATCCCGTATTGCTGTGAAACTTTCGCCCAGCTTTTTTCGGTTTTAATTCTTTTCTTCCAGGATTTCTGGCCATCTATATCATCATCGTCGTCATCCTGAAGTCGCTCTCGTGCCTTTTTAATAAGACCTTTAGGGTGAAATAATCTAATAAGTAACCAACTGATCAAGATTAATAAAATTCCGCCTACATATTCTCCTACAACAAATTGCCAACCTAAAAATATCGAAATGATAATTCCCAACTCGATTACCAAATTCGTTGACGCCAGTAAAAATGCAATACTTGAGACAAAACTTGCTCCTTTTTTAAACAAACTTTTGGTAGATGCCAAAGCAGCGAAACTACAGGAGCTACTTATAAATCCAAAAAAGGTTCCGAGTAAAACTCCTTTAGATTCGTTTTCGCCCATTGTTTTTTGCATTCGTTTTTCAGTCACAAAAACCTGAATACAACTACTAATCACATACCCCAAAGCAAAAGCCCATAATGCCATCCAGAAAAATCCCAGACTGGTATTTGCGGCTTCTCCCCATTTGCTTAAAAAATCATTCATAAATTTCTGTTTTGGTTAGTTAGTTTATTTAAAATCTTACGATAGTTTCGAAGCTCGTAACCTCAGCGCATTAGCGATCACAGAAACCGAGCTAAAACTCATCGCCAAAGCTGCGATCATTGGCGACAATAAAATTCCGAAGAACGGATAAAGAATTCCGGCTGCAATTGGCACACCAATACTATTATAGATCAAAGCAAAAAACAGATTTTGTTTGATATTTGCCATTACTTTATCACTCAGTTTTCGTGCTTTCAGCACTGCTTTTAGATCGCCTTTTACCAACGTGATCTCTGCACTTTCTATCGCTACATCAGTTCCGGTTCCCATGGCAATTCCAATATCGGCTTTGGCCAACGCCGGCGCATCGTTTATTCCGTCTCCCGCTGCAGCTACTTTTCGTCCTTTTTGCTGAAGTTTTTCGACCTCACTCATTTTATCCTGCGGCAACATTCCGGCTTTAAAAGCAATTCCCATTTCATCGGCTACCGCCTTTGCCGTACGTTCGTTATCACCGGTAAGCATGATTACCTCAACGCCATCTTCTTTTAATTTGGTAAGTGCTTCTTTACTGGTTTTTTTCACGGGATCTGAGATTACCACAAAGCCTTCAACCTTAGCATCTACACTTAAATAAGAAACGGTTTTTCCCTGTTGCTGAAATTGTTCAATTTCGCGATCGATTTTTTCTGAAGAATTGATTCCTTTTTCATCCAAAAGCGCCTTATTCCCCAGCGCTAATTTATTCTGCTGAAGTTCACCAATCACACCTTTCCCGGTAACCGAATCAAAATTTGAAGCTTCCTCGATCTTAACTTCTTTCTCTTTCGCGTATTTTATCGTTGCAGTGGCCAGCGGATGTTCACTATGTGTATTTAAAGCAGCGATAAATCTTGCAATTTCAGCTTCGGTATAATCACCAACACTCACTATTTTTTCTACGGAAGGTTTTCCTTCAGTGATCGTTCCGGTTTTATCGATAATCAAAGTATCAATCTCATTCATCTGCTCTAACGCCTGCGCATTTTTGATGAGCACACCATTTTGAGCGCCTTTCCCTACTCCAACCATCACCGACATTGGTGTTGCTAAACCAAGCGCACAGGGACAGGCGATAATGAGCACCGCGATGGCATTTACAAAAGCATAAACATAAGACGGCGCCGGACCAACAATCGCCCAAATCACAAAAGTGATCACCGAAATAAGCACCACAATTGGTACAAAATATCCTGAAATTTTATCGGCCAGACGCTGAATTGGCGCTTGCGATCTACTGGCATCGTTTACCATTTGGATAATTTGTGAAAGCAAAGTTTCATCACCCACCTGCTCGGCGATCATGGTAAAAGAAGAGTTCCCGTTTATAGTTCCTGAAGTTACTTTATCATCAACTGATTTCTCTACGGGGACAGGTTCTCCCGTGATCATACTTTCATCGATCGACGATTTTCCTTCTTTTATAACTCCATCTACCGGGATTTTTTCTCCTGGTTTTACTTTTAAAACATCTCCCTCTTCGATCTTATCGATATTAACTACTTCTTCTTTACCATCTTTAATTCGAGTAGCTTTATTAGGCGCCAGTTTCAGTAATTCTTTTATAGCCGAATTGGTGCGATCGTGCGCCCTGGCTTCCAGCATTTGCCCAAGTAGCACCAAGGTTAAAATCACCGTGGCAGCTTCAAAATAAACATGCACTGTTCCTGCTTCCGTTTTAAATTGATCTGGAAATAGATCCGGAAAAAGCAGTCCTAAAATACTAAAAACCCACGCTACGCCGGCACCAATACCAATTAGCGTGAACATATTTAAATTCCAATTTACGATCGATTTCCATGCACGTTCAAAAAACATCCAGGCCGTATAAAAAACTACCGGAATCGACAATCCAAACTGTACCCAGTTCCAATATTGCAAGTCCATGATCTGGTAAAGCGGATTGCTATTCAGCATATCAGACATCGCTATCAAAAAAACTGGCAATGTAAAAGCTACAGAAAGCCAGAACTTTTTACGCAATTTTAGATACGTTGAATTTTGCGCATCAGCTTCGGGATCCTTAGCTACCAGATCCATCCCGCAAATTGGACAATCCCCAGGTTCGTCTTCTTCAATCTCCGGATGCATCGGGCATGTATATATTGTACTTGAAGCACTTAAACTTTGCTCCTGCACCAAATCCATTCCGCATACCGGGCAATCTCCCGGTTCATCATACATTTTATCACCTTCGCAATGCATTGGGCAATACCACTTACCATTTCCTTTAGCTTTAGGCTTCTTTTTCTTGTTACTTTTTTCTGAATGATGATGCTTATGATCTACCGGATGAATTTCATATCCACCACCGTCATTTTTTAAAGCCTGCTGAAACTTTTCAATTTCAATATGATGATGCATACTGATTTTCGCTTCGGCTTTTTCAAGATCTACTTCAGCGCTCTCGACACCATCAACTTCATTTAAGGTTTTTTCGACGTGAGCGCGACAACCATTGCAAGACATTCCGCTTACATGATAATTATGCGTCATCAAATGATCCTCAGAAGAATTTGTTTCCGAAGGCATCGAGATCTGATAATTCCCACCGGCATTTTTCAAGGCTTCCTGAAACTTTTCTATTTCAATATGATGATGCATGCTGATTTTTGCTTCGGCTTTTTCAAGATTCACTTCAGCCTTCTCAACACCATCAACTTCATTTAAAATTTTTTCTACGTGAGAGCGACAACCATTGCAGGACATTCCGATTACATGGTATTTATGAGTCATCAAATGATCTTCAGAAGAATTTGTTTCGGAAGGCATCGAGATCTGATAATTTCCACCGGCATTTTTCAAGGCGTCCTGAAATTTCTCAATTTCAATATGCTTTTTCATAGAAATTTCAGCAGTTTCTTTTTCAAGATCAACTTCAACTTGTTCTACTTCAGGTATATTCTCGAGCGCTTTAGTCACATGAGATTTGCAGCCCTCGCAACTCATTCCGCTTACATGGTATTTATGCTTCATCATAAGAAAAGAAACCGAAAACCTGCAGTTTCAGGTTTTCGGTATGGTATTTAATTCAATTTTAAGCCAAATAAGAATTACAGGCTTCTACACAGGTTTCACAAGCGGTTGCGCAATCCTGGCAATGCTTGTGATCGTGTTTTTTACATTCATCTGCACACTGTTGGCAAATCGCTGCACAATATTTTACAAGATCGGTAATATTTGCGCCATCGATCAACGCAACTTTAGCAAGTGCACTACAAACTTCTGCACAAACTTTATCTGTACGAATACAATCTTTCATCATTCCGATATCATCTGTATCCAAACAGGCATCGGCACAGTAGTTACAATGATTTACACAATCTACTAAAGCATTTACTAATTTCTCACTTCTCATCATTTTGATTTTTTGGTTCTCTATCAAAATTAAACGAGAAGTAGCAGAAGTACTTTTAAAATTATGGTAAGAAATTTCGGTTTTAGGAAAGCTTAAACAGAATCAAGGCCTTTTCGCCCTTTTATTTGCATTTTTTTATATTCTGAAGGAGTGATCCCGGTTTGTTTTTTAAAAGAAGTAGATAAATAGGCCGCCGTTGAAAACCCTAGTTGATACGCAATTTCAGCAATACTAAGTTCATCATACTCCAAAAGTTCCTTGGCTTTTTCGATTTTTAGTTTATTGAAATATGACTGAATGCTTTGCCCTTCTTCTGCAGTAAATAAATTGGTAATGTGGCTGTAATCGTAATGAAGCTGAGTACTTAAGATCTCAGAAAGTTTTTTATGATCGGTGCTATTAGAAACCTCGTCTATTAAAACCGATTTTATATGATTTACGATGCGTTTATTTCTAGTTTCAATAAGTTCGAAACCGACTTTCTCTAATTCTAATTTTAGGAGATCGTTTTCTTCCGCAGAAAGATCTTTTAGCAAAGTTGCTTCTCCCAGACTCACATCTTTATACGGAATCTCAAGTTTAGACAGAATATCTTCTACCGTTGCAATACAACGGCCACAAACTACATTTTTTATATGAACAATATTTTCTGCCAAAACAATAATTTTTAAAAGATCTCTTGCTCAAAAATTAGAGCGAGAGAATGATGCTTATTTTTGAACATCCTTAATTTATATACTTACTTTTTTCATCATTCCGGACCTGCCTTGCCGACAGGCAGGCTTGATCCGGAATCTCATATAAATGCGAAAAAGAAAATATTGTGATGCGACCCTGAATCAAGTTCAGGGTGACAACATTTACAATAATTAATTGCGGAAATTCCGCATTTTACTGAATAGTTTTTTCTACTCTACCGCAATGCAACATTTTATCCCCAAAATAAGGATTATTAATTTCTTCTGAACTTGCAAACCAGTAATCGCCCTTACCTTCAAAAGCCATTGGGCAAAATTGCTTGTAGATCGCGCCAGAGGCAATCGCATTTTCCAAAACAGGCTCCATCATAGCCGTTACTTCTGAAAATGCCTTACGCTGCGCTTCGATGTCTGAAGCTTCTGCAATTTTATTCGCAGCATCCATAATCTCAGCTTCTGTATTTTCAGATAGTTTTTTAGCTGCTGTTTGGGCTGCTTCAGCATCTGTAGCTACTAGAGCGTCTTTCAGATCTAAATACGCTTCGTAATTCGCTGCAACTTTTTCATCATTAAATTCGGCCTCACTCATTTCCATAGCAGACTCTTCGCCCATCTCTTCGTCGTGATACATCTCCATTTCTTCATGCGAAGTTTCAGCAGAGGTTTCAGTAGAAGTTTCCTTGTTTTCCTTACAGCTGGTAAAACTAACGATCCCTGCTGAAAGAGCGATAAAAAATAGATTTCTGTGTATACGTTTCATAATTGCTTGTTATTTAATTTAATTGTTTACTTGTTTATTTTTCTAATTGTTGGTGAACTTACATACCAAAGTACAAAACCGCTCAAAACGGTGACCAGGCCTAATACTGAAAATATTCGCAAAACCCAGTTGTTAAAATCATCCCTGCCTTCGTAATCCATTGTGTGCGCCATCCATAAAAAATCGAACCAACGCCAATCGCGATGTCTTACTGTTTTAAAACTTCCATTTGTTGCAGAAATATAAGCTTTTAGATTCTCTGGATTTTTGTAAGAAACTACATAAGCCGGCAACTCTCCACCTCGATATTCGTGATGTTTCCCGGTCTTCGTTATCAATTTCACCTTGTCGATCTTAAGCTCATCTTTTAATCTGCTATTTGCAATCGCTACAGCCATTTCTTCTGAGATATACTGAATCTTTTCACCCGATCTTGCATGAAATAACTGCTCGCTATTCACCCAATAATAGGGCGCTCCTGCAATCTCTTTTATTTCTACTGAAGAAACCGAAGGCACCAGATCAATCGGATTTAAAAGCTCAGAAAATGCGGTTTCCTGATATTCTTTTTTAAAATGATCCCCATGAATTTCATCCAGATCTGTCCAGCTAAAATATAAACCACCCAGCGTCCACATGATAAACTGAATTCCTATAAAAAGACCCAAATATCGGTGCGTTTTCCTAATTTTTAAAGCTGTTTTACGTTTTATCATGCTGTTTTCTTCCAGGTTTAATTTAGCGTTTCCAAAGTTTCACCACAAGTCATCATCTGCTCTCCAAAATATGGATTTCTAATTTCTTTATTTCTACTTAGCCAGGTTGCACCTTTGTTGTTGTTCGCCATTGGGCAACGCTGAATATAAATCTCCTCAATTTCATCGAAATTCGATACCAGCGCGATCATATTTTGTGAAAGCGTAATAAAATTCTCTCGTTGCGCTGCAATTTCTTCTGAAGCACTTATCGCTTTAAATTTATCCTGAATCACTTTAAAATGAGCTATCAGCATTTTATCCAATTCCGCAGTCTCAATATTGTTGATTTTTGCTGAAGCTTTTTTCGCCGCCTGCATTGCTGAAGTGGCATCGCTACCCACAAGATCATCTTTCAACTGTAAATAATCTCGAAGCAGCGGTTGAAGTGCCGACTGGAAACTTTTTGGCAAACTCATTTCCATAGCCATGGATTCATTATTATCAACCGCATTCCGACTCATCATCGATTTTTTCCCCTGAAGTTGTGCCGCGGCATCTACCGTAAAAGTTCCGTTGGTAACAACCTCATCTCCTTCTGCCAAACCTTCTAAAATTTGGTAAGAATCGCCAATTTCACTGCCTAATTTCACTTCTTTCATTTCAAATTGCGGCGTATTAGGATCTGTTTTAAGATACACAACAGATCGTTCTCCCGTCCACATCACCGCAGATTTTGGGATACTTATTTGCGAAGCTTCCGTAGCTTCCAACTCAACCTCAGCCTGCACAAACATTCCCGGTTTTAATTTTCCGTCTCGATTATCTAAAACCACGCGAACCTCTGTAGTTCTGGCAGAATTATCCAAAATAGGATCTATAAAATCTATGGTTCCGCTAAAACTTTCATCTGCAAAAGCATTTACCGAGATTTGAAGTTTTTGACCTTCTTTTAAATTAGACAATTGCTGCTCGTAAGCATCAAAAACCGCCCATACTTTAGTAAGATTTGCGACTTTATACAAAGCTTCTCCACGATTTACATAATCACCTTCGTTAACCATTTTTTTAGTCACCGTGCCTGAATTTGAAGCAAAAACAGGGGAATTCTCTTTTACTTTTCCGCTTTCTTCGATGGCATTGATCTGCGAATCAGTCAACTTCCAATTCTTAAGCTTATTTCGTACCGCCTGGTACAATTTAGGCTGAGATTCCTTTAGTTTTAAAGCCGTTAACAATTCCTGCTGGGCAGCTACCAATTCAGGTGAATAAATTGTTGCCAAAATTTGACCAATCTTAACCTGCTCACCCGTGGTATTGATAAAAAGCTGTTCGATTCTCCCGGCGAAATACGACGATTGCACCGCATTTAATTCTTCATTCGCTTCTAAAGTCCCGGAGAGATTAATTGATTTATCTGCATTAGAAGTTCCAACAATGCTTGTTTGAATATTTGCCAGTTTCATCGCATTCTCCGTCATTGTAAAACCTGCAATAGTTGCATCACTTTGATCTGCCGGGATCAGTTCCATGCCGCAAATCGGGCAATCGCCAGGTTCAGGCTGCATGATCTGTGGATGCATAGAACAAGTCCACATCGTATCTTCTGCAGCATCGTGTTCAGCATGCGTTTCTTCGGCTTTATTTTCACTTCCGCTAAAAACCAAATAGCCAACAAAAAGGCCAATGATCAAAGCCAAACCTGTGTATATAATTGTTTTTTTCATAATCGTTTTTGTAGCTTTTAGCTATCAGCCATTAGCTTAATAAATCAAAATCTATTTTCTATTCTCTATATTCTCTTTTCTATTCGCGGAATACTCAATTCCATTTACTCACTACTATTCCACCAAATACTGAATCATCGCCGTTTGCTGAAAATAATTACTTACCGCTTCGGCAAATCTCATCTGATAATCTAATTGCATTTCCTGGATATCAAGTACATCTCTAAAATCTAAACTTTCACTTTCGTAACTGCGCATCAAAATATCTTCCGCATCTTTTGTCAACCCAATATTACGAAGTTGAATTTCTACGGAATTACGAGCTGAATTCCGCATTTCAATTGCATTCGACAAACTGCTTTCCAGTTCATTTAAACGCTGACTTTTATTTGCTGAAATTTGCTTTTTCCGCAATTCATTCTGTGCAGAAACCGAAGAGTATTTATTATTAAAAATCGGGATCGAAAGCGATATCATCGGCATCACAATATCTTTCCCATTATCGGGAATAGCCATATCGGTACGCGTCCCAACATTGATATAATCTACACCTAAACCAAATTGCGGAGCCGACTCTTTTTGATTAATAGCTTCAGTAAAATCAACGCTTTCCAGACTTTCATCGAATTTGGATAATTCTGGATGAACTTTTATTTCTGAAATATTTATTTCTTCTGAAGGCAACTCCAAGGTATCTACAAGTTCAACTGAAGCATTATTATCTCTATTCATTAATCGATTAAAAGCCACTTTTCCGGCATTTAATTGACTTTCCAGATTTACCTGCTGATCTCTGAGCTTATTTTGACGCATTTGCAGCTGAAGCACATCTACAGCGCTGGCTTTCCCTACTTCTACTCCGTTTAGCGCCAATTCTTCATACACCTTCAATAACTCAATATTCTCCTGAATCACTTCAATTTTCTCCTGAATTTCATACAACTGAAAATAGCTCTTAGAAACCGATAATCTTAACTTGCGCAAAGCGATATCGACCTCAATATTATCTTCTTCAGCTAATGCGCTGGCATAATTTTGCCTCGCTGAAATCGTCCCAAACCAAGGAAACATTTGCTTCACGGAGAATTTGGCTTGCTGCGGCCCGGTTCTGGTTTCGGGTTCACTCACAAAATAACCTGCAGCAAATTCGGTATTCGGCAACGTGTTTACCGCATTGATCTGCTCTTTAGAAATATCATATTTCGCTAGCAAAGCATCGATCGCCGGACTATTATCCTGTGCTTCTAAAACATAAGCTTCCAGTTGTTGTGCCTTGGTTCCTAAAGAAAGTAACAGCATCACACAAAGCGATAGAATTTTATATGTCTTTTCTGCTGTTAGCTGCCAGCTTTCAGCCATCAGTTTATTTTTATTTTTCATTTAAAGTTTTGTTTCACGTTCAATCAAAATCACGTATCTCAAACCTGTCGTCATTTCCTTGTCTATCTTCTATTTTCTAACAGCGAAGCGGTCTCAATTCTAACTTCTCATTACTTTTTTTAACTTCAACTCCTTCTTCCAACAAAACAATACCGGCACCACAAAAAGTGTGATCAAAGCGATTAACATTCCGCCGAAACTTGGTATTGCCATTGGGATCATAATATCACTTCCACGTCCTGTACTTGTTAGCACCGGCAATAATGCTAAAATGGTCGTTGCTGTGGTCATTAAACAGGGTCTTATCCTTTTCTCTCCGGCTTCAACCACAGAAGCTCGAATAGCTTTTACCGTATTGGGTTCATTTTTACCGAAAGTTTGTGTTAGATACGTCGCCATCACCACACCATCATCTGTTGCAATCCCGAAAAGTGCAATAAATCCAACCCAAACCGCAACACTTAAATTGATGGTATGCATTTGGAATAGATCCCGAAGATTTTCACCAAACAGACTGAAATTTAAAAACCAATCCTGCCCATAAAGCCAGATCATAATAAATCCTCCTCCAAAAGCTACGGCAATCCCGGTGAACACGATAAAGGATGTGGTAACCGATTTAAACTGAAAGTACAGAATCATAAAAATGATGAGCAGCGCCAGTGGAACCACGATCGATAAAGTCTTCGCAGCACGAAGCTGATTTTCGTAATTCCCAGTAAATTCATAATTAATGCCCTGCGGAACTTCTAATTCACCTGAATCTATTTTATGCTGAATAGTTCGCTGTGCATTTTCAACCACATCAACTTCAGCAAAACCATCCATTTTATCAAAAAGCACATAACCAATTAAAAAAGTGTCTTCACTTTTTATTACCTGCGGCCCTTGTTCATAACGAATTTCAACCAGCTCATTTAAAGGAACAGGCGTACCGTTTTCTACCGGAACATAAATATCTTTAAGATCCTCTGGTGAATCGCGAAGCTCTCTTGGATATCTTACTCTAACCGAATATCGCTCTCGACCTTCAACCGTCTGACTCAGCATTTTTCCTCCAACAGCAACTTCCAAAACTTCCTGAACATCACTTACTGAAATTCCATATCTGGCTAATCGATCGCGTTTAATATCCATTAGCAAATATGGTTTTCCTACGATTCGATCGGCAAAAACGGCTTCATCTTTTACGCCTTCAGCTTCTTTTAGAATTTCTTCCAGCTTCATTCCAAAAGCTTCAATTTGCTTTAAATCCTGTCCGCTTACTTTTATTCCCATTGGCGCACGCATCCCGGTTTGCAGCATTACCAATCGTGTTTCGATAGGTTGCAGTTTTGGCGCAGAGGTGATTCCAGGTAATTTTGTAGCTGCTGAAATTTCGTTCCAAATATCATCTGGTGAGCTTATCGCAGGTCGCCAATTTCTAAAGTACTCGCCATCATCATCTGGAATTAATTGTTCTCTACTAATTTTATAGCTTGAATTTATCGAATCTGGGATCTCATTTTCAGTAAAACGAGCACTTCCATCGATAGCGAGCTTTTTATTTTTCAGTATAAAAAAACCATCGTTATCAACCTTGTAACGTTGACGTTTCCCGTTCTCGTTCAGCATATATTCAGATTTATACTGAATGATATTTTCGTACATACTGAGCGGTGCAGGATCTAAAGCCGACTCGGTTCTACCTGCCTTCCCTACCACCGTTTCAACTTCAGGAATACTAGCCACCGCCATATCCAATTGCTGTAAGATTCTCTTATTTTCAGCAACTCCTGCATGAGGCATCGAGGTTGGCATCAGCAAAAATGAACCTTCATTAAGCGAAGGCATAAATTCTTCGCCCGTGTTTCGCATAATCGAGAATCCTGCAATGATGATGGCCAGTGGAAAAACAAGGAATAAAATCTTATTTGCTAATGCCCAATGTAAGATTCGGGTATAATTGCTTTTGAAAAGATTGAAAACGAACAATAAACCAAAACAAATGATCGCCACCATGATCACATTCCAAATGATCGAACTATCTAAACCAAGTGGTCTCCAAAAAACAGCCAGCATAAATACAATAGCGGTCGCAATAATGCCAACCACAAGCCAGTTATGTTGATTTTCTGAAGTGATTTTTTGCGCCTTTAAAATTCCGGCTACTCCTAAACCTATCAAAACTAAGCCTATCCAGAATCCGTAAAAAATCATTGCAATTCCGGCCAATATTAATATTCCCTGAATGGCTAAATTGAAATTTTTCCGAAGTGTTCTTTTTCTGAAAATACTTGCAGCAAATGGCGGAATTAAAAACAGCGCAACAATGATCGAAGCAGTAAGCGCCATGGTTTTTGTGAAAGCTAGCGGACGGAATAATTTCCCTTCAGCCCCTACCATCGTAAACACCGGAATAAAACTAATGATCGTAGTTAAGACCGCCGTAATGATCGCGCCAGAAACCTCAGCCGTTGCATTATAAACCACCGTGTTTGTTGGCAGATCTGCTTCGTTTTCATCTAAATGCCGAATGATATTTTCTGAAAGGATCACCCCAACATCGACCATCGTCCCAATAGCAATCGCAATTCCTGAAAGTGCCACAATATTAGCATCGACATTAAAGAATTTCATCCCGATAAATACCATTAACACGGCAACCGGAAGCAATCCAGAAATAAGAATGGAAGCTCGAAGATTAAACACCATGATCACGATCACAAAAACAGTGATCAAAATCTCTAAACTCAGTGCTTCGTTTAAAGTTCCTAAAGTTTCATGAATTAGTTCAGATCGATCGTAAAACGGAACAATAGTAAGTTGTGAAGTGGTGCCGTCGGATAGTTCTTTAGAAGGTAAACCACCACTTATAGAAGCAATTTTATCTTTCACATTATTGATCACCTCCATTGGGTTAGCGCCATCACGAGCAACCACTACTCCGCCTACAACCTCAGCGCCTTCTTTATCTAAGATTCCGCGTCGCGCTGCAGGACCTAAAGAAACTTTTGCTACATCGCTAACTTTTAATGCGGCAAAATCTTTGGAGGAAACAACAGCTTTTTGGATATCCTCAATAGATTTTACATAGCCGAGACCGCGCACTAAATATTCTGCCTGATTGATCTCTAAAGTTTGTGCTCCAATCTCACGATTACTTTCTTTTACGGCTTTAACGACATCTTGCAAACTAACGTTATACTGGCGCATTTTTTCAGGATCTACATCAATTTGATATTCCTGAACATAACCACCAATGGAAGCAACTTCAGACACGCCACCGGCACCAGAAAGGGCGTATTTCACGTAAAAATCCTGAATGCTTCGTAACTCCTGAAGATCCCAGCCACCGGTTACATTTCCATCTTTATCGCGACCTTCTAAAGTATACCAGTAAATCTGACCTAAAGCCGTAGCATCTGGCCCTAAAGAAGGATTTACACCATCGGGCAGCAATCCGCCTGGTAATGAATTTAATTTTTACAGGATTCGGCTTCGACTCCAATAGAATTCAATATCCTCTTCAAAAATGATATAGATACTCGAGAAACCAAACATCGAAGAACTCCGAATGGTTTTCACCCCGGGAATTCCCAGTAACGAAGTGGTAAGTGGATAGGTGATTTGATCTTCGATATCCTGCGGCGAACGACCTTCCCACTTTGTAAAAACTATCTGCTGATTTTCACCAATATCGGGAATGGCATCTACCGCCACCGGATCGCGTGGCAACCATCCTGTATCCCAATTAAAAGGCGCATTTACCACTCCCCATCCTACCAAAACCACAAGTAGGATTACGGCAACCAGTTTGTTTTCTATTAAAAATTTAATGCTTTTATTCAGCATAAAAAGAAATATTTGATCTTAAAAACACATAATTTCAGCTTTGAGCCTAACCTAAAAAAAGGCATAGCAAAATCATCGAAACTTGATTAAGCTTCGACATTGAAATATGTTTAGATCAAATAAGGAACACCTGATCCTGCAACTGAATATCGCAGACCAGTTTTGGCGGGGAATAATCTTTAAAAGGAATAAAATCTGGCTCTGAAACCTCGAAAACCTGAAGGTAAGAATAGACAAAACCAGTGATAAATAATTGCTGCTGAAAATCGAGATTATTGAAGTTCTGCTTCAGTTCGTCCTGACCTTTAACTTCTACTTTCTTATTGGTACAGCAGGGTTCTTTTGTAATGGAAGCTTCAGCTGAAGTTGCTGAATTCATTTCCATTTCGCAGGTCTTTGCTTTTGTAAAAATGGCGCTATCCACAAGGAAATTTCCGCAGAAATGCTGATCTACCGTAAAAGATAAGGTAGAAAAAAGCACTAAAACGGCTAAAATGGAAGCGAATATTTTAGCAAAAACCTTTTTCATTTATTACAAAAGTAGTCGATAATCGATAATTTACAACAAAATAATTGATTATCCGTAATTTCTATCAATGCTTTATTTTCGTCATTCCGGACTTGATCCGGAATCTTTCATGTATGAAAAACAAACTATTATGATGAGACCCTGAATCAAGTTCAGGGTGACACATCCTTATTATGGTCTTATTTCGAAATAATTAGCAAACAAGCTTAGAACAAGCTAAATAGCTATTCACTCAGCAAAAATAATAGAATAAAGGAGCTTAGAATTTCAAAATTTAGGGAAATTCTTTCAATTTAAGTTCTTTCTTCTTCGGTTGTGCATTCGGTAATAATAAAAAGCGGGTAAAAGCACCAAAATGAACACTGGATGAATTAAAAAACGACGAACATAAAACAGGGCGAGAAAATGTTCGTTTTCAATAGTAAAAACTAAATAGGTAAAAACGCTCCCGGCAATCCCAAAAAGCAATAGAAATAAAACGGCTGAAAACTTTACAATATTACGATCTACAAATGCTATCGCGATGATCCCTACGGAAATGAGACTGTTTAGTGTATATCTAAAAAATGTATTCAGAATCAACAATCCCGGCTTAAACTCTGGAATCTTATCACGCAGGTAATCTGAAGATTTAAAAAAACGAATTAACGGATCGTAGAAAAGACTGCTTTCGTAAAACCGAATGGCCGCCAGCACGATCACTAAGATCCCGATAAAAATGATTCTATACCTCGCCTTCATTCTTTTCTAAATTTGCATAGACCCGCACCCAGGAAATCCATAAAATAATAACGGTGCCGTAGATAATTAGTGGAAAAATAATTTCGTGCATCAAACTCGCATATTGCGGATATTCGTAAATCCCAATGGTAAGCAAAGCGATTCTAATTAAATTCATGGCATAAATAAGTACACTCCCACCCAAAATGTAAAAAATCGTGGTTCTTTTTTTCGCAAAGAAAGACAGGATAAAAGAGATAAAAAGAATAATCACACTTATACTGTTACAGCCTTCTACCACGCGGACTAAAAAAGCATCTTCGATAAAAACCTTTATGGCCCTTTCGGTTTCGTGAGCTTCAAGTTTTATTGCGTATCCCAAAAATTCCATTACGGCTGCACTTTGCCTGCTAACGATATTGGTGAAAAAATCGGGGTAAAATTCAGTTTGAGCTTCAGAATAAATTAAATAGGAATTATACAACACAGAAAGCAGAAAATAACTTCCGAGGAAAACGGCAATAAACCGAATAACAACGCTATATTTTTTAAAAAGCTGAAGCAATTGTAATGAGTTTCAACAAATTTAGACAAATGGCTGTAACAGCACTTAGATTTTAAATACTTTTGCTTAAAAATTAGAAATTATGCCATTTGACAAATTAAGACCACAGGTTGAAGACATTCTAAACACCAAAGAATTATCTGTAGATCATCGATTAACACAGGTTTGTGAGTTATTGATGGAAAACATTCCTTATTATAACTGGGTTGGGTTTTATTTTAAAAATGGTGATAAAGAGGAATTAAAACTTCGCTCTTTTGCCGGTGAACCAACCGATCACGAAATTATTCCCTTCGGAAAAGGAATTTGCGGGCAGGTTGCTGTTTCTAACGAGAATTTTGTGGTGCCAGATGTAAAAGCACAGAACAATTATATCGCATGTAGCATTCATGTTAAAGCTGAAATTGTAGTGCCATTATTTGTAAATGGTGAAAACATTGGCCAGATCGATATCGATTCTCATACGCCAGATCCATTTTCTAAAGAAGACGAATTGTTCTTAGAATTTGTGAACGAAAAAGTTGCCGAGATCCTGGAGCAGTAATTCAGTAGGCAGTTTGCAGTAAAAAGTTTAAGTCGCCGTTGACGGCAGACAGTGAAAATAGTTCCCACAAAGAGAAAACCTCACAATCCTGATTTTATCGAAATTGTGAGGTTTTTATTTTTCAAAGTAAAAAATGATCTTGTCTAAACTCTAGAATCTATTCTCTAAAGTAGCGGTCTAAATGTTACATTCCGGTTCTAATAGCTTCAACAGGATCTAGTCTTGATGCTGAAATCGCAGGAATTATCCCCGAGATCAAGCCGATTAATGCTGAAACTGTTGTTCCCAAAAGAATATTTCCGAAGGAAAGAATAAATTCAAAATCTCCCGTGAAATTAGAAACTATGATCGTGGTGATCCAAACAAAGAACAATCCTGCTGCACCGCCAATGATGGCCAGAATGATTGCTTCAAATAAAAATTGGAAAAGAATGAACTTATTTTTTGCCCCAAGTGATTTCTGAATTCCGATTAGGTTAGTACGCTCTTTTACACTTACAAACATGATATTGGCAATCCCAAAACCACCCACTAATAATGAAAATCCGCTTATTACGAGTCCGATCATATTTAGCGTTCCTGTAATATTATCGATCATTTCTGTAAATCCTTGTAATTGATTAACAAAAAAGGTACTTACTTCACCGGGTTTTATTCCGCGGAAAGTTCTAAGACGTTGCTCTAAAACCGCAAGGAATTCGGCATTATCGACATCGGCTTCAGGTTTTATCATTATTTGAGGAAAAATGCTCCTATTATTTTCCCCATAAATCCTTCTGGTAACATTTACCGGTACAAAAACCTGACTGTCTTTACTAGGCCCAAACATCGAGGAACCTTCTTTCTTCAGCAAGCCAATTACCGTAAATTTTCTTCCGTATAAACGAACCTGTTTACCAATAGGATCTATACTTCCAAAGAGATTTTCAGCAATTTCACTTCCCATTACGATAACAGGCGAACCACTGGCAGCCTCAGATTCGTTAAAAAATCGACCTTCTTCAATATTAATCGCTTCAATATCGTAATACTCACTTCCAACCGACTGTACTGACACACCAAGACTACTGGCATCCTGATATTTTATAGTTTCAGCAGGAACATTTTGAGTAAAAGTAACTGCTTTGGCATCTGGCAGGTTTCGTTTTAAGAACTGATATTCGTCGTAAGTAACATCTGGAAATTGTTGCCATTTCCACCGTGGGATATCTGTAGGCCCAAAATTAAAACGCATCACGATGGTCGTACTATTATCCAGACTACTTAAAGATCCAGAAATTTCGTTCTTTAATGAATCTACAGCAGCAAGTACACCGATAATAGAGAAAATTCCTATCGTCACTCCAAGCAACGAGAGAAATGTACGCAAAAGGTTATTTTTTAAAGCATTAATCGCAAAATTAAAACTCTCACCAAGTACTCTTAGAAATATAAGCATAATAAAATAGCTGCTTTTTTAAACAGAATTATTTATATGACGCACAGCTTAAATATTCGTTACAAAATTTATTTATAAATAAGCAAAAACACTTTTAAGTTTTTGCCTTAAATACTTACTTTTGCCACTTTAACAAACACAACATAATGAGCAATTTAAAACAAGCCAAATCTGCATTAATTTCAGTTTTTAGTAAAGATGGTTTGGCTCCCATCGTTAAAAAGCTTAACGATCTGGGAATTACAATTTATTCTACCGGAGGAACAGAGAAATTTATTAAAGATCTAGGGATCGATGTTGTTCCTGTAGAAGACGTTACTTCTTACCCTTCTATTTTAGGTGGTCGTGTAAAAACCTTACATCCAAAAGTTTTTGGAGGAATATTAAACCGCCAGGATAACGAAAGTGACGTTAAAGAAATTGCTCAATACGAGATTCCACAAATAGACATCGTAATCGTAGATCTTTATCCTTTCGAAAAAACAGTAGCTTCTGGAGCTTCTGAGCAGGATATTATCGAGAAAATAGATATAGGTGGTATTTCACTTATTCGTGCAGCTGCTAAGAACTTTAAGGATGTACTTTGTGTATCTTCTGTAAACGATTATGCAGATTTCCTGGAAGTTTTGAAGGAAGGAAATGGTGAAACCAGCTTAGCACAACGTAAAAATTTCGCGGCAAAATCATTCAATATCTCTTCGCATTACGATACTGCTATTTTCAACTACTTTAATACTTCAGAAGAAATTCCTGCTTTTAAACAAAGTATTCAGGAAGGAAAATCCTTGCGATATGGTGAGAATCCACATCAAAAAGGGACATTTTTTGGAGATTTTGATGCAATGTTTGATAAGCTCCACGGAAAAGAACTATCTTACAACAACCTTTTAGATGTTGATGCTGCGGTAGTTCTTATGAACGAGTTTAAAGGAGAAGCGCCAACATTTGCCATTTTAAAACATAACAATGCTTGTGGTCTTGCTCAACGCGATACAATAAAACAAGCCTATGTTGATGCTTTGGCCGGTGATCCAGTTTCTGCTTTCGGCGGAATTTTAATTGCTAATACAGAAATTGATAAAGCTACTGCTGAAGAAATTCATTCTTTATTTTGTGAAGTAGTTATCGCTCCTTCTTTTTCTGAAGAGGCTTTAGAAATTTTAAAAGGAAAGAAAAACCGAATTATTTTAATTCAAAAAGAAATAGAACTTCCAGAAAATCAGGTGCGCACCTGCTTAAACGGAGTTTTAGTTCAGGATAAAGACAATAAAACAGATGTTTTAGACGATCTATCCTACGCAACAAATAATAAACCTACAGAACAGGAAATCGAAGATCTTTTGTTTGCTTCAAAAATTTGTAAGCATACAAAATCTAACACTATTGTTCTGGCTAAAAACAAACAACTTTGTTCTAGCGGAACGGGACAAACCTCACGTGTAGACGCTCTAAGACAAAGTATTGAAAAAGCAGGTTCTTTTAATTTCGATCTTAAGGGTGCGGTAATGGCAAGTGATGCCTTTTTCCCATTCCCAGATTGTGTAGAAATTGCCGGAAATTCTGGAATTACAGCAGTAATTCAGCCAGGTGGTTCTATCAAAGATCAATTAAGTATCGATTATTGTAATGAAAATGATATTGCAATGGTAATGACAGGAACCCGCCATTTTAAACATTAATAGAATACTTTTTACCAATACATAAAATAACCTATGGGATTTTTTGATTTTCTCATTGAAGAAATAGCGATAGATTTAGGAACTGCCAATACTCTTATCATTCATAATGATAAGGTAGTGGTGGATAGCCCTTCGATAGTAGCCCGTGATCGTTCCTCTGGAAAAATTACGGCTGTTGGAAAAGAAGCGGCAATGATGCAGGGAAAAACACATGAGAATATCAAAACTATTAGGCCGTTAAAAGACGGTGTAATTGCAGATTTTGATGCGAGTGAGAAGATGCTTACCATGTTCATTAAAGAGATTCCGGCGCTTAAACGTAAAATGTTTACTCCGGCTCTTAGAATGGTTATTTGTATCCCATCTGGAATTACAGAAGTTGAAATGCGTGCGGTAAAAGAAAGTGCCGAGCGTGTTAATGGTAAAGAAGTTTACCTTATTCATGAACCTATGGCTGCTGCTATTGGTATTGGTGTAGACATCATGCAGCCTAAAGGGAACATGATCGTAGATATAGGTGGTGGTACTACAGAGATCGCGGTGATCGCTCTTGGCGGAATTGTTTGTGACAAATCCATCAAAATTGCTGGGGATGTTTTCACCAACGACATCGTATATTATATGCGTACACAGCATAACCTTTATGTTGGTGAGCGAACTGCGGAAAAAATTAAGATTCAGATTGGTGCTGCTACTGAAGATTTAGAGGTTCCGCCAGAAGAAATGAGCGTACAGGGACGTGATCTTTTAACAGGAAAACCAAAACAGGTAAATATTTCTTATCGAGAAATTGCCAAAGCACTGGACAAATCTATTCTTAGAATTGAAGACGCAGTTATGGAAACCTTATCTCAAACTCCGCCAGAATTAGCAGCAGATATTTACAATACCGGAATCTATCTTGCCGGTGGTGGATCGATGTTAAGAGGTTTAGATAAGCGTTTATCTACCAAAACAGATCTACCGGTTTACATTGCTGAAGATCCTTTAAGAGCGGTGGTAAGAGGAACTGGTATTACTTTAAAAACGCTAAATAGATATAAAGGAATATTGATCAAGTAGGAGAAGCAGTAGCTTATGCAGCAGATATTCAATTTTCTGATTCGGAACAAGAATAATATTTTGTTCTTGGCATTGCTTGCGTTTTCTATTTTTCTTACGATACAAACCCATTCATTTCATAAAAGTAAATTTATAAGTTCTGCCAATTGGGTAACCGGCGGTATTTATTCCTGGAACAATAATGTACAGGATTACTTTTATTTAGATGAATACAATCAGCGTTTGGTAGAAGAGAACAGAAACCTTCGAAACGTTATAAGGCAATTAAGCGGAAAGGACACCATCCCGAATTATACCGATACCACATTTGCTTCAGATTATATATTTAGAAGCGCAGATGTGATCAATAACAATTTCTCTAAAAGGGATAACTATATCACTTTGGATAAAGGCGAGAACGATAGTATAGCTGCAGAAAATGGGGTGATAACTAGTAAAGGTATAATTGGGATTATTGATAGAACCAATAGCAATTACTCTCGCGCAATTTCTATTTTAAACTCGCAGTCTAAAATTAATGCACAGCTTAAAAAATCAAATCATTTTGGTAGTTTGATCTGGGATGGTAAAAACCCTAACCTAATGCAACTTACCGATGTTCCCAAACAGGCTCCTGTTGCAAAAGGCGATACTATTATCACCGGAGGGAAAAGTTTAATTTTCCCAAAAGGCTTATTAATTGGTACTATCCAGGATTTCAAATTAGATAATACCGAAAGTTATTTTACGATCAACGTAAAGCTATTCAATGATATGACCAATATTGGTTATGTTTATGTAATTGAGAATAAGAACAAGGAAGAAATTCTTTCTTTAGAAGAAGGAGAGGAAAATGAATAGCAACTTAATTTCTAATATTCTACGTTTTATAGGCCTAATTTTAATTCAGGTTCTGGTTCTTAACAATATTAATTTTATGGGGTATGTAAATCCATTCCTCTACATCTTATTTTTGTTGTTATATCCTTTTAACACCAATCAAAGTCTATTTTTATTTCTGGCTTTTTTACTGGGATTATCTGTAGATATTTTTGAGGATAGCGGCGGTATACATGCTGCTGCCTGCCTAGTGGCTGCTTTTGTGCGACCAAATTTACTTCGTTTCTCTTTTGGTATAAGTTATGATCATCAAACACTACGCTTATCTGCCACTCCGCTTGGAGCCAGGATAAGTTATGTGGTGCTTATGGTAGCTATACATCATTTAGTATTATTTTCTTTGGAAATGTTTAGCTTTAGTCATATAATACTAATACTTAAAAAGACGTTATTTTCAGGTATATTTACTGTACTTGTAATTTTACTTAGTATCGCACTTTTCAGCAAAAAATATCGATGAGAAGAATTCTTTTATATGTTATAATTCTTACTACCGGATTTATATTTCTTGGTAGGCTTTTCTATTTGCAGGTAGTAGACGACAGCTTTGCTGTTCGATCTAATGATAATGCGGTAAAAGTGGTTTACGATTACCCGCAACGAGGATATATTTACGATCGTGATGGCGAACTTATGGTTTCTAACCAACCATCTTACGATGTGATGGTAATCCCTCGTAATCTTAAGCCTTTCGATACTACAGAACTTTGCGCAATTGTAAGTTTAGAACGTAAAGAATTAGAGCGAAGATTAGATAAAGCAAAGATCTATTCTCCATTCTTGCCTTCAGTAATCGTACCTCAGCTGACCAAAAGCGAATACGCGTTCTTACAGGAGAAAATGCGTAATTATGAAGGTTTTTATATTCAGAAGAGATCTTTAAGAGATTATCATGTAGATCATAGCGCTAATGTTTTAGGTTTTATTGCTGAAGTTGCTCCTGCTACCATTAAAAAGAATCCTTATTACAGCAGTGGAGATCTAATTGGAAGAAAAGGTGTAGAAAGCGTTTATGAAGACACCTTGCGCGGGGTAAAAGGGGTAAAGTACATTCAGAAAGATAAACTGAATCGGGATATTGGCCCTTATAAAGACGGAATTTATGACACTTTACCAGAGCGTGGTAAAGACATCACCATTTCTGTAGATTCAGATCTACAAGCTTATGGAGAATATTTAATGACCAATAAACGTGGGGGAATTATCGCGATAGAGCCTTCTTCAGGAGAAATTTTATCCATGATTACCGCACCAACCTACGATCCTGCCGATTTAGTAGGTAGAAAAAGATCTCCTAATTTCAGCAAAATGTGGCTAGATTCTACTGCAAGACCGCTTTATGATCGTAGTATTTTAGCGCAATATCCACCGGGGTCTCCATTCAAAACAATGAATGCATTAATCGCGCTGCAAGAAGGAGTTGTAGATACAGATGATACTTTCTCCTGCCACCATGGTTATAGTTATGGTCGTGGTCGTAAAATGGGTTGTCACGCGCATTCCAGCCCCGTGAATATGAACCAGGGAATTGCACAATCCTGTAATTCATATTTTGCGCAGGTATATAGAAAGATCATCGAAAAATATCCTACTCCGCAAGAAGGAATAGACGCCTGGAATAAGCACGTGAGAAGTTTTGGTCTTGGTGATTATTTAGGAAATGATCTAAGTACAGGAAGACCAGGTAAAATACCAACTTCAGAATATTATAATCAAATTTACGATTACCCAACCTATAAATGGTACGCTACGGCTACCTTATCTAATGCGATTGGGCAGGGTGAAGTTTTGCTTACACCAATTCAGCTAGCTAATATGACGGCAACCATTGCTAACAAAGGATGGTATTACACGCCGCACATGATCAAAAAAATTGATGGCAAACCCATAAAAGATGAAAGGTTTACTAAAAAACATCAAACCACTATAGATCCTGAAAATTTTGAACCTGTAATCCAGGGAATGCACGACGTTTATAATAATGGTACGGCTAGGTCTTTACAGATCGACGGAATTGAAATTGCGGGAAAAACAGGAACTGCAGAAAATTTTGTTAGAGTAAACGGAAAGAGGATGCAGCTTACAGATCATTCGATCTTTGTAGCTTTCGCTCCTGTTGACGATCCAAAAATCGCCATTGCAGTTTTTGTTGAAAATGGATACTGGGGAGGTCGTTATGGAGGAAAGATCGCCAGTTTAATGATCGAAAAATACATTAAAGGTAAAATTACCAGACAGGATCTTGAAGACTACGTAATGGATCCCAAGAATAGTTTAGAAGATGAATATGAAAAACCCTATAGCGGAGAACCTTTCTTAATCAATGATGGCAAGAAAAACGGCTGGCTTTGATTGGCTAACGATTTTAATTTATTTTTTACTGGTATGTTTTGGTTGGGCTAATATCTATTCGGCCTCACTTGGCTCAGGTCCCGCCGGGAACTATTTCGACCTTAACGAGGTTTACGGGAAACAAGCTTTATGGATTGGTCTAAGCATCTTTCTTATCGTTATAATATTGGCGATAGAAGTTAAGTTTTATCAGCGATTTTCCAGCGTTATCTATATCACGGCCCTACTCCTGCTTGCGGGACTCTTTGTTTTTGGTAAAACCATTTCTGGAGCTACTTCATGGTACGCAATTGGCTCCTTTCGATTACAACCTTCAGAATTTGCCAAAATTGCCACCGCACTGGCCTTGGCCAAATATGCAAGCGATATACAAACCAATATTAAGCTTTTTTCGCATCAATTTAAAGCATTCATCATTATTGCCTTACCGGCATTACTTATTGTTCCTCAACCAGATCCTGGGAGTGCAATGGTTTATGCCGCATTCTTCTTCCCGCTATACAGGGAAGGAATTTCAGCCTTGTACCTGGTGCTCGCACTTACCGGTGTTCTTATTTTCGTAGGAACTTTGTTAATTGGCCCCATTTGGGTTACAATAGCCGTTGTGATACTTGCCGCATTAAGTTTCTTACTTAAAAAGAAAAAGCGACCGGGCATTCCATTATTGCTATTTATTGTAGCCGCTTGTATTGGATTATCATTCTCGGTAAACTATATTTTTAATAATGTTTTTGAGCAACGCCACCGTGACCGCTTTAATATCGTACTTGGGAAAGAAGTAGATAGCCGCGGAATTGGGTATAATACCAACCAAAGTGAAATCGCTATTGGTAGTGGTGGATGGACAGGTAAAGGATGGACAGAGGGTACACAAACTAAAGGGCACTTTGTACCAGAACAACATACCGATTATATTTTTAGCACCGTTGGAGAAGAATGGGGTTTTGTTGGAAGTGGCATCGTAGTGCTTTTATTTGTGAGTTTATTACTCCGACTTATATTTCTTGCAGAACGCCAAAAATCACAGTTTAATCGAATCTATGGTTATAGTGTCGTTGGAATAATATTCCTACACTTTATGGTGAATATCGGGATGGTGATAGGCATCTTCCCTACTGTTGGGATTCCGTTGCCATTTTTTAGCTATGGAGGATCAGGATTGTGGGGATTTACGATCTTGTTATTTATATTTATAAGATTGGATTCTGACCGACTCTCCTTCTAATGCCGAAAATTGAAATCATTACAGAAATCACTGCTGAAATTCAGCTTGTATTCGATCTTTCCAGAAGTATAGATCTTCATCTTATTTCTACGGAAAAAACGAAGGAATAGGCAATTGCTGGCAAAACTAAAGGTCTAATTGAATTAGGTGAACAGGTTACCTGGCAGGCTACACATTTTGGGTTAAGACAGAAATTTACATCTAAAATTATCGAATTTCAGCCTCCATTTTTATTTGTTGATCAAATGCAAAAAGGAATATTTAAATTCTTTAGACACGAGCATCACTTCAAGATAATTTCCAAAGAAAAAACACTGGTTATAGATATTCTAGTTTATGAAGCTCCAATAAGATTTTTAGGAAAACTAGCCGACTTCCTATTTCTGAAGAGATATCTTAAAGACTTTCTTAGTGAAAGAAACAAGATCATAAAAGCTTATGCCGAAAAAGGCGAGGGTTCAGCATTTGTTCAGCAATATTAAAATTTACATGGCACAGCGCTCTGCTATCAAAAGAGCGGCTGCAACAAGCAAAATCAAAAATGGATAAACGATCTTTCGTTTCATTATAAATACAAATTAAAAACGCCCAAAGTTAAAAAACTTCGGGCGTTTAAATACAATTTCGTTTTAGAACAGTTAGTCCTTAAATTTATCTGAATCTGCTACCTTATTTTTCATGTTACTTCTTTTAATATCAGAAAGTACATTAATAGCTTCTTCAACATAAACATCACGACTTAGATCTTTATGCCATCTCTCTCTTTTTTCCTGTAAGGTAGAATCGGCTTTAAACAATTCTTTTTCGTAAGGAAGAGAAGAAAATGTTAGATCTGTTTTATAATCTTTTAGAGCATCGTATTGCTTAGCTACTTCCAAATTCTTTTCAGCATTTGCAGCATATTGCTCGAAATTTAAAGAATAAGAATCATCTTCACTTTGCTCTTTTATCCATTTCGCGTTTTGCTCGATAAGCTTAATTTGCTCACTTTGCTCCATACGCTTTTTACTATTTTCTATGGCCTCTTCGTAGCCAAGGTATCCATCCCAAATATCGTAATCTGCAGGATCGATCTTATCCCATGGTAATGGGTTTTCCTGATCTTTCTCTCCAATATCTACATAGCTATAACGATCTGGAACTACAACATCACTCTTTACTCCTTCTAACTGCGTAGAACCTCCGTTTACTCTATAAAACTTCTGGGTAGTGATCTTTAAAGCTCCCATATCGCCATAATCGTTATTTCTTAGCCAACGATTAAGATCGATCACATTTTGAACTGTTCCTTTACCATAAGTTTGTTTACTACCAATAATCACTGCTCTTTTATAATCCTGCATCGCTGCAGCCAAGATCTCTGAAGCAGAAGCCGAAAGCTCGTTCACTAAAATTACAAGCGGCCCGTCCCAAACAATCTCAGAATCTTCATCATTAAGCACTTCTTTGCGCTCGCCATTAGATTTCACCTGTACGATAGGTCCTTTTTCGATAAACAAACCAGCAATATCAACTACGGTTTTTAAAGAACCACCGCCATTATTTCTAAGATCAACAACAAGACCATCCATGCCCTGCTCTTTAAGCTCTACGATATCTTTTCTCATATCTGAAGCTGCATTACGGCTATCATAATCTTCCATATCAAAATAGAACTTAGGCAAATTAATTACTCCGTATTGTTTACCATCTTTGTCAACCATCGCGGTCTTTGCGTAAGTTTCTTCTAATTCTACAAGATCTCTGGTAAGTGTGATCTGTTCTATATTTCCTAGTAGTTTCTTACGAACGGTAAGTGTAACTTTAGATCCTTTTGGCCCTTTAATTAGATCGACAGCATCATCTAAACGCATTCCAGAAATATTTACAGGCTCATTTTCGTCTTCCTGCTTCACTTTTAAAATAACATCACCAGCGTCTAACTCTTCACTCTTCCATGCTGGACCTCCCGAGATAACGTCCATAATGGTAATGTCATCATTCTTCTTTTGTAATCTTGCTCCAATCCCTTCGATCTTACCAGACATCTGGATATCGAAACGATCTTTATCTCTAGGCGCGAAATAATAAGTATGAGGATCAAATTCTTCTACAACAGAATTGATAAATACAGAAAAGTAATCCTTTCTTTCAAGATCATCGGTTAGATCAAAATATTCATCTAAGCTATTTTGTGTAGTTTCACGTGCTTTTTTCTCTAATTCCTCATCAGATTTCATGGTGTAATCTGAATCATTTTCTTTCTTATTTTTTTCGTCCTGCTTTAAATCGTAAAAACTAATAAGAGTAGAAAACTTAAGCTGCTTTCTCCAACGCTCTTTTAATTCGGCTTTAGAGGTAACATATTCTAAGTCATCACCATCTGTTTGAAAATCTTCTTCTTTTGAAAAATCAAAAGGTTCAGCCAGAATTTGAGTATATAATTGCTTAGCTTCTTCGTTACGTTTTTCTAATTTAGAATAAGTTAGATCGAAGAAATTAAGTTCTTTGTTGTTGATCTCGTCATCAATTAACATCTTGTATTCTTCAAACTCCTCGATATCTTTTTTATAAAAGAAACGTTTTGAAGGATCCAGACTTTCGATGTAATGATCGTATACTTTTACAGAAAAATCATCATTTATTTCTTTTGCATCGTAGTGTCCCTGACTAAGAACATAGGTAATAAGATCGATTAAAAGCTTGTCTTTGTTAGGGTCGTCAAACTTTTTTGTGGTGAAGCTGCATGAAGTTGCTGCCATCAAAACAGCCAACACCAGGATTTTTAAATTCCTTTTCATATATCGCATAGATTTCGTCATTAAATTCTGTACAAAATACATTAAAAACTGTGCCATTCATAGGAACAGCGACTAATAATTTGTTAAACTACTAAAATACGGTTTCCGCAGGAAATTACTAATTTAGCATCTAGAAAATTTAAGCTATGAGCAAAGAAAAACCGCTTATTCTGGTCACCAACGATGATGGTATCACCGCACCGGGAATTAGAGCCTTATTACAGGTAATGAAAGAAATTGGAGATGTAGTTGTAGTGGCCCCAGATAGCCCTCAAAGTGGAATGGGACATGCCATCACGATTAGTGATACTTTATTTTGTGATTCGGTTACTTTAAAAGAAAATTATAATCATAAAGAGTACAGTTGCTCTGGAACCCCGGCAGATTGCGTAAAGATCGCCACACAGGAGATTTTACATCGCAAACCCGATCTTTGCGTAAGCGGAATTAACCACGGCTCTAACTCTTCGATAAACGTAATTTACTCGGGAACCATGAGTGCAGCTGTAGAAGCTGGTGTAGAAGGAATTCCCGCTATTGGTTTTTCGCTTTTAGACTATTCGTTAAATGCCGATTTTGAACCCTGCAAAAAATACGTGAAAGCGATCACTAAAAATGTGCTTAAAAACGGACTCCCAAAAGGGGTGGTTTTAAACGTAAACTTTCCAAAATTACCTGCGGAAGAAATTAAAGGCATTAAAGTTTGTCGGCAGGCTAATGCACACTGGGAAGAAGAATTTGATAAACGAACCAATCCACAAGGTAGAGATTACTATTGGTTAAGCGGAAGATTTGTAAATAACGACGAAGGTCAGGACACAGATGAGTGGGCTTTAGAAAATGGTTTTGTGTCTCTAGTGCCGGTACAGTTCGACTTAACCGCCCATCATTTTATGAAAGAATTAAACGACTGGAAACTGGATGAATAAAGGCAATATTGTAATAGGTTTTTTAATAGGTCTTTCTACAACGATTGGCGGCGTTTTTTTGTTCACTACTTTTTTTTCTGATTATAGTTTTGAAGCGAGCTTAAGAGATTCGATCACTAACGATTACTTCGGAAAATTAGTAGCTATTGGTGCAGTGCTTAATTTCTTACCTTTTTTCGTTTTTATGCGGAAGAAACAGATCTATCATGCCCGCGGAATTTTACTCGCCTGTCTTGTTGTAGCTATCACGATCGCAGTTGTAAAAATTCGGAATTTCTAATTATTCAGCAAAAACAAATACGTCTTGAAATATTATATCATTGCAGGAGAAGCCTCGGGAGATCTACATGCTTCTAATCTTATGAAGTCTCTAAAAAAAGTAGATCTAAATGCCGAATTTCGATTTTGGGGCGGTGATCTTATGCAGGCACAGGGCGGCACTCTGGTAAAACATTATCGCGATCTTGCTTTTATGGGTTTTGCTGAAGTTTTTATGAATTTGCGAACCATATTAGGCAATATTTCCTTCTGTAAAAAAGATATTTCTGCGTACCTACCAGATGCTTTGATCTTTATCGATTACCCAGGCTTTAACCTGCGTATCGCTAAATGGGCAAAAGAAGAAGGATATGATACTCATTTTTATATTTCGCCACAGATCTGGGCTTGGAAAGAAAACCGTATTAAAGCCATAAAACGGGACATAGATCATATGTATGTGATCTTACCATTCGAGAAAGACTTTTACGAAAAGAAACATAATTATCCGGTAAATTTTGTTGGACATCCTCTTATCGATGCGATTTCGAATAGAAAAAATACCGATGTAGCCAGATTTAAAGCAAAAAATAATCTCGATGATCGTCCAATAATCGCTTTACTTCCCGGAAGCCGAAAACAGGAAATCTCTAAAATGCTGGAAGTGATGCTTAGTATCACCCAGGATTTTAAAGATTATCAATTCGTTATTGCCGGCGCTCCAAGCCAGGAAACCGGGTTTTATAAGCCTTACTTAAAAAAGACCAATATTAACCTGGTTATGAATAAAACTTACGACATCTTAACTTGTGCTCATGCAGCATTGGTTACTTCAGGAACTGCAACTTTAGAGACTGCACTTTTTAAAGTTCCAGAGTTAGTTTGCTATAAAGGCAGCTATATTTCTTACCATATTGCAAAAAGAATTATTAATTTAGACTATATCTCGCTGGTAAACTTAATTATGGATCGCGAAGTGGTGAAAGAATTGATTCAATCTGAATTCAATTCTGAATCGCTTAAAACAGAATTACAAAAGATCCTGCAAGAGGAGAACAGAGAGCGCATTTTTAAAGACTATTACGAACTAGAACAAAAACTTGGTGGAACTGGCGCCAGTCTAGAAACCGCCACGCTTATCTACAATTCGATAAAATAAGATCTTTTAAATTTACAATATCGACTGGATTAAAATGAAAAATATAGAAAGAAGCATGAAGATGAAGCAGGGTCTTAGAATAAGCCTAATGGTGTTGATCGCTATATTTTTAAGCTCATGCGGAGCATCCAAGCCAAAGGTAGTCACCACAAAAACCGAAAACAAACGCACTAAAACCAAGCACTACGATCCAGAAGTTACTCGCAACAGCAAAACAATAAAACCAAAAGACGATCGTGTTTACGATATTGTGAATTATGCGATAAGTTTTGAAGGTACCAAATACAAATATGGCGGCACCACAAAACGTGGCATGGACTGTTCTGGGCTTTTATTTGTTTCATTTCAGGAAAATGACATTCAACTTCCCAGAACTTCCAGAGCGATGTCTTTGCAAGGCGAACGCCTTTACTTAAAAGACGTTACGGTGGGCGATCTTTTATTTTTTGAAACCAACAAAAACCGTAAAGTAATTAATCATGTGGGGCTGGTCGTCGATATTTCACAAGGCGATATTCTTTTTATCCACTCCACTACTTCACGAGGTGTAGTTATTAGTAAACTTTCAGAAAATTATTGGAACAATAGCTTCGTGATGGCGAGGCGCGTGATTTAAACTTTAAAAATCACCTGCTAAAAAGCAGATTTTCACTACTTTTAAACTGACCCTACTTTCTTATAATCCGAAAGATGGGATACATTAACATCAAAATTCTTAAGTTTTCGATTGCATTTTTATGCGGAATCTTAAGCGCACATTTTTTTGAAACCTCTTCAGAATATCTGCTGATTTTCACCGGAATTAGCATCGCATTCTTGTTGTTCTTCTTTTTCAAAGCCAAATCGCAACTCTATCAATTACCCTATTTTGGAATTTGCTGTTTTCTGGTTTTATTATTCTTCGGAAGTATTTCTTACCAACTTAAATTCCCTGAAAACAAGTCGTATTATTTTTCGAAATTCATTAATTCTGAAGAAGATCTTTTAAAACTAAAATTAACTGAAGAATTAAAACCAAACTTCCAGAAACGTTTTATTGCTGAAGCTTTACAAGTTATCCAAAGCCAAAATTCGAAAAAATCTCAACCAGTTTTTGGGAAAATTCTGATTGGTTTACCGCTAACATCTCGTTTGAAAGTTGGGCAGGAAATCATCGTTCCCGCAAAAATCAGCGAAATTAATCCTCCACTAAATCCGCATCAATTCAACTATCAGGAATACATGAAATTTCAGGGGATTTTTCATCAAATCCAGCTTTCCGAAGATCGATTTTTAATCGATCAAAAAGCCGAACCATCCTTTCTTAGTAAGCTACGTTATTCCTTACTTGAAACTTTACAAGATTCAGGATTCAAAAAAGATGAACTTTCTGTGATTCAGGCATTGATTTTAGGCGAGAGAACAGCGATTTCTAACGAATTATATCAAAATTATGCAGCTGCCGGGGCGATTCATATTTTGGCCGTATCAGGACTGCACGTTGGGATTGTTTTGCTCTTTCTCAATTTTATCCTAAAACCACTTCAGCAATCAAAAATCTTAAAATTAATTCTAGCACTAATCGGAATTTGGAGTTTTGCTTTGCTTACCGGTTTATCGGCATCTGTAGTTCGTGCCTCGTTTATGTTCAGTTTTGTAGCTTTTGGACTTCAAATTAATCGGAAGGTCAATCTTCTCAACACTCTATTTTCGGCGTTTTTCGTCCTCATACTTATCAATCCGTTTTATGTGTTTCAGGTAGGATTTCAATTAAGTTTTGCGGCCGTTTTCAGCATTGCATTATTTCAGCCTAAATTCAGCAAACTATGGCATCCAAAATATAAGATTGTACGATTTTTTTATCAAATTATAACGGTAAGTATTTGTGCTCAAATTGGCGTTTTGCCACTAAGTCTATTTTATTTCCATCAATTTCCGGGATTATTTTTACTCACCAATATCGTGATTCTACCAGGACTTGGGATTTTATTAATTTCAGGAATATTGATCCTTATTCTGGGTATTTTCGACCTTCTTCCTGAAGTTCTAGTACACTTTTATTCGGTTTTGGTTAAAAACCTAAATCATTTTATCGCCTGGGTGGCTAGCCATGAGCGTTTTATTATTAACAAGATTCATCTTAGCCATTTTTCAGTCTTATTTTTATTCGGAATTATCATTAGCAGCTTCTTTTTACTTCAGCAGAAAAAGAAAAAGCAGGTTATACTGACTTTAGTAAGTATTATTTTGTTTCAAATTAGTCTGCTTTTTGACCAATATCAGCATTCTTCCGAAGAAATATTTATTCTGAATAAATCTGGAAGCAGTATCATTGCTGAAAAGAATGCCCAACATTTAAATCTATACGGAAACGCCCAAAAAGATAGCAGCTGGGGTTATATCGATGATTTTAAAATAGCTGAAAAAATATCGAATATTGAGTTTAAGGAACTCGAAAATTTTTACGAGCTGAAGCAAAAAAGAATCATGGTGATCGATAGCACAGCGCTTTTTAATTTCCCTGAATTTAATCCAGATATTCTGATACTTTCTAATTCTCCAAAAGTGAATTTAAACCGGGTTATTGAAGTTTTAAAGCCAGACTTAATTATCGCTGATGCTAGCAACTACCCAAGCTTTATCGAACTTTGGGAACAAACCTGCCTAAATAAAAAAGTCCCTTTCTACCAGACAGGTAAAAAGGGAGCTTTTAACTACTAACCACAAACTATTGTTTATGATACAACTAACACTTACTTAGTAAACGTAGGTTCGAAGTTTTCATTGTATTCGTTCCATGCTTTTTCTGTAGTTAAATTTTTATATTCGTCTTTTGCGAAGATTTTGAGGAAAATTTCAATTTGCGCCGGAGTCCTGTATCCCTTTAATGGCGCTATCAAATCTCCTTTTTCATCAAAAAATACAATACTTGGATAAGCAGAAATTTGTAGCGCACGAGCAAATTCATGCGGACTGTTTCTTCTTCCTTTTAAATCTGGATTATATTGTGGATTGACAAAAACCTCATTCTTATAATTGATCTCTTCTTCACCTTCAGCATTAAACTTTACCGGGTAATAGTTCTCATTTATAAATTCGGCTACTTTAGGATGTCCAAACGTATTCTTATCTAACATTTTACAAGGCCCGCACCAATCTGTATAGGCATCCATAATAATATTCTTTGGCACTTCTTTTTGTGCTGCCAAAGCTTCATTCATCGTCATCCATTTGATCTTGCTTACGGTCTCCTGCGCCTGCGTTGCAACACCAATAAGAACCAATGCTATAAAAAACAATCTTTTCATCTTCTATAAATTTTCTTTTACAATAACAAAAAACGTTCCTTTTACAGAACGTTTTTTATAATATATTTTGTGTAATTTATTCTACTGTGGTTTCCATAGGAATTCCTTCTTCCATTTTAGCATCCTCAGCTCCGTGAGTAAGACGTTTAAGAGGTTTAAGTAACATAATTACTATAATCCCTATTAGCGTCCAGATCACCGCGATACCTGTAAAAACTTCAAACTCCCCAAGATCCTGAGCAAACTGACCGATAAGACCTGCTACTTTATTTCCTAGACCGGTTGCAGCCCAATACATCCCCATAATTACTGAAGCGTATTTAAGCGGTGCCAGTTTGGTAATGAATGAAAGTGATACTGGCGAAGCACAAAGTTCACCAATGGTATGGAATAAATAAGCTGCGATTAGCCAATACATTCCTGAAGATCCGGTTTCCTGATACTGTACAGAAGCAGCACTCATAAATCCAAATCCTAAGGCCATAATAATCAACCCAATCGCCATTTTAAAGATCGAAGAAGATTCTTTTCCTTTTTGTTTCCATTTAAACCAGAAGCTACCTACCAAAGTTGCCAGCGTAATAATGAAGAATGAGTTCACCGATTGGAATACTGAAGCCGGAATCTCGAAACCTAAAAGTGTTCTATCTACTTTCTCTGCTGCATAAAGGTTCATTAGTCCTCCCGCTTGTTCGAAAGCCGCCCAGAAAAGGATAATTAACAAGAACGAAAGTAATAGCACTTTTACTCTATCTTTTTCTATAGATGTTAATGGCTTATCTAAAATTGCACGATCTGCTTCGTTCTTTCTGGAAATTAAATTTCCAACATGCGTAAGGTGTTTTTGTCCCATCATGTAAACGATTTGTCCTAATAACATTCCTATAGCTGCAAGACCAAAGCCCCAGTGCCATCCGTAATATTCAGCTAAAAATCCACAGGCAATTGGCGCTAAAAATCCACCAATATTAATCCCCATGTAGAAAATATAGAATCCAAGATCCCTACGCTCGTCACCCTGCTTATACAAACCACCTACCATCGAAGAGATGTTTGGCTTTAATCCACCAACACCAAGAATGATAAACAAACAACCGATATAGAAAGAAGTTTCAGATTCGAATGCTAGAATACCATGACCAATACAAAGCAAAATACCACCGATCAATACAGTTTTCTTTTGTCCTAAAAACTTATCTGCAATCCATCCCCCGGGAATAGAAACCACATAAACAAGCATGGTATACCAACTGTATAAACTTAATGCTTCAGCGTTAGTCCATCCAAAACCTGGATTATCAGAATTTGTTTCAGCGACTAGATAAAGCACAAAAAGTGCACGCATTCCGTAGTAGGAAAAACGCTCCCATAATTCAGTAAAAAATAGAATGTATAATCCTACCGGATGCCCAAATAGTTCTTTTTGATTAGCTGGAGGTGCTGTATTTGCCATAATTTTAAGTTTGTTGATTGAGTTTTATAGATGTTCTTTTATAAAGTTTGTCATTTTTGTATAGAGATGTAATCTGGTATTTCCGCCATAAATACCGTGATTTTTATCAGGGTAAATTGCCCAATCAAATTGCTTGTTCGCCTGAATAAGTGCTTCAACCATTCGCATGGTATTTTGAAGATGCACGTTATCATCGCCACCACCATGTACAATTAAAAAATCTCCTTTTAATTTATCTACATGATTAATTGGTGAATTCTCATCGTAACCAGAAGCATTTTCCTGCGGTGTGGTCATAAAACGCTCGGTATAGATCGTGTCATAAAACCTCCAGCTGGTTACCGGCGCTACAGCAATTGCCATAGCAAAAGTATCATCACCTTTTAAAATTGCGTTAGACGCCATAAAACCACCAAAGCTCCATCCCCAAATCCCTATTCTATCAGCATCGATATAATCCAGCTTTCCTAGTTTTTGGGCTGCAGCGATTTGATCTTCTAATTCGTATTTCCCTAACTCATTTTGAGTTATTTTCTTGAAATCTGCACCTTTAAAACCAGTTCCTCTACCATCTACACATGCAATAATATATCCCTGATCGGCTAACAACTGATACCAATATTCGTTAGAATTGAAGTAAGAATTAGAAACCGACTGTGAGCCAGGCCCCGAATATTGGAACATTAATAATGGATACTTCTTAGACTCATCAAAATCTGAAGGCATGATCGTCCACATATTTAATTCGTTCCCATTCACCTGAAGAGTAGATAATTTTTTTGGTGAGAAGTTATAAGGTTTTTCAACTTCCAGTAACTCGCTATTATCTTTTATTTCACGAACCAATTTTCCATTTTTCGCGAAATGAAGTGTGTACTCCATAGGAGTTTCAGTACTGGTAAAAGCATTGATAAAATACGTAAAATCAGCACTGAAATCGGCATTATTGGTTCCAGTTTTTTCGGTGAGTCTTTTTTTACTTTTCCCGTTGGTTTTTATTGAATAAACATCGCGGTTTACACTGCCGTTTTCGGTGCTTTGATAAAACAAGCGATCACTTTTCTTGTCGTAACCATAGTAATTGGTCACTTCCCAATTTCCGGTGGTTACTTGTCGCTTTAGCTTTCCATCTTCAGCATATAAATAAATATGATTAAAACCATCGCGTTCACTAGTCCAGATAAAGCTATTATCTTCTAAAAAGGTTAGATTATCTGTCACATCAACGTAAGCTTCGTCCTTTTCGGTAAGAATAACTTCCGCAGTATTATCTTCAGCATTAATGAAAATAAGATCTAATTGATCTTGATGTCTGTTTAGCACCTGCGCACTTAAGGTATAATCGTTATTGGTCCACTTTATTCTTGGAATATAAAAATCTGAATAATCACCAAGATCGATTTCCTGAGTTTCTCCAGTTTTTACATCGTACATATGCAGCGATACCTTAGAATTTGCTTCACCCGCTTTTGGATATTTAAAAACCTGCTCGCTAGGATAAAGATCACTACCAAAAATATCCATAGAAAACTCTGGCACTTCAGTTTCGTCTAATCTTAAAAAAGCGATCTTATCGCCTTTAGCATTCCATTCGAATGCTCTTACAAAACCAAGCTCTTCTTCGTAAACCCAATCAGTAATTCCGTTAATGATACTATTAATCTTACCATCTTTAGTAATCTGCTTCTCGGTTTTTTCAGCAACATTGTAGATGTAAATATTGTTCTCAAAAACATAAGCCAGTTTCGAATTATCTGGAGAAAACGTTGGCTCCTGTACCTTCTTATCGCTAAGCTTTGTAAGTTTTTTAGAATTTACGTCGAAAATATAGAATATCGCCTTAGAAGACCTACGGTAAATTGGTTGCGGATCTGTGGCTAGTAAAATCTTAGATTCGTCGTCGCTTAAGCTGAAACTTTGAAATTTATCCAGATCTTTAAGATCTTTCGTATCTACCAGCGTGCGGGTTTGCTCCCCGGTTTTGTAACTGTACACATCTATGCTAAAATTCCCCGTGTCTGGATCGTGATTAAGTACCACATATTCGACACCATTTTTAAGAGATTGTAGGGATTGTAAATGTTGCTGACTAAATTTTCCGCTCCATATTTCTTCGAGCGTAATATTCTTTTCCTGGGAAGTCGCAACAGAAGCTGCTATCGTCATAAGCAGAACTAAGATTTTTGAGAACCTCATTAAATTCTATAAAAATTTTATTGCAGGCCAAGTTTACTAAATTTTGATGAGAAAGCCGGCCGATGCCCTGTTAAATACTAACAATTTGTTAAAGGTATTTTCAACATCTTTAAACCTGGCATTAAAATTAATGTCTTATCTGCAACCAAATAACAATTGTATCTTTGTATCGAAACTATTACGAAATTTCATGAAGGAACCAATTTCTGGCTTTTCGAAGCTAACGAAAGAAGAAAAGATTCACTGGTTAACTAAGACCTATCTGAATGACGATCCTAAGGCTGTAGAAGTTCTAAAGCAGTACTGGAATAAAGACGAAAAACTACAACAATTACACGACGAGTTTACTGAAAATACGATCTCCAATTACTATTTACCCTTTGGAATTGCTCCTAATTTTTTAATTAACAACGAGCTATTTGCCATACCAATGGCGATCGAAGAAAGTTCTGTTATCGCTGCGGCGAGTAAAGCTGCTAAATTTTGGGGCAGTCGAGGCGGATTTAAAACTGAAGTGATCGATACTGTAAAAGTTGGGCAGGTACATTTTATCTATAAGGGCAGTGAAGAAAAATTAGAGCTGTTTTTTAACGAATTAGAGCCTAAACTAAGAAAAGCTGCTGCGCCAATCACTAAAAATATGGAGCAACGCGGTGGCGGAATTAAAAGTATTGAACTTAGAGAGCGCACTACTGAAGTTGAAAATTACTACCAACTGCACTGCAATTTTGAAACTGTAGATAGTATGGGCGCTAATTTTATAAATAGCTGCCTTGAAAAATTTGCTGAAGTTCTTGAAAACGAAGCTTCGATCTGGCAAGATTTTAATGATGAAGAGCGCAATATCGAGATCGTAATGAGTATTCTTTCGAACTACGTTCCAGAATGTATCGTTCGTGCTGAAGTTTCCTGCTCGCTCGAAGACCTATCTGATGACGCCAATTTCAGCGGAGAGCATTTTGCTGAAAAGTTTTTAAGAGCAATAAAGATCGCCGAAACCGAACCTTTTAGGGCCGTTACCCATAATAAAGGAATAATGAACGGTATCGATGCGGTTGTATTGGCTACAGGGAACGACTTTAGAGCCATTGAAGCTGGCGTTCATGCCTATGCTGCAAAAGATGGGCAGTATTCCAGTTTAACGCATGCAAAAGTTGAAGACGGTATCTTTAAATTTTGGATTGAAGTTCCTTTAGCTTTAGGAACCGTTGGCGGTTTGACAAGTCTACATCCCCTGGTAAAACTTGCTATGGAAATGCTAGGCCAACCAAACGCCAGAAAATTGATGGAAATCGTCGCCGTAGCAGGTTTGGCTCAAAATTTTGCCGCTGTAAAATCTTTGATCACTACCGGCATCCAGAAAGGCCATATGAAGATGCATTTAATGAATATTCTTAATCAGCATAATGCTACTTTGGAAGAAAAAGAAAAACTAATCGAATATTATAAAACCAATGTGGTTTCTCATAGCGATGTTGCTGTGCAACTTGAAAAACTTAGACGATGAGATTTTATAGCCACGGAAAACTTTTAATTACTGCAGAATATGCAGTTTTAGATGGCGCACAGGCCTTATGTCTTCCTACGAAAAAAGGTCAGTTTTTAAATGTTGAAAAAAGTTCTTCAGGATTAATAAAATGGATCAGTAAAGACGAAAACGGCGAGATTTGGTTTCAGGATGAGTTTAAAAAAGATTCCTTCGGAATACGGTCAACTTCAGAAGAAAAAATTTCAGGGAAAAATGCTGAAATATCGCAACGTTGTATCCAAATTTTAACCGCTGCGGAAGAATTATCTGGTTTAAATCTTTTTGAGAAAGGTTATACAATCGAAACCGAATTAGAGTTTAAACGGGAATGGGGACTAGGTACATCTTCAACCTTGATAAATAATATTTCACAATGGCTGGCTATTGATCCTTATGTTTTACTGAATAAAACTTTTGGAGGAAGCGGCTATGATATTGCCTGCGCTAAAGCCGACGGCCCTATTACTTACGAGCGAACAAAAGAGACTCAGATTTCACTAAAATCGCCTTTTGATCCAGAATTTTCAGATCATATCTACTTTGTTTATCTAAATCAGAAACAGAATAGCAGAGAAGGTATAGCGCATTACAGAAATAAGGAAGATACACATCGGGAAATTTTAATCGAAAAAGTATCCAATATCACTCAGCAACTCATTAAATGCGAAAGTCTGGCTGAATTTGAATTACTCATAGATATTCACGAAAGCCTAATCGCAAAAACAATAAATTTACCTAAAGTAAAGCATAAACTTTTCCCAGATTTCACAGGAAGTATTAAAAGTCTTGGCGCCTGGGGAGGCGATTTTGCGATGGTTACAAGTAAGGATGATCCTACCGCTTACTTTAAGGAAAAAGGATTTGAGATTGTGATCCCATATTCGGAGATGATATTATAAATTGTACTTCTAAAAAAGTATCGAAAATCTTACAAAATCAACTTCTAAAATACGTAAGTAAACTACCTCTGGGCAAGCCCAAGACGCATTCACTAGAAACAATTTTTTAATTTCGAGGCAAGCCTCGGAGTGTTATACCTTTTGGCGGTGCCAATAAAAAAAGCCACTCGATCGAGTGGCTTTTTTTATTATTTGAATGTCTCGTCCTGAAATAAGTTGACACAAATTCGACTTATTTATGAAACATACAGAAAGATCTGGGAAGAAACGTACTCAGCGTGATTACAATTTAGGCTTTAAATTGGCCGTTGTATCTCAGGTAGAAAAGGGCGAAATGACTTATAAACAAGCCCAAAAGGCTTATGGTATCCAAGGCAGGAGTACTGTTTTGGTTTGGTTACGCAGACACGGTACCTTAGACTGGAATAAACCAAAGTCAAGACTTACCTGTAACACAATGAAAGAAACACCTGCTCAAAAGATCAAGAGGCTAGAAAAAGAGCTGTCAGATGAGAAGCTTAAGAATAAGATTCTCAACACGATGATCGATATCTCAGATCAACAATATGGAACTTCTATTCGAAAAAACATTTGCCCAATCAATCCAACGAATCCGGCAAGAACACCGACTAAGCCTGTCACGTTGTTGCACATTGTTTGGGATAAGCAGACAGGCTGTCTATCAAGCAGAAAAGCGAAAAAATATAAGAGCTGATGAACTTGACTTGATAAAACCACTGATTTTAAGGGTGAGCCGGCAAATGCCAAGGCTGGGTACTCGTAAACTGTATTATTTGCTCAAGGTTGAATTTGAAAGGATCGGAGTCAAAATAGGCAGGGATGCGCTATTTGATTATCTCAAGTCAGAATCAATGCTTATAAAACCAAAAAAGAATTACACAAAGACAACAGATTCTAGGCATTGGCTAAAAAAACACCCTAACCTGATGAAAGATGTTACGCCCGTAAGACCGGAGCAATACTTTGTAAGCGATATTACTTACATCAAGAGTAGAGAAAGAACTCACTATCTTTCCTTGGTGACAGATGCCTTTAGCAGAAAAATAATGGGCTACCACCTAAGTGATGATATGAGTGCAGAGAATGTAGTTAAAGCAATGAAAATGGCTAATAAAAGAAGAACTACATTAAGCGAGGTAATACACCATTCTGACAGAGGCTTGCAGTATTGCTCCTCGTTGTATCAAACTCAATTGAAGCGATCAAATGCTATACCTTCAATGACAGATGGGTATGACTGCTATCAAAATGCGTTAGCAGAACGAATTAACGGGATATTAAAGGGAGAGTTCTTGATAAACAAATGCAATACAGGTAAAGAACTCAGCCTGCTGGTTCAACAAACAATAAAAACATATAACAATCATAGACCACATCTAAGCCTTAGCTACAAAACACCTAATTTTCTACACAACAAAAAATCCCGTGAAGCTAGCTTCACGGGATTGATTTAAACTTTTAAAAACTGTCAACCTATTTTAGGACGACTCAGAATCTAAATCCTAGTAGAACTTAGCTCTTTTATCTTCGATCTCGGCTTTAGATTTTAAAGCTTCAAACGCCCTGCTGTTCGCCATTTGACGACGGCTACTGGTTTCCTGTTGTGCAAATGGTTTGTAAGAATCTAACTCGGGAGCTTCGCTCTTACTTACTAATTCTACAACATAAACACCTTTATCTCCTACGATTGGTTTACTTGTTTCACCAACCTCTAAAGCATAAACAGCTCCTACAACTTCTGGCTCGCTACCTGCACCCGCAAGTGTTGGAGAACTTAAGTTCACAGCATTTGCAGTTTGAACGATCTTATCTTGATTTTCTGCAACCTGATCTACAGTTGTTCCAGAGATCTTTTCTTTGATCATTTCAGCTTTCTTCTGCTTAGTAAGAATTGGAATAACTTCAGAAGAAGCATCTTCTGGGCTCATTAATCCTTTTTTCTTCTTAGCAGTGATTTGCGCTACGATATAACCAGCCGGAGTATCAAAACGCTTAACATCACCTACTTTTGCATCTTCTTCAAAAGCCCACTGTACAACTCTACGTTGTTGCCCAACTCCTGGAATATTTTCATCTAAAGCTTTTACATCACGTACGGTACGAATTCTATAATCTGCAGACTTAGCTTCTTCTGTAAAGTCACCTTCACCGGCTGCGATCTCGAATTTAGTAACCTCGTTAAAAAGTTTGTTTCTTGTACCTTCTGTAGCTTCGATCTCTCTAGATACGGTAGCAATTTTAACTGCTTTTTCTCTATCTGTTAGTTCTTCGATATAGATTACATGGTAACCAAAATCTGTTTTTACCACACCTACAGTTCCTTCGTTATTATTTAAAACGAAATCATCGAAAGTTGGCACCATCATTCCTGGCCTAAAGTAACCAAGATCACCAGAATTTTGTGCAGCAGAAGGATCATCAGAAAATTCTGTTGCAAGCTCACCAATCTTAGATTTATTACTTCTAACTACACCAGCTAAACTATCTGCTAACTGCTTTGCTGCTTCCTCTGTACGAGTACCGCCAGCCTGAGCTCCCTGATATCCTAATAAAATATGGCTTGCTTTTATAGAATCTGGGATTTGCTTAGTCTCTACTAATTTGCTTAACTTCCAGTATCCATTTTCTTCGTAAGGACCGTAAACTTCTCCTTCTTCAAGATTGAATAATTCATCAGCAAATTCTTTTGGAAGTTGATTTTTAAATCTGAAGGTTACAGGCTGAGTTAGATCTGAATTAGAATTTACAAATTCCTGATCGTCTGAAGTTGAATTGAACCCGGCAATAGTATCGTTAGATTTAGAAACCGAGTTATACTCAACTCTATCTTCTAATAATTCGCTTAAAGAAGCCTTAGCCTCTTCTTTATCTTCTGGAGAAGGCTCTTCACTAAAAATAACATACTGGATATTACGAGCTGCTTCAGTTTCGAATTTCGCTTTATGGTTATCTACGTATTCTTTAATTTCAGATTTTGAAACTTCAACTTCATCATCTGAAATTGAAGAAAAAGGAACCTGAACATAACGAAGATCCATCGTATTATTTTGCAAGTGATAAGCTTGTTTTCCTTCAGTTAAGGTTGCTCCTACACCAGTACGAATCATATTCGCATAGATATTTTGAGCAGCAGATTCTGAAAGACCTTCTTCATAGCTTAACCATTGCTGATACATTTGTGGAGAAGTTTGCTTTAAACTAGCCACATATTCTTTTACTCGATTTTCATCGAACATTCCAGCTTCGTTAGTAAACTGAGGGTTTTGAGACATTTGAGCTCTCATCATTTGTCTTACCTGCGCCTGCTCTGCTCTAATCCCAAGTTCTTCTACCTGCTCTTCAACAATAATTTGATTTAGTTGTTGATCCCAAACACGATTTACGGCCTGAGTAGTAGAAATATTACCACGCATATTTTGCTGATAAGCTTCTACCTGACGGGCAAATTCTTCCCGGCTGATCTCCTCTCCATTTACAGTAGCAATAGAGTTATCTTTACCGCTAAAGCCACCACTTCTAATCACATCGGCCAGAACAAATGCAAACAATGCCAATGCAATAATTAAAATTAAGAAAACAGAACGTTGTCTGATTTTATTTAATACTGCCATTTTTAGATATAATTTATCAAAATATAGTGGGCGAAAATAGTGTTTTTAGGCTAATTATAAAACTTATAATTGGCAAAATCTTAACTTTTTAACGCTTTAATCTTCTGGCTTGATTTTAAGCTCTACAAGATCGATTTTTGTATTGGAAACATCGAGGATCGTAAACTCGAATTCATCGATTCGAACCACCTCGTTTTGCTGCGGAATTTCTTCAGTGTGATTCACTATAAAACCGCCCAGGGTTTCATAATTTTCACCGGTAGGAATATTTAAACGATAGGCTTCATTGATATAATCGACTTCTACTCTTGCTGAAAATTTAAAATGCTCGTCACTAATTTTTTCATCCACCAAAATAGGTGAATCATGCTCATCTTCGATCTCTCCAAATAATTCTTCAACGATATCTTCTATCGTCATCATTCCGCTCGTACCACCATATTCGTCAATAACTACGGCAATACTTTTACGCTTTTTGATCAATACATTAAGCACATCTTTTACCCACATTGTCTCCGGGACAAAAATCACGGGTAATAAGATAGATTTTATAGATTCTGGCTTTTTGAAAAGTTCAAATGAATGCACATAACCTATAATATCATCGATCGTATCGTTATAAATCAATATTTTAGAAAGACCCGTTTCAGTAAAAGTTTTTACCAGGTCTCCTGGCTCTTCATCCTGGTTTACGGCGATGATTTCAGTTCTAGGGATCATTACTTCTCTAGCCTTAATATCAGCAAACTGAAGCGCATTTTGAAATATCTGTATCTCTGAATCTACTTCATCTTCTTCCTCTACGGTTTCCATTTGCTCACTAATAAAATTCCCTAATTCAATTTTACTGAAAGCAAGCTGAACTTCATCTCCATCAGTTTTAAAGAAACGTTTCAGGATCATATCTGAAATCCATATCACGAAAGAAGAAATAAAACTGAATAACAAATAAAAAAGATAGGCCGGTACCGCGAAAAACTTCAACATGCTATTCGCATAGATCTGAAAAAATACCTTCGGAAGAAATTCGGCCGTCACCAAAATAAGCAGTGTAGAAAGCACTGTTTGTGTCACCAGACTAAGATCGGTCACCAAATAATTCAATATTGCATTATTTACAGGCTGAATTTCGGCTAACCATGCCATGATCAAATCACCCATATAAAAACCATATACAACAAGAGCGATGTTATTGCCTACCAACATGGCGGCAATAAACTTTGAAGGTTTTTTAGTAAGACGTTTTAAAACTTTAGCTAAAAAATCGTTTTGAAGTTTCTCTATTTCAATATAGATCTTGTTTGAAGATACATAGGCGATCTCCATACCCGAAAAGAATGCGGAAAGTAATAATGAAAAAATAATGACGATGACCTCTGCACTCATTATTTCTTTTCTTTTTGTCTTTTCTCAAGCTTCCGACGAAAATTTCTTTTGAAGAAAAACATGAAAATGGCCATTGCGGCAAGAAATATAAAAATATACGCTCTACTGCGTTCGGTATCCCAAATTGCAAAAGTTTCGAAAATAAAGAAACCTCCAATTATTAAATACGCATACTCGAAATACCTGAAATATTTTGTCATTTTTCTGACTCGTCTATGTTTTGAATTCCGCTATTGGTTCTAAAGTTGAATTTATCGAAATTTTGATTGGAATCAAAACCCATTCCTTCATTAAAAGAACCATCTGGAAATTTAATCTGATTTTCGCGATCTGTGAACACCCAACTTTGATTTTGATCCCAGTAAAGTTGATCGCCTTTTAACTGTGTACTATCTGATGTAAGAATAACTACATTCCCTCGAAGATCTACCAGACCTGTACCGCTGTAAACAATGCCATAATCTGCTACCACCGTACTTTTCTCTTCATCTTCACCAAAAAACTCGATATATACGCCTTCGGGAAATTCCCGATAAGGAAAATCTTTATTCTCGTAATCGAACATTTTAGAGCTTTGAAGCGTAGCAACCACTCGCCCAGAATCGGTATATTTTAATAAAATACCTTTAGCAACTCCTGCCGGGGCATCTGCAGGGTTTTGGAGTGCTCTAACCTCATTTAAATTACCCTCACATGAAAAAAGCATTGTCACGCCGATCAGCGTGACAATGCCTTGTATTATTTCACGATATGTGATTCTCATATTATAACTGAGGGATACGCACAGTTTCACCTATCCAACAACCAATCTGGATAGCATCTCCTGCTTTTTTCCCTTCTTGGAATACATCAGATTTTTGTGGGGCACGACCATTGTAAGCCGCTACTGTTGCATTCGCATGTTTAGAAAGAGATGGATCTACTCTACCAGCTTTTGCCACATACTCTGCAGCTAACCAGTAAACAGCTCTTTTGTTAAAAGCAGTATCACCACAGTTGTTTGCACTATCTGCATACATATCTGCAATATTCAAGTAAGCTCTACCGTAAGATGGCTTAGCCTGAACCGCCTTTCTATAAAAGTTTCTAGCTTGTGAAAAACTTCCTGAAGACTTATAGTTCTGAGCGATTCTATAGTAAATTTTCGCTTTATCTCCTGGTTCTTCTTCAAGCTCTGCAGCTTCATTATAATATTCTAAAGCCTTAGCTCTATCACCATCTGCTTCTGCTAACTGTCCTAAAGAATAAGCAGATGCTGCAGAAGGCTCTAATTGATGAAGCGCCTCAGAAACTTTAAAGAATAATGGATCTTCACAGTCTTTAGCTGAAAGACGAGCATTTGCATTTTTTAACCATGCTACATCTTCTTTTTTAGCTTCAAAATCTTTTTCATAAAGCGGCACAAGATTATCACAATCTGCACGTGCTCCTAATTTAGCATTTAAAGCATTTTTAACTGCATTAAAGTTAGTTAGTCTACGCTCTGCTATACCAGCTGTTTTTTCTTCTTTAGCTGTTAACTCTTCACCAGAATCTTGCTTCTCGATAAGTGGCTGTAAACGATCTGCCTCATAGATCTCTTCTTCTTCAATCTTAGACATTACTCTATCATAAATATCGAAAACATCTTGTAGCTCACGCTCACCTGCATCCTGCATATTTACCATAAGATCAAAATACGCATAAAGACCTTTTGGGCTGGTAAAGTTATCTTTATCCTCTGTATAAGCTTTATCAAAAGCTTCCCAACGCTCTTCAGTAGTTCCCATTTTATGAGTAAACTTTAATAAAGCGATATCCCCGTAAACATCACCTTTCTTAGTTTTCTCTGGGTAATATTCTAATCTTCCTTTGTATGTATCAATTAATTCATTGATATACTTATTTTTTTCGTCACCAGAAGCACCGTCAATCTTATGCTTAAGCACTCTTTCAAGGTATTGAAAAGTTGCCAAACTATAATCTGGACAGTCTTCTTTCACCTGCATTAATGGCTCATAAGCCGCATCATAATTCTTCGCCTTAGCATCATCGTAAGCCAAAGCTGCAGTAGTAGTACAATCCTGAGCAAATGCCCCAGAACCTAGCATTACCGCCGATAATAAAACTATAAATCTCGCTTTCATCTTGTTGTTTATTATGGTTAATTAAACTTTCTCTTTACAAACCATTGGTCATTCAAAGATAAACCAATTGATAATTTAAAAAAATTCTCCTGTATTAATCCTGAGCTTGTTGTACCGCGCTGTCCATACTCCAGACCCAGATTTAAATTAGAGAAATCACCTCCAATTGGTAATCCTAATCCAAAAGATATGCCAAACTCATCAATCGACTCTCCATTAAGTTGTAAGCCTGTTTCTTCGAAACGTCCACCAAAGCGATAAACAACACGTTTAAAATAACTCGTAAGCGAATTATACTCGGGCACAATATAACCTCCTAATCGATATGCGCTTCCATCATTATATTCGGCATCATTTACAGGAGTACTAAAAACCGAAATTTCTGGGATACTTCCAAATGCAGAATATTCTCCGCCAACGAACCACTTATTAGGTCTACCTAGACCTAAACCAAATGTCGTTTTAGAAGGCAATGTGATATCCTGAGATTCCACATCAAAATTTCGAACATTTAATACATTTTCTCCATTTGCATTAAATATCACATTAGCGATCTCACGATAACTTTCTGTCGTAATATCAGCTTCAGGTGTATAAACTGCAGAAGCATGTAGTTTTAAACCATTATTCAGTTTTGTTTGATAATCTAATCCAAAATTAAAATTGAATCCAGAAATATCAGAACGATCTATATCTCTGGTTCCATATTGAATACCGTCTCTTAATACCGTTCTTCTACGTTGTATATTCCCAAAGTTATAATCGGCATTAACACCAATACTAAGATCTCTACTAATAGCATAAGCTGCAGATAGAAAAACTTTGTTCATTCCTCCACGCCCTTGCAATCTGCTGGCCCCATCATCTTCAACGTCAATAATACGATATCCTACTGAAGAGTATGGGATAAGACCTGCACCAAAACCAAAACGGCCCACCGGAACTCCTAAACCTAAATAATCTAAAGAAACATTACTAACCTGATCATCGGCCTCTGAAGTTTCTTGCTGTGTAGACTCGACACTTGCCGCTGCAGTATAAGTTGTCCTTGCCAATTTACCATATCCGGCAGGATTGGTAAGGTTCATATGAATACTATCCGAAAATGTACTAAGACCTCCCATCGCTCTATTCTCTACAGTTCCTTTAAAATTGGTAAGCCCAATACCGTAATAAGAATACGGGGAAGAAGTGTTCTCCTGAGCCTTGGCCCAAAATGCAGAAAATAAGGCTACGATTACTATAAATCGTTTAATCATTGAATTTTGTTATATTCTAAAATATGGTTTAAACCCTCTAAAAGAAAATTTGAGTTCGCAAATATGCTATTTTTTAGTCGCTTTGACAAAAATAGAAGATCACCGCCCGTCAAAATAACTGTTAAATCTTTAAATTCTGATTTGTATTGGCTAATCATCCCATCGATTTCTGCAGCAAATCCAAAATAAATACCGCTTTTTAAACCTTCTTCTGTAGAGTCACCTACCAATTTTAGATGGTTACTATCTGACTTTATTAACGGTAATTTTTCTGTAAACTTATGTACGGCATTAAATCTCATTTGTAAACCAGGAGAAATTCCCCCGCCTAAATACTCAGATTTATCGTTTATAACATCATACGTCACACAGGTTCCTGCATCTATCACTAAACAATTTTTCCCAGAATAGTCATTTACAGCAGCAGCAGCTAAAGCTATACGATCTTTACCCAAAGTTTGAGGAGAAGCATATCTATTATTGAAAGGCAATTTTAAATTACTATCCAGATAATATAAGATTGAATGTTTTTGAAGTATTTTTTTTATCGAATTATCATCTTTTAATACACTTGAAAGTATCGAAAATTCAATTTTAGAGTACTGCTGAAAAATTTTTTCAATTTTTTTACTTTTTTCTTTCTTCGGAACTTTAAAGGTTTCTAAAACTCTATAATTTTGAAAAACAGCAATTTTCGCAAATGTATTACCCAAATCAACAACAAGATTCATAACTCGATTTTAAAAAATGCTAAGGTACGAAAGCATTTTTTTCAAAAAAGCCTTGTGAGTTCCTAAAATTGAATTTATATTTGCAACCGCTTTCAAAAAGCAACTGGTGCCTTAGCTCAGTTGGTAGAGCAAAGGACTGAAAATCCTTGTGTCCCTGGTTCGATTCCTGGAGGCACCACCTTTAAAAAAGCCCGCTAATTTTAGCGGGCTTTTTCTTTTAAACAAAATCAACTTTAGATCATAGGTACAGTTAATTTTTATCGTTTCAAAGAGAAATGAGAGCGATAAGTCTTAGCGATTCCATCCTGCTGGAAGCCTACCTCAAACCAATAATCGTTAGAGGGCATCGATGATCCATCTTTAGATCCATCCCAACCTCCTTCTGCTGGTTTTATCTTTGTAATATAAGCACCATAGCGATCGTAGATATGAATCTCGGCTTCTGGATGAGTTTCCAACTCTGTAATATTCCAAGTATCATTGAAGCCATCGCTATTAGGTGTAAAAAACTTTGGATGTTTAAGCACCTCAACAACTTCAGCAGTAACTCCGCAATATCCCATCACACCTTTCACTTCTACCGTATGTGTTCCTGAGGCGACATCATAAAATTCATTTTCAGGCTGAAATTCACCTCCATCTAAACTATATAAATAATCACCTCTACCTTTTACTACTTCTACATTCACCACTGCAATATCCTCAAAAGGCTCAGTAACTATTACAGAAATTTCTGGTTTCGCAGACTCTTTTACGAATACAGATGTTTCGTTAAAACCACAACCTGTTTCTATTTTTCCATCGATCTTGGTCGTTTTTACAATGTATTCTCCTGGCTGCATGGCTTCGAATTCTGGCCCTGTATGCATCAACTTATCCTGGTAATACCAGTTCACTTCAAAAACTCTGGGATCCAATCCGGTATAAAAATACGCTCCGGTTTCAACCTCCCCACTTTCAGTATTTACGCATAAAGCCTCTTCTTCGATTTCCAAATCCTGCAATGGATACACAGTTACATTAAACGAACTGTAATTATAACATGCATCATTAGATAAAGACTGTGCTTTTAAATACATCGTATAAGTTCCCGGTTCTGTAATCACATTTTCTGGACCCAAAATAGCACGATCATCTTCTAGGTCTGTAGTGTAAAACATCTCATAGTCTACCGGCATGATACCCATTGGAGAATAAATATTTGGCACCTTATAGCTACCACAAACTTCTATATCTGGTATCGTAGCAACATTTGGTGTACGCGAAACATTAATATCAAACACATACTCATCTTCACAAACAAATCGAACTCCTGCCTTCTTATAGATATAAAGTCTCGTATTCGCTGTAATCTCGGTTCCCGCCTCGATCTTCTTTCCTTTTCCTCCAGATTCTGTAAAATACTCGCCTTCATTCAACTTTGGCAATACGTACAAATCACATACGTTCACCTCTTCTGGACGATCTACTCTTACACCTTCTATATAAATGGTAAAGAACTTATCATTTGCACATCCTGCAAGATCTTCCCACTCATTATAAATATAAATTCGGCGAGTTTCTTCGATATAAGTTCCTGCTGCAAGCTCTTCGCCCTGCGCGTTGGCTTTAGTATAATATCTTCCGAATTGAAGCTCTGGTAATTCGTAACCGAAACATGAGTATACATCTACAAAATTCTCTACAGGAGCAAGCTCTCTCACTTCTACATTGAAACTGCTTTCGTTTGTACAGGAATTTTCGATATTATTAATGAAGATTTTTTTACTTTCAAAGATCTTATCCCCGGGTAAGAGCTGCTCTCCCTGTCTATCAGGCTCCGTAAAATATTCACCGTTTTTAATTTCTGGAAGTACAAAACCATCCTCTAAGCAAACAGTCACGTCCTGCAACCTATCTACATCTGGAATAGGTGTGATATTTATAAAAAATCGTATCTCTTTTGCACAATCTGAGCCATCTGTAGTTTCAGCGGTATAAAAAACCTCGGTACTTTCAGTTAACACTGCTCCTTGCTGTAGACTACTCCCATCTGAAGCAAAATATTCACCGATCTCAAGCTCTGGCAAAGTATAACTTCCGCAGGCAATCACATCTTCAAAATTTGGAATGATCCTTACTTTGAATTCATCTTCGTTATTACATCTCCCATCGTCATTATAAACATATAGAGTCATTGAAGTGGTTATGCGAACGCCTGACTTTAATCGTTGCCCACCTCCATTGGGGTTTGTATAATATTCTCCATGAGTAAGTTCTGGCAAAATAAATCCATTACAGACTACTACATCATCAAATTTATCAACCTCAGGCAGGGGATAAATAGCTACATCGAATTTTTCTTCTTTACATAGCGAACCATCTTCCATCTCCCCGTAATAATAGATACTAAAATCTGAAGTGAATACTGTTCCCGAAGCCACTTCCTGCCCACCTCCATCTGGACCATCAGGAGCATCATAAAAAGCACCTGCAGGAGGAGAAGGAACCACAAATTGCTCGCAGTAATATTCATTGAGTTTATAATCCTGAATTAACTCAACCTTAAAACTTGATTGATTAGAACAACCTGCTTCATTAAGATTATAGATATAGTAAGTCCCTGAATTTTCGATCACATCTCCTGCCTGAAGCATTCTCCCTTCTCCTTCTGCCCGCGTATAATAATTCCCATCAGTAATGGCAGGAAGCACATATGCATCGCATTCTACCACATCCTGTAAAACTGAAACCGGAGGCAAATCATTTAAACTTACATTAAGCGTGAAAATATTAAAACAACCGCTAACCAAAGTGTCCTGAACTTTCCCAAAAACCTGAAACTCTGAAGCATTTCCCGAAAGCTGGAAATTAGAGATATCAACAACAGGATCGACACCCTGATCTGCGTTTCCAGCAGTTCGATAAAGTTCAAAAACATACGAATCTTCAAACAATTGATCGTTCACCAAATCGCTAATTTCAGAAAGATTGACAAGATTACTACCTTGTGGCTTACAGGCAACGATCTCATCTGGAACCTCAAGTCGAATAGATTCGTTTACCTCTAAATTAAAAGACGCGGTTGCGTTACAAAACTCTTCAGTTTCCTTACTTTTCAATTTCACGAAAATTGTTTCTCCGGGTCTGCTTTTAAAAGAAGTTAGATCTTCAGACTTTATTTGATTAGAAGCACTAACATCACCACTATAGTAAACTAGATCATACTGCTCTGAGCTCAATCCTAATCTTTCATGACCGTTATTGGTTAGATCAAAGAACTGTTCTGCAGATCCATCATCGCAAACCACAATATCTGGGAGATCATTATAGGTAAGACTTTCAACTTTTATACGATCACTTATATCGCAACTAGAATCGTTCTTAGTTACTTTTACCATATAATTCCCTGGGGCATTCACATCTAAGAAATGACTCGTTTCATTTAGGATTTCAACATCATCTTTAAACCATTGATGCTTATAAATTGGTTCTTCCAAACCAGTATTTAAACGAGTAAAAGTGCCTTCACACAGCATTCTATCTGCTCCCAGATCCAAATCTGTTCTAAAACTACCACCGGCTATAAATATGGCGCTATCGTAATTAAGATCATGACTATCACCTATCACCAGTTTAATTCTATATTTTTTGCCAGGTTTTATCGTGGCTGCCGCAGTAAGTAATTTTGTATACCCACGCATATTCACAACCGAGTTTGCGGCATCTACCTGATAACTTGCAAAATATTCTGGATTATCACTTTGACAATTCTCATTAAAACTGCGATCTTTTATCGTCCTAACAGAAACCGGTGCGTTAGTTCCTGGCACCACCGCTATATTTCTTGTTTCCCCGGTTTCTATTTCAGTTAATAAAAAAGCAAAAACATCACTACTGGCACATTGCCATTGCCCGTATTCATTACTTGCAAAAATGAAATCGAAACTAAAATTTTCAGAAAGAGGTACAAATTCAAATTCCAGATACGCCACATCAGATATCGCTGTACTTTGCCCCGAAGCATTGTTAATTACCTGTAGATCTGGATCTCCAGTTGTATTTATTTGTGTACTTAAATTTTGGCCAGAATAAGCCCCCTCGGTAAGTTTAGCTTTACCCGAACGAATTATCACACCCTCAGAAATGGGGAAATCGCCAGAATTATTACTAAAATAAGCCACAGCCTCTTTATCAGATTGCGCGATATTAGTAATCTGGACGCAAGAATTATCTAAAAGTCCGGCGACTAATTCTTCTTTCGTAACACCTTTATCATCAACAGTAATAGCCTGCCCATACCCTCCTGCAAAAATTAGCAGGAATACATATTTTAGCAACTTCATAATAACTATTAGTTAGGGAATAGTTTATTATTAAGATTAGATTCGTAAAAGGTTAAGGTTATCTTAAAAATTTTGGTTGTAGCAAATAAAACATAAAATATGGACTACGAACAAGAAAAATCGATGAACAGCATAATTTTAACATTTCCAGGTATTTACAAACGATTTAGCAACTTCCGATTACCGATTAATCAAAAATTAGGCACTAAATTGAGAAGATACTAAACGAGGATCTACCTGAATCTTCTGAAATTCGATTATATCAGCCTCTATAGAAATATAATCAAACTCGTTATTCACTTTTCCTACACATAGGTAAATCCCATTATTATACAACGGATACTTAGCTACTTGGTTTGGAAACTGCACAGTATCAAAAATATCATGGTTTACGTCATAAAACGTAGCAAAACACATTTCTTTGCCATTAGAAGTGGTTGTTTTTTTCTTACAAACCAACTTTCCATAAATTCTTACTTGTTTTCCTACAAAATCAGTAAGCTGTTTTACACTTACAGATTGTCTTATCGGCTGCTGCAATAATTTAAAATAACTACACAACGGAAAGCCCAAAAGCTCGATTTGATCGTAAGCATCTACTAAAACTGAATATTGAAATTTAGGCAAAGTGTACTCTTTATGATCGATTTTAAAAAGTCCTGGCTGATCGTTTTTCTTTTTTGATTTTATTTTCCTGAAATAAGCTTCCCAAAGCAGTTGATGCTTATCCTTTCCCGTAAACCTAAACGCCCCGACTTTTAATAGAATTCTAAGTTGTTCTATAGAAATTTCTACTCGATCGATAAAATCGTCTAGACTCTTATAAACGCCAAAAAACTGTCGATTTTCAAGAATTTGCTGCACCGTTTTTGTCTCCAGCTCTTTGATATACCCAAACCCCAGGTAAATATCTTTACCAAAGATCGTATTGGGGTGATCACTATTATTAATGCAGGGAGCATGCACATTCCCGCCGCAATTTTTTATTTCCTGAACATAGGTTTCAACCGAATAAAATCCGCCACCGTTATTGAGCACCGCCACCATAAATTCTAACGGAAAATATTTTTTTAGATATAAACTCTGGTAACTTTCTACGGCATAAGAAGCAGAGTGACCTTTCGGAAAAGCATAACCTGCAAATGATGAGATTTGTTCCCAAACCTCATCGGTGATCTGCTGCGTATAACCCTTATTTTTACAATTACTACGGAATTGCGCTTCAATTTTCTCCATTTGTCCTTTTGAAGTTTTCTTTCCACTCATCCCACGACGTAACACATCAGCATCATCAAAGCTAAGGCCGGCAAAATGGTGTGCTACTTTCATCACATCTTCCTGGTAGACCATAATTCCGTACGTATCGTCCATAATATCCAACATCACAGGATGCCCCAATTCTCGCCGTTTAGGATCACGATGTCTTTTAATATATTCCTCCTTCATCCCACCGCTAGAAATTCCCGGCCGTATGATCGAACTTGCTGCCACAAGATTCATATAATTATTGGTTTGCAGCTTAGTTAACAAACCACGCATAGCAGGAGATTCCACATAAAAAACACCCATACAATCACCAATCTTAAGCAGATCGTTAATTTTTGGATCACTTTTAAATTTTGGAATATCATCGATATCTTCAACAAAAGCTTCAGGCTGATTTTGCCGAATTAGTTCTAAAGTATCTGTGATTTTAGACAAACCGCGCTGCGCCAGGATATCGAATTTATGAATCCCAACTTCTTCAGCAATATTCATATCGATCTGGATCGTCTGGAAATTCTTAGGTGGCAAAAAAGTCGCACCATAATTAAAAACTGAATTATCCAAAATTAAAATCCCGCCAGAATGCACACTTAAATAATTGGGAAAACCAGCTATCAAATTTCCATAATTAAGCACTAAAAGTTCCATTTTATCTAAACTGGAAACATGAAATCTTCCTGAAGAAAGTTTATCGATCTCGGCTTTGGGAAGTCCAAAAACCTTTCCCAATTCCCTAATCACCGCTCGCCTTTTAAAAGTTACATAAGTTCCCATCAAAGCTACATGATCGAAACTATCAAAAATAAAACGTGTAACATCTTCACGATCTTTCCAGGAAAAGTCGATATCAAAATCTGGTGGCGAACTTCGATTTTCGTTAATAAAGCGTTCAAAATAAAGATCCAGTTCTATGGGATCTACATTGGTAATTCCAATAATATAGGCCACGATCGAGTTGGCACCGCTTCCTCGCCCAATTACCGGATAGTTCTGTTGCCGGGCATACTTTACAATCTCGTAATTAATCAAAAAGTAAGAAACAAAACCTAATTTTATGATTGCCGTAAGCTCTTTATCCAACCGCGCATAAACCTTTTCATTAGCCTCTGGATATCGCTTTTCGATATTTTCAAAACATAATTTTCTAAGCTTAAATTCATCAGCTTTTTCTCCTTCGATTTTCGATAAATTATTGTTCTGTTTTTTGCTGAAGGTAAATTCAACATTACAGTTTTCAGCTAGTGCTTCAGTATTCGATAAAATTTCAGGAAACTCATTAAAAGCTTCGATTATTTTTTCTTCGGAAAGCATTTTATCTTCAGGATCTGCCTGTTCTTCTACCGGAAGTTTACTCAGCAATGTATTATTATCAATAGCGCGCAATAATCGATGGGCGTTAAAATCTTTTTTACTTCGGAAAGAAACCGACTGTAAAACCACCAATTTTGCAGTAAGCTTTCTGTATGCTGAAAACTTCAGCTTATTGAGATCACGTACCGAAACTCCGATGAATTCATTTTCTCTGAATTCAGTTTTGTTCATTTTCAGTACTTTTTTAAAAGGATAGATCACATAGCAATTTGCTAATATCGGTGCTTTTTCATCAAAATTCTTTTTAGCATGGAGGTGTTTAGAAAGATGCTCGTTCATTTGTCTAAATCCATCACGATCTTTAGCGATCGCCACATATTGCTGATCTACACCATTACGAAAATCGATCCCTACAAGAGGTTTTACAGGATAATCTTTAGCCTGTTTTAAAAAATTTAGACAAGCCGAAGTATTATTAATATCGGTAAGCGCTACAAACTTTGAGTTGTTCGATGCTGCTAATTTTAGCAGATCATTTTCAGAAAAAGTGCCATACCTCAACGAAAAATAAGAATGACAGTTTAAATACATAATTTCCTTTCCTCTATATTGAAATTTGATATTTTAAGATGTAATTATTGATTTCGATGCGCAAGTACGATCGGCGGTTCTCCATCAAAAGGATTTCTCATCCTTCCTATAGTTCTTGCGCCCATGCTTACCGCTCTTACTACACTGCGTTCACCGTATTTGTTTTTAATTCGATCTAAAGAATTATACAAACTCAGCATCTTTTCACTATCGTCAAAAAGATTGATTTGATAATGCCCGCCTACGAGTCCGCTTAGTTTCACGCCAACCAACCGAATCAGCACCCGACGATTATATAGCTTTTTAAAAAGTTCTTCAGCCTTCGGAATTAAAATATGATCGGCGCTGGTATACGGAATTTTAGCCTGAAGTGTGCTGGTTTGAAAATCTGAATACCGAAGTTTCACACTAATATTCGAAGCCAGTTTATTGCCTCGCCGCAACTGAAACGCCAAACTCTCGGTCATTGCCACCAACGTAGCGTGCAAACGTGTAATATCTGTAGTATCCTTATGAAAAGTTCGCTCGTTAGAAATCGATTTTCGATCGTGAAACGGAATAATAGGAGAATCATCTATTCCGTTAGCCCGTTTCCAGATCGTGCGTCCATTCTTTCCTAAAACTCCTTCTAAAACTTCTACCGGCATTTCCTGAAGCGTTCTCACTTTATAGACCCCAAGCCCCATTAATAATTGAAATGTTTTATTGCCGATCATGGGAATCTTATTCACATCCAGCGGCGCTAAAAACTCCTTTTCTTCACCCAATTTAATAATACTCATTGCACCGGGCTTTATCTCACTGGTTGCAATTTTAGAGACCACTTTATTTTGCGACAATCCTACCGAAATTGGTAAACCACTTTCTTTGATAATACCTTCTCGAAGTTCTTTAGCAAATCGTTCGATTCCAAAAAAACGGTCCATCCCGGTAAGATCTGCGTAAAACTCATCTACACTCGCTTTTTCAAATAAAGGCACCTGATTTTTAATAATCTCAGTTACTAAATGCGATTCTTTAGTGTAAATACTAGCATTTCCTTTTATATAAGTTGCCTGCGGACAAAGCCTTCTAGCGATTTTCATTGGCATTCCAGATCGCACACCAAATTTTCTGGTTTCATAACTACACGAAGCTACCACGCCACGATCGCCCATCCCACCAACGATCACCGGTTTATTATTTAATTCTGAATGAAGTTTTCGTTCTACAGAAACAAAAAATGAATCCAGATCGAGATGTAAAATAGACTTCGATATCATACAATATTGGATTTAATCCTATTTAATGGATTTATTCCAAAATTATAAAAATAAATAAAGCGAGAAAGTTAAAATCTCGCTTTACTTCACTTACACTTTCAAAGTCTCTACAAACACAGGGACTTTCTGCTAAAATTAGTTATCAACAATATGCGTCGGGCTTCCGTAGAACAATTCAGCACTTTCCATAATTGTTTCAGAAAGCGTTGGGTGTGGATGCACGGTAAGCGACAAATCTCTTGCGGTAGTTCCCATTTCTATGGCCAGTGCAATTTCAGGAATTAAACTCCCGGCATTTTTACCGGCAACGCCACCACCAAGAATAACTTCAGATTCTTTATCGACGATCAATTTTGTAAGTCCGTTATCAGTTCCTAAAGCCTTTGCTCTCCCCGACGCCGACCATGGAAATTTAACCACTTTAGCATCGATATTCGATGATTTAAACTGCTCTTCTGTTAACCCACACCAGGCAATTTCAGGATCTGTAAAAACAATTGCAGGAATCACCTTTGCATCATAGGTCGAGCCTTTCTCTCCTTTTATAACTTCCGCAGCAACACGACCTTCGTGTGAGGCTTTGTGCGCTAACATGGGCTGCCCGGTAATATCACCAATTGCATAAATATTATTTGCTGAAGTTTTACGATTATTAAAGACTTTTATAAAACCGTCTTCGCCAATTTCTACTCCCGCATTTTGCGGTTTACTGGCCTTTACATTAGGTTGTCGCCCAATCGCTACCAGCACTCTATCAAATTTCTTTTTTTCCTCTTTATCGCCCGACTTTAATACCACTTCAACCTTTTTCTTTTTAGGATCTATTTTTTCGACTTTGGTATCAAAATACAGGTTTTTGAAGGGCTGTTCTTTTTCAAAAACTTTTACCAGATCACGATCTGCGCCCGGTAAAAAACCAGATGTCATTTCAGCAATAGAAACTTCACTTCCTAAATTTGCGTAAACACTTCCCAATTCTAAGCCGATATAACCGCCACCGATCACTAATAATTTCTTCGGAATTTCTTTAAGATCGAGTGCATCCTTAGAATTCCAGATGAGTTTATGATCTACTTCGATATTTGGCAATTCGGTTGGTGTAGATCCTGTAGCGATTATTGCATTTTCGAATTCAAGCTCGTACGACTCACCTGAGTTTTCTTCAACCTCTAGCGTTTTTTCATCTTTAAAAAAAGCTTTCCCCTGGATAAACTCAACTTTCCTGGCTTTACTAAGCTGGCCTAAACCGCCGGTAAGTTTTTTTACGACACCATCTTTCCACTTTGCCATTTTCTTCACATCGATTTCAGGTTCATCAAAACTTAACCCGAAATTCGATAATTCTGTAGCCTCTTTTTTCACCTTCGCTACATGCAACAAGGCTTTTGAAGGAATGCAGCCGCGATATAAACATACGCCGCCAGGATTGGCTTCTGGATCAACTAAAGTGGTTTTGATTCCCAGATCTGCTGCTCTAAATGCTGCTGCATACCCGCCCGGGCCTGCGCCAATCACCACCAGTTCTTTTTTCTCTTTCTTGCTATTTGCCATAATCTCTAGTTTTATGCCCCAAGCAAGGCTTTGTAAGGATCTTGTAGTGCCTGCGTGATCCAATTTATAAATGCTGCGCCATCGGCACCATCGATTAAACGATGATCGTAGGATAAGCTAAGCGGTAAAATTTCTCTTGGTTTAAATTCGTCGTCGATGTACACCGGTTTTTTAGCCGAACGTGAAATTCCTAAAATAGCCGATTGTGGTGCGGGAACGATAGGCGTAAAATTAGTTCCGCCAATTCCGCCAAGATTAGAAATAGAGAAATTAGCGCCTTCCATATCCTCTTTAGTTAATTTTCCATCTCTGGCTTTTTCAGCAATATTGCTTAATTCTACAGCAATTTCTATAATGCTTTTCTTATCGGCGTCTTTAATTACCGGCACTAAAAGACCTTTCTCTGTAGCTACTGCAATCCCAATATTCACATAATTTTTCAGGATCATTTCTTCATTTTCCATATCTACGCTGGCGTTGAACTTTGGAAATCTTACCAGTGCGCTTGCTACGATTTTCGTCAATAATGCTGTAATTGTTAATTTTCCACCTGCTTTTTCAGCTTTATCCTGATTCGCTTCTAAATATTGCTGAATATCGGTAATATCGGCTTCATCGAACTGAAAAACATGCGGCACAGATTGCCAGGAAGCCGTAACATTTTTCGCTGTTGCTTTTCGAATATTATTTAGTGGCTTGCGTTCTACACTTCCCCATTTCTCAAAATCTGGTAAAGAAACAGATGCCGATTTTGTAGATTTCTGACTTCCTTTTTTAGAAAATTCTTTGACGTCTTTTTCTGAAATTCTTCCAGAAATTTCTTCTGCCAGTTCGCTAAGATCTACACCTAGTTCCCGAGCTAAACGACGTGTACCCGGCGAAGCCTGAATTCCGGCTCCGGTAGATTTGCCTGAAGATTTTTTAGACGTTTCATTCTCGCTTTCTTCAGAAGATTTATCTTCAGATTCGTCTTTTTTGGATGATTTTTTTTCATCCTCTTCGTCTTCTTCAGACTCCTCTTCACTATCGTTAGCTTTTTTTTCTTTTACTTTTTTCTTTTTCTTATCTGAACTTTTTTCTTCAGCTTCATCATCATCTGTATCTTCATTTTCTTCGGAAGTTTTTTCTTCTTCCTGCTCATCTGAAGATTCCTCGTTATCATCGGCCTCGTCTTCGTCATCATCAGCAGCTTCTAACAGGATGATCACCTGCCCAACTTCAACCTCGTCGCCTTCACTTATCTTTATTTCTTTGATGGTTCCGGCAGCCGAACTAGGCACTTCTACTGAAGCTTTATCACTTTCTACAGCAATAACACCCTGATCTTTTTCGATCTTATCGCCTTCAGCAACTAATATTTCAGAAACTGTTGCAGATTCTACTCCGTCTCCTATTTGTGGAACTTTAATTTCTTTAGCCATTTTCTTTTTCTTTTATTGGTTAGGATGTTCTTGGATTTGGTTTCTTGGCGTCGATATCAAACTTTTTTGCCGCTTCTTTAAGCTGCTTCGCTTTAATTTTTCCATCATTTGCCAATTCGTAAAGCGTAGCAAAAACAATATGAGCTGCGTTTACTTCAAAAAAATCGCGTAGTTCTGGTCTCGCATCACTACGGCCAAAACCATCGGTTCCCAAAACAGCAAGATTTGCAGGAAACCATTTTGCGATCGATTCTGGCAATGCTTTTACATAATCTGAAGCAGCTACAAAAACTCCTTTTTCATCCTCAAGACATTCCTGAATATAATTTTTATCTTTATTTAGCTGAGTTTTTAATCGATTGTTACGCTCTGTATCTATAGCGTCATCGTATAGTGATTTATAACTGGTAATACTCCAAATATCAACCGCAACATCGTATTCTTTTTCTAAGATTTCAGCTGCTTCTAACACCTCAGCCATAATAGAGCCGCTACCAAAAAGATGCGCTTTTTTATCGGTTTTGCGTTTTCTGGTTTTTTGGAATTTATACATTCCTTTTAAAATACCTTCTTCGCTATCTTTTGGCATTTTAGGCATTTTGTAAGTTGCATTTCCTAATGTGATATAATAGAAATAATGCTCTTTATCGATATACATTTCTTTGATCCCAGCTTTTACGATGGTCGCAAGCTCGTAAGCAAATGCAGGATCGTAAGCCTTTAGCGTTGGAAATGCTAAGGCATATAAATGACTATTCCCATCCTGGTGCTGTAAACCCTCTCCCGGCAGACTGGTTCTTCCTGAAATTCCACCTACAAGAAATCCTTTAGCTCCGGCGTCTGCTGCTGCCCACATTAGATCTCCTGTTCGTTGGAAACCAAACATCGAATAGAAAAAGTAAAACGGGATCATTGGTTTTCCCTGATTCAAATAAGCAGTACCCGCTGCAATAAACTCGGCCATACAACCAGCCTCTGTAATTCCTTCTTCCATAATCGCACCGTCTTCAGATTCTTTATAGAACAACAGACTTTCTTTATCTACCGGCTCGTATAATTGACCGCCTGGCGCATAAATTCCAACCTGTCTGAATAAAGATTCCATTCCAAAGGTTCGGCTTTCATCTGGAATAATAGGAACTATATATTTCCCTAATTCTTCATCTTTGAATAACCGACTTAAAGTTTGGATCATCACCATTGTGGTAGCGGCTTCGTCATCGCCCGAACCTTCTAAAAAGCTTTTGAATACTTTTTTATCAGGCTCCTTAATCACTTCACTTTTATCTTTCCGCTGCGGAAGAAATCCACCTAATTTTTCTCTTCTTTCGTGCAGATATTTAAGTTCTTCGCTATCTTTTTTGGGTTTTAAAAACGGAATATCTTTTAATTCTTTATCTGAAACCGGCAAACTAAAAAAGTCTCTAAAAGCTTTCAATTCTTCTTCTTTAAAACTTTTTGTTTTATGGGAAACATTACTGGCTTCACCGGCTTTACCCTGCCCGTAACCTTTTATGGTTTGTGCCAGGATAATTGTAGGCTGGCCTTTATGCTCGGTTGCCTGTTTGTAAGCGTTATAGATCTTTTGATGATCGTGCCCTCCCCGCTTCAGGCGTTTTAACTCATCGTCCGATAGGTTTTTGACGATTTTAGCCAGGTTTTTATCTTTTCCGAAGAGATCTTCACGAATAAAATCTCCTTCAGAAAATGCATATTTTTGAAGTTGCCCATCGGGTAATTCGTTAAGCAAGCTCACCAGTTTTCCTTGAGTATCTTTTTCGAAAATTGGGTCCCAGTCTTTTCCCCAGATCAGTTTGATCACATTCCAACCTGCTCCCTGAAACAATCCTTCTAATTCCTGAATGATCTTTCCGCTACCTCGAACAGGACCATCTAAGCGTTGCAAATTACAATCGACCACAAAAGTCAAATTATCTAATTGATCTCGCGCTGCTACACTAATAGCACCACGCGCTTCTGGCTCGTCCATTTCTCCGTCTCCTAAATACGCCCAAATCTGTTGATCGTCTTTTTCTATGATTCCCCGTTTTTCGAGGTATTTATTAAAACGCGCCTGGTAAATTGCACTTATTGGCCCCAAGCCCATAGAAACGGTTGGGAAATTCCAGAATTCTGGCATTAAATGCGGATGCGGATATGAGGTTAAGCCTTTATCTGATTTTACTTCTCTACGGAAGTTTTCTAAATGCTCTTCTGTAAGTCTTCCTTCTAAAAAAGCCCTGGAATAAACTCCCGGTGAAGCGTGTCCCTGAAAATATACCAGATCTGAACCGGCACTTCGATCCATTTTAAAGAAGTGATTAAAACCAACTTCCCATAAATGAGCAATAGAAGAATAGGTGGAAATATGCCCGCCAATTCCTTTGCTGTTATTGTTTGCCCGCACAACCATTGCCATTGCATTCCAACGGATGTAGGCTAATATTTTTTCTTCGATTTCGATATCCCCTGGATATTTTTCTTCATCCCCGGGACTTATGGTATTAATATATGGTGTAGTTAAAGGTAAGTTTGATTTTACACCGTGTCTTTGAGCTTCTGCTCGTAGTAATTTTAGTATTTCTTCTACTCGTTCTTTCGACTCATTTTGCAAAACCCATTTAAGGGAATCCAGCCATTCCTGATTTTCAATTTCGGCTGTTGCTGCTTTATCCTCTGCCATGCTTTGAGATTTATTAGTTGGTAATAGAGTGGTCTATCTCTTTGAAATTACCAATTAATAAAACCGACTTCAAATGATTAACAGAAGATTATAGCGCTATGCTAAAGCTTTCAAAAAATTAAAAAATAAAGTACCCTAAATTTTAAGAAAGAAAACGTATTAGAAATTATCGAATCTTAGCAATAAAAAAGCCTCACAATATCTGCGAGGCCTTTTAACTTTAAAACAATTATTATCTTTTCTACGAAGCTGCTTTTAGCGCATTCATAGTAGATTTATTTAGTTTTTCTTCAGCATACTCGCGAGTAAGTGTAAATTCTCTCACATCACTTTCAGGAAGATCGAACATTGCATCGGTTAAGATCGCTTCACAAAGTGAACGTAAACCACGTGCACCAAGCTTATATTCTACCGCTTTTTCTACGATATAATCTAAAGCCTCATCTGTAACGCTAAATTCGATCTCATCCATTTCAAACAGTTTTGTATACTGCTTGATAATCGCATTTTTAGGCTCGGTTAAAATAGAACGAAGCGTTTGCTGATCTAGCGGATTCATATAAGTTAATGCCGGTAAACGACCAATAATTTCAGGAATAAGTCCAAAATCCTTCAAATCTTTAGGAATGATATACTTTAAAAGATTGGTTCTTTCGATATTATCATCACTCTTCGAAGCACTGAATCCTACCGCCTGCATATTTAAACGCTTGCTGATATTTTTTTCGATTCCATCAAAAGCTCCACCGGCGATAAACAGAATATTTTCAGTATCTACCTCGATAAATTTTTGATCTGGATGCTTTCTTCCTCCTTTTGGCGGAACATTTACCGTGGTTCCTTCAAGAAGTTTTAATAATGCCTGCTGAACACCTTCTCCAGATACATCTCTGGTGATCGAAGGATTATCACTTTTACGAGCGATCTTATCGATCTCGTCGATAAACACAATTCCGCGTTGAGCTTTATCTACATTATAATCTGCTGCCTGAAGTAAACGTGTAAGAATTCCTTCTACATCTTCACCAACATAACCAGCTTCAGTTAACACCGTTGCATCAACGATCGCTAAAGGCACATTAAGCATTTTCGCGATAGTTTTTGCCATTAAGGTTTTACCGGTACCTGTTTCACCAACCATCACGATATTACTTTTCTGGATCTCGATATCATCATCGCTCTCTGGTTGTAATAAACGTTTGTAGTGGTTATAAACAGCAACAGACATTACTTTTTTAGTTGCTTCCTGCCCGATAATATATTCATCTAAGAATGCCTTAATAGATTTAGGCTTACTTAGCATTAATTCTGAAGATAATTCGTTTGCTTCTCCCTGCTTCGATTCTTCAAGCACAATACCATGCGCCTGCTCGATGCATCGATCACAAATGTGAGCATCTAAACCTGCGATCAATAAATTGGTTTCAGGTTTTTTTCTTCCGCAGAAGGAGCATTCTAATTCCTCTTTCGCCATCTTGTTATATTTCCTGTTCAAATTCAGAATATAGCATCCTGAAAATCTCTTCTAATTCTGTCTAATCTCGATCTTACTCCTCTCTGGTAAGAATCTCGTCTATCATTCCGTATTCCTTAGCTCTATCAGCTTTCATCCAGTAATCACGATCACTGTCTTCGTAAACTTTATCGTAAGACTGCCCAGAATGTTTAGAAATGATATTGTACAATTCTTCTTTTAAAGTTATGATCTCTCTGGCAGTGATCTCGATATCACTTGCCTGTCCCTGAGCTCCACCAAGTGGCTGGTGAATCATCACTCGAGAATGTGGCAAACCACTTCTTTTTCCTTTTTCCCCTGCGCAAAGTAATACGGCTCCCATAGAAGCTGCCATACCTGTACAGATCGTTGCAACATCTGGCTTAATAAATTGCATAGTATCATATATACCTAAACCAGCATAAACACTACCACCAGGAGAGTTTATATAAATTTGAATATCTTTTGAAGAATCTGTACTCTCTAAAAATAATAATTGCGCCTGGATAATATTTGCTACCTGATCGTTGATGCCAGTACCCATAAAGATAATTCTATCCATCATTAATCTAGAAAATACATCCATTGCCACAGCATTCATCTGGCGCTCTTCAATAATGTTAGGAGTCATCCCAACAGGCGTCATGCTGCTTACTATTTTATCGTAATAATTACTATTTATTCCGTGGTGTTTGGTTGCGTACTTTTCGAATTCTTTTCCGTAGTCCATCAATTTTTCTTTTTAATTACAAAGTAATCTATAAAGCCAAAAAAGGCGTTATACCGTTATGGTTAACGCCTTAAAGATAGGTATAAATTATAAAAAAGGCTTACTCGATAATCGAGATTTGTTTATTTGAAGGCCTTAGCCAAAAGCAAATTATTCTACTGAACTACCAGCAGTTTTTTTACTCATAAATTTCTTTCACAAACTCATCGTAAGTAACTTCCTTTTCGTCAAATTTCATATTGTCTTTATAGAAGTTTAACAATTTTTCGTTAACTAATTGCTCAGAAAGACGCTTCACCTCATCTTGATTAGACATGATTCGCGCAGCGATGTCGTCTAATTCTTTATCTGAAGGATCCATTTGTCCAAATTGAGCCATTTGCTCTTTAATTTTATCTTTAGCGAATGCTTTGAGCGCTTCGAAATCTACCTGGATATCGTTGTCTTTTACGATCTTCCCTTCGATTAACTGGTAACGAAGTCCTTTTTCGCTATTCTCGTATTCCTCAACAGCTTCTTCTTCTGTTAATGGTTTTTCACCAACAGTTCTAATCCATTTTTGAAGAAACTCTTTTGGAAGATCAAAATCAGTCTTCTCGATCAATGCTTCAGTAACATCATTCATTAACTGTTGATCGCTTTGCTGAACGAATTGCTTTTCAGCATCTTCCTTGATCTTTTCTTTAAGCTCGGTTACAGTTTTTACTTTTCCTTCACCAAAAAGCTTATCAAATAATTCCTGGTCTAGATCTGCAAGCTCTCTTTTATTGATTTCTGAAATAGTAAATTCTACTTCGATATCAAGATCGTGAGCTTTATCATGTTCGATCTTTAAGTGCTGGATCAAATCGTGATCGTCTTCAAAAAGACTCTTAGTCTTTAATTTGATCGTATCTCCTACTTTAGATCCTACAAATTTATTAAGGTTTCTTTTTCCCTTGATCTTTTCTAATTCGATCGAAGTTTCATTTTCGATACCTTCTTCTTCATTTTTGAAAGTTCCGGCAACGATATCTCCTTCTTCAACCTCGTCTTTAGAAATTAATTTACCGTACTGCTTTTGGATATTCTCGATCTGTCTGTCGATCATTGTATCATCAGCAACGATATTATATTTTGTTACAGGCTTTTCTAAATCAAGACTTACCTCAAATTCTGGAGCAAGACCAACTTCAAATTCAAAAGTGTAGTTATCTTCATTCCAGTCAAAATTTTCCTGCTCTTTAGGAATAGGATTTCCTAGAACGTCTAATTTTTCTTCAGTAAGATATTTATTAAGGTTTTCCTGTAGTAATTTATTTACCTCATCTACCAATACAGCCTGCCCGTATTGTTTTTTCACCATCCCCATAGGAACGTGACCTTTTCTAAAGCCAGGAACATTGGCATTTTTACGGTAATCCTTAAGGATCTTCTCTACTTTAGGAGCATAGTCGTCTTTTGCGATATCTACTTTAACTACCGCATTCAATTCATCAATATTCTCTCTGGTAATATTCATCTTGACTTATTATAAAAAATTGGTGTGCAAAATTAAGCTTTTTTCACTAGCCTGCAAAGTTTCAAATTATTGAATTTCAGCAAGCTTCTAATCCTTATCAAGAAGAGAATATAATATCGACTGAAATAATGAAAAAAGTAAACTAAATATTATCGCCATAAACCAGCCATCTACACTAAAGCCTCCTACAAAACCATCTGCTAAAAAGATAATTATAGCATTTATGATAAGTAAAAATAAGCCTAGGGTTACAATAGTTACCGGCAAGGTTAGGATCACTAATATTGGTTTAACGATAAGGTTAAGTATCGCTAAAACTATCGCCACAATAAATGCCGTAAAATAACTAGCTACTGCTACACCTGGCAATAATTTGGCTAAAACCACCACAACAAGGGCAGATAATAGAAGTTTTAATAAAAGTCTCATTTCTTTAAAGGTTTGATTGATAGTTCAAAATTGCGAAAAAAAAAGTCGGCTAATTGCCGACTTTCCTTATTTTAATATAAGTTTATCATTACTGCACCTCATTACTCAGCGTAATTGTACCGTATTGCCCCACATTCACTTTAGGAACAGTTGCACCATAAGTTGCATTAATCTGATCGATAATCTCGTTAGCAACAATTGCATAACCTCTTGGCGTTAAATGCACTCCGTCTAAAGAAAAAGCACCGCCTGTTGCATAGGTTGCAGTAACAGTACCACCATCAAAAGATAAACCTCCATCTGCAACGCTATTTAATAACGCATTTGCATCTACCATTGCAAGACCATTTGCGCTAGCAACTGCAGATATAGTTTGATTGAAAGAAGCAGTAGCTGTTTGAATTTCAGAAATTTCTGTGCTATCTAAAACATCTGCATCATCTAAACCATTCACACCTCCAAAAAGGATGTTAGCCTGTTCCTGAGTAGGTGTTCTTCCAGCCATAAGTAAGCCTAAAACCTGCTGAACTTCAGCAGTTAAATTAACTGAACCATAACCACTAGCCAAAGCTGATTGATCTACCTGAAGTTGAATTAATTCATCTTCTGTCATCTGTCTAAATCCAAGCGGATTGGTTTCACTCACCGGTACATCGATTATAAATCTATTTGGACCTTCGTTAAATGTTATAGCGTATTGAGAAGCCAAGGCTACAGCTTGTTCCTGCGGAACTCCCTGCGCCATTAATCCACCGGCAAAAACCTGGGAAACAGCACTAAAATATGCGGTTAGATTCCCAGCGGTTTGCGCATCCAAAACCAATGCATTATTAGGCACTGTATTGAAAAATGCTATTGAAGTTACATCTGGAATATTAATCAAAACTCCGCCTGCTCCGTTAGCTGTTAAGGCCTGCACCATTTGTGAATATACCTGAGCGAAAACCTGCGGATCTGTAATATCGTTAGAGCCATAAGTAGCAGGATTTAGATTTTCTGCCTGGTTTACACCAACACCTCCAGAAGTCGCATAACCTAAAACATCGTTATTCCCAATCCATAAAGAGAAAAATGTAGGATCTTGCGCTAAAGCATCGGCCATTACACTAGTTTGAGGAGAAGAGGCAAATCTTACAAAATATGGATTCGCCATGCCCGATTGAACACCTGCTAAATTACCATAACCCTCTACTCCTAAGTGATAAGATTTAGCTCCAGGAACTCCCATATTGCTAAAAGGTCCTTCTAAGACATTTGTAATATCTGTGGTTGGTGCCATCCCTGCATAAACCGACGGACTATTATTTCCCTGGCTATCTGTTGCCAACACCAATCTATTACTTGTGATTTGCTGACCGCCAGCTAAAAGACCGCCGGCATTATCATTCATATAAGGAATGGTAAATTCGTTTGTTTCCTGCGTTAAAGCAAACTGTCCTGCTAAAATATTAGGATACGAATTTGTTTGCCCCGTAATATAAAGTGCATTATCTGCATATCCTGCTGTTAACGAATTTCCTAAAGCTACGTAATTGGTAAAATCGGCTCCACCATTACTATACACACCTCCTGCTTCATCTATTGGATTATCTAAATCTGGCTCACAAGAAACTATTCCCAAAGCCAACAAGCCTATTGCTAAAAATCTATAGTTTTTCATCATTTCTTGTAAGTTTAAATTTTAAATGTCACACCAAGACCTGGCACAAAAGCTACTGTTTTATAATCCCCTTCAAATGGTACATTCTGCCCATTCTCCATATAATACTCGTAAGATTCGTTAATTTCTTCGAATCTATTATATAAGAATGAAGCATCGATCGCTAGTTTCTCTGTTATATTTACTGAAAGACCCGCAGTAAAGCCATGCGCATCATTTCGTGGTGTTTCTGGAGCAAAATAACCAGATTGTACAGGAGATTCGTCGAAATAATAACCTGCTCTTAAGGTAAACATTTCGTTTGCGATATACTGCGCACCAAATCTATACGTATTAGCGTCTTTATAATTTCTTGGATTTTCTGAATCTGGAACTGCCGGATCTTGAAAATCGATATCTAAAGATTGATATACATCCCAAAAGGCACGGTTATAATCAAAAGCTACTAACCATTTATCTGAAATCTCATAAGAAGCCCCTACAGAAAGTTCTGCTGGTAAAGGCAAAGAAGCGTCAAAACGAGTATCATTAAATGGAGTTAATGGTGAAGCCGGAATATTACTAAAATCAGCATCTCCTTCTTCTGCTTCAACAATAATTTCTGAACGATAGTTTGCTCCTATTCTAAGTTTATCTGTAGGATTGAACATGGCTCCTAAAGACCATCCCCAGGCATGCACTCCTGAAGCGTCTACAGTTACGTTTGCTCTATTTCCATCGATATCGCTAAGAGTTCTGTTTAAATTTCTATTGAAGTTTACGGCTCCATTTACATAAATAGGACCACCACCTACACTAAGTTTATCTGAAATTTTTACAGAAGCCAATGCCTGAATATAGATCGCCTGAAGATCTATATTATTCACAAGATGAGAACCAGACCAATCTGTTGGCCACTCTACAGAACTACCGTAAGGCGTATACGCCGCAAGACCTAAAGTTAGCCAATCTGAAGCTTTATAAGAAACATAGGCATAAAAAGGCGTTCCTACCGGGCTGTCTGTTCTTGCCATTTGCCCAAATTCGTCATTTTGCCACACCACGTCTGAGAATACCGCACTTGCCCCAAAAGATACATTTATACGATCTTCTAAATACACTAACCCAGCAGGGTTAAAAAATGCTAACTCTGCATTATCAACTACAGCCACACCAGTATGCCCCATAGCCAGCCTACGCTGTCCCTGAAGCCCTACTCTGTATCCCCCGGCATAAGTCATTGCAGCCGCCAACCCAAAAAGGGTTAGGAATAAAAGTTTCTTCATAATTTAAGTAGAATTAAGTTTGTTTCACAATTTGTATAAAACGCCTCAAAAATAATGTAAAATACAAATATTGCAACAAAATAGGTAAAAATATTATGTATGCATAATATTTAGGGGTGATTTTTAAAGAAATCGAATTACAGCATCATAGAAATCCTTTTGATTCTCGGCATGTACCCAATGGCCTGCATTGCTAATTACTTCAATTTTAGTTTCTGGAAAATGAGTACGTAGTAACTGCTCATCTTCAGGTAACTTGATGTAGTTTGAGTTTTCTCCTTTTATAAAAAGCGTTTCTCCCTCATATGTTTTACCATCGCCTAATGCCTTACCGATATTATCTATTTTTTCTTTAAATATCTTCAGATTAACTTTTAAGACGTACCTATCTTTACTTTCGCGATCTAGGTTTTTAAGAAGGAAAAGTTGAGTTGGTTTATCGGGAACATATTCAGAAATTATTTTAGCAGCCTCCTGCCTTGAAGAAACATCAGATTCTTCCAGTAAACTTAGTCCTGCCAGAATATCCTGATGATGCGGCCTGTAATATTTAGGTGCAATATCTACGATTATCAGCTTTTCTAAAAGATCTGGATAAGTTGTCGCAAAAAGCATGGCCGTTTTACCACCCATAGAGTGTCCCATAAGCACAACTTCATCCAAATTATGCTCCTCGATATATTCTTTTAAGTCTTCTGCCAATACTTCGTAAGTAAAATCGTCACTATGCGGACTTTTACCATGGTTTCGCTGATCTACGAGATGAACTTCGTATCCTTTTTCAGAAAACATCTTTCCTAATGTTTTCCAATTGTCACCCATTCCTAAAAATCCATGTAAAATGATAAAAGGTTTCCCTTCTCCTATAATATTGGTATGTAACTTCATTGCAATTTTTTAAAATATTAAGCTAAAAACGACCAATTTCGACTTATTGTAATTTCTGTAAATATCTGGCGATCGTTTCTTCAAGACCTAAATAAAGTGCTTCAGCGATTAAAGCGTGCCCTATAGAAACTTCGTCTACAAATGGCACCTGATTTTTAAAGAATTCGATATTATCTAAAGACAGATCGTGCCCGGCGTTGATCCCTAAACCTAATTTATGGGCAAGCTTAGCGCATTCAGCATAAGGTTTAACTGCATTTTCTTTGTCTCCGGCAGCAAATTGTTCAGCAAAACTTTCAGTATATAATTCGATACGATCTGTACCGGTTTCAGCAGCGCCTTCGATCATTTTTTTATCTGGATCTACGAAAATCGATGTTCTGATGCCGTGTTTTTTAAATTCAGAAATTACTTCAACTAAAAACTCTTTATTTTTAACGGTATCCCAACCTGCGTTACTAGTAATAGCATCTACTGCATCTGGCACCAGGGTTACCTGCGCCGGTTTCACTTCTAACACGAGATTAACGAATTTTACTACCGGATTTCCTTCAATATTAAACTCGGTTTTCAAAACTGGTTTCAACTCTCTGGCATCCTGATATCTTATGTGTCTTTCATCTGGACGTGGATGCACGGTAATACCTTCTGCACCGAATTTTTCGATATCTAAAGCACAATTTACAACATTAGGAATGTTGCCACCTCTTGCATTTCTTAGCGTTGCGATCTTATTGATATTTACGCTTAACTTCGTCATAATATTAGCTTTGCCGTAAGGCTTTGGTTTCAAATTTGATATAAATACTTAGGATCTTCTACAATAATAAATGAGATCTTCACTATAACTTCTAAAGCTTATCCTAAAACTTTCTGTTTTAACAAAAATACAAAGTTGAGGATGGCTTAATGAATATTATTTTAATTAATTTGCGTTAAACGACGCGAGGATTATGAATATGGAAGAATACGGTTTAAATGATGTTGCCATTCGTCATTTTTCAGACAAGATCGGTGATTTACAGAATGATTTTAATCAACTTACCTACTCTCACTTACCGGTAGAGAATAATGGTATTTATATGGGATGCATTTCTGAAAATGATATTCGATGTTTTGATGCTGAAAAATCGATCGAAGATTATCAGTATGCCCTAGAAGGTTTCTTTGTTAGGGATACCGATTACTGGCTTGATATTTTAGAATCTTTCGCACAAAACAATTCTAATATTTTACCCGTTCTGGATGGCGAAAATGAGTATTTAGGCTATGTGGAATTGAATGAGATTATGGGGATCTTTAATGAAACTCCATTTTTAAATGAAACCGGTAATATTATTGTTGTTGAAAAAGGCTTTAAAGATTACTCGTTAAGTGAAATTAGCCAGATCGTAGAATCCAGCAATGTTCATGTTTTGGGACTATTTGTTTCTAAGATCGAAAATGATCTTGCACAGATCACTATAAAAATAAACCCAACTGGTCTTAATGAAGTAATACAATCTTTAAGAAGATACGGTTACAATATCATTTCACAACATCAGGAAGATGCTTTTAATAAAAACCTTCGTGATCGATCTAAGTATTTAGATAAATACCTTAATATTTAGCAAAGTACCGCTGGGCAAGCTCACAAGGCATTCGTTGGAAATAAATTTTTAATTTCGAGGCAAGCATCGGGGGTATCATACCCTTTGGTGATGCCAATAAAAACGTCCTGTTTAAGGACACTTGATAGATATTATTATTAATTCGGAATTCAATACGAATGTAGACGACTGAAGAATTATATCTCAAATATCGAGTAAATTTAAGTATAGATGAAAATAGGCATTTACGGTCAGTTTTATCATGAAAACGCCGGCACTTATATAAATCAGCTTCTGGAACTTTTACAGGAAGAAAAGGTAGATGTTGTTATCGAACGTAACTTTTTAGATCTTATCAATAAGAATAAAAGTGTTACTGGAGAATATAGCGATTATAAAACTTTTGATGTTTTGGATGCTTCATATGATCTATTTTTCACTATTGGTGGCGATGGTACGATATTAAAATCCATCAATTACATTAAAAATCTAGACATCCCTATTGTTGGGATAAATACCGGAAGGTTAGGCTTTTTATCTACGATCCAAAAAGAACAAATAGGAGACACCATACATACGATCCTAAGAAAAGACTTTCATATTTCAAGAAGAGCAGTTCTAAAGATCGAAACTAAACCAAGGTTCGATGATGAAATTTTCGATAATGTGGCACTTAACGAAATTGCAGTAAGCCGAAAAAACACCACCTCGATGATCACGGTAGACACCTGGCTAAATGACCAGTATCTTACTTCTTATTGGGCCGATGGATTAATTATTGCCACACCAACAGGATCTACCGGTTACTCACTAAGTTGTGGCGGCCCTGTTATTACTCCAGATGCAGATTCTATCGTAATCACACCAATTGCTCCGCACAATTTAAACGCGAGACCTTTGATTATAAAAGATGACACCAAGATCACTTTAAAAGTTAGCGGTAGAGAAGATTCCCATCTTTTATCTATGGATTCCAGACTTGCCAGTTTAAAGAACGACACCGAAATTATTATTCAAAAAGCGCCCTACACGATTAACCTGGTAGAGCTTAATGACAATAGCTTTCTTCAAACCCTACGAAAAAAACTGCTATGGGGAGAAGATAAACGTAACTAGACAATATTTTTTTGCAAATACTGTTAATGTAATACTAATGAGCTCAAATTATTGCAGAGCAAACATAATTGTTATATTTGCAAACTTTTAAGAACCTATGCGGTATCTAATAGCTTTTGTTTTAATGTCGATCACTTCAATTAATTTGCAATCTCAGACGTATGAGGTCGGTGCCTTTTTAGGTGGCGCAAATTATATTGGTGACGTAGGAAATTCTTTCTACGTGAATCCCAGTGGTCTTGCAGCAGGCGGAATCCTAAAATGGAATCGCAGTCCGCGTCATTCCTTCAGGTTCTCTTTAATTATGGGGAATATTGAAGCTGATGATGCAGAAAGCAATGATACGCGTAGACAGCAAAGAGGTTATTCCTTTAGCAATACGATTACTGAAGCTTCTTTGGGTTTAGAATTTAACTTCTGGGATTTCGACCTTCACAAGGGAACTCCGCAAAGTGCTCCATATCTTTACACTGGTGTCACATATTTTAGTGCAGATCATGTAATTTTAGATGGTTCACGAGGTGGACCTTTAGTAAACGAAGGTACCAACTGGGAATTTGCAATTCCTATGGTGGTAGGCTACAAAACCACTCTTAGCCAACATTTAGTTGGTGCGTTGGAAATTGGCGCCAGATATACCTTTACCGATAATCTCGATGGAAGTAATCCTGAAGAATTACTGGATTCACAAGATCCTATAATCACCTTTGGTAATCAAAACACTAACGACTGGTATGTATTTACCGGAATAACATTCACCGTAACATTTGGTAGAAAACCATGTTATTCGAGCTTTTAGAAAATGAATTTTAAAGAAAATCTCAACTTAACAAAATTACCTTCGCATATTGCCGTTATAATGGACGGTAATGGTCGTTGGGCAAAAAAGCAAGGCTTTTTAAGAGCCGTTGGCCATAATGAAGGTGTTAAATCTGTAAGAGATGTTGTTGAAGGCAGCGCTGAGATTGGAATAAAATTTTTAACACTATATGCTTTTTCCACTGAAAATTGGAATCGCCCCAAACTAGAGGTTGATGCGTTAATGAAGATCTTAGTTTCTTCTCTTAAAAAAGAAATTAAAACACTTCAGAAAAACAACATCAGACTAACCGCCATAGGTAATATTGAAAACCTACCTAAAAAAGCAAAAAGAGAACTTTTAGATGTTATCGATAAAACAAAAGATAACGCTAAAATGACTTTGATTTTGGCATTAAGCTATGGATCCAGAGAAGAAATGACCTCTGCTTTTAGAGTTTTAGCCAATAAAGTAAAGGATGGAACGTTACAACCAGATGAAATAAATGATTCTTTGATATCTAAAAGTTTATATACTAAAGATATTCCAGATGTCGACTTGATGATAAGAACAAGTGGCGAACAAAGAATTAGCAACTTTTTGCTATGGCAAATGGCTTACGCCGAGTTGTATTTTACAAATATTTTATGGCCAGACTTTAGAAAAGAAAATCTTTATGAAGCCATTTACAATTATCAAAACAGAGAACGAAGATTTGGAAAAACAAGTGAGCAACTTAGTTAGTGCATTTATGACGAAAAGGATATTAGCATTCGTAATAATTTGTTTTACGCTTAGTATCGCTGCCAATGCGCAGGATCTCCCAATAGGAAATGGTAAGAAATACACTTTAGGTGAAATTAAAGTTACCGGTTCTACAAGATATAACGAAAGCACCGTGGTTTCATTTACCCGACTTAAATCTGGAGACGAACTTTATATCCCGGGACAGCGTCTAAGTAATGTGATCAAAAAACTTTGGGATCTGGATATGTTTAGTGATATTGAATTCTACATCACTAATGTTGAAGATGGCGTTGCAGACCTTGAACTTGTAATTACCGACATTCCAAAACTTGCTGAAGTTCGTATTCAGGGGATAAAGAAAAAGAGAGAGCAGGAAGAACTTATCGAAGAAAATAAACTTAGAGCTGGTGTTAATGTTACTGAAAACCTTATCACAAACACCAAAAACTACATAGAGAACAAGTTTAAAAAAGATGGATACTTTAATGCTAAAGTAGCTATTAATACTATTGAAGTTCAAGACACTACCAACAACAACCAGGTAAATATGGTTGTAAATATCGATACTGGAGACAAAGTAAAGATCAAGGATATCGATATTATTGGTAACGAACAGATCTCTGATGCTAAGCTTCAAAGAGCGATGAAAAACACCAAAGAAAAGCGATTCTATCGTTTTTGGAAACGCTCTAAATTTAATCAGGAAGACTATCAAAAAGACAAGGAAAATCTGGTAAATAAGCTTAAAGAAAATGGATTCAGAGATGCGCGTATCATCTCAGACAGCCTTATCAAAGTAGATGAAAATAACATCGCCTTAAATATCAATGTTGAAGAAGGAGATAAATACTACATTGGTAATATCGATTTTGTTGGTAATACAGTTTACACCGATGAATTTTTACACCGAGCTTTAGGAATAAAAAAAGGAGACACGTATAACGGTGTTCTTATGAACGAAAGAATTGAAGATGCAGAAGATCCTAACGCTACTAACATTTCAACTATTTACAGAAATAACGGATATCTATTCTCTAGCTTCAATTTAGTTGAAACTAATGTTTACAACGACACGATCGATTTCGAACTTCGTATTACAGAAGGTAAAGAAGCTTATTTTGATGAAATTAGAGTTGTAGGTAACAACAAAACAAAAGACCACGTAATTTATAGAAACCTGTTAACTAAACCAGGACAAAAATACAATCAGCAGGATGTGGTTTCTACGGTACGAGAATTAGGTTCACTAGGATTTTTTGATGCAGAGCAGTTGAGTCCAGAATTTATCGATCCAGATCCCCAAACAGGAACATTATCATTAGAATATAATGTGGTTGAAGCAGGTGCCAGCCAGATCGAACTACAAGGTGGTTACGGTGGTGGTGGCTTTATTGGTACACTAGGGCTTTCTTTTAACAACTTCTCTATAGCAGGAATCTTTGATAAAGAAGCTTACAAACCAGTACCAATGGGAGACGGACAAAGTCTATCTCTAAGAGCACAAGCCAGTACATTCTACCAGACCTATAGCCTTTCTTTCGTAGAACCATGGTTAGGCGGCAGAAAACCGGTACAGCTTTCAACATCGTTCTCTTATACGAGACAATTCTTATACGATTACAGATCGAGAGAAGCAGACAGAGACCGTAGTTTTGACATCCTTGGAGTAAGCGTTGGTTTTGGTAAACGTCTTACAGAACCAGATCCATATTTGCAAGTATCTCACTCCGTAGGATTCCAACGTTACGATCTTAATAATTATAATACAGGACTATTTACCTATGGTGATGGTTTCTCAAACAACCTTACTTACACCTTAGGTATTACTAGAGATAACACCAGATATAACCCGATTTTCCCTGTTGGAGGATCTATTTTTAGCATCACGGCTAAATTCACTCCTCCTTACTCTCTTTGGAATGGTGTAGATTATAATGATCTTCAAAATCAAAGAGAATTTCAGTTAGAAGATGATAACGGAAATCTTATCGACAATAGTGGAAACAGAGTAACTCCTGCTAATGCTGTGGGAGATCAATCTAAAATTGACCAGGAAAAATATAAGTGGCTAGAATTTTACAAAGTGAAATTTAAAGGAGATTGGTATACCACTCTTGCCAACTTTGGGGAAAATAAAAACCTTGTTCTAAGAACGAATGTCGAGTATGGTTTCTTAGGAGCTTACAACCAGGATCGTGGTGTTCCTCCTTTTGAGCGTTTCTACCTTGGAGGTGATGGTTTAGGGTCATACAGTCTTGATGGTCGTGAAACTATTCGATTAAGAGGTTATCCTAACCAGTCTTTAATTCCGTTAGACAGAACATCTTTAAGTCAGGCTTCAGAGGAAGATGGAGCTACTATTTATAATAAGTACTCTTTAGAGCTTCGTTTCCCTATTACTTTAAAACCTTCTGCTTCGATATATGCATTAACATTCTTAGAAGGTGGTGCGTCTTACGACAACTTTAGAGATTTTAACCCTTTCCAATTAAACCGCTCTGCTGGTGCTGGTCTTAGAATCTTTATGCCTGCATTTGGATTATTAGGTATCGACTTTGGTTACGGATTTGACCCTATCCCAGGACAGTCTGAAGCAAACGGTTGGGAAACTCACTTTATCATTGGCCAACAATTTTAAAATGGCATGATATTTTCTATATTCGAGCGTATGAAAAAAACAAGTCTTATCATAATAGCAATACTTTTACCCCTGGCAACTTTTGCCCAGCGTGGTCTTAATATTGGCTATATTGATATGGACTATATTTTAGAAAACATACCAGAATACCAAGAAGCTTCATCACAACTAGATAATCGCGTACAGGATTGGAAAAATGAAATCGATGCAAAAAGACGAGAAATTTCAGAAATCCAAACGCAACTTGAAAATGAAAGAGCTTTATTAACTAAAGAACTTTTAGAAGAAAGAGAAGAGGATATTCAATATTTACAAGAGCAATTGACCGAGTATCAACAAAAAAGATTTGGGCCTGGAGGAGATTTTATTCTTCAGAAGAAACAGCTTATAAAACCTATACAGGATCAAGTATTTACCGCTGTTCAGGAGATAGCTGACAGGAGAAATTTTGACTTTATTTTTGATCGCACTTCAGAAATTGGTATGATTTATGCCAAGTCCAATTATGATATGAGCGATCAGGTACTAAGGATCATTACCAGAGCAGCTAATCGTGAACAAATAGAAACACGTAAAGATCGTATCGAGTTAGAACAAGCTGAAAACAGAACAGTAGCTCAGGATTCAGTTGTTCAGGCAAGAGCACAGGCTTCTGAAAATGCAAAAACAGAAAGAGAGCTTTATATCGAACAGCGAAGAAGAGAGCGAGATTCTGTTAGAGCTGCAAAAAAAGCAGCTTTTGAAGCCAGAAGAGAACAAATATTGAAAGAACGCCAGGCAAGAACAGACAGTATTAAAGCTGCCAGAGAAGCCGCGCAACAGAAGAAGGATACAATTAATTAACAAATAATTACTTTAACACTTAATAATAATTAAAATGAAACAATTAAGAACATTTTTTATAGCCTTAGCATTAACCCTGGGAGCTACGACTTTTGTAAACGCTCAGGACTCTAAAGTTGCACATATTGCAACACAAGAGCTTATAGAATCTATGCCTGCTTATAAAGATGCAATGACTCAGCTTGATAAGTTGAGAAACACTTACGATGCTGAGATCAAGGATATGATGAATGAAGCTCAAAAGACCCTACAACGTTACGAAGCAGAAGCAGAAACTGTAACTGAAGAAGAGAACCAAAAGCGTTCTATGGAGCTACAAAGTGCTCAAAGAAGAATCCAGGAGCGTAGCCAAAAGGCTTCTCAGGATCTTCAAAAGAAACAACAAGATCTTGTTAGACCAATTTTAGAGAAAGCTCGTAATGCCATCCAAGATGTAGCAAGAGCTAAAGGATACGATTATGTATTAGATTCTACTACTGGTGCTGGTGTGATCATGGCAGATGGTTACGATCTTATGCCAGACGTAAAAACTAAATTAGGAATCTAATCTAAAAATTAGATCAACAAATTATCATAAAAACTGCGTAGATATCTGCGCAGTTTTTATTTTTGATACCTATGGCAAAACAGAAAATAGGCATATTTGATTCTGGTATTGGAGGCACTTCAATATGGCGAGAGATCCATGAGCTTCTACCTTTTGAAGACACTATTTATCTTGCCGATAGTATTAATGCTCCTTATGGCGTTCGAAGCAAACAAGAGATCATAGAACTTAGCCGAAAAAACACGATTAAATTATTAGAGCTTGGTGCAAAGATCATTGTTGTTGCCTGCAATACAGCTACCACGAACGCGATCGATGAATTAAGAAAGGAATTCGATGTACCATTTATTGGTATAGAGCCTGCCATAAAACCCGCTGCATTAAATTCTAAAACTAAAACCATAGGAATACTCGCTACTAAAGGAACACTTAGCAGCAGTTTATTCACTAAAACTTCTGAATTATACACTCAGGGATTAAATGTTGTTGAAGTTGAAGGAAACGGTCTTGTAGAACTTATAGAAGATGGCAAGATCAATTCTGAAGAAATGGATAGCTTATTAGATAGGCTTCTTCTTCCGTTCAAAAAAAATCCTATCGATTATCTGGTTTTAGGTTGCAGCCATTATCCCTATTTGATTCCGAAGTTAAAAGAAAAATTTAGCCCAGATCTAAGTATTATTGACTCTGGAGAAGCGGTAGCAAGGCAAACCAAATCAATTTTAGAAAAAAAGAATCTTCTAAATATCGATTTTAGCCAAAAAGGAACCTGTTTTTTCTACACCAATTACAATCCTTCAGTACTCAACAAAATAATTAATCCTGAAAAGAACGAATTTCAGGTTGAGCAATTAGATTTTTAATTGATCGCGGGACAATGGCAATCATAACGCTGCCTGCTTTCACCAAAATTATAGCCCAAGGTAAGCTGATGAAAACCATTATTACTTAGTACCATCGTGTTCATCTGGTAACTAAATGTATATCCAAAGATAAATCGCTTATATTCTAATCCCAGAAACGGCGTTATGTATCTTAAATTTTGACGTTGAATTTCTTCCCCTGTTCGCGTGTATTCCATTCCGTCAAAAGCTTGCCGGTAAGATAAACCAATCCATCCCTGGCCAATATCAAAATCTTTGTAAGCTTTTATATTAGCATCGATAGTTGCCTGTGAGTTCAGTTCTCGAAGCTGAAAAAGAAAAGAAGGTTCTAGCCCCCAATCATTCCGATAAAAATCGAAAACATAACCCGCAGAAGCGAGGTATTTTCTTTGATTACTAGGTACCGCATCAGAATAGAAAAGATCTCTTTCTACAGAAATAATATTCTTCACAGCAACATGGGCATAAAAATCCATATAATAATAGGACATTCCTACATCCATATTAGCAAAAATATCTGTTGCCGTATCACTATTCCCTAAAAGCGGATCAAATACCGTAAATTGAGATTGATCTAAACGGTGCTGAATAATCCCTCCACTAATCCCAAAAGATAACTGATTAAGATTCACATTATCCCTAGAAAACATTAGGTGGTAGGCAAAAGTTCCGTAAGCTCCTAATTTGGAAAAATATCCATTTTCATCCCTGAAAAAGATAGATCCCAAACCAATTTTATCACCTAATCTACCATTTACGCTTAAAGTTTGTAAGTTGGGCGCATTATCTACGTCAAACCATTGCTGCCTGGCCGTAAGTCGAATTTGATTATAGTTTGATGCACCAGCCATTGATGGGTAAAGCAAATACAAATTATCCATCAGGTAATCTGAATATGTTGGTATCACCTCCTGTGCTTCCAGCTTTTTAGCAGGAAATAAAAAAAGAGAGCCAAAAATCAACAAGATCAGGATTCGTCTAAAACGATCGAGGCACATAAGATCAGAGTAAAATTTTATCAAATTGTCAAATACTATTTAATATAAGTCGGGTAAATATATACATAAGCTAACTTTTCTTTAGTATTTTTGCCGAAAATTTTAGGAAATGGAAAATTACACCATTAATATACAACATACTACGCAAGCCGGAATTGTTAAATTTGAAGCTAATAAATTCTTAACCAAACATGAGAATTTTGAGTTCAAAAACATCGACGAGGCTGCTAAATCTCCTATTGCCCAACAACTTTTTTACCTTCCGTTCGTAAAAACGGTTTACATTTCTCAGAATTTTATTGCTATTGAAAAATACGATATCGTAGAATGGCCAGAAGTAGAAAATGAAGTTGCCGAACAAATTGAAAATTATTTGAATAAAGGCGGAGTTGTTATTAAAACCGATGACCAACAGAAAAACATCCCTGTAACTGTTTATGCGGAAAGCACACCCAACCCAAAGGTGATGAAATTTGTTTCTAACAGAAAGCTTGTACTTCATGCGGCAGAGTTTAAAAATATCGATGATGCTAAAGAATCTCCTTTAGCTGAAAAATTATTTCACTTCCCTTTTGTAAAAGAGGTTTTTATTGACGAAAACTACGTTAGTGTAAATAAATATGATGTGGCTCAATGGGAAGAGATCACTATGGAACTGCGCGAATTTATTCGTAATTTCTTACAGGAAGGAAATTCAGTTTTAAATAACGATGCTGTAACGGGAACTGCCGGGCAGGAAAATGGATCTGAAACCCCAAAAAGCGCCCCTAAACCACAAATTAACCTTGATGAGCTTGACGATACTTCGCAGCAGGTTGTAGCTATTCTAGAGGAATATATTAAACCGGCTGTGGCCAGTGATGGTGGAAACATTTTATTTGATTCTTACAACGAAGAAAGCAGAACAGTAAAAGTGATTCTACAAGGTGCCTGTAGCGGTTGCCCATCTTCTACAATGACCTTGAAAAGTGGTATCGAAACCATGCTTCGCGATATGCTGAAAGGAAAAGTAGATTACGTTGAAGCAGTAAACGGATAACTGTTACTGAATATAAAAACAAAAAAACCGCTTCGATCGAAGCGGTTTTTTTATACCCAATATTTATTTCCTTAGAACGTACTTTTTGCTTCACGGTAAAATTCTTGAAACAACTGAAGCAAACTCATTGTAGAGGTTATAAGGTCCCTCGTTTCTAATAATAGACCAAAGTAAAGTTTCGTGTTACGCGGACTAGTTTCTGAAGTTCTAATACGATTAATTTGTTTCTGAATAAGATCTGAAACATAATCAAGCAACTCCTGCTTATCCTTTAAGATCTGATCGATCTTCGCAAATTCATGATTATTAAATGCATGCTCAATATCATCGAAAAGGACCTGCATTCTTTCATCAACTTTCTTAAGGTCACGAATCTGATTAAACTTTAGGTTCTTATGATTATTATGTACGTGATTGTAACTATTACGAGTAATAAAGGCGATAGACTGCGTCATATCCTGTAGGTAATCCAGAATCAAAATATAGAACTTACTCGCTTCAACAGAGTCATCATCTAAAGATTTGATAAAATAGAAGATATTACCTTTTAATTCATCTACTTCTTCTTCAAGCTTACCAATTGCCTTATTATTTTTCTTCAGCTTACCTAGATCATGATAACCAAGATTGTCTACCGTTTTAGTGTACATTCGGTTTATACCGTGGATTACACTAGAAATATTTTCTGAAGTTTCAGTAGTAATTTCGTTTATCGTAATGATATCTGTACGATTATAACGCTTATTTTTCTTCTCTTCTTTAGATTTTCTGGAATGAATAATTCCGCTTCTCACCACTAAAACAACAGCTAAAATGATCAAGATCACAAGCGCAATTGTTCCGCCGTAATATATTATTGAAGCAAATAGAGCCGCTGCTGTAAAGGCTACCAAAGCAGTTACAAACCAACCACCAATAACGTTTAAAACTCCCGCTACACGATAAACCGCACTTTCACGATCCCATGCCCTATCTGCCAAAGAAGAACCCATTGCCACCATAAAAGTTACATAGGTGGTCGATAAAGGTAATTTTAAGTTAGTACCAATAGAAATCAAAATACTTGCTACCACAAGGTTTACAGAAGCTCTTACCATATCAAAAGCCGGAGCATCTATTCTTTTAGTACGTGAATTATTCTCTGGCTTCTCGAATTTCTTATCGATCTTATTTTTTACAGCTTTAGGTACAACAGTAGAAACAGCACCACTAAACATTACAGAGTATCTTACGATACTTCTAGACAACCAGTTTGGTTCAAAACGCTCTACCCCGTCACCCTGTCTTGCCAGGTTCACCCCTGTTTCTACGACAGATTTTGCTTTACTACTAAACCAAAGAGTCACAACCATTACACCACCGGCAATAATTAAAAGAAACTCTGGAGTAGGGACGCTTCCGCTTAAACCACTCATTAATAGTTCAGACGGTAAAGTTCCTGAAGATTGGTAGGCTGCTTCCCATAAATTATAAGATTGCCATGCTGCAATAGGTACTCCAATAAAGTTAACAAGGTCGTTACCGGCAAAAGCTAATGCCAAAGCAAATGTCCCTATAACGATGATCACTCTAAGAATATTCAATTTAAAAATACTCATAAGCAACTGACTCACGATCGAGAAGAATACGAAACCAATCAGCATAATGATGAGCGTATTTTCGTTGATATAAGTAAGAGTATCTTCAGAAAGATAAGGCACACTTTTAAGTCCTTTTATTAGAATAAAGTAAAGAATAGCTGTTAAAGAAGCACCTCCAAAAACAGCTCCTACATACTTCATCTTCTTTTCGAACTGAAAGGAAAAAATTAGTCTGGAAATATATTGCACCAGCAAACCTATAATAAAAGCGATGACCACTGCCATCAAAATACCTATAATGATCTCGGTTGCTTTACTGGTATTTATGTAATTTGTTAATAAGCCTAGATCTCCATCCCCTTTGTAAATCTTAATTACGGCTATACTAACCGCTGCACCAAGAAGTTCAAAAACGATAGAAACGGTTGTTGAGGTGGGCAGACCTATGGAGTTGAAGAAATCGAGCAATAATACATCTGTGATCATTACCGCCATAAATATGATCATGATCTCTTCAAAATAAAATTGCTGCGGAAGAAATATCCCTTTACGAGCTACCTCCATCAAACCACTGGAAAAGATCGCCCCAATGGCTACACCAATACTAGCTACAATTAAGATGGTTCGCATTGATACCGCCTTAGACCCAATAGCAGAATTCAAAAAGTTGATGGCATCATTACTAACTCCTACCACCAAATCTGTAATCGCAAGCGCCAAAAGGGCTACAAGCATTACAATGTAAACATCTTCCATAAATCCAATATTTTCAACCAGCAAAAGTCTTTCTTTTTTTCGAAATTAAAAGCACTCCAAGGTTACCAAAACTTTAATTTATTTTACTCTTCAGATTTAAGCTTTATGCTGATTTTGAGCGACAAATATACTAATCTTAGGCTTGGATGGTCACCAGCAAGATAACTTATCTAAATATCATTGCACCAGAACTTTTAAATTTCCCTACCTTCTATTAAAATTAGGTTATGAAAACTCCCAAATACACTAACGATCTCATTCACGAAAGCAGCCCTTATCTCTTGCAACATGCGCACAACCCGGTAGATTGGAAAGCATGGCATAAAGATGTTTTGGATGAAGCAAAAAAAAGTAACAAACTTATCATTATAAGTGTTGGATATTCTGCCTGTCACTGGTGTCACGTGATGGAACACGAAAGCTTTGAAGATGCTGAAGTCGCAGATATCATGAACGCTCATTACATTTCTATAAAAGTAGATCGTGAAGAACGTCCAGACATCGACCAGGTATATATGCAGGCTGTGCAAATTATGACCGGCAGTGGCGGCTGGCCAATGAACATCGTCGCATTACCCGACGGAAGGCCGGTTTGGGGCGGTACTTATTTTAGAAAAGAGCAATGGAAAAGCGCCCTACTGCAAATTCAGCAGATTTATAAAAAAGAGCCTTCGCAACTTACCAATTATGCTAATAAACTTGAAGAAGGATTGCAACAGCTAAACCTAATCGATCTTGGAGATCATCAGTATGAATTTTCACAGCAAAGGCTAACCGAATTTGTAGAGCTCTGGAAACCTTATTTAGACACAAAACTGGGCGGCACCAAAAATGCACCAAAGTTTATGATGCCAACCAATTTAGATTTCCTGTTACGCTATGCTTATCAATTTAATGACGAAGAACTGCAAGAATATGTGCTGCATAGCCTCGATAAAATATCATTTGGAGGCACTTTTGATCATATCGATGGCGGATTTTCGCGATACTCTGTAGATGATCGCTGGCATGTGCCACATTTCGAAAAAATGCTTTACGATAATGCTCAATTACTGAGTTTATACAGCAAAGCCTACAAACTAACTCAGGATCCTTGGTATAAAGAGATCATTAAAAAGACGGCTGATTTTATCGAATCTGAGCTTACTGATTCAAGCGGAGCATTTTATTCAGCTTTGGACGCCGATTCTGAAAATGAAAAAGGAATCCAGGAAGAAGGTGCCTTTTATACTTGGAAAAAACAGGAACTTCAGGAATTGTTGGAGACAGAATTCGATACTTTTTCAGCTTATTTTAATATCAATGAAAAAGGCTATTGGGAAAACGGAAATTACATTCTCTATAAAACTGAAAAGGACAATATTTTTGCTGAAAAACATCAAATCTCGATAGAAGAACTTCAGCAGAAAAAAGGAAAATGGACTAAAATTCTTTCTGAAGCAAAAAAACCACGGAAAAAACCAGGTTTAGACGATAAAACACTTACTTCTTGGAATGCACTTACAATAACAGGTTTTACTGAAGCCTACGCAGCGACTGAAAATGCAGATTACCTTGTTAGCGCACTGAAAAATGCTGAATTTATTATCGAAAATCAGCTAAAATCAGATCATAGTCTTTTCCATTCTTACAAAAGTGAAAAAAGCAAAATTAATGGCTATCTTGAAGATTATGCGTTTACCATCGAAGCATTTTTAAAACTCTACGAGGTCACTTTCGATGAAAAATGGATCGATTTTTCTAACAATCTTAGCCAATATTGCTTTGAATATTTCTACAATCAGGACAACCATCTTTTCAATTTCACCTCCAAAAAAGATGATGCTTTAATTAGCAATCCAGTAGAATTTACCGATAATGTGATCCCTGCATCAAATTCAGCAATGGCAAATAATCTCTTCAGATTGGGAAGTTTAATGGGAAATGCCGATTACTTAATGATTTCAGAAAAAATGCTGCAGGCAATTTCAGGAAAAATTGGGTCGTACCCAATGGGCTATTCCAATTGGCTTCATTTATATCTAAACTTCAGTAACCCATTTTACGAATTAGCGATTTTAGGAGAAAATGCAACAAACGAGCAAAATAAAATTCATAAAAAATACCTGCCAAATCTTATAATTTCGGGTAGCAAAACAAGTAGTGAATTATCTATTTTAGAAGATCGTTTTGTTGAGGGAAAAACCTTACTTTATCTATGTGAGCAGGGAAAATGCCAGCTTCCAGAAGAAAAATTAACGCCTGTTTTAAACAATATCGCCTTTGTTTAACAAAACTTAAACGAGAATTACTCGCATAAAATTCAAAAAATTACTCTATTTGTGTAAAACTACTTGTAACTATGGATAAATTAAATGACTTTTCTGCGTTAGCACAGGAATACGCTAAAAAACTAATCGACTTTTTACCAGACTTAATTGCCGCAATTTTAATTCTAATTATAGGATTTTGGATTGCAAAACGTGTGGTGAAATTTATGCAAAAAACTCTTGATAAAAAGGACTATGACGTTGCTTTAAAAGGTTTTTTAACTACACTTGTAAGTTGGGCTTTAAAAATACTGGTAATTATCGTTGCAATTTCTCAGGTTGGTATCGAAACCACCTCTCTAGTTGCAATTTTAGGTGCTGCAGGTTTAGCCATAGGTTTAGCTTTACAGGGATCATTAGCCAATTTTGCTGGTGGTGTTTTGATTATTATCTTAAAACCTTTTAAAATTGGTGATTGGATCGAAGCTCAAGGCGTTTCTGGTAGTGTAAAGGATGTAAGCTTATTTTACACAAAATTAGATACATTTGGAAACCAGGAAGCTGTAATTCCTAACGGAAGCTTAGCGAACGACAATATTGTAAACTATACTGTAAACGGTGTGCGCCGTGAGAATATGACCTTCGGAATTTCTTATGATGATGATATCAAGAAGGCGAAAGAAGTTCTTATGAATCTTGTAAAAGAGCAAGAAGGTATCGAGGCAGATCCAGCGCCACAAGTACTTGTTGGTGAACTTGGTGATAATTCAGTTAACTTTTACGTAAGATATTTCGCTAAAAACTCTGTATTCTGGGATATCCACTGGTATATGCTAGAAGAAGGAAAAATTAGATTAGAAGAAGCTGGTATGACGATTCCTTATCCACAACGTGATGTTTATCTTTACGATCAAACAAAAATGAGCGGTACGGTTTTAAAAGAATCTGAAAAAAGCAGCTCAGATAAAACTGAATAAACTATATCTAGGCAAGCCTAGGATTATTATACCCTTTGGCGGTGCCAATAAAAAAGCAGGCGTTTAGCCTGCTACAAAATCCTTTAAATAATAAGGTTCAAAATAAGCGACATCCTCGATGTCGCTTATTTTGTATTTATCATAAGCTATTGTACTCATTTCTTTTGCTGAAGGTAAACGATCTTCTATAAATTCGGCATTTGGGTGCTCACAGATCTCCCTGAATTTAGCAACGCCATTTCCTATAAAATGAACTTTCCCTTTCGCTAATTCTTCCTGAAAACTTTCTTCTGAAAGTACCTCGGCTCTCGTATCTCGTATCTGATTAAAGGCTGAATCGAAAACTGCAGAATAAACTTCCATTCTTCTGGCGTCTAACATTGGAATAACCTGTTCTCCTTTTTTTGGAGTCACCTGTTTAGCTATAGCAGTTAATGTTGGTATGGAAATAAGCGGAATATCCTGCGCAAAACACAACCCTTTTGCTGCCGAAACTCCAATTCTTAATCCTGTATACGATCCAGGGCCTTTGCTTATCGCAACTGCATCAAGGTTATCGATCTTAAGATCATTTTCTTTTAAGATCTCGTCGATAAAAACATGAAGCTTCTCGGCATGAGAATAGCCTTTGCTATTATCCTCCTTTAAAGCAATTACATTAGCATCTTCACACAATGCAACCGAACAGTTGGTGGTTGCGGTCTCCAAACAAAGAATTATAGCCAAAATTATCTAATTTTAAACTCTATCCTTCACTGTTGATGCTTCCTGTAACCTCAACTTTATCTCCAGATTTTAGAGTTTTTGTTACTACATTATAAGGACCGGTAATTACAGTTTCGCCTTCTTCAAGACCTTCTGTGATCTGGATGTTAGCATCGTCCTGAATTCCGGTTTTTACAACGCGCAATTTAGCTTCTTCCCCGTTCTTTACAAAGACACATTCAAAAAGTTTAGAAGGATCTGTTTCTACATTAGCAGGAGCTGTCGCTCCCATCGCTGCAGAAGATGTATCTGCTTTTACCACGATAGCACTAATTGGCACACCAATAACTTCGTTTTTTTTGTTTGTGATAATATCTACGGTAGCAGTCATTCCAGGACGAAACGGCGAATAATTCTCTGGTTTCCCTTCTAAAAGATCTTTATAAGAATCTTCTAAGATTCTAACTTTCACCTTAAAATTGGTTACCTGATCTGTAGTTAATTCGCTATCGGCAGAGTTTGAAATCTCAGTTACTACTCCTTTGAATTCTTTTCTTAGGTAAGCGTCTACCTCAACGATCGTAGAATCGCCAACTTCAACTTTTACAATATCATTTTCGTTTACGTCTACCTCAACTTCCATATTAGAAAGGTTGGCTACACGTAAGATCTCTGTACCGGCCATTTGCTGCGTACCTACAACTCGCTCCCCTAATTCAGCATCAAGTTTAGAGATTGTTCCGCTCATTGGCGCATAGATATTGGTTCGCCCTAAGTTGTCCTTAGATTCGGTTACCGTTGCCGCTGCACTTTGCATGCTATAGTAAGCAGATTCTTTGTTTGCTTCTGCAACTTCGTAACTAGAAACGATTCCATCCCACTCTGCTTTAGAGATCACTCCTTTTTCAAAAAGCGTTTTATTACGTTCGTAATCTGCTTTAGCCTGTTTTAAACTTGCTTGAGATTGCGCATAATTTGCACGTGCATTTTCCATGCTCGCTTGTGAACGCTGCAAATTAGATTGATAGATATCTGGATTGATTCTCACTAAAAGATCACCTTTTTCTACTGTTTGACCTTCAGCAATAGGAAGCTCTATGATCTCTCCTGAAACTTCAGATGATAATTTCACTTCTACTTCTGGCTGAATTTTCCCGGTTGCAGAAACTGTCTCTACAATATCTAAAGGTTTAATTTCAGCAATTTCAACCTGCTTGAAATTACCGCTTTTACCAAACATTCCAGATTTTTTACCTACAACTAATAGTACAATTAAAACCAGCACTACTCCAAGAATGATAAAAAGAGTTTTCTTTTTCATTTATAAAATTTTTAAAACGCAATCATTTCTATATACCGATTATTGCTTCGGCTTCATTTATTTAAAACAGCTAACTATTAGCTTTAGAATCTCAAATTAGCAACTGGTACCCCAAAGTATAATTCTAGTACTTTCAATTTAAAAATATAATCATACTTAGTACGCACTACCTCTCTTTGGGCATTTTCGAAACGTAATTTAGACTGACTAAAATCGAAAGCATTGGTTAAACCAACATCAAAACGCTCTGTTGCATATTCGTAAGCTTTCTCTTGTGATTCTGCCGCAACCAAGGCTGCTTCGTAAGCTTCAAAAGCACCTGTAGCATCTACATAAGCCTGATAAACATTAGCTTCAAGATCTAACTCTGCCTGCTCTAATTGATATTCGGCTCTACGCGCGTTTACCTTGCTTCTTTTCACCTGGTTTCTAGTCGCAAATCCATTAAAGACAGGAACGCTTAACTGAAATCCATAAGAAATACCATCATTTAACCATAATTGATCGATAAATGGTCTTGGTGGCAAAGAAATTGGCACTGCCGCATTTGGTGATTCGGTTACAACCGTTTCTCCTGTGGATTGAACGTATCCAATTTCATTGATGGTTGTACCAGGAGGATTAATATAATCTATCCTATTGGCACCAGTTTCCCTTGTGTTATAGTTTACAAAAGCACCTAAAGTTGGCATATAAGCACCACGAGCTATTTCAACATTCTGCTCTGCGATCTCTTTATTAGCTTCAGCAATTCTAATTTCTGAACGCTCTTCTTTAGCTCTTTCAATAATATCGTATACTGAATTATCCAAGATCTCTGTTCCGAAGATATCATAATCATCTTCTACAATATCAAAGTTCTCGTAATCCTTGATCAATAAAGTTTGTGCTAAACTAATAAGTGAGATCCTGATATTATTTTGCGCAATGATCATTCGTTGTCTCTCATCTGCATTGGTCGCCTGGATCTCTAAAAGATCTCCTCGTGGTAACGAACCTGCATCTACCAATTGCTGGGTACGATCTAATTGCTCTAAGGTAACTTCGTTTTGAGATTTAAGTACTTCTAATTCCTGTTTTGCAAAAAGCACCTGTAAATAAGAATTTGCTATAGAAAGTGTAATATCATCCTGCATCTTATCTAAAGAATACTGGGCAGCAAGCTTAGATAATTTTGCTCTTTGTAACTGCTTAAAATTTCTTAAACCATCAAATAAAGTCACACTGGCGGTTACTCCGGCAGAGAAGTTTCTGGTAGTTTGATTTTGCAGTACACCAGTTGTTACGTTTTGAGTTAAACCTGTATTCCAGGAATTGCTGGCGTTACCATTTATTCCCGGCAAAAGATTACCAATAGCATCGTTCTTATCGATATCGGCTGCCTCTACATCAAGTTCAGATTGTTTAACAGAGATGTTATGCTGTAAAGCATACTCTACACATTCCTGCAAGGTCCATTTTTTCTCCTGCGCGTTGGCGATGAACCCAACTAAAAGTAAAATGGTAAAAAAGCTAAATTTCTTCATAATGTATATTGTAATGGATATGTCTAACAAAAAGTTGAGTTGTTACAAAAACTGCAAAAAATTAATTAGCAGCATAATTTTGAGCTGGTTTTAGCTGATTCCACACCTTTATTTTATCGTCTTTAGCTATCCCGTCTTTAATTTCTACGTGAATCCCGTCACTAACGCCTAATTCTACATCTCTACGCTCAAATTGTTGATCTGCAGTCTCTATTTCTACAAATGGCTGTTGAGTATCATTATCAAACTGCACCAAAGCTTCTTTTATTGATAATACATCCTCTGCTTTCGCCAAAATGATCGAAGCATTAGCACTAAGCCCTGCTCTTATAAAAGTAGCTTCTGCTTTATCTAAAGTTCCTTTAATTTCAAATTGAATAGCCCCGTTTTCTTCAACACCTTTGGGAGCGATATAATCTAAAACCGCATCAAAAGTTTTGTTCTCGATAGCACCAACGGTTACTTCAAGTGGTAAACCTTCTTTTATTTTACCAACCTCACTTTCGTCTACTTTTCCTTCAAAGATCATCTTATCCACATCGGCAAGTGTGGCCAGCGTGGTTCCGTCGTTAAAGTTATTAGATTCGATAACCTGGTTTCCGGTTTTTACAGGAACGTCTAAAACCATCCCGGTTACCGTACTTCGTATTAATGTGTTCGCCGCACTACCAATACCGCTTGTTGTACCGGTTTTAACGATCTCAAAATTTTGCTGTGCAGATTTATAGTTCTGCTCGGCTCTTTGGTAAGCAACTTCAGCATTATCAAAATCGTTAGCTGAAATCACGCCTTTATCGAATAATGATTTTTGGCGATCGAATATTTTCTTTTGATTATCTAAATTGATCTTTGCAGTAGCCACAGCATCTTTTGCACTTTGCAAAGAAGTTACGTTAGGGATCACTCGAATCCTGGCGATTAGGTCACCTGCTTCTACAGATTCACCGGCTTCAACATAAATTTCGTCTATAATTCCGCTAATATTAGGTTTAATTAAGATCTCTTCTAACGGAACAATATTGCCGGTTGCTACTGTATTTTTAGTGATGGTTTGTACAGAAGGCTGTTCGGTTTGATAAACCACAGGGTCTTCCTGACCTTTTTGAAAGTAATAATACAGCGAACCCAAAAAGCCAATAAAGATTACGGCTAAAATAACGATGGTAACTGTTCTTTTCATTTTTGATTGTGTTTATTCTATGTTCTAAAGTTGTTATTCTGTTCGTAAAGCGTCTACAGGTTTAATTTTAATCGCATTTTGCGCAGGAATTAAGCCTGCCAATAAACCTGAAATTACAAGGATAGCTAAGGCAATTAGTACCACCCCAATATTCACCGTTGGATTTAAAAACATCATTTCTGAAGTATCCATTCCATCTAACAATGAGTTAACCACGTAAATAACGAGTGTCGAAAGGATAATTCCTGCCATCCCGGAAACAATGGTTAAAAAGATCGATTCTAGCAAAATTTGCCCACGTATACTCCAGGGGCTTGCTCCTAAAGCACGACGAACACCAATTTCATTAGTTCTTTCTTTCACTACAATTAGCATAATATTACTAATACCAATAATTCCTGAAAGCAATACCAGCGTACCCACAAAATAGGCGACTAGGCGAAGTGCGATAAATAAACCGTTAATTCGGCTATATTCTTCGTAAAGATCAAAATTCCCTACTGCACGATCATCTTCTGGATGGATACTATGTCTTGTTTTTATAACATCAAAAACATTACTTTTAAGCTCGGTGATCGAATGATCATCATCTGCTGTGATGGCCATCCACCCAACTACATCTCCCATATTAAAGGCCTGGGAATATGCAGTAAAAGGCACAAATATTTCTTTTTGCTGTTCTTCTACATTACCACCACTTCCTTTTTTCTTATAAGTTCCTACTACCATAAAATTAACGCCGTTAATTTTGATGTACGTACCCAAAACTTCTTCATCAATATCGTACAATCCAGCTTTCACACCTTCGCCGATAATAGCTACTTTTCGTTTTTGCTCGATATCTGAATAGTTTACAAACCTACCAGAAGTAATATCCATAGGTTGTTGCCGTATAATTTCAGGATAATCTCCGTAGACATTATAAGCACCACTGTTTAAACCTCTAACCACATTATTAGCGCCACCAAAACCACCAAGTTGATTTCTTGGCGAAACAATTTCCAAACCGGGAACTGTTTCTTTTATAGCTTCTACATCTCCTAATTTGAAGTTATAATTTCTTCCCTTGGGCAAACCTTTATATGATTTAGAGATGGTTTGCGACCACATAAACATAGAATTTGTAGCCATTCCACTAAATCCCTGCTTAACTCCGTTTTCAAGTCCTTTTCCTGCAGCCAATAGAATAACGAGAATAAAAATCCCCCATAATACTCCAAAAGCGGTAAGTAAGGTTCTAAACCAGTTTGCGGTTAAAGCTTCAATAATTTCGTCCCAGCGATCTCTACTAAACATGATCTTTAAAATTTACTCGTCTCTTAATGCTATAATAGGTTTAATTCTCGCTGCGCGATAAGAGGGAAAGAAACCAGCAATGGCTCCTGCCACAATTAAAATAACTACAGTAGATAAAGCTACTTTAAAATTCACCGTAGGATTATAAATAAAATCGGTTTGAATCATTGGCCCTACAAAATCCAAAAGCACTAACCCCATGATCAAGCCAGTTAAACCTGCAAAAGAAGTCACAAATATAGACTCGTGGAGCACCATCCCGATTATAGAAAGTGGTTGCGCTCCCAATGCTTTTCTAACGCCAATTTCCCTGGTGCGTTCTTTTACGATGATCAGCATAATATTACTTACCCCTACAACACCAGCGATGATCGTACAGATCCCCACTCCCCAAAAGAACATCTTTATCATCCCTATAAGATCGTAGAAACGCTTAGTATTCTCTAACATACTATTAACCCTAACAGCGCTATTATCGCTTGGTGCTATTGTATGCTTTCCTTTAAGGTAAGTTTCTACTTTGTTCGTAAAATTATTTGATGCCTCCAGCGCTTCTTCATAAGTATCCTTTGGTTCTAGTGTAAAACTTAAGGAATTAATATTATTACCGCCGCTAAAGACTTTTTGAGCCGTGGTTATTGGTACAAATACCCTGGTTTCTTCTCGTTCACCCCCTGGATCTGTATAAACACCTACCACCTGAAATTTTATTCCTGAAATTTCTACATACTCCCCAAGCACATCTTTCGAATCTTTAAATAGATCCATTTTTACTCGATTTCCTAACACCACAATTTTCGTAGATTCTTCAATGTCTTTGTAATTTAGAAATCGACCAGAAACCATACTAGCATTTTCCAGAAATTGATAATCTGGATAAACTCCTTCTACACGATAAGAACCAGATTCATTTTCGTAGGTTAATAATCCTCCATAAATCCTATATACCGAAGATTTAAACTCTAATGCTGATTTATTTTCTGCGGAAGTATATTCAAAATCGTCGTTTTTTAGCTGAATTCTACGGCCAGGATTTAAGCCTTTATATTCTTTGGTAGTTACACCGGGATATACAAAAATGGCGTTTGCGGCATCACCCTGAAACTCTCTTTCTATTCCGTTCTTCATTCCTTCGCCAATCCCAAGTAAAATCACCAGGATAAAAATCCCTGAAGCCACTGAAAGTCCGGTTAAAAATGTACGCAGTTTATTTTTGCTAATGGTTTCAAAAACTTCCTGCCAACGTTCAAGATCAAACATTTTGTAGAGCTCTTACCTGGTTCACTTTAGTATCATCGATAATTAAACCATCTTTCAGGTTTACGATTCGCTTGGTCATTTGAGCAATATCTGGCTCATGCGTAACGATAAGAATCGTTCTGCCTTCATCATTAATTTGCTGAATTAGATCCATCACCTCATACGAAGTTTTAGTATCTAAGGCTCCCGTTGGCTCATCGGCAAGTAAGACTTTTGGATCTGATGCTAAAGCGCGAGCGATGGCTACACGTTGTTTTTGTCCTCCCGAAAGTTGATTTGGCAAATGATCCATCCACTGTGCCAGCCCTACCTTTTCTAAATAAGCTTTGGCTCTATCCATGCGTTCTCCACGCTTCATACCCTGATAATAAAGAGGCAAAGCAACATTATCGAGCGCACTTTTATAATTGATAAGATTAAATGATTGGAAGATAAAACCCAGAAATTTATTGCGGTAACGAGCTGCAATCTTTTCATTCAGGTTTTTAATGGCAACACCATCTAAAGTATACGAGCCGGTATCGGCTTCATCTAACATTCCCAGTATATTTAGAAGCGTCGATTTACCAGAACCTGAAGATCCCATTATGGAAACAAGTTCTCCCTCAGAAACATTGAAGTTTATTCCTTTTAAGACGTGAAGTGAGTTATTTCCCGTTTTGTAAGATTTATGCAAATCTTTAATTGTGATCATAACTTTTTGACTGATGGTTAAAAGCAAAATGCTTGCTTATATCCATAAGACTTCAAAAAGCTAAAAATGTTACAGGAAAAATATAAATTTATTAAAAAAGAGCTGTTTAAGCTTCGTATTTCTTCTTTCGATAAGAGCGATAAATGTAATAACCTAAACCGCCGACTAATAGATAAGGAAATACCATCAAATAAAGAATTCCGTCATTAATCCCTTCCGCAGCATTTTGAGAAGATTCACTTTCCAGCACTGCTCTACACATCGCACATTGTGCATCTGCAAACAATGGCATGAAAAGTAAAACTAAAAGGACTAAAACCGATTTTACATTAAAAATCTTCTTCATTTTCAATCAATTTTAATAATACGGATACATAAAAATGTACACCAAAACACCGGTTATCGCCACATATAACCAGATTGGAAATGTCCACCTGGCGATTTTGGCATGTTTTTCATATTCAGCTGTTAAACCGCGATACATGGTAAATAACACAAGCGGAATAATGATCGCTGAAAGTGCTATATGAGAAATAAGTATAAAAAAGTACATGTACTTCAGCAATCCTTCACCTTCATAATGCACAGGTGCATTACTTATCTTAGAGATCACATAACTCACCAGAAAAACAGCAGATAAAGCGAATGCTGTGATCATTACATTTCTATGTAATTTGTATTCTCTTATCTTCATAAAAAAATATCCCATTAAAAGTAATACTGCAGTAGATCCATTAAGTACTGCATGGAATAATGGGAAGGTTCCCGATTGGGTACCTAGTAAATTATAACGCTCGGGTAAATTCATTAAAATTAATACCACGATAGGCACTAATACCGATAGTGCAATGATCACCGGAATGGCGATCTTATCTGTTTTTGTTAATGTTTTTTTCACAACAACGTCTTAATATCCTCAATTAACATATCGATCTGCGGTTCTTCTTCTCCTTCTAAAACCGACTTATTTCTCTTAACAAAACCTCTATAATAAATTAATGGGTTTCCAAATCTATCTTTTCTGGATCGAATATATCCATCTTGATCAATTAAAGCAAACATACCAGAATGCACAAATCCTCCCTGAACATCTGGATCTTCACCAGCATAAGTTTGGAAACCAGCATTAGCAAGTTCGTAAATTTTATCCTTTTCTCCGGTAAGCAGGTGCCAGTTAGGATTGGTTATTCCGTAGTGATTTGCGTATTCTGCAAGTACTTCAGGCGTATCATGTTCTGGATCGATCGTAAATGAAGCTACGCCAAAATCATCTTTAAATTCTTCTAATTCATCCTGAACTTCAACAAGATTTTCGCTCATAACAGGACAAATTGTTGGGCATGTCGTAAAAAAGAACTCCACCACATACACCTTACCTAAATAATCATCATTACTAATGATATCGCCATGCTGATCTATAAACTCAAATTCTGGAGCTTTTCTTTTTTTGCCATTAAGCTCTAAGTATCCAACCTCTGGAGATTCTTTTTCAGGCCTTTTAGCACCTTCTTTATTAAGACGATCACCTTCTACAACTTCTCCATTATTCATTCTATCAAAGATCTTAGGCATTACAATAACCCCAAAGATTATAATGATAACAGCTAGACCAGCATATGAATATTTCTTTTTCATTACTATTGAATTTCTAAAATTCGCTTAATTGTTTTTTCTACCTGCATTATTTTTCTTCAAAGCCAGTCTGTACTCTGCCAGGATCACTTTTACATCATCATTCATTTTATTGGTAAGCTCTGCAATATCTCTGGAGTCGTATCCGTATAGAATTTCATCATCTTCATCGTCATCTCTACCTCTCAAATTTCTGGATTTATCTACAATAAAAACATAAGGAGTGTAGTTTTTGTCGGAAAGCTGATAGGGACTATCAAAACTCTCAAATACATTCTGGATCTCGCCCGGTGTACCAAAAACGAATTTCCATTCTTGTGCATTAGTGATACCTTCAAACTCTTTTGCAAAATCTGCAGCATTGGCTCGAGCACTTTCAGGCAATATGATTACAAATTGAAAATCGTCAAATCCGTAATATTTTTCAAGAATCTTCTTATCAAGATTAAAGGTATTACCTTTTAGATTTTCTAAGTCTTCTCCGAAGAAAGCAACAACGCTTATATGATCCTGAAGATAAACTGGTTCATCGTCATAACTGGAAAGCTCTGAAACATCAGTAATATTCTCGGTTAAGATTGGTAATCTGGCAAAGTTATTTTTACCCGATGCAAAAAAAAGATAAGCAACAATCGGCAATGCAAAAAGTACTGTGAGTACAAAAAATTTCTTCATAACACCGTTTCAGAAAAGGAGTACAAAAATAAAAAGACGGTTTTACAAAACCGCCTTTTCTTAATCTTTTAACTTTTGTATAGTTTAAAAATCCCAGGCAATATACCCGTTTTTATAAACCTCGTATATATAATCTCCTTCTGTAAGCAAGATGAAGATCAAATAGATCGCTAAGAATACTCCAGACCACACAACAGCTCTACGAAGACCTTTAGTTTCATGCTCCATGTGCATAAAAGCCCAGGCTATATAATATGCTTTGTATAATGTAAGAATAATAAAAATCCAGTTTAGCAAGTGCATTCCTACGATAGAAGTCTCTGTTAAGAATGGAGGTCTAAAAATCCCCAAAACAACTTCTACAATAGTAACTATAGAAAGAATCCCAAAAACCTGCCAGATTCTTTTTGTACTTGATTCGTGCTGATGTGCTGTGCTATCGTGTGCCATAATTTCTTCGATTCAAAAAATTAAACAAGGTAAAAGAACGTGAATACAAATACCCATACTAAATCTACAAAGTGCCAGTATAAACCAACTTTCTCTACCATTTCGTAGCTTCCTCTTCTCTCGTAAGTACCTAAAATAACATTAAAGAAAATAATGATATTAATTATAACTCCAGATGCAACGTGGAAACCGTGAAATCCTGTAATAAAGAAAAAGAAATCTGCAAATAACGGAGGCCCGTATTCATTCTCGGTAAGATTAGCTCCTTCTACGATACCAGTAACATTATTGTCTAACCAATTTTGAGATTCCTCTCTAGATAGGATCGTTTTTTCTCCCTCTTCATTAAAATCTAATGTTCTAATATAAAGATCGTCACTAGCAGCAAATCCTTCTTTAATTCCTTCTAAAGTAAATTCTGAAACTGTAGAACCTCCTTCAAACCAAACACCGGTATTTTCTCTATGAGTAGTTCTTTCAGACTCCTGAATCACAGCAATATCTTCTAAGGCTACTCGATGTCCTTCACCATCTACAAACTGAAGGATCTTTCCTCCTTTTGTTTTTAGCGCACCATATTCTCCTGAAATAAAGTTGCTCCACTCCCAGGCCTGAGAACCTAAGAAAATAAGACCACCAATAATTGTTAAGAACATATAGGTGGTTACTTTCCCCTGTTTCATTTGATGACCAGCGTCTACCGCTAACACCATCGTTACAGAAGAGAAAATAAGAATAAAGGTCATCAATGCAACGTAATACATTGGTGCATCTACCCCGTGTAAAAATGGAAAGTGATTAAAAACCTCATCGGGTATTGGCCAAGAATCTGCGAACTTGAATCTTGAAAAACCATAAGCCGATAAAAATCCTGTAAAAGTAAGTGCATCGGAAAGGATGAAGAACCACATCATCAACTTACCATAGCTGGCTCCAAGTGGCTGATTACCACCGCCCCAAGTTTTACCTTCGGTGCCTGTTCTAACAACAGTAGCGTCCATAGAAGAAGTCATTTAATTTAAGTGCTGCGCAAAAATACGCATTTTTATTATCTAAAGAAATATAAAAAGAAAAACAGGTAAACCCACAGTACATCAAGGAAGTGCCAAAATGTTGCACCAAGCTCTAATCCAAGTGTTTGTCCCTTATGGTATCGTTGTTTAAAATGATTATAAATTAACACCAAAAGCACAATTAAACCCGCCGCTAAGTGGGCTAAGTGGGCTAGAACAAGAACGTAAATGAAACTTGTTGTGATCGTACTCTCACTACCTGTGAAATAATAACCAGCATCAACAATATCTGCAAAACCCTGAAACTGAAACACTACAAACAACGAAGCAAGTATAAGAGTTCCCAGCAGAAAAGCAGTACCATTTTTTCTGTTTCCTAATATAATATTCTTTTTCGCAAAAAACATAGTAACACTACTAATTATAATTACGACAGTACTCCACATAAAAGACTGCGGTAATTCGAATTCTGTAAGCCAATCTGGTCTTGTTTTACTTACCACATAAGCACTTGTAAGCCCGGCAAACATCATCCCCATGCTTATGATCGCAAACCACAACATCATTTTTTTTGCGCGATCTCTTCTCTCCTGTTCGCTTCCTTTTGTTAAATCCATTCTCTAATAAATTTATCCAACACGTAAACTATTTGTAATAAAGTAATATATGAAACACTAGCCAACATCAATTTCTTGGCGGCATTTGCTGTTTTCAATTTAAAAAGCCTAATGGCATAATAGAGCATTCCAAGCCCTAAAAGTAAGATGATTATTCCTGAAACCGGAGTAAGATATAATCTTCCTGTAACTCCAAAAACAGGGATCAAAGAGACCAAAATGGTCCATATCGTATACAAAATCACCTGAATCGCAGTTCCTTTATCCCTCTTACCGGTGGGAAGCATAAAAAAGCCTCCTTTTTTATAATCATCATACAACCACCATCCGATAGCCCAGAAATGAGGAAATTGCCAAAAAAACTGGATCATAAATAAAGTTCCTGGCTCTATACTAAAATCTCCAGAGGCGGCAACCCAACCTAGCATAAAAGGTATTGCTCCCGGAAAAGCTCCCACAAATACAGAAAGTGGTGTTTTTGTTTTTAATGGCGTGTAAATACTTACATATAAAAAGATACTTATCGCACCAAACATTGCTGTTTTAGGATTGATAATATAAAGCACTACCAAACCTAAGACTGTAAAAACACTTGCGATGATAAATGCAGTAGTTACCGACATTCTCCCAGAAGGCACAGGACGATTTTTAGTCCTATCCATTAAGGCATCAAGATCTTTCTCGATGATCTGGTTGTAGGCATTTGATGCACCAACCATAAAATATCCGCCTATAGCTAATAAAAGCACGACAACAAAATCTACCGTCTCTGCACCTAAAAAGTAACCCGCTACAGAAGAGAAAACTACGCTAATTGCTAAGCGCATTTTTGTTATTTCCTTAAAATCTGATAATAACGAAGGGGAAGAATTATGTACGCGTGCGCTACTCAAAAATTATTTTTTACAATTGGCGCAAAGATACTCCTTAATTAGGTTTTGGCAAGGCCGTACAATTGTTAATTTTAAATTGCTCCTTTCGCTAATAATCGTAGTACCAATTAAAAATATCTGTACGAATACCAAAATTTAACCAGGAAGTAGATATATCGTAACTACTTATTGTATTCACATCGGTATTCATATTACGATAAATAAAGCTTCCGTATAATTTTAGATTGGTCTCTGGATTAATAATATATCCTGCTTCTACCTGACCAAAAAATGAAATCCCTGTATTTCCCTGGCCAATCTCCACGCCATTATCAAAAGGACGATCTTCATAATTTCGATAAATATCTCCTCCGTAAGAAAAAGGATCGTTATTATAATCAAAACCACGCTTTCCATAAATAAATTTAGCAGTTCCATACCAACGATCTTTTTTATATCTGGCTATCGCTATTATTTCTCTAAAGTTTGCCCCCCACAAATGAGCTAAAGATTGATTATTATGGCCGTAATTTAAAACCTCGGTATTGTGCGAATAAGTATAAGGACGTACTTGATTATATTCTAGCTGAAGAAATAAATTGGGTACTTTAAATGCATTGAAGTATTTAAGGCCTACCTGATAACCTAATTTGTTCTTCCAGCTTTTTTCTCCTCCGAAGATATCACTGCTGGAAAATTCATCGATGATAACCTGAGTATAAGCATTTAAATGATCACTAATTTTATACTTTACACTCAATCCAATTAATGCATTACCACCTCTGGCTCCTGTAGAAAATTCTATTGCCCTGTAAAAAATAACAGGATTTAGATAGTTAACATCAAAACCTCGGTTATTGTCATTCTCCCAAATTACCGATTCAAAAAGACCAATATTAAGTCGTTTAGTTACATTGAGACTTAAATAATGATTAGCCATATATTTTGTTCTGAAACTTCCGTCGCCGGTCACTTCTGGTCTCACATCTCTCATGGACATCCAAGTATTGGTATACTTCAATTTCCAAAATGTGGTGTTTAGTTTGAAGTAAGGATAAGGAGAAGTAACATCACTTACCAGTAAAGATCGATACCCATCGCCTATAAAGTTTTTACCATGACCAAACTGAATATTAAAATATTTTGAAGGACTATAAGACAAATAACCTTCGGCTACCGGATAATCATAAGCATCCTCGCCAAATGGCTTTGCAATTCCTCTTGAAGGAATGATTGCTGGATCACCACCATCTGGCCGTATAGATTCTGCCCAATTATTAAAATAACCTGCAAATCTACCCTGGTTTTCATAAACCACAGTGTAGAAATTAAAGTTTTCACCTAATCCTCCCTGGAAAATAGCAGCTCTTGTATTATTATAGGTATAATCTGCATTAGTATCTCCGAAATCTTTTCCTAGCTGAAGATCTAATGCAAAATCGAAGGTAAACCAGTAATCTTCGTTTTGAAATCTTACCGTATGCTCATTCCATATTTTACGACCTACGAGCGTTCTTCGGTTATGATGAAGACGCTGCGCATCAGCTTTCAGATCATAATATTTTGAAACATCTTTAAATAACAAAGGTTTAGATGCCGTATGATTATTTGTCCCTACCTGATTTAAAGCAGCATCGAATCTGGAATAATATTCATGTGATAATGGAATATTTATACTGCTTTCATAACGCGGATTAGTAAACAATTTAGTTTGAATTGAGTCGTACTCGTTAGCCGCTAGAAACAACTGATTGTCTTCTAAATCTTTTGATCTCGTTACTTCAGTCCTATTTATTTCTTCTGAAGAAAAATCTTCAATATCCTGAATTTCGTTTCTTTCTAAAGGTATTCTTATAGGTAACCTAAATTGCATATAGGTTGGCGTCGCATTATATCTCGCAGGCTGAATTACCGGAAGTAGCTCAAACACTCTGGCTACCTCATCTTTCAACTCATCGTAGGCAGCATTTACATACATTAATTTGAAAGTACCCGCTTTAGTTACTTCAAAAACTACAGCGATCTCGCCACTATAATTACTAGCTAAGACATTTGAAGGAACCTGAAAATGATCAACAATATAGCTTATAAGAGTATTTTTGAAACATTTTTCCGAAGCATTGTAGCTTACAGACTCACATTCTGGAAATACAGGATAAACTTCTGCATTTTGCGCTTGTCCTGAAAAAACTGATAATAAAAAAAATGGAAGTAGAAGATACTTCATACTAGAGTAATAGATATTCGGGCCGAAAGATACACTTTTTACATCTATCCTGAAATAAAGAAATCCCGGTAAAAACCGGGATTTCTAAAAAAAGTATATGTTATTTCCTTAGTCTTGAATTTGGAAAGTAATTGGTAAAGAGTATACAACTCCTACTGGCTTACCTCTTTGCTTACCTGGTTGCATTTTAGGTAGCTTGTTAACTACTCTCGCTGCTTCCTGCTCTAATCTAGGGTGCGGTGCACGAGCTCTAACTTCAGCAATTTTACCTTGTTTGTTAATCTTAAACTGAACAATTACACGAGTAATACCTGATAAACCAAGCTCAGCTCCTAAATCTGTATCAAATTCTTTTTGTACAAATTTCATTACTTTTTCACTCATACAAGCTTTACGCTCGTCGTTGTCTTTAAGATTTTCACATCCTGGGAAGATTGGTACATCTTCGATAACCGCGAAAGGAACGTCTGCTACCTCTTCTTCTTCAGGCGCTTCAACAACCTCCTCTACTTCCACGATATCGTCAAGGCTGGTTTCTGTAGATTCGATCTCATCTTCTTCTACTTCTTCCTCATCCTCCACAACTTCGATAACCTCTGGTGCCGGTGGTGGCGGTGGAGGTGGTGGCGGAGTGTTTTGCATTTCGGTAATTGGAATTTCTTCGTCTTCTAATTGATCCATCTGCACCATTCCGGTATCAATATCAGACTTTTCATAAGTCTTCCATTCAATAGCCTGCCAGGTAACAAAAAGAACCAATATAAGACCTAATTGAAGAAACAATACGCTTCTTCTGGATAAATCTGCTTTCGGATTTTTCTTAGGTTCCATAATGGTTAATGATTAATAAGGTTTGCTAAAATAAATATTTTTTCCAAAAAATTAAATAAATATCAGTTTTTAACCTTTTTAAGTGGCCTCTTAAAAGTTAAAAAAAGAATTGATGCTATTAAAACACCGGTTGAATTTGCAATTACATCTACCCAATCTGGTTGTCTGTAACTGGTAAGTGTCCCTTGTAATACCTCAATTAACATACCAAAGACAATACAAGCAACAGCTATTTTAATAATTATCGACTTATAAGATACATTATTTTCTGCTTTTAGAAAAAAAGATAGTTTCCAAATAGAAAATAAAACAAAATAAGCCGAAGCATGCAAAATTTTGTCCCCTATAGTTAAATCACCCATTTCTACTTTAGGCGTGATCTTATATAAAGAAAAAAACGTAAGCGTAGCCGTATATAGACCTGCCAAAGAAAAGGCAAGCTTAACCACCAATGATCTCTTTATATTCCTGCGCAGTAAGAAGGTCTTCCAGCTCGGCGATCTCAGCAAATTTAATCTTGATCATCCACCCATCTGTATATGGCGCGTTATTTACCTTTTCAGGCTCATCTTCAAGACTATCGTTAAATTCAACGATCTCTCCTGTTAATGGTAAATAAAGATCTGAAACTGTTTTTACCGCCTCTACGGTTCCAAAAACATCTTCACGCTCTAAAGATTCGTCTACAGATTCTACCTCTACGTAAACAATATCTCCTAATTCACCTTGTGCAAAATCTGTAATCCCTACAGTTGCAATGTCGCCATCGATCTTAACCCACTCGTGGTCTCTGGTGTACTTTAAATCCTCTGGAATATTCATAGTTATGTTTTATATAGCGACAAAGTTAATTTTTTCGGGTAATTGTTCAAATAGGCCGGCATTAATTTCCAAAATTATATCTTAAAGTGATCCCAGATCTAATTGTTGTTTGTGGAAATGCTGTAGAGACTGCATATTCAGAGAACGTATGCTCATAATAGAATAATGCCGTTAGATTCCTTGTGATCGCGTAATCTGTCACAAAATTGATTGACCAGATATCCTGCCCCGCGATTACTTGATTATTGGATAGATCTAGATATCTAACAATAGTTTTATTTCTTCTGTAAGAAACATCGGCCTTAAAGTTAAGATCACTGCTAAGCACTCTACGACGCCCGCCCAAAGCGGTAACTATTTTCATGTCCTTTAGACGATATCCCATCCCTAAAGTGTATTGATTACCGCTAATTTCAGTAAGAATGTTATTATCGAAACTAAGTGACAACTGCCTATCTTTTTCTAATCTTCCTAAAAACTGAATATTATTAGTAGTTTCCAGATCTACCTGAAGCAAAGGCGTAAATAATTCAGACAACACGATATTCGAGAATAAAGTCGGATTTTTATAATCCCCAGCCTGATTAGTTTCAAAAGGATTCTCAGCATTATAATCTAAATTAGTTTGAAACTGATTGATCGTATAATTAGACTGATAACCATGGGAAAGTGAAATTCTTCTAAAATTACGCTTAAAAAACTCCAATCTCATCAAACCAGTATATTTTATATTCCAGTTTGGCAGTGGAACATCTCTAAATGCTCCAAGTTTCACATTATCTACAGAAGTACCAGAGTAGGCTGCAAGGAAAGCTGGTAACAACACAGCTTGATTTGTTCTTCCCAGACCTACAGGATAACCCGTTTCGTCTACATTATTAGGATCTAGACCACGTTCTGCCGCTAACTTCCTGGCTACTTCGATTCGATTAGCTCTAAATTGATCAAAAGTTTCTGAAGACTGCTCGTTACTCTGGTTAAATGCTGTTTTAATTAAAATCGTTGAGATATTGAAATTCCCAAACGTATAAGGCGTTAGAGATTGATATTGCAAGCTTTGAGGATCTACCTGGAAGTTTTCAGAATAGGTTTCAGAATATAGTTTTCTTCCGGTAATATCTATCGTTAGATCTGGCAATAGATCTACAGAACCTTGTAAACTTAACTCTTCATTCTCGTTAGTAGTAAATTGCTGATTAAAATTTTGATATAAAGTTAACCAACCTCGTCTTGCTGCTTCATACCTAATTTCGTCCTGCATCCCAAAAGTAAATCCTGCGGAAGGTTTTAATGTTCCCATAAAACCGATACTTCTGGTATAACCCGGCAAAAATGTTCCTTGCGTATTTCGATAATTAACCTGAAGCCTTTTTACCGCAGTCACTATATCTACAACCGTATTTAAAGCTTTATTTCCTGAAGCCGAACTTCTTTTACGCACCGGCTTTTCCTGAGTTTCTTCTCCTGAAGGCTGTAAAGTTGGAACTCCCATGCTTCTTTCTGCAATAGAAGTACCTCGCTTATTTTCTTTCTTTCTAAGCCCCACATAATTGTACAGCTTTTGAAGATCCATATTCGCTGTTAATTGATGCGAATTAGAATTCTGTACAGAATTACCAATATTAGGAACACCTTCAAGATTTTGATAAATTCTAGAACCACGTTGCCATTGGAAGTCTCCTGTGTAAGAATAAGAAGCCTTTAAAAATTCAAAAACTGGTAATTTATTCAGCGGTAATTCATAATTCACCTGCAGGCTTTGATAATGATAGTTTGGTTCCCCAACATTAAAATAGTCGTCAAAAACACCAATCTCATCATTAGCATTACCATTCTCGTCGATATAGTTTCGAATTATGCGATTGTTTGAGGCGTTAAAACTAAAATTTAAAGCATTAGTTAGATTGTAATTGATACCATACTCCCAATCGAACAAGAAGTTTCTTTGGTACAGCGTAGGAATACCTATATCATTATCACTTAACTCTAAAGATCTAAATTGCTGCTCAGTATACTGTCTAAAATAGTTGGCACTTGCATTTATATTAGAAGGCAATAAATTAAGATTGAAGTCTTTGATCAAAGAAAAATACTGACTACTATCTAAAGCGGTAATATTTTTAAAAGGCTCTACTTTTTTAGGTGCAAAATTGAATTCGTAAGTAGCACCCGTTCTCACATTTTGGTCTAAAGATTCCTCGATCTCAAAATCACGATAATCTACCTGGTTGTAAGAACCTGAAAACGCAAAATTCTCTACATCATAAGGTTGTGGTTTCGATTCGCCTGTTCGTTCTTTCCTAAGACCTATAAGATTTATACTTTCTCGTTTTGTATAAGTTTGCGATTGCTTTTTAACACGATCTCTCTCCTGTGGATCGGTAATCGAAGCCAAACGTGTATCCAGTTCAATATCTAAGAATTCCTGATCATACTTTGGAGTAATTACCTCTTCACCGCGACTATAATTCACCGGAACTTTAATTCCCCATTTTTCTGGAAGTAATTGTCCCATATTAATATTGGTCACAAAATCATATTGTTCTGCATCTTCCCTGCTTCGTTGATTTGGCCCTTGATCTAATGTTCCAAAACCAACTGTACTTTTTCTACCGGTTGCAGAAAAGGTAGCAAAATCGGCCAAATTCGTATCAATATTTAAAACTCCGGCCCAACCGCCTTCATTATCAAGATCTGAAAGTCGAAGTTCGTTAAACCAAACTTCACCACAAACATCTTGCAAACCAGCGCGAGGCGTTCCATTTTTTACACCAAGCATAATAAGGCGTATATTCCCAAAACTAGGATTTCCCTTTACCCCTAGTCTCAATCTTCCCGGCTCGTAATCATCCTCAGGGTTTCGTGGTTCTAGATTTTCATCAAAGAAATTTAAACGTGTCGTATTGTATGAAGGATCTCCTAAAACTGTTGTTTTTACCTGCTGAAGTAAATCTAAAGGTAAATTTAAACGGTTAAGTTCTGGCCAGATATCTGTAGGACTTACACTACCTGCCGCAGTAATAGAAAGCGGAATTTCTATTTGATAAAAATTCTCTGTAAAATCTGTTCCTATTCTTACAAAAGCAACCATTTCACCATCATCAGGATCGGCCTGCCCCTGGAAACCTTCGGCATGTAAGAACATTTCTAAATTTTTATACTGGCGCATATCCACTTGAAAGTTCTTATAAACCGCACGAGCATCTTGTGGCTCTAAACCGCAAACACGCATAGCCAGTGATTGCTCGTTTTGTCTAATATTGGTGTTATTTTGATATAATTCTTCTCGTATCACTCCCGGAGGCAACACGTAAGGAATGGGTTCTCGATTTTCATTTTCTTCGATATTTACCGCTGTAACTTCAAAAAGCGCATCAGAACTTTCAGGTAAGTTACTCTCTTCATCCAAATTGCCATTATAACGACGATAATCACCATGTACCAATTCCATAGTTCCAAACCTCAACAGTGTTGGATTTTGAAATTCAGTAAGAAACATTCTCATAAAACGGATAGAGCGATAATCTGCAATTCCGCCAATAGCTTCAGTAGGTTCAAAGATCGGCACTTTAAACTGCACCCAACGTACACGCTGTGTTTGCCCATTTCTAAGTGTAACATTCAATTCCTTAGTATCTGAAACATACTCGTTATTCTCACTATTCATCCCATCAAAAAATGGAACTTCATATTGAAAATAACTATTTATCGTGTTCATGGTGTTGTCACGATTCACATCTTCTGTAGTAGGAAGCGTGGTATTACCACGATTATTATCACCAGAATTGTCTGGTGAATTCCCGTCTACACCATTGTAATTTCTATAGCGTTCTCTTATTCCGCCATCCGCGCTTAGAAAGTATTCATAATTATCTGCAGATGGATCTGGAAGATTACCAAACTGAGGAAATTTTTGCGCTTCTTCAGCATCTCCTAAACCATCATAACCCACATCCTGATTTAATCTCGCTTCACCTTCTGAACTAAAAGCATAAACTAAAGATTGATCTGATGGTACTTTCCCAAAAACAGTCTCGGTTGTATTTAGATCTGAGCCATCTTCAGGCAATCCATTTTCATATTGCTTTCTACCATCTTTAAGTACATCTTCGCTAATATTCCCTAAATTAAAAACAATTTTTCCGTCGTTATTTATATTATCTGGATCATCCTGATATATAAACGGATCCATTACCCAAAACTGAATATACTCAACATTAGACTGTTCAAAATTGGTAGTATTTATTCCGCGCATCATTCCTCCAAAATTATCGGTAGGATTTGGTAAGGTATTACTTCCTGCTGCGGCAGAATTATAATTATAAGGCCCTCGTTCTTCAGGATAATAAGCAACATCCATAGTGTAGATCACCTGCGCCTGTCCCTGGATCACATCGGTATTTGGGAAAATTTCATCTACTGTAACTCGCCGTGTTGCATAACTACTAAGATCTGAATCTGTAATACCATCTGGACGGCTGTTGCTATAAAACACAGGATCGATAGTATACCAGGCCAGTTTTGCTCTACGATCACCTACACTTAAGTCTCCATTTGCTCGTTCACCACCAAAACCAATAGGCACACTAGAAAGTTCCCAGCTAAGCGGAGTACTAATATCTATTGAGGTTTGTGCCGATTCAAAATCGTCGATATAAGAAGTTGCTTTTCCGTCAAAATCATTTACTGCAGGAGCTCCCGGAATCAAATACGCAAATTCTCCACGCACAGAAACATTCGATTTCACATCAGTATCGATATTGGGCAATTTATTAACTAATCTTGTTAAAAAAGGAACCTCTTTTGTGTAATTAAAATTTAGCCCCAAAATAGTATTGTTTATAGGCTCGTAACTATAATTCGCTTTTTGAGTTAGGGGGCGCTCTCTAAGGTTTAAGAACGTACCGGCAAGAATAAAGTCTTCATTGAACTGATGTTCTACATTTATTCCTGTAAATCTTTTGGATTGCTGCCCAAACAAAGCATTACTCTCTGTATTTACCTGAATTGGTGTATCTGAAGCTAAAAGTGCTTCATCCAGAATCTGTACTCTACCCAGATCATAATTCACCACATAATCTACTCCTTCCTGAAGCGTTCTTCCTCCAGCGGTAACTGTTACCGATCCCTGCGGAACATTATAACCAATTGGAATTCCTTCGAAATTCGATGATTTATAGCGCCCTTTTAACTGAAATTTATTTTTATCGGCATCTTCCTGCTCAGCTTGCGTTTTTGTAGTTCGATACAGCGACCTAAATACATATTTTTCCTGATTACCATTCCAGGTTGAAGGTTCAGAATATATTTCCTGATTATTATTTGGAGTATTATCTAATTTATCGAATAAATATTCCCCAAAAGGCTCTACAGAGGTAAAGATCACCAAACCATTTTGAACATCGATCGTAAAACCGGGCACAAAATCAAAGAAACCATCCCCGCCATTTATAGGATCGTTATTGGTGTTTAAATTATCAAGGTTAAAAACACGCAAAAGCGGAGTTTCCTGAACATCTTCTGGCAAAGGTACAGACGAATTTTCTGCCTGCTGAATATAATTTAAAGGCTGCGGATCTGTATATAGAAGATTCAATCTAAAATCATTAGGATCTAGATCGTATGCTCCAAGACTATAGATGTTTTTCATCATTAGATCCCAAACAGGCTCGTTTACATTAGTGATGGTACTTTTAAGCATTTTCACCACTAGATTCTGACTCACCCTGGCATCTGTTTGTCCTTCCTGTTGCTGGGATTCATCTCCTGTGGCATTAACCCCATCATTTGCAAATTCCCCTACCTGGTAAACCTGCCCATTTACGGTATATTGAAAAGCAACGGCCAAAACCTCATCATTACTTAAGCGTTGATTTAGCGTGATATAACCAAGATCCTGATTTAATCTATATTCATTTGGACTAAGTTGGCGCGCATTTTCAAGTTTCGCGTAATCTATTCCTTCTGTAACCTGTACGTTTCCAAAACCACTTTCTACCGTAGAAATATCGCGAATCGAAGGAGTTAAGATCGACTCGCCATTACCGTTAATTCCAAAAGGGTTAAAATCGTTGTTTCCGTTATCTGGAAATGCACCGGGAGCCTGATTAAAGAAACCTGGAGGCACATTTTCCAATCCAATATTTCCTTCTACCGGACTTTCGCCAATATCCTGTACTGCAACGATATTCCTAGTATCGGTAAGGTTCTGTACATTATTTGTTCTATTAGTGATCCAAACCTGAATTCGTTTAATCTGTATACCACTTCTTACAAATGGATAATCGGCAATAAATTCGTTATAGTTATCTCTAAAATAATGCGCTAAAAAGAAGTGACGATCCTGATCGTAATCTAGGGCAAATTTCTCATATTCTTCAACGGCCGCACCACCTTCAACATTAACCGTTCTACGTTCTGAATTTTGTTCTGAAAAAACTCCGGTAATTCTTGTTTTCCCAAACTGAAGCTGAGTTTTAAACCCAAAAAGGCTTTGCGCTCCCTGGATCAAAGTATTATTCAGCGGCATATTTACATTACCTACTTCGATTTTCTGGATAATATCATCTTCGCTTGGTGTATATTCAAGTTTTAATTGATTCTGAAAATCAAAGGTCGATTCGGTATCATAATTGGCCGTAATTCCTAATCGTGTTCCTACCTGACCCAGTAGTGATAATTGAATTCGCTGGTCGAAATCGAAGGTAAAATTAGACCTGTTTCTGGGCGAATAAGCAGGATTATCCTGTTTGGTATATAAAATCCCAAGATCCATAGCGACCGAACCTTGCGGAGAAATATCGATATTTGTTCCTCCAAAAATACTTTGAAAGAAATCTGAGTTCACATAAAAATCTGGCAATAGATCTTGCTGTAAAGCATCTGCATCATCAGATCTTCCTGAAAGCGCCTGATTCTTCAGCCTAAAATAGCGCTGCATTTCTTCTTTGATCACCAGTTCTTCATATTCTTCAGGAGAAAGCACCAAGGGAAGACCAATATTAGTTTCTCCAAGGCTTTTTTTATAAAAGTAGAGATCTAATGCAGGATCATATTCATATTTAGATTGTATCGACCCGGGATCGGGCATAACAATACTACCAAACGTAGAAGTTTGTGTTGTATCCTGCTGCGTTTCTTCTTCCTCTTCTTCCTGTGCAGATAAATTAAAAGAAATTAAAAGCAACAGCACTATTGATGAAGGAAAACGCACCGATGTTAACAACCTCAGGTAATTGTTTCTCAATGTAACTACAAGTTTTTTAGCGCCAATTTAATTAGAGTCTCTACCGTAGGATCTTCATTTTCTTTGATAAGCTTATTAAGCACCTTTTCTGATTGCTTACGAGCATACCCCAGAGTCTCTAAAGCAGATAACGCTTCTTCTTTATTAGTATTGTTTTGTTCTACAAAAACCTCGTCTATACCAAAGATTTTAACAATCTTATCTTTTAGGTCTAAAATAACCCTTTGCGCTGTTTTTGCTCCTATTCCCTTTATACTTTGTATAGTTGCAACGTCTCCAGATGCAATGGCATCTCTAATTTGCGCAGGTTCTAAAGAAGAAAGCATGGTTCTTGCCGTACTTGCCCCTATACCACTTACGGAAATAAGCAGCCTAAAGATTTCTCTTTCTGATTTTTCTTTAAATCCAAAAAGCGTATGAGAATCTTCTTTCACCTGTAAATGGGTAAATAAAAAGATATTCTCTTCGTCTTTTAAGTTTGAAAAAGTATTAAGCGAAATGTGGACAAAATAACCAACTCCATTACAATCTACTACAACATTGGTAGGATTCTTCTCTACCAGTTTGCCCTTTAAGTGATGAATCATACGTTAACCGAAAGTTAAAGCCCAAATGTACTAAAATAAAATAAGGGGGAAAACGTATGTCCTCCCCCTTAATCAATGTGTATGTTAAATTTATTTTTGATAGAAATGCCTTCATTCTATCCAAAAAACTCCGCTTACTTTTTGGCCTTTGCGGCTTTTTCTTTTTCCTGAGCATCTACAACAGCAACTGCAGCCATGTTTACCATTTCTTCTACACTTGCACCAAGCTGAAGAATATGCACCGGTTTATTCATTCCCATCATGATCGGCCCAATAGAATCGGCTTCGTTAAGCTCTTTTATAAGTTTATAAGCACTGTTTGCTGAATCTAGATTTGGATAGATTAAAGTATTTACCTTTTTACCAGCCAATTTAGAAAACGGAAATTTATTCTGAAGCATTTCTTTATTTAATGCGAAATCTGACTGAAGTTCACCGTCTACCAATAAATCTGGATGATAACGATGTAAATAAGAAACAGCATCTTTAACTTTTCTAGCTTCAGGATGATTAGAAGATCCAAAGTTCGCGTAAGAAAGCATTGCCATTACCGGCTCTAAACCGAATAACTTCACAACACCCGCAGTTAACTGCGCAATCTTAGCAAGATCTTTTGCTGAAGGATCGATATTTATTGAAGTATCACTTATAAATATTGGCCCTCTACTGGTGTTCATCACATTGGTAGCCGCAACTCTTGAAATTCCTTTGGCCATACCAATTAACTGCAGCATTGGTTTTACCACCGTTGGATAAGCTCTGGAATATCCTGAAAGTAACGCATCTGCATCACCCTCATTCACCATCATCGCCGCAAAATAATTACGCTCACGCATTAATCGCTGCGCATCATAAAGCGTTACTCCTTTTCTATTTCTGGAATCAAAATAAGCTTCAGCATACTTTTGAAGTTTTTCCCGTTCTTCATCAGATTTTGGATCGATAATTTCTACATCTGCATCAAAATCGATCTCATTCATTAATTCTTTGATTACTTCTCTTCGACCTAGTAAAATAGGAATCCCGATACCTTCATCAAAAACGATTTGCGCAGCTTTAAGTACATCCAGATGATCTGCTTCAGCAAAAATCACACGCTTAGGATTATTTTTAGCTCGTTGCATTAACAAACGAGTGATCTTATTGTCACTTCCCATTCGTTCTAACAACTCGTCTTCATATTTTTGCCAATCTGCAATTTCAGTTCTGGCAACACCGCTTTCCATTGCTGCTTTTGCTACCGCAGGCGGCACTTTAGCAATAAGTCTTGGATCGAATGGCTTCGGTATGATATAATCTGAACCAAAATTAAGTCGGGTTTCCCCATAAGCGATATTCACCTGTTCTGGCACTGGTTCTTTAGCAAGCTCAGCTAAAGCTTTAACAGCGGCCATTTTCATTTCCTCGTTTATCTTCGTTGCCCTAACATCTAAAGCTCCACGGAAAATGAACGGAAAACCAAGCACGTTATTCACCTGGTTAGGATGATCACTACGTCCCGTTGCCATAATCACATCTTTACGAGTATCCATAGCTAGTTGATAATCGATCTCTGGATTAGGATTTGCCATCGCAAAAACGATAGGACGTTTCGCCATGCTTTTAAGCATTTCTGGAGAAACGATATCTGCGATAGAAAGACCAATAAACACATCGGCATCTTTCATTGCATCTTCCAAAGTATTTAGATCACGATCTGTAGCAAACTCTAATTTTTCTTCAGATAGATTTGGACGATCTTTTCTAATCACACCTTTACTATCTAGCATTACAATATTTTCAGCCTTTGCACCAAAAGCCTTGTAAAGTTTTGTACAGGAAACGGCTGCAGCACCAGCACCACTCACCACGATCTTCACCTTACTCATTTTCTTTTTAGCAAGCTCTGTAGCATTTAACAAGGCAGCGGCAGAAATAATTGCGGTACCGTGCTGGTCGTCGTGCATTACAGGAATATCCAACTCTTCTTTTAATCTTCTTTCGATCTCAAAAGCTTCAGGAGCTTTGATATCTTCAAGGTTGATCCCACCAAAAGTTGGAGCTATATTTTTAACAGTTTCGATAAAAGCATCTACATTTTTCGTATCTACTTCAATATCAAAAACATCGATATCTGCAAAGATTTTAAAAAGCAAACCTTTACCTTCCATCACAGGTTTAGAAGCTTCTGGCCCAATATCGCCAAGTCCTAAAACCGCCGTACCATTACTAATTACTGCTACCAAATTTCCTTTAGTAGTGTATTTATAAGCATTTTCTTTATCTTTTTCTATCTCAAGACATGGCTCTGCCACACCAGGTGAGTACGCCAAAGAAAGATCTCTTTGCGACGAATACTTTTTAGTTGGTACGATTTGAATTTTTCCAGGCTTTGGCTTGGCATGATATACCAACGCCTCGCGCCTTTTTCTAGAATTGTTGCTCATAACTTTTGGTTTTAGCTAATACAAAGTTAGTAAGGTAGATTACATTTACTACCTAAATATTTTAAAATAATGATAAGATTTTAGCCTGTTTTTAATCAAATTTAGGTTTTAACACCCAAACTAATGAAAACTCGGAAGTTCCATCTAAACAGCATTTTAAGAATGTGGGCTTAAGATCTATAAATCGCTCTAGGAATCGAGAAAATTGATATTCCGTTTCAAACCTTCAAACTTGGTTCTTTTTACGGCCGATTTTCGAAAGATTTCGTTAAAGGTCTCTTTGGTGATTTCTTGCCAATCTTTTTTATCGAATTTCAGCAAATCCGGATGGGGATCGAAAAGTGGTTCACTGTGGGATTTAGAAAATCGATTCCAGGGACAAACATCCTGGCAAACATCGCAGCCAAACATCCAATCGTCAAAGGTATTTTTAAAACTATTAGGCAGCTCATCCTTAAGTTCTATGGTAAAATACGAAATACATTTACTTCCATCTACCTTATAAGGCTCAACGATAGCATTTGTGGGGCAGGCATCAATACAGGCGGTACATGTACCACAATGATCTGTAACGGGAGTATCATACTCTAATTCCAGATCGACGATCAACTCGGCTATAAAGAAAAAAGAACCTGCTTTTTTAGATAAAAGGTTCGAATTTTTACCAATCCAACCCAAACCACTTTTTGCGGCCCAGGCTTTATCTAAAACCGGCGCAGAATCTACAAAAGCTCGTCCTTCTACTTCCCCGATCTCATTTTGTATAAATTGAAGCAAAGATTTCAGCTTGTCTTTGATTACAAAGTGATAATCTTTTCCGTAGGCATACTTACTGATTTTGTAAGATTCTGGGTTTTGAAATTCATTGGGATAATAATTCAGCAATAAAGAGATCACACTTTTAGAGCCCTCTACCAGTTTTGTAGGATCTAAGCGCTTATCGAAATGATTTTCCATGTAATACATTTGTCCATTTCGATTTTTATTAAGCCATTCTTCCAATCTTGGTGCTTCCTCTTCTAAAAACTCTGCTTTACTCATTCCGCAGGACATAAAACCAAGGCGTTTTGCCTCCTCTTTGATAAGATTGGTATTTTTTGCCTTGTTTTCTATCGCCATTAAGCTCTTTTCTGAAATTCTACAAAAGCATTTTTAGGTTTCAGGGTAATAAGCGGCAATATTTCTATCTCCTCTTTTACCGGTAAGATCTTATAATTTAAAACAAGTTCTGAAACCGCCAAAATCATCTCGTACATCGCAAAATTACTTCCAATACATTTTCTTGGGCCAGCACCGAATGGAAAATAAGCTTCAGGATTTTTATTTGAAGTAAATCGATCTGGATTAAACTCTAAGGGGTTCTCCCAATGTTTTTCGCTTCGATGAATCTCATAAAATGAAAATAAAAGGTTCGACTTTTTATCGAATTTCAACCCATTAAATTCATCTTCTTCCAAATTTACCCGATCCATAAAATACGCTGGCGGATACAATCGCATACTCTCCAAAATTACATTTTGCGTATATGGACATTGCTGAAGAAAATCCATTAAGGAATTAGTTTTGTCTGAAGCCGCTTTTACTTCAGCAAAAATTTTATCCTGAATTTGTGGATTTTGGGCTAATAATTGCGTGGTAAAACTTAAAGAATTAGAAGTGGTCTCGTGCCCGGCAACAAACAGAATTAGAATTTCATCGATTAACTGCTCTTCACTCATTGGCTGCCCATCCTCATAACGTGCATCCAACAACATATCCAGCAAATCATCATAGCGCTTAGGATTTTTCTTTCGCTTATGGACGATATTCTTTAAAATTTGCCTTGATTCTTCACTAAGCTTAAGGTGATGTTTTAATTTTCCGCTGATATTAAACCACAAATGCTTATAAGGCTGTCGCAATTCTTTAACCAGCATTTTTTGATTAGCTTCTGTTACAAATTGAAGCCGATTTATCTCTTCCTGGCTTGCCGCACTACTAAACAAAGATTTCACCACCGTTTGAAAAGCCAGATCGTTAAAAACAGGATAGACATCTACGGTTTTATCTAGGCGAATCTTTAAATATTCCACCCGAATAGCTTCTAAAACCGTATCGAGTAGATTGGCGATATGTTTTTTATGAAAAGCAGGCTGGATAAGCTTGCGCTGCTTTTGCCAATGCTCACCATTTGAAGTAAGCAGACCATTACCTACATATTTAACCAGATCTTTGATCTGAATTTCAGATTTGATATAATTCTTCTGATTTTTCTGAAGTACATATTTGGCAAATTCGGCATCTCTACAAAAGATCACCGATTTTTTAGGCCCTATATTCAACCTAAAAATATCACCATGCTTTGCAAAATTCTCACGATGAAATGGCAGCGGATTTTTTACAATCTGAGCAGCATTTTTTAAAAAAGTAAAGGTTGAAACCTGTGGAATTTCTTTCTTCATAAATCAAAATCATCAAAAATTAAACAGATTTTCGTTAGCGTTTCTTCGGAATTTAAAACAGGCCACCCTGCGTTGCACCACGGGATTTCCCCAAGTGTTTATAAGCAGCTTCGGTCACTTCTCTTCCTCTTGGTGTACGATAAATAAATCCCTGCTGAATTAAAAAGGGTTCGTAAACCTCTTCGATAGTCTCTGCACTTTCACTTACCGCTGTCGCCAAAGTGGTAATTCCTACCGGGCCACCTTTAAATTTTTCGATGATCGTTTCCAGGATCCTATTATCCATTTCATCTAAACCATGTGCATCAACATTCAAAGCCTTAAGCCCATATTTGGCAATATTGATATCAATTTTCCCGTCACCCTTAATCTGAGCAAAATCACGAACTCTTCTTAAAAGCGCGTTCGCAATACGAGGTGTACCACGACTACGGCCGGCAATTTCTATTGCAGCTTCCATACTAATAGGCACATTTAAAATTTGTGCACTACGTTGTACAATATCAGAAAGTAACTCGGTTGAATAATATTGCAGTCTGCTTGAAATACCAAATCGTGCTCTCATAGGCGCGGTAAGCAAACCAGAACGTGTTGTAGCACCAATAAGTGTAAACGGACTCAAATTTAATTGAACCGTACGAGCGTTAGGCCCAGATTCGATCATTATATCGATACGATAATCTTCCATCGCAGAATATAAATATTCCTCTACGATTGGACTTAGTCGATGAATCTCATCAATAAAAAGAATATCACGTTCGTCAAGATTGGTCAAAAGACCTGCAAGATCTCCCGGTTTATCGAGCACAGGGCCTGAAGTTACTTTTAAACCAACACCAAGTTCATTTGCCAAAATGTGAGCCAATGTAGTTTTTCCCAATCCAGGAGGGCCATGTAAAAGCGTATGATCTAAAGCATCGCTTCTTAGATTAGCCGCTGCAACAAAAACCTTCAGGTTATCCAAAACCTGTTCCTGACCGGCAAAATCATCAAAACTGAGAGGTCTTAAAGCTCTTTCTATATCAAATTCTTCCGAAGAAAAATTTTCGCCAGTGGCATCCAGGTTTTCGTTCATAGCAACTAAATTAATTTCAACCTAAGTATAGGCAAAACAAAGATAAAATAAAAAAGCCTCTTCGATAAAGAAAAGGCTTTTGTGTATTTTTAAGATAGATTTTTCTAGTGATGTAAATCTTCTTCGTTTTCCTGCATTGGAATATTCTGAGGAGCATAATCCTGCCCTTTGATCACATATTCACCATCGCTATTGGTTTTACTATAGTCGTAAGCCCAACGATATACTACAGGAAGTTCACCTGGCCAGTTACCATGAATATGTTCGACTGGAGTAGTCCACTCTAGCGTATTCGATTTCCAAGGGTTCATCGTAGCTTTCTTACCATAAAACATAGAGGCGAAGAAGTTATAGATAAACACCAATTGCACAAGCGCTGTAATAATAGCACAAACAGTTACAATTACATTGATATCTGCAAGATCATCAAAGTAAGGGAATGCAGTATTTGTATAATAACGTCTTGGAAGACCAGCCATACCTAAGAAATGCATTGGGAAGAAAACACCATATGCCCCAACAGCCGTTACCCAGAAATGGATATAACCAAGATTTTTATTCATCATTCGTCCAAACATCTTAGGGAACCAATGGTAAACACCAGCAAAAAGACCATATAAAGCTGAAATACCCATTACCAAGTGGAAGTGAGCCACGACGAAATATGTATCATGAACGTTAATATCTAATGTAGAATCCCCAAGAATAATACCGGTTAAACCACCAGTAATAAATGTAGATACTAATCCTATAGAGAAAAGCATCCCTGGGTTCATTTGAAGGTTACCTTTCCACAAAGTTGTTATATAGTTGAAGGCTTTTACCGCTGAAGGTATCGCAATCAATAAAGTTGTAAATGTAAATACAGATCCTAAGAATGGGTTCATTCCCGATACGAACATGTGGTGACCCCATACAATTGTCGAAAGGAAACCAATAGCCAGGATAGAGGCGATCATTGCACGGTATCCAAAGATAGGCTTACGAGAGTTTGTAGCTACAACCTCTGAAGTAATACCAAGCGCTGGAAGAATTACAATATATACCTCTGGGTGACCTAAGAACCAGAATAAATGTTCGAATAGTACTGGTGAACCACCATGATGACTTAATACTTCCCCATCCAGGAAAATATCACTTAAGAAGAAAGAAGTACCAAAACTTCTATCCATAATAAGTAATAAAGCCGCAGATAATAATACTGGGAAAGAAACTAAACCAAGAATAGCTGTTACAAAGAACGCCCAAATGGTTAGCGGAAGTCTTGTCATAGACATTCCTTTAGTTCTTAAGTTAATAACAGTAACAATATAGTTTATACCACCTAGTAGCTGAGAAGCAATAAATAATGCCATAGAAACCAACCATAATGTCATTCCCATTCCTGAACCACCAATAGCCTGCGGAAGTGCACTTAAAGGAGGATAGATTGTCCAACCTGAAGATGCAGGCCCAGCTTCTACGAATAAAGAACAAAGCATGATCACACAAGCTAAAAAGAATAACCAGTATGATAGCATGTTCATAAAACCTGAAGCCATATCACGCGCACCAATTTGCAACGGAATAAGAAGGTTACTAAACGTACCACTTAAACCAGCCGTAAGCACAAAGAATACCATAATGGTACCGTGAATGGTTACTAAAGCAAGATAAATATTTGGTGTCATAACACCTTCTGGTGCCCACTTACCTAATAAAGCTTCGAAAATAGCGAAAGACTGCTCTGGCCATGCTAATTGAATTCTAAACAAGATAGACATACCAATACCAACAATACCCATTAATAAACCTGTAATAAGGAACTGTTTAGCTACCATTTTATGATCGAAGCTAAAAATATACTTCGATATAAAGGTTTGCTTATGATGATGTCCGTGATCTTCGTGGTGATCGTGAGCTGGTGCGTTTACTACTGCTGACATATCTTTTAAATAATACTTTTAATTCTTAAATGTTATTTTATTCCTCAGACATTGATTCCTCAAAGGTAGCCTGTTCGGCTAACCATGCTTCATAATCTGCTTCAGACTCTACTACAACCTTCATCTGCATATTGTAATGTGCCTGTCCACAAATTTTGTTACATAAAAGGAAATAATCAAATTCATAAGAATCGTCTCCGTTCTCTCTTCTAATATCGTTGATACGTTCAACTTTATCAACAATATCGTCGTTATTTCTCATTTCTTCGGTAGTTACCGTTGGAGTAAATCCAAACTGGGTGATCATACCTGGAACAACGTTCATTTGAGCTCTAAAATGAGGGAAATAAGCTGAGTGCAATACATCCTGAGATCTTAACTTAAATAAAACTGGTTTATTAACCGGTAAATGAAGTTCTCTCACTACTTTATCGTCATTAGCATAAGAATCTTCCTGATCTACCCCAAGAGTATTCATACCTTCGATAAATCTTACATTGGCTTCTCCCAAGGTATTATCATCACCTGCATAACGTGCTGTCCAACTAAATTGCTGAGCATATAATTCGATAACGATTGGATCTTCATCTTCGTTAACGCTCATAATATCTGTCCAAGTAAAAAGACCATAGATAATTAATCCAGCTAAAGTAATTACTGGTATAATAGTCCAGATGAATTCAAGTTTATCGTTATCGGCGTAAAACAAAGCTTTCTTGCCAGCTGCTCCTCTATACTTATAAGCGAAATAATGTAATAAGGCCTGAGTAACTATCTGAACAAACATGATCAATAACATTGAAATCAACATTAGATTGTCATATTTCCCTCCATGCTCTGAAGCAGCATCTGGTAGAGTTACATTTGTAAAAGTCCAAAAACAGTAAAACATTAAAAGATATAGGAAAACGGCAAACCCCATCATTAATTTACCCTGGTTCTCGTTATCCTTGTTATTAGCCACCTGAGAAGTATCTGCATCAGGAGTTTTAGACAATTCAAATATTTTTGAAATTTGCCATCCTGTTACAGCAAGAAGTGCTATTACTATGATTATTAAAAATGGTGTCATTTTATAAAGTCTTCTTTAAACAATCAATCTTTTAATTAGTAATGGTAATTTTCACTCTCCTTAAGGAAAGGATTACCTTTTGGATATAAGGATTCTTTTCCTAGCCCGGTTCCTACAAAGAAAATAAACAGACCAAGGAAGAATAAAATCCCAGCGATTTCTGTAATACCGAAAGACCAGTAAGGACCTACAGTAGAAGGCATAACCAATAAGAAAATATCGATATAATGACCTACAAGTATTACAACACCTGCCATAATCACAAACCAAGGAATACGCTTATAATCACTATTGATTAACATTAGAATAGGGAATATAAAGTTTAATGCTATCATTCCGAAGAACAATAAGTTATACTCTTCAATTCTAATAATAAAATAAGTTACTTCTTCTGGGATGTTCGCGTACCAAATCAATAAGAACTGACCGAACCAAAGATACGTCCAGAAAACACTAAAAGCGAACATAAACTTAGCTAAATCATGTAAATGACTATCATTTACAAATTCTAAATGCCCAGCTTTCTTAAGGAACATCGTTACTAAAGCAATAACAGTGATCGCAGATACAAATACACTTGCAAAAACATACCATGCAAATAATGTACTGTACCAATGCGGAGTCATACTCATAAACCAGTCCCAAGCCATTGTAGTTTCAGTTACCACAAAGAATAACAAGAAAAACACAGAAGCTTTGAAGTTCTTTTTATAAGGAGTTAAGCTTGAAGCCGTAGCCTGAGCAACAGAATTTCTTGTAGCTATAAATCTATATAAATTCCATCCTATTAAATAAATGATAGCTCTTATTACAAAAAATGGAAAGTTAAGATATCCAGATTTTCCCTGAAGAATTACATCTTCTTCTACAAGCTCATGATTTTGCCATGGGTAAAAATGAGTACCAGCAAAGATCACAATCAATACAACGATAATAGATCCAGGTAAAAGATAATTTGTTATTCCTTCAATAACTCTAAATAAAACTGGAGACCATCCCGCCTGCGCTACATATTGAATCGCATAAAAAACAAGAGCACCTAAAGCGATCATAAAGAAAAAGAAAGCAGAAACAAATAGTGCAGACCAAGGTTTTGTTTGAAATTGATGCAACACGTGTTCCATATGAGAATCACCATGCTCTCCTTCTCCATGAGCCTTTTCACCATGAGCTTCTGAAGATTCCTCGTGATGAGCATCTGAAGCCGAACCATGACCTTCTACTTCAACAGTAGCGTCAACCTGATTTGAATCATGTTCTCCATGGGCATCTGCAGCCAATAATTCCTTCAATTCTTCTTCGTTAGATGGTGTAGAAATAAATCCATAAACCAAGCCTATGGCACCAACTACTATTAGAATAATTGCAGTTAATTTTAATTTACTAGAAAGCGTATACATATTACTAGATCTAAAAGCTATATTCCTATTTTATTATTCTTCAGATTGCGTTTCATCTTGATCTTCGCTAAGATCTTCTGCAGGCTCTGCAGGATTAAGATTATCTGAGTTTTCCTGAGTCACCGTGTTAGTTTGAAAAGATCTTTCAGGATTACCTTCAAGTTTATCTTTCAAATTCATAACATAATGGTCGATCTGCCAACGTTCTTTAATGCTTGTCTGAACTGCATAAGATCCCATATTGTTAAGACCATAATACATTGCGTGATATACACTCCCTTCAGTAATGCTACGACCTGGGTCGTCATAAGAAGGCACACCAAGTATTTTCTCTCTTTCAACCAAAGTACCTTGACCATCTCCTTTATCACCGTGACAAACAGCACAGTAAACAGTATATAATGCTTTACCTTTAGTTAAGTTCTCTTCTGTATATGGCAACGGATTCTTGAGATTTGCTTTAGCATCTGCTCTTCCCTCTGGAGTATCTTCGTAATCGTAAGGCATCCACCCTCTTGGAATAGTACCTTCTACAGGCAATTTGGCTTCTTGCTCATTGGCAAAAATATCATAAGCCCCATAAGGTTCGTAAGGTACCGGACGGTACATATCTGGGAAATATTGATAGTTACGATCCTTATCTCCGGCACAAGAACTTAAAAAGCCTGCGATTATAACAAAGATTAAAGATTTATGAAATAAACTTCTCATCTGGTCTATTTATTGTCAATTAATTTAATTTCTGCAGCTCCCGTATCGTATAAAAACTTAGAAAGGTCATCTACATTATGATTAGTTGCGTCTATCTCCATTAAGAACATATCGTCTGTTGTTCTTGGATCTGGATTTTCTGCCTTCTTGAACGGTGCTAGTCTACTTCTCATATAAAAAGTAATTACCATTAAGTGAGCTGCAAAGAATACCGTTAACTCAAACATAATCGGAACGAATGATGGCATATTCGTAATAAAAGAAAAACTAGGTTTACCACCAATATCCTGTGGCCAATCCTGCACCATCATAAAGTTCATCATCAAAACAGCAACAGATAAACCCGTTATACCGTATAAAAATGAAGTTATAGCTAATCTAGTTGGTGCTTCACCTACAGCCTTGTCTAGCCCATGAACTGGAAAAGGGGTATATATTTCACCAATATGATAGCGCGCTTCACGAACCTGCTTTACCGCATGTAAAAGCAGATCATCATCGTTATAAATAGCGTGTATTGTCTTTGATGCCATCTTGATTATTTATTTTTTAATTCAGTTGCCTGTACATTCCAGTCACCACGATTAGTAGCAATAGGGAAGTTCTCTATAACTTCATCCAGCAATTCGTAATCTTCTTTGGTTAATTTACTTATCTGATCGTATTTATAGATACCAACCTGATGTAAATGTTGTTCTAATACAGGGCCAACACCATCCAACTTCTGCAAATCATCAGATTTCTCAGTTTGTGGATTGTAAGTTCCAATTCTTGCTAACATAGCATCTAATTGATCTTTCTGCGTGTCAGTCAGATTTAGTGCATCAGCATTCACTGTGGCCTCATGAGAAGATCCTTCACTCGAAGTACTACCCATAAAAGCATCACTATCCTTTACATTAGCTTCTGGCTCCTTTGCTGTAGGATCACTTTCAGCATGATGAGGCACGTCATCACCATGTTTAGCACGTAGATTTTTATAATATTCTCCAGAAGACTTCAAGATCGTTTTCACTTCAGCCTGTGCAATTACCGGGAAAGTTCTTGCATATAAAAGAAATAATACAAAGAAGAAGCCAATTGTACCGATAAAAACACCAATATCAACAAAAGTAGGAGAGAACATCGCCCATGAAGATGGAGTTCTACCTTTACTTAAATCGATAACGATAATATCGAAACGTTCAAACCACATTCCAATATTGATTACCAGAGCTACAATAAACGTCCAAAGGATGTTTCTTCTAAGTTTCTTAACCCAAAGAGTCAATGGCACAACAAAGTTACATATAATTAGCGCCCAAAATGCCCATGCGTATGGACCAGTGGCAGCACCAAAAGACAAATAAGTATAATTCTCATAGCTTGTACCAGAATACCATCCTATAAAGAATTCAGTAATATAAGCTACAGAAACGATACCACCAGTTAACAAAATTACCTTGTTCATATACTCGATATGAAGTAGCGTAATATAATCCTGAAGATTCACTACTTTTCTCATAATGATAAGCAAGGTTTGTACCATTGCAAATCCAGAAAAAATAGCTCCTGCAACGAAATAAGGAGGAAAAATAGTACTGTGCCATCCAGGAACCACTGAAGTAGCAAAGTCAAAAGATACAATCGTGTGTACAGAAAGTACTAAAGGTGTTGCTAAACCAGCAAGAACTAAAGACACTTCTTCAAAACGTTGCCAGTCTTTTACGCGACCACTCCATCCAAAACTTAGTATACCGTATATTTTCTTTTGAAATTCATTTGTTGTTCTATCACGAAGCATTGCAAAATCTGGAAGTAAACCAGTCCACCAGAAAACCAGTGAAACCGATAGATATGTAGAAATCGCAAACACGTCCCACAGAAGTGGTGAGTTAAAGTTTACCCATAAAGAACCAAACTGGTTAGGAATTGGCAGTACCCAATATGCTAACCATGGACGCCCCATGTGAATAATTGGAAACAAACCTGCCTGGACAACGGCAAAAATTGTCATTGCCTCAGCTGAGCGGTTTACAGCCATTCTCCATTTTTGACGGAATAACAATAACACTGCGGAAATTAAAGTACCAGCGTGCCCGATACCTACCCACCAAACGAAGTTAGTAATATCCCAGGCCCAACCTATGGTTTTGTTTAATCCCCAAACTCCGATTCCTGTTGAAACGGTGTAAATAATACAACCTAATCCCCACAAAAATGCAATTAAGGCAAGTGTAAATACAATGTACCAGGTTTTATTTGCTCTACCAAGTACAGGCGCTCCTACTTCAACACTTATATCGTGATAAGTTTTCTCCCCGGTAACAAGAGGTTCTCTTATAGGTGCTTCGTAATGTGACGACATATTTCTTAAAAATTGATTCTTATTACTTAATTATTATGCTTCAGCAGTATTGGTGATTTTAGCCTGATACATTACGTTTGGCTTAGTACCTATACTTTCAAGTAAATGATAAGTTCTATCATCTTCCTGTAATTTGGAAACTTTAGATTCTTTATCATTAACATCTCCAAAAACAATTGCACCGGTATCACAAGCCGCTGAACATGCAGTACGGAATTCGCCATCTTTGATAGCTCTTCCTTCACGCTTAGCATCAAGAATAGTTTTTTGTGTCATTTGGATACACATAGAACATTTCTCCATAACTCCTCGAGAACGAACTACCACATCTGGATTTAATACCATACGACCTAGATCGTTGTTCATGTGATAATCAAATTCTTCGTTTTGAGCGTAATTAAACCAGTTAAATCTTCTTACTTTATAAGGACAGTTGTTTGCACAATATCTTGTACCTACACATCTGTTATAAATCATTTGGTTTTGCCCCTGACGTCCGTGAGATGTTGCCGCTACTGGACACACAGTTTCACATGGCGCATGGTTACAATGCTGACACATAACTGGCTGAAAAGCCACTTGTGGATTATCATAAGATGGATCCTCTATGGTGTCGTAAGTCTCGAAAGCCGGAAGGTTTTCTAGTTTTTCCTGCTCCTCAACAAAAGTATCACCAGCCGAATAATATCTATCGATCCTTAACCAGTGCATATCTCTAAACTTTCTTACTTCATCCTTACCTACAACTGGTACGTTATTTTCAGAATGACAAGCAATCACACAGGCACCACAACCGGTACAAGCGTTAAGATCTATAGATAGATTAAAGTGATGACCTATAGTACGATCAAAAGCACTCCAAATATCAGCTTTCTCATCACTAACAGGAATTTCCTGGTGATTATAATCTACCTCAGGAACACTATTCCATTCGTGTTTACTTTTGTTAGTTAAAACAGAAAGTGTCGTTTCCTTAACAATATCATCACGTCCTGCAAGTGTACTTTGCATCTGTACGCTGGCAAACTCATGCGTTCCTTCAGCTTTCGCTATAGTTACATTCTGGAAAGAACTAAAGTTTTTATACAGTGGGTAAGCATTAACACCAACCTGCATTTCCTTTTGCATTCCTTCTTTCTTACCGTAACCTAGCGCCAGAGCGACAGAACCTTTAGCCTGACCAGGTTGTACGATAACCGGAACATTTTTTACAGTAGTATCTCCAACACTAATGTTTACATAACTACCGTTTAAAGCTCCATTAGAAACTATCTCATTCTCTAAACCAAGTTTATCTGCATCGGCTTTAGAGATCATTAAATAATTATCCCAGGTAGTTCTAGTAATAGGATCTGGAAGCTCTTGTAACCAAGGGTTATTTGCCTGCTCTCCATCTCCCATTGAAACTTTAGTGTAAAGAGTAAGTTCATACTCACCTCCTTCCTGAGAAGAAGAAACTACTTTTCTTAAAGAAGAAGCATCATTATTTGAAGAAGTAAAGTCTTCTGAAGCTCCTACAGCAACAGGACTTGTTCCTTCAAAAACACCGTCATGCAGTGCTTGATTCCAGCCTCCTGATAAGTTACCAGACCAGGTTTCTTTGATATATTCACTATAAGATTGGCTATTTCCTGACCATTTTAATAAACAATCCTGAAATTGACGCGTGTCAAATAATGGCCTAATTGTAGGCTGCATTAAACTGAATTGCTGATCTGTAAACTGGATATCACCCCAGCTCTCCAAATAATGCGGAGTAGCCGCTACATATTTACAAAGTTTAGCTGTTTCATCTTCTTTCATGGTAAATGAAACAGAAACTTCTACATTATTTAATCCTTCAACAAACTCTGAAGCATTTGGCAAACTGTAAGCCGGATTTACACCAACTACCATTACAGCACCAACACTACCGGAATTCATATCCTGTACAAGTTCTGAAACCTGAGCAGCATTTCCCTGACGGGTCATACGCGCATTATCAGTATCCATTATTGTACTACCCAAAGCCTCATTAATTGCCAAAACTAATGATTGTGCGTCTGCATCTGGAATTCCAGAAACAACCACCGCCTTACTTCCAGCTTCTCTTAACTGGCTAGCAGCTTTCACAACAGCATCATCGATATTAGAAGATAATTCGCTTGTAGAACCACCACCAACTATATAACCATACAATGCAGCTAGAATTGCTTTTTGCTGCGATGGTTTAACCGGAACACGCTTATCTGCTTTCGCTCCTGCTAAAGACAGGTTAGATTCAAATTGAACGTGTCTGGACATCTTTCCATTTTCTGGAACACGACTTTTAGCATAACTTACATCGTATCCTCCACCTTGCCAATCACCTAGAAAATCTGCACCAACAGAAACAATCGCTTCTGCTTCACTAAAGTCGTAATTTGGCAATGCTCTTCTTCCATATCTAGATTCAAAAGCTGAAAGAGCAGCATCTTCAGAAACAGCATCATACACCACATGTTTTACATTTGGGTATTTAGCGCTGAATTCCTGAATTAATTTTGTAGTACTTGGACTTGCGAAAGTTTGAGTTAACAAAACGATATCTCCTGAAACTCCGTTTAAATCAGCTCCTACCTGACGATCGAATTCTTCCCAAGAAACATTCTTACCGTCTATCATAGGACGCTTCACTCTTTTCTTATCATATAAAGAAAGAACTGAAGCATTAACACGAGCACCGCCAGCAGCTTTTACTTTAGCAAGGTCGTTATTCTCAATTTTTATTGGACGGCCCTCACGAGTCTTAACCAATACGCTTTGAAAATCGAAACCATTTGCAATAGTAGAAGCGTAGTAATTTGCCACACCAGGAACAATATTCTCTGGTTGAACAACGTAAGGAATCGATTTTACAACCGGACCCTCACAAGCAGCTAGTGAAGCCGCAGCAGTACTAAACCCAACATACTTTAAGAAATCCCTTCTAGAAGTTTTTGAATTACTTAAAGACTCTTCATCTCCAAGAAATTCGTCAACAGGAATCTCTTCTGCAAATTCTTTTTGTTTTAGCGTCTCAACAACAGAACTACCTTTTAGCTCTTCAACACTTTTCCAGTATTTTTTGTTTGATGACATATATATCTAGATATTAACTTCTTAATTTATATCTGCTTACGCAGTTATTAATAGTGGCATTTTGCACATTCAAGACCTCCCATTTCAGCAATGGTAAGCTTTTCTACCCCATACTTTTTAGAAAGCTCTTCATGAATCTTTTCATAGTACTCATTTCCTTCCATCTGAACTCCAGTCTCTCTGTGACAGTTAATACACCATCCCATTGTAAGTGGTGCTTCCTGATGTACAACTTCCATTTCCTGAATTGGACCATGACAGTGTTGACACTGAACACCAGCAACCGAAACGTGCTGAGAGTGGTTAAAGTAAACAAAATCTGGAAGATTATGAATTCTTACCCATTTCACAGGTTTTTGATCTCCTGAATATGTTCTAGTAGCAGGATCCCATCCTACGGCATCATAAAGCTTAGCGATTTCACCGTCATAGAATTCTTTAGAGTGTTCTGCAGTAGCTGTTTCTGGAGCAACTTCTGAAATTGCTTTATGACAGTTCATACATACATTTAAAGATGGAATTCCTGAAGTTTTTGATACACGCGCTGAAGAGTGACAATATTTACATTCAATACCATTGTCCCCAGCGTGAATTCTATGTGAATAATGAATTGGTTGGATTGGCTGATAACCTTGATCTACCCCAACCTGCATTAAAAATCCGTAAGCAAAATAACCAACACCTAATAGAACAACGATAGAAAACACCAATACTAAAAACTGGTTTTCTACAAACGCCTGCCAAATTGGTTTTCTTGATGGTTTCTCTGGAAGTGTTACTCCGCTTGCAGCAGCAAAATTCTTTAATGTTTTATTCACCAAGAATAAAACAACAAGTAACATTACCAGTACAAATATTAAAACCCCAAGGATTATATTTACAGAAACACCTCCACCAGATCCTTCTCCGCCTTCAGCACCTGCACCTCCAGTTGCAGCAGCAGCTGGTTCTGGTTCTGGTTGCTCTACGTAAGCAAGAATATTATCGATATCTTCATTAGACAATTGAGGAAAAGCTGGCATCGCAGTACCATTGTATTCCTGATAAACTGCTTCAGCATCTGCATCACCAGAAGCTCTTAGCTCAGCATTGTTTTTAATCCATGCGTAAAGCCATTCTTTATCATGTCTTAAAGTCACACCATTCAAAGCAGGACCAATACTTGCTGAATACGGTTTATGACAAGCTGCACATAAAGAATTAAACAAACCTTTTCCTGCTTCGGGATCTCCTAGTTCTGCAGAAGCTGAAGCATCTGCTGCATCAGCAGCTGTCGCTGGCTCGCCAGCCTCGACATCTGTGGAATCCTGAGCAAAACTCGTTACTGTGAACGATAGAAAAAGCGCTACAATTAAGAGCAATCGCGAAGTTGAGTGGCGGTATTTCACCTTTTTCATATTATAAGTTGAATTAACGTCTAAACTTTGGTACGGTTTTTAAGACTAAAATCTGTACGTAAAAACTTAGAATCGCACCATTAAATTCAGGCACAAAAGTAATACTTAAGTTGGATTTTGTTTATGTTAGAGAAGCGTTAATAGGTAATTTATATTAGTTCTAAATAATAAAATTGATAGAATCTCAGTTATTTAGTTTTACATTTGTCTATAAAATCATAACTATGAATATTTTAAGCTTCCGAAACCTAATGCTCGGCACGTTTTTAAGTTTTACTGGCGTAGCCATCTGCCAAGAGGATTCAGCAAAAATTAACATTTCTGAAGATGAAATGATCGCAGAATTAATACAAACGAAAGTAAAGCTTCAAAAATCACACAATATTGGCGATCGATTTGTAATTCAGCTATTTAGTGGAAGCAATGGCGAAGCTAGCGAAGAAATAAAGGATTATGAATCGCTATATGAGTACCCTGCGAGGATAAAATATGAAGCGCCAAATTATAAAGTTTGGGTTGGAAATTTTAGAAATCGATTAGAAGCAGACAGAGCACTTTTAGTCATAAAAGAAACCTATCCTTCTGCTTTTATTCCTAAACCAAAAAGAAAATAATATAGTCAATAATACACCTGTCAAATCTAGGATAAATTAAAATGATATTAATCATTTTAAGCCTTGGTTTTTTTTCGCTATCAAATAAGAATAGCAAGAAGACTATAAATAAAAAAGGCCGCATTTGCGGCCTTTCTATTTACGTAAGTCTAATAACTATTTAAGGGTTTTCTTCACCTCTACTTCTCTAAAAGCTTCAATAACGTCTCCTTCTTTGATATCATTGTAGTTTTTAACCTGCATACCACAATCGTATCCTTTAGCTACTTCTTTAACATCGTCTTTGAAACGCTTAAGTGAAGACAGCTCTCCTGTATAGATCACTACGCCGTCTCTAATTAAACGAACACCAGCATTTCTGTAGATCTTACCAGAGGTTACCATACAACCGGCGATAGTACCAATTTTAGAGATTTTAAATGTCTCTCTAATTTCAGCAGTACCAGTAATCTCTTCTTTAAGTTCTGGAGAAAGCATACCTTCCATCGCATCCTTAAGATCATTGATCGCATCATAGATAATAGAATAGGTTCTAATATCGATTTCTTCTTTATCTGCAACCTGTCTTGCATTTCCAGCAGGACGCACATTAAATCCAATAATGATCGCATCTGAAGCTGAAGCCAACAATACGTCACTCTCCGTGATCGCACCAACACCTTTATGAATAATATTCACCTGAATCTCTTCAGTAGACAGCTTCTGGAAACTATCGGTTAATGCTTCAACAGATCCATCCACATCACCTTTAAGAATAATATTAAGCTCTTTAAAGTCGCCTAATGCAATTCGACGACCAATCTCATCTAAAGTAATATGACGTTGCGTTCTAACATTTTGCTCACGTTGTAACTGTGTACGTTTAGAAGCAATATCTTTAGCTTCACGTTCATCGATCATCACCTTAAACTTATCTCCTGCTTGTGGCGCACCATCCAGACCTAAAATAGAAACCGGAGTTGATGGTCCAGCTTCTTTGATCTCGTGACCTCTTTCATCATGCATCGCTTTGATCTTACCACTATGGCGACCAGCCAATACATAATCTCCAATCTTTAGCGTACCTGCCTGAACAAGAACTGTAGCTACGTAACCACGTCCTCTATCAAGGTAAGCTTCAACGATAGTACCGTTAGCAACCTTTTCTGGGTTAGCCTGAAGTTCTAAAATTTCTGCTTCAAGAAGTACTTTTTCTAATAACTCTTTAACACCAAGACCGGTTTTTGCTGAAATATCATGAGATTGAATTTTACCACCCCAATCTTCAACAAGAAGATTCATTGCAGCAAGCTTTTCCTTAATCTTTTCTGGATTAGCTGTTGGAAGATCTGATTTGTTAATCGCAAATACAATCGGAACACCAGCAGCCTGCGCATGTGAAATCGCCTCTTTAGTTTGTGGCATCACATCATCATCTGCAGCGATAACAATAATTGCAATATCAGTTACCTGGGCTCCGCGAGCACGCATCGCCGTAAAGGCTTCGTGACCAGGAGTATCAAGGAAAGTAATCTTTTGCCCTCCATCAAGCTTAACTCCGTAAGCTCCAATATGCTGTGTAATACCCCCACTTTCACCGGCAATCACATTTTCTTTACGAATATAATCCAGTAAAGATGTTTTACCGTGATCTACGTGACCCATTACAGTAACGATTGGCGCTCTATCTTGTAAATCTTCTGGTGCATCCTGATCTTCATCTGTTGGCTCCTCAACATCTGCGGTTACAAATTCAACTTCGTAACCAAACTCTTCAGCAACAATAGATAAAGTCTCTGCATCTAATCTTTGGTTCATGGTTACCATCATACCAAGAGACATACAAGCTGAAATAACCTTAGTTACCGGCACATCCATCATCGTCGCTACTTCACTTACCGTAACAAACTCTGTTACTTTAAGTACTTTAGAATCTGATTCTTGTTTTGCAAGATCTTCTTCTGAACGTTGACGGTGTTGATCTCTTTTATCTCTACGGTATTTAGCACCTTTACCTTTGCTAGATTTCCCCTGAAGTTTTTCAAGAGTTTCTCTAACTTGCTTTTGTACTTCTTCTTGGCTAGGCTCTTCTTTAGCGATCGGCCTACTACGCTGCTTATTGTTACGTCCTTTACGGTTGTTATTATTTCCACCACCCTGATTAGAACCTCCTTTTACATCTTTACTTATTCTACGACGACGTTTTTTGCGGTTACCCTTTTTATCGTCGTTGTATGAAGCAGTCTTTTTATCGTCTTTCTTCTTAGCAGGCTTTTTAAACTTAGAAAGATCTATTTTCTCTCCAGTAAAATTAGGACCATCTAATTTCGTATAATTTGTTTTTATACGATTTGATACCTCCTCATCCTGGCTTGTAGCTTCAGTGTTCTCCTGAGTTTCTTTCTTAGGTTCCTGCTGCTTAGGCTTTTCTTTTTTAGGGGCTGTATTCTGATCTTTATTTGTATCAGTTTTAGACTTTGGCTTTTCTTCAGCTGGTTTTTGGGCTGGCTTTTCCTGCTGAGCTTTTTCTACCTTTTCTTCCTTTTTAGGCTCCTCTTTTTTCTTTTCAACCTGGGGTTTATCCAAATCGATCTTCCCTACAGTTTTAGGACCAGAAAGTTTAGTACGAGCACCAAGAGCCTCCTGCTCTTCCTTCTTACGCTCTTGCTCTTCTTTAAGTCTTTCCTGCTCTTTTTTCTCTTGCTCCTTCTTCTTCTCTTCCTGCTCACGCTCCCGGGCTAAGCGTAGCTCCTCCTTCTCCTTCTTTCTCTCCTCACCAACTTCTTTAGAAGCTACTTTTTTGCTTTTATCTGTCTGGAACTCATCAAAAAGAACCTTATAAGTCTCCTGAGAGATTTTAGCAGTAGGACGTGCTTCAATATCATGCCCCTTAGAGTTTAAAAACTCTACAGCCCGATCTAGCGAAATATTGAATTCACGTAATACTTTGTTTAATCGCATTGTTTTTGCTTCAGCCATAAATTGCCCTCTAAATTAACCTCTTTTGTTTATTAACTACAATAAATTATTCTTCGAATTCTTCGCGAAGCACGTTCATTACTTCACGAATGGTTTCTTCTTCCAGGTCGGTACGTCTAACAAGGTCATTCACATCCTGCTCTAAGATACTTTTTGCTGTATCTAAACCAATTTTTGCAAATTCCTTGATTACCCAATCTTCGATTTCGTCAGAGAATTCAGATAATTCAACATCTTCTTCTACTCCTTCTCTAAACACATCAATTTCGTAACCTGTTAATTGCCCTGCAAGCCTAATATTATGACCTCCACGACCAATAGCTTTAGAAACCTCTTCGGGCTTAAGCATAACCTCAGCCCTTTTATTTTCTTCATCTATTTTTATAGATGTGATCTTAGCAGGACTCAGCGCCCTTGTAATAAATAACTGATCGTTATTTGTATAATTGATCACATCAATATTTTCGTTACCAAGTTCGCGTACGATACTATGGATTCTTGAACCCTTCATACCAACACAAGCTCCTACAGGATCGATTCTATCATCATAAGAATCTACTGCTACTTTCGCTTTTTCGCCAGGTACACGAACTACTTTTTTGATGGTAATCAAACCATCAAAAACCTCAGGAATTTCCTGCTCAAATAATTTTTCCAAAAATGCAGGTGCAGTTCTGGATAAAATAATGCTAGGCTTATTCCCTTTTAATTCTACACTTTCTATTACACCACGAACATTCTCTCCTTTTCTAAAGAAATCTGAAGGAATCTGCCTGTCTTTAGGCAATACGATTTCGTTACCTTCATCATCTAAAAGAATGATTGCACGGTGTCTAATATGATGAACTTCTGCAGTGTAGATCTCACCTTCAAGATCTTTAAACTGCTTATAGATATTTGTGTTATCATGCTCATGGATCTTAGAAATAAGATTTTGTCTTAATGCCAAAATCGCTCTACGCCCAAGATCTTTTAATTTAACTTCTTCAGAAACATCTTCGCCAACTTCAAAATCTGGCTCAATTTTACGAGCTTCTGTAAGAGATATTTCCTGATTTGGATCTTCAACTTCACCATCAGCTACAACCACACGGTTTCTCCAAATCTCCAAATCCCCCTTATCAGGGTTTACAATGATATCAAAGTTATCATCCTCACCATACTTCTTTTTTAAAGCATTTCTAAAAACATCTTCCAAGATCGCCATTAAGGTTACACGATCTATCAACTTATCATCCTTAAACTCTGAAAATGAATCTATTAAGGCGAGATTTTCCATACTAAAACAATTAAAATGTTATCATAACTTTTGCTTCAACAATCGCTGAATATTCTAATACAGCTTCTTTCTCTACCGTCACCTTTCCTTTTCCTACAGGTTTAGGTTCACGTGCTTTCCATTGAAGTTTAATACTGTCTTCTGTAGCTTCGATTAAATTTCCTTCAAATTTTTCATTTTCAGTTTTAACCTGCAACTTTCTGCCAATATTTTTTTTATACTGTCTGGGAATTTGTAGCGGCTCGGTTGCACCGGCCGATGTCACTTCTAAAGAAAAATCCTCTTCTTCCCTGTCTAAATTGTGCTCTACCTTACGGCTCACATTTATACAATCTTCTACAGAGACACCTTTATCGCCATCGATAACCACTCTAATTTGACTATCTGGTGTTACAATAAGATCAATCAAAAATAATGAATTATTCTCTTCGAATGCTTCTTGTAGTAACTTTTCTACGTTCTCCTTCAACTCCATACTGGTTATAAAAAGAGGGGACTTTATGTCCCCTCGCTGTACTTTTTTAGTTTCAACGGTGCAAATATAATAATAATTCCCGAGAAAGAAAACCAGGCAATTAGGCAAAAATCTTCGTAAATTTAAGATAGATATTAAACATTTATAATCTTTCCAGCCATGAAAAAGATTCTTGTACCTACAGATTTCTCTATTGAAGCCGAAAACGCTTTAAAAATTGCTGCAAAAATCGCTAAGAAATTTGAAGCTGAAATCTATTTACTTCATATGTTAGATCTCCCTTTAAGTCTTATCGACCCAGTGCAAGGGAATAGTCAAAATGTACCGGAAGCCCTTTATTTTATGAAGCTAGCACATATGCAATTCAGTAATATTAAAGAAAAGGAATACTTAAATAATATTGCAATTGCTGAAGCTGTTCAGTTTAATTATGCTTTTAAAGGTATAACAGAATTCGCTAAAAACAATAATTGCGATCTTATCGTTATGGGCTCACACGGCAGTAGCGGATTTCAGGAAATGTTTATTGGCTCTAATACAGAAAAAGTTGTTAGACAATCTGAAATCCCGGTTTTAGTGATCAAAGAAGCAACACCAGATTTTAATATCGAGAAATTCATTTTTGCTACAGATACTGAAATTGACAATAAAAAAACACTACTCAAAGCCATCGAATTTGCTAAACTTTTTGATGCAGAACTGAATTTGCTTTTCGTAAATACACCAAATAATTTCACGACAAGCAAACAAGCCTATGCAGATTTAGATGAATTTCTAAAAGAAATGAACTACAATAATGTGCAAAAGCATATTTATAATGATGTAAGTGTAGAAAAAGGAATTTTAAATTTTGCTGAAAAATTTAAAGCAGATCTCATAGGCATTAGCACACATGGCCGTAAAGGGCTGGCTCACTTCTTTAACGGAAGTATTAGTGAAGATCTCGTTAATCACGCAAAACGACCTGTTATCACTTTTAAGATCTAAACAAAGGTTTTAAGCGCTCCTTTTTTGACACAAGACCAAAGGTAATTCCAAAAGGATTTGGTTTTATCCCGGGTTATCTCAAGACCCTCATTTACATTTCTACCACTTTCGCCATTATGCTTTACGAAAATATTGGCGACAGTGGTTAGAAATCCGCTTTTTTCTGTGCCATCATTTTTTAGTACTTCAATTTTAAAATCTTTATAGCCAATATTTACTCCACCAGTAGCTTTATTCCGATTGCCCGAAAAATCAAAATCCATATTAGTAATTTCTCCCTCAGCTTTTACGTTCATGGCGGGTTTTAGAAACCCATTCATATTTTTTGCTGAAAGCGAACTCATGTTACCCGAAATATTGAACCAATCACTAAGATTATTAACCTTGAAAGACCAATTTAATCGCAACGAAGCTTCATTCATAAAATCTGTAGCAGCAGTAACCCGCGTAGAGGGAAATTCAGCCTTATTACTATAATTGGTAAGGTTGAATATCTCTCCGTTTACATTGGCAAAAACAACTTTACCCGGTTGCCGGTCAGCTTTCATCCGTTCCTCGTAAACAATTCGGGTATTATCAACCTCCAAAGTATCTATTTTCAACAAAAATGGCAGTTTCCTAAGCATTTCACTATACATTGGCTTAACAGAATTATCTTTAGGCTGCATTTTGTCCCTGTAAATCTGAAAATCTACATTATCGATTAGAAATTTAGATGCCTGAAATTTCACACTGTCATTTTGAAACCCAAAATCCTGATTAGCTATTGCAATACTATCTATAGTGAGATCATAACGATCCTTTTCGACGGGTGTATGCTTCTGAAATTCCTGTTTAGAATAAATAGATTCTAATTTTAGTCCTTTTAGTGCACTATTTTTCTCATGAATTTCGATTGAAGTTACATTCATCACATGTCTTTCGTCTACTTTAAGAAAAACCGAATCTGCCTTAAGCGCAAAATCGCTAAAATTAAATGGGATTTTTTCTGAAACCGAGTTACTATCGATCTTTAGATCATGAAGCTGAAAATCGAAGGTTTTGACTTTTATTTTTTCCTCTGAAGTACTATCTAATAAAGTAAATTTAGCATGATTAAGAACTATTTCTTTAACAGAAATCTTTTTATTAAGCTTAGCTGAACTTGAAGAACTTTTGTTGTCACTATTTGTATTTAAAGAGGATTTTTTACCAGAAGACTTTGTTTGGTAGACAACTTCAGGATCATTAATTTCAATATAATTGAGATCAATATTCTTTTTAGTAAGAAATTTCCAGTAATTGAGTCCAGAAATCTTTAATCGTTCGGATTGAATATTAACTTCACCTCTAGTTAGGTCGATTTTGGTTAATTCAGCAGCATTTTTAAAAACCTGAACTTGGAGATCTTCAAATTGCAATTCCGGCAACTGATTTTCAAGTAAGTTTACTGCTTTTTTCTCGACAAAAGAGTTAAGAAACAATCCTATTACAAAGAACAGGATTAGAACAGCAAAAATCGAAATAACAACTTTAGTTTTTCTTTTCAAAATACAGGGGTTTAGTTGAAATGTACAACCTTTAACTAAAGCCCATTACAGGATTAAGAATATTTAACTAAAAGTTTTATGATGAAAAAGTAAGCTACGTTAAATTTTCGTCAAACCTGATAAATTGTGACAAAAATTAAGAGATTACAAACTATATTTGCAACAATCAACTAAATAACCAATGATCCTTAAATTATCCATAAAGATTCTGTTTATAATTGCTGAAATATTTTTGGCATTTTACAGTTTTGCTATGAGTGATAGTTTATTGGTTAAGTTCATTTTCTTTGCATTTACCGCCGTTATCATCGCGTTTGCGCTTACTAAAATCACCAATAAATTCTTACCGGTAGATAAAGACTACATCTCACAGGAACAGGAAGACGGAACTGTGGACGGCGAATAATTACATGCGTATAATTTCAATTTCAGACACGCACAATAAGCATCAAGATCTGGAAATTCCAGATGGCGACATTCTAATCCATTGCGGAGATATTTCTGAAGGCGGAACAAAACCCGAAATTGTAGATTTTTTACAATGGTTTTCTAAACTACCGCATAAGCATAAAATCTTATGTGCAGGAAATCATGACTTCCATCTAGATAAATATTCTACCAACTTAGACAATATTATTCCAGACAATATTCATTATTTATCTGACAGCGGAATTACAGTGGAAAATTTTAGAATTTGGGGTAGTCCATTCACACCAGGAAATGGAAATTGGGCATTCAATCTGGAAAGAGGAAGATCGATAAGAAAAAAATGGAATCTTATTCCGCAAAATACAGATATCCTTATTACGCATACTCCTCCATACGGAATATTAGATGAAAGTAAAACCTATAAAAATATTGGCTGTGAGGAGTTACTAAAGAAAATAGTTGACATCAAACCCAAACTTCATTTTTTTGGGCACGTTCATGATGATTTCGGTAAAAAAAGTATAGGACCTACGTTATTTGTAAATTCAGCAGTAATGGATAGTAAAAACAGGCTGATAAATGGGGTTAGTGTTGTGGATGTTTAGAAAAAAGATTTGGAAACTGAAAGACCTGCTGCGAAATTACTGCTATCTTTCGAAAAATCTACGGCACAAGATAAATCAAGATTAATAAAACTTTCTAAAACTCCTACTTTAAAATAAGTTGAAACAATCTCTGGAGAAACTTTAAATAGGGATCGTTCATCATCAGAATCGTAGTGACGATATCTCAAATAGGCTACATTTTGATTGAAACCATAATTTCTACGATAACTTAACTTCAATTCAAATGGTAAATATAATTTTCCCTGCATTCCAAAGTGATGAGCTATCAATCTATTATTTCCAACGGTTATAAACTCACCTCCGTAATCAGATAAATAAGTACTGGTAATAAAAGGCATACCAATTACATTTTGGTGATAAGTCCAGCCACTACTATAGACACCACTATTAAAATAATTATCCCATAGATGCGGAGCAGTTTGACTTTGATTCTTTGTATATATAAATTCATAGACGAAAGAATTAAAAAACTTATCTGACTCTCCTGAATCATAAAAAACGCCATATCTTCCATCTGGAATGTTCCTCATAGCGCTACCTGAACCGTCCTCGAATATGCTATTGTAAAACAGTTCTATTTCTCCCTCTCCAATCTGCTTGTTATAAGCAAGTTCATAACTCCCTATATGATTCCCTATAGCATTTGCCTGATCTATAGCTAATGAATTATCACTACCAGCCCTTCCAAGGAACATACGCACATATTCCTCAAAGCCAATGGGCTGATTATCGAAACTAGAATTAGATGGATCTCCGCCGTATTGTACAATATGCCTTATACCCAATTTTACATCAGAGGTTGTACTTAATTTATAAGCTAAAGAAAGATATTTATGATGAATATGAGTGTTTGCTGTAGACCTATCATCATTCAAAAAATACTCACTAAACAAAGCATCAAAACCCAAACGTTTATCAAATAGAAAATAAACAGTCCTTGCTGTTTTAATTTCCAAACCCGGCATAGAACGTGCATTGTTTGACCAGAGTATACTTTGATTTGAAGAAGCCAAACCATTGTACTTTAAATTATCATGCTTTACTCCTATTGTGGCATCAATATATTTTGAATCGAATTTCGCATATAATTCGTCTATAAAAAAATTTCTGGCTTTACCAACTTCATTATATCTATCTCGATAAATGAATGCTGATTTAAATTTGAATTTTGATCTTTCATTAAGATATAACTCGTAAGATGGCGCAATTACAACATTAGCATTTGTCTTCCTACCAACTCTTCCATAATCGTTTGAACGCAACCAAAATGGCAAGGCCTCATCTCCATTCAAAAAAGTTTCAGATTCAATATCCAGTTGGAACTGTGAATAAGAAGAAATAGCTATTAAATAAAAACAACCAATCAAAAAAAATCTAGACCGATTTCGGACTTCTTCCATTTCCTGTATTTCTTTGATTAAAACTAAAGATAAAATTCTTTAATCGTATTTTCTAAGCTCCAGTTATTAGCACAAAATGCTTTAAACTAAAAACGCCATTTAATTTTCTGCCAAAAGCTTTTTTCATCTGCCCCATATGAGTAACCATATTTATTTCCATAGCCAAAATTAGCCAGATCAACATCATTTAGTATAAAACTGACATCATGAAGCTTGCCTGCCTTTTTTGAATCAATAGGAAATTGCAATAAAGCCTTTTCAGTATAAGAAGCTCTTACAACATATAATGTTAAATCTGCATATTGACTTATCAAAAAAGTATCGGCAACTAACATACAAGGTGCTGTATCCAAAATAATGTAATCATAGTTGATTTCCAAATTATTCAACATTTCACTAAATCGGATATGTCTTAATAATTCGGAAGGGTTAGGCGGTATGCTTCCTGACGTTAAAAAGTCTAAATTTTTGTTTAATTCAGATTGCTCAATCAAACTGCCTAAATTCACATCTCCATTAACCAAATAATCACTAACTCCAAGTTGTTTTCTCGATCCAACATAGCGCTGCAATTGAGGATTTCTTAAATCGGCTCCAACCACTATGACTCGTTTACCCATATTTGCCAAAGTTAAGGCCAAATTCATAGAAGTAAAAGTTTTCCCTTCACCCTTAACAGTAGATGTCACCAACAATTTGATTCCTTTCTGCTTATCACCTTTATTTACAAGCAGATATTGCATATTAGTTATTGCAATTCTAAAAGACTCAGCAAGCACTGATCGATCAGAGTCGGTAATCAAATCACTTTGCTTTTTATCTATTGTTGGAATCTCGCCGATAATAGATATATCTTTAGATCTCCTTTCTAAGTCTCCTCGATTTTTAATTTTATTATTGAGTATATTCTTACCATAAATAATAAGAAGTGGCAAAAAGAAACCAATAAAAAAGCCTCCTAAAATAATAACTTTTGAATTAGGTGCTATCGTTCCAGAAGTAAAAGCCTTATCAACAATCTTAGCTTTAGGAGCCGTTACAGCTAAAGATAAAGAATTCTCTTCACGCTTTTGCAACAAATAAAGGTATAAACTTTCTTTTATTTGCTGCTGCCTATCAATGCCTCTATATTGACGCTCCATAGCAGGCACCTCTGAAATCCTTGATTTAATATTGTTTCCTTCATTCTCCAGCTCATCAATAGATATATTAAGATTAGATTCTAATCTCTGCAGACTTTTGAGCAAACCAGACTTTAGCTGTTCAATCTGTTGATCTAATTTTTTGACAGTAGGATTTTTTAAATATGAAGCTTCCAAGATACGATTTCGCTCAATAACTAATTTATTATAAGTACTTACTTGCATATTCAATCCTTCTGCTTCAAAACCAAGATTTACTGGCAATATTTCAGAATTATCGGCGTTACGCAAATAGCTTAACATTTCAGAAGCTAATTGCTTTTGTGTTGCTATCTCTTGTCTCTTTTTTTTGTAATCACTTGCATTTTCAAGAAAAATCTCTGATTCAAATTTTATGTCAGTTAAATCTCTCTGCTCTTTAAAAACTTCTTTATCAATTTCAACGGAATCAAGTTCGTAATTTATGATTTTCAATCTCTCATCAATAAATTCAGCCGTATTAGTCGCCACCATATTTTTATCAATTATGGCCTCTTTATTGTATTCGACTATCAATTGATCCAGAATATCTCTAGACTTACCAGGAACTTGATCATCTAAACTCAATTCAATAAGAGTTGAATTATCATCAATTAAAGCTACATTTAGCCTTTTATTATAAGAGCTTACAACTGATTCTATTGATTGAATTGTAAAGCCGTAATCAGATTTATCATCTGATGTAGTAGAAATAAAATTCTCGTTTTTACGAATTACAATATCAGCATAGCCTAGGTCTAAAGAGCTACCAAATTCTGAATGATATTGCTCATCTTCAACTTCATTCTGAAGAGTAATTTTATCATTATTCCAAATTACAACAAAAGAATTAAGCCCATTTACTTTAGCGCGATCTAATTTTGCATGATCCAAATGCAAAATATTAACATGAAATGGAACCTTATTATAAATTTCTTTTTTAAATAAAAAACTAGATGAATAATAACTAATATTGAGATCTAAAGAGCTTATAGTTTTAGCCATCATTCTCTTTGATTTCAATAATCCAATCTCGTTCTCTATACTACTAGTTTGAAGACCATCTAAAACTCCAAGATCTGCAAATGAACTCATTCCAGAACCGGGTGATTTAGTGTCTTCATCCTTGATGATTATAGTTGCACTACTGCGAAAGACAGGATTTGATAATTTAAGATATAAGAAAGAAAATAGCAAAGCAAAAAAAATAGAAACTAAAAACCAAGGCCAATATTTTAGATACTTCTGTAGCTCTTCTCTAATATTAATTTCTTCTTCCTGAAAATTTTGAAAATCGTTATTCATATTTATCTGGTAATTAAAACAGCTAGAGAAACTAGAACTGAAGCAATTGAAATGTATACTGATGCATTTCGGTTGTAACTTGAAGATTGGATTTGAGGCGCGTTTGGCTCTACATATACCACATCATTTTGTTGTAAATAATAGTACGGCGAATTTATAAAATTTGAGTCTGTCAGGTCTAGATAAGCGTGTTGTTTGTCACCGTTCTCTAGCTCTCGAATTATAAGAACATTTTTCCTTTTACCATAAATGGTAAGATCCCCGGCTAGCCCAAGAGCTTTAGGCAAGCTTAAATATTCATCTGAAACAGAAAAGGTACCTGGTCGAGCTACTTCGCCCAAGACAGTTATTTGAAAATTGGATATTCTCACATTCACTATTGGATTTTTTATAAACTCAGAGATTTTTTTTTCCAAAAATATAGATAACTCCTTTCTATTTAAACCAGCAACTTCAATTGTCCCAATAACTGGAAATTGAATTTCTCCATCGGAATTAACTAAATAACTTTGCAAAGCATTAGTTACATTCAGACCTGAATCAGCCCCCCCCAAACTTTTACCTACAAAAGGTAAATTGAAAGGCATAGCTGCTTCTACCTCATCGGCAGAAACAGTTATGTTGAGCTGATCGTTTGGTTTAATTTTTAAAGCGTCATAGCTAACCTTATTACTAGCAATATCTAAAGACTCTGCATTGTTAAAATAAACTATATCCTCTCTTGAAACACAAGACGTTAGTAATGCAAAACATACCATTGTAATAAAACTTCTAAATTTCAGCATAAAATAAATTTCAATAAGCTTTTTCCTCACCATTAAGAGCGTTTAAAACTGTTTTTATAATAATTTTAATATCTAATATTAAAGACCATTTTTCAACATAAAATATATCCAATCGTGTGCGATTTACAATGTCCGATTTTACCATAATTTCACCTCTATAACCTTTAATCTGGGCTAGACCTGTTATACCCGGTTTTGCGAAATGTCTTACTAAGTATTTATCCACAGAGCTCTCATATTCCTTTGTATGAGCTTCCATATGCGGTCTTGGACCAACTACACTCATATCACCTTTCAATACATTTATAAATTGGGGCAATTCGTCTATACTTGTTTTACGAATGAACTTTCCAATTTTAGTGAGTCTGACGTCATTTTTTGTCATCATTTTAGTATCTGCATCATTATTAACCGCCATGGATCTAAATTTGTAGCAATAAAAGGATTTTTTGTTTACCCCATGTCGCTTTTGTTTGAATAGTATTGGTCCTTTCGATTCTATCTTAATTAATAATCCTATAATAGGAATCAACCAAGACAAAACAAATACAATAACTAAAATGGAAAAAGTAATATCAAAACTACGTTTAGTATATCGTGCCACATCAGTATCCAAAGGTAGTTTTCTTAAATTTAATATTGGAACATTTCCGAAAAGCTCAACGTTCATAGCTCGAGTATAAATTTCCTTATTATCCGGCACCATTTTAATTTTCACTAAATTATTATCACAAAACGCAATAAGTTCATTAATCTGATCTGAAGATAGACGAGACACCATACAATATACTTCATCAACACTATTTTCGCGGATAAAACTGCACACACGATCGATTTTCCCTAAGTAGGTTATACTCTTAGAAGAATAATTATCAAAATATCCTCTATAACGGTATCCCAATTCAGGCTGATCAAAAATTTGCCTAATTTTTTTTAATTTTCTATCTCGCCCAACTACAATTACATTTACAAAATTACCTCCTTCTACTCTATAAACATCTCTTAAGTAATAGAATATATATCGATATAAGGTTATTGTAGCAAAAATCACTAGTAAAACTTTTAAATGATATATAGGTGAAATAATTATACTTCTAAAACTAAAACTCGTGAAATAAACAAATGAATAAATTAAAAAAAGATTAAGAAGCTTATGAAAATTGGTAAAGAAGCGTTCATTTCTTTTTGTCGGGTAAAAATTTATTCCGAAAGTAATCAACATCCAACATAAATTATAATAGACTATAGCAACAATATCATTATATGTATCGTAGGTCAAAACATACAACGTTAAGTTGATTACGATAAGATGAATGATAATCGAAACAGGTATAACTAAAGAAGACCTTTTCATATTTTTTATAACTATATTGCTAGAATAATTATTACGAATTATATTAATTGATATAATATCATTTATATAATTTTTCCTTGAGCATCAAATAAAGAAATAAAGAATTGGTATAAGCATATCTTTTGAACAAACGCTTTGGTTCCTGCATTAACCTGAACAACCACTCTATTGAAGCTTTCTGCATCCATGACGGAGCCCTTTTTTGCAGCCCAACCATAACAGGAAGAGCACCACCTATCCCGATCATGCATGCGTCAATTTTACCTTTCATATTAGCCATCCATTTTTCCTGCTTAGGGCAACCAAGAGCCACAAAAACCAATCCTGCTTCACTCGAATTAATTAATTCTGTGTAATTTTGTTCCTCCCAAAGACTTAATTCCCTGAAAGGTGGACTTATTAAGCCTACGATATTTAAATCAGGATGATTGACCTCACAATATGACTTAGTTTGCTCTAATATCAAATCTGTTCCTCCATAAAACAAAACTTTAATCTTACTTTCTTCAGCTATTTTCAGCAAAGCAGGCAACAAGTCCATTCCTGCTACCCGTTCCTGATCAATTCCATAGATAAATTTCAACCCCTTAGCTAAAGGCATACCATCTGGTGTAACCAAGTCGGCATTATTAACTATTCTTGAAAATGCCTTATCGCGATATGCCTCTACAACCATATGCACATTTGCTACACAAACATAAGAGGAAAAACCTTTTTCTGCTAGCTTTACTATTTCTTTTAAAAATTCCAAAAAGGGAATACAAGTAAGTTCAATGCTGATTAATCTTTTTTTCATAACTAGATCCAGAAAGCATTATTTCTCCAAAATATGTTGAAAAACATCTAATAAATTCTGTTCAAATTTTATCAATTTATAATTTTCCGTATACTTCTCTCGTCCTAATTCACCCATTTTTTTTCTTAAATTCTTATTTTTAATCAACTTTTCCAAAGCAAGAGCTAAAGAACAAACGTCCTCTTGAGGAACAATATATCCATTACTTCCGTTCTCTACAATATCCAAGATCCCTCCTTCGGGCGTAGTTACTATAGGTAACTTATATTGCAAAGCCTCAAGCAACACTAAAGGAAAACATTCCATGGGATAATATGTTGGAAAAGCAAAGATGTCAGCTGACTGAAAAACCTTCACCTTATCATCTCCATACATTTTTCCTAAATAACTTACTTTTGAGTCAAGACCGAGTTCCTTTACTATTTTCAAAAAACGGATTTCAGACACATCTCCTTCACCTCCTACAAAAATACCACTGAAATCCAAGTTTTTATTATTAAGCTCAGACATAGCTTTCAAAAGTATATAAACTCCTTTAGATTCGATCAAATTAGACAGGAATAAAATTTTTACACTTTTTTTCGAAAATTTTGATTTCTCTAATACCTTAACGTTTATTTTTGGGATTCCATTGGGACATATATATAGTGATTCTTCGGAGACATATTCGCAAATATCTTGATAAAGATATTTAGATAAGATAATAACTTTCGAGCCTTTGAAAACATAATCATACAAACTCCTTTTCAATCTATTTCTAGAAGCCTTTTCAACTCCCTTATTGTGAATATGATAAACCCTTTTAACACGGAATAGTTTTAAAAAAAACACCAATATTATATCCCTATAAAATGCTATACCCGTTGTTGTAAGTGCAAAGTAACATAAATCGACAGGATGTAATAATAAGTGGAAAAATAGTTTAAAAAAAAGTTTTATTGTCGTAAACAGTTTAGAAAGTGATAGTGCGCCACTATCTAAAACTCTTTTAGATGCTAATAAATTTATGTATGTTTTAGTACCAAAATATGATTTTAAGATATTACTATCGTAAATCCATTGACCAACCATGGATGACCCATGAACTGGTGGTGGCAAATGCAACAGAAAAAGAATATCTTTTTTTTTTTTCAACTCTTGATTACCCATTTATAAATTATAAAACATCAAAATTATGTTAGTATATATCTCGAAAGATTAAAAAGTCAATTTAAGCGATTACAAGATTGAAAAAATTATAGTTATAACCTATAATTTTTTCAATTTTAAAACAATAGTCTAAAAATTCACTTTGCACTTCAACTAAAAAACTAAAAAACTAAATACTTAAAAAGTATACCACAACTTTTTCATCGACAAAACTTAAATAATTAAACATTAAATAGCTGAATAATTTCTAGAGGATAAGACTGAGCGTTATTATGATTACACTAAAAATCGTAATATAAATTTTATTTTCGCGTCATATTTGGAGATAATAATTTCAACTTGACATTGCGAGAAGTATAACTTAAAGAAAAATTAACCAAGCACATATCTGATACGAGAATAAACTCTGATTATTAAACTATGGTATTTATAACATTCTCTTTCAATATTTTTGTTTACTTTAATATTCTTATCAAAATTAAATTTTCTGGCTTTACCAGGATTCATTTCAGTTTTAAATCTTGAAAACTTATATTTCGTATTTGTGCCTTCATTTCCGAACCCTATATTTTCTACAAATGATTTGAACGGCATTAATGAATACTTACGCTGTTTGAATTGAGTGTAACAAAATCTAATAGCCCAAGAGTTTCCCTTTCCTTCTTTAACCGACTTGAGCATAGCAAACATATCGCTCCCATTGTAATTGAAGGCCTTGATCTTAGTCTTGTTAGATTTCAGATTTTGCCAATCCTTGACATCCCAGTCTATCGATTCCCAACGATTTTTCCAGGTACCCCAACCCCATGAGGATGATCTACCGTATAAATAAAAATCAGAATCTATATAGTTTTTAGGCTTTTTGATTTTAAGGCCGTAACCACATACGGAAATAATCTTATCGTTGTCTGCATAAAAATCTAACGCCTGATTCATATAATCTAAGAAGTTAGGTGTTGTATATAAGTCATCTTCCAATACTATAACCTTACCGTGATCTCCAACTACTTGACTAACTCCCGATATTATAGAGGGTCCAAGTCCCCTATTTTCATTTGACTCAAAAATTTTTATAGAATTAAATCCATTTACCGTTTTTAGAAAATTACGAACATCATCAACTTCTTTTTGAGTCTTATTATCTTTTGCTCCGTCAGAGAAGATTATTAGATCGCTTCTAGAGGCGAGATAATTATCACTTAAAGCCTCTATTGTTTTTATAGTTTGATTTAATCTATTATACGTAAACAGGCATATTGGAGCCAAATTATTATTTTTCATAAATTAAGTCATAGTTAAAAAGTCTATTATCATCTAATACTCCGAATAATTTCAAAAATTAAGTTTCCTTTTTAATTTTTTAACTATTTGGAAGTACAACGTACGCATCACGATAAGACTTCCATCCATTTTTACGGAAAATAAAATAGGATTGTATGTTTTCCCTGATAGTTTTTCTAAATCTTCCTTATCTAAATTAATCACTTTCGGTAATGAACTTTTAACAAATGGAATACCATGATGACTCGTACTATAACTAACAAAATTTATCGAAATGTTCTTAATATGCTCATATTGTATTACATCCCATGGGCTGTTGTTGGAATAAAAGTAAAATATTTTTTCTGGATTATTAATAAATTTTTTAATAGAGAAATATTTATTGATAAAATTATTATTTCTCTCTCGAAAGAGTATGGGATTAATTTCCTCCTTAGATTTTTTTAAAAGATCAAAAACCTGAGATTGCCCATTAAAACTCAAACTATAATTAGCATTTAAAAATTGCCCAAAAAGCATAGCAGCATAACCTCCAGCAGAACTTCCTATAGTCACAATATCGAAACCTGCAGTCTCCTCTTTCAACATTGCAAGTACCATCTCGATAGAGTTTAACTCATGATTTATTCCCGCCAAGTACCACTGCTTTTTAATATCTCTTAGAAAAATATGTTTCTGCGCTTTTTGGACACGAGTTCTATACCATTCAAATCTATTTTTCCTCACAACTTGCTGATAAAACGATTCAGAATTATTAGGGTAATAAATGTCATGACTGCTAAAATATATTGCACAGAAAGGTCTTTCTCCCGCCGCCAAATTTTTCAAACTATTTTCATCGGTTTGAACAATATAGTTACTGTTAGACTGATAAAACTCTTGTATATCTTTAGAATCAGTTTGAAATACCTTATTTAAATCTTCCATAATCTAGGAAATAATGCTCTTAAATGAATTGTAAAAAAATGTTTCATAGCTACTAATAGGCCGTGATGCCTATTCTCATAAATAAAAAAATAGTAAGGATGGCTATTCCCCAAGGGGGAATAGAGAGACTTCAAACGCCTTTTTAAAGGGATATCAATCAAGCACCATTTGGGTAGCGATTGATGATTATCACACGCTCCTATTACTTTAGAAGCTACAAAGACCTGAACACCTTTTTTTTGAGCTCTTAAACCATAATCTAAATCCCCAATACTGTGTCGAAAAACCGGATCTATAGTTCCTACTAGATCATTTACAAATTTTGGAATTAGTACAAAATTACCATTCATGTATTTGCATTCTTTTAAAACATTGCTCGGCCTAATGAGCTCCCCATTCTCATTTCGTCCTCCGTAACTAAGCTTAGATCCAGACAAGCTTTGAGTTGTTCCGCAAATAATGCTTCGATCATCCTTATTTTTAGAATCCAAAATTATAGTTTCCAGAGCTCCTTCAAAAATAAAAGTATCATCATTCAACCATAAGTAGAAATCATAGTTCTTTTTATTCATGGCTTCAATCCATGCTTTGTGCATACCTCTATTCCAAAACAAATCCCCATTTCCTCTAATAACATTAACCTTTGGGAATTCCAATGCAACTGCGTTTGAAGTTCCATCCGAAGAACCATCATCAACCATATAAACTTCTAGTGAATATGCTTCAGGAATTCTTTGATCATATAATTTTCTTAGACATTCAAGTGTTTTTTTCTTCCTATTAAAAACAGTTAACAGAACAGCTATATTCTTCATCTAAATATTCTTAATAAATTTTGCGGGATTACCCGCCCATATTTGGTTATCGGGTATATCTTTAGTTACAATAGAACCAGCTCCTACAATTGAATTTTCTCCAACAGTCACACCTTTTAAAATCATACTACATGCTCCTAAAAAGGCATTATCTTTTATTACAACAGCAGCTTTAGCTTTATGAAATTGATCGTTTTTACTAGCTCTTTTCATGGGATCTAATGAATGAAAATCAGTATCATAAATCTTTACTCCACCGCCAATTTTAACATAATTACCAATAGTAATTTTCTCATGACAAATTAAAGCTGATTGAGACATCCCAACATTATCGCCAATTGTCATTACAGCTTGATTATCAACGAAAAAAGTACATTTATCATAAATCCCAATAGGATTACCTCTTATACCATTATTCATATGAAAGGATTTACCAATACTTAATTTTCCACCTCTGGCAACTACTACATATGGATTTCCACAAGTTCTGAAAGTATTATGTTTTACCCTATTCCCTTTAAATATAAAAAATGTCTGAACCCTATTTATTAGTCTTAAAAGATTTTGAAAAAATCTTGAAAAGCCTTTGTAAAAAAAATAAAAGCCCATTTGATATAGTTTTATAACAATTTAAATAATCAACTCATTATAGATGCTTAGTTGCTTAGCAAGCACCGAATCAGGTTTATTTTCAATTAGTCTTCTTTTTCGACCATTAATTGAAAGCTTTCGTGCGAGACTCATATCTTCAATAAGCCTTTTTATCTGGGCAGCACAACTACCGAAATCAATAGAATTATAAAAGAGTGCCTCTTCTTCATTCTTAGCCAACTCAGGCATTGCTCCTGCAAAAGACGCTACGGTTGGCACTCCTACAATCATTGACTCAGCAAATGCTAAGCAATAAGTCTCAATAAATGAAGGTATTACACAGACATTACAAGATAACAGTTCATTTACAATTTGCTTTTCATCTAAAGACCCAGTGTATATAACGTTATCTTCTAAGTATAATTGTTTCACTAATTTCTTTAAATAAAGTGAATAGCCATCTATTAATTTCTCTCCTACATGCATCTTTCCTGCTAGCCTCAATTGAATGTTTGGATATGTAGATTTTAAGAGCGAAACAGCTTTAATAAGTACATGTAAACCTTTATACGAAACAGCCGCAGAAGCAGAACTAAATATTATAGGACTATCTGAAGCAGGCTTGAATTTCCAAGTATCTGAATGATAAAACGCATTTCTCAACATTATACTAGTTTTAAATAAATGAGCACTTTTGTTAACAGTTGATACTTGATTTTTCACCCATTCTGATTGATAAGATATATTCTCAAATGCTTTAAGGCAAGCTATTTCCTCTTGTCCTCGTTCATAAAACATTTTTTTTTTAAAAAGAAGCATTCTTTTTGGGATTAACAATTCTTTTAATCCAAATGTTTTAAAAAAAATATCTTTTAAATCTAAACCTCCATAATAATAATCGGTATAAGCAAAAAGCAATCCTTGTATATCCACTAAAGTTTTATACTTAATAAATCCTTTTCTATATACCACAGACCAAAGATTCTCTGTTCCCCAAATATGGACTAAATCAGGCTTAATCGAGTCTAAAATTGCTTCAACTTCCCTGCATGAATCTATTGGGACATCCATATTATTTGACCCAGGAATGGTCCATTGTGGTATATCTAAAAAATCACATTTTTTTACTTTTTCAATAACTGAATTTGCTGCGATATTATATAGCTGGTATTCTCTATTTTTTTGAATATATAGAGCCATTGGTTGTAACCAACTACCAGTGCTTTTCACATTATCTGTAGAGAAAGACATGCTGCAGAGCCAAACAATTTTTTTCATTTTCTAAAATTCGAATTTAACCATAATTTAAAATCTTGATTAGTCATTTTTCTAAATGTAATTGAGAATCCCATCGCTATTGCCATCCACAAAGATATATTCATGATATCAAAACGATTGAAATCTTCAACCCAGCCATATGCAAATCTAAAAATAACGTATACTCCTATTATTTTTAAATAGATATTATTTGACTTATAGATTGATAAATATGCGCTTTTAAAATAAATTAAACAATATAATATTAAGCCTATTAGTCCATTCCAGTTAAATACATTCAGGAAGAGTACTTCATTAGAATGTCTTTCATGCCTGTCTAATCCAGTCGCTGTACTAATTCCTTCCCCAAACAATTCAGAATCGTTACCCCTTGCTGGGGTTCGACCAAGGATGACATAATTATTCTTTAATGCTGAAAAAACAACTTCTTTATATAGTCCTGTTCTGGTATCTGCCGTTAAATCTTCATCAACAACCCTACCGTTTACAAATCTTGTATGTCTATAATCATCTCCCTGAAATGAATTAAAACCAGTAAAAATATTAAAAACACCAGATAACCCCAAAATTACAAGCAAGCAAGGGGTTAGACTAAAAAACCAAAATAAAAATTTGTATAATGCGATTTTTAAATAATATTTCAGGAAAAAAGATATACTCAACAATAAAGCTGCTGCTGTCTTTAATACCTGACTTCTTGCCCCTATATCTATAAAGAGCATCATTATAAGAAGAGCTAAAAATAATAATCTATATTTTTTTCTTAAACTTGGAAGAAAACAAGATAATAAAAGTACAGGTCCTAGATAAAAATGTTTTGATCCATTACTAGTAACCCAAATAAAAAAAACAAAAAAAACAAACAATGCATAACGAAACCAGACTTTTAAGGTTTCATTTAGCAATGCCGGATTATTATATACATATACAAAAGATGGAAGTAATAAAGCGAGGCTTCCACTAACTAATTGTTTCCAGTCCCAATAATACTTAGCGTACGTAATACCTCTAACGATATTGAAAATTGTCCATACTAAATAAATGAAAACAATTCTATAATCACGCCTATTAATAAGGTGAATTTTATTATAATAATAAATTATCATAATTAAAATTAGCAAGGAGACACCCCACTGAAAGGCCGTATTACCAATTGGAATTATACTCCAAGAATCTACTGAAATAAAAGTTAATGCAAGAACAGAAAAAGGTAGGATACTTCGAACTTTTATTGTCATCAGATATACTTTCTAATTAATTGAATCCTTATTAGGATAAGGAAATTTAAAGGGACATGCATTGATTAATGGGTTTAGATCGAAAATCCCAGGCCTCCATAAGTCGTTTACAAATTCAACTAAATTATCTTCAGTTACAAGGTTATCATACTTATAAGGCTTTACTATAAAATCTTTATTAATAGACATGTAAAAGTCAATATACTTAAAAGTTTTTCTTTTAAATGAATCGTGATCAAAACAGGTCCATAAATTAGGAATATTATATGCTTCTGACACTATCACGCCATGCAAAGAACTTGAAAGAATTATTTCGCAAGAAATAACTTTATCCAAAAAATCAGTCCATTTCCCATATTCACCAATATCAATCAATAAGACATCTGATTTTGTATAGCCTTTAGGTACTACAAATTCAAAATTTTCTCTTTCTGAATAGTGAAGAATAATACCAATTTTATATAAAATCTCCCTTTTCGGATTATATATTAAGGGTAAAAGCATTGCGGGATCCCCATAAACTTCTGGACAATCTATACCGCACTTTATTAGAGCATTTCTAGTTAGAGGCCCTCTTACTGCCAGAACTTTTTTTGGCTTCGGCAAGCTTTTGACATCATCGATAAGTCCCGATCCCCAAATAATAGATTTTGAATTACAATACCACTGTATAATACTTCCGATAAAGAGATAATTTGTATGATTTTTTATAATAGAATACTGGTATGGTATTACCTTTTTCCCACTTAACTTCTCTCCTAAGATAAAATTTATATCGTCACCCCAGTTGTAATTATCACGCATAAACCTTGGTATAGCAAAAGAAATATAAATATGCCCCTTTGAAGAGAAAAGTTCAGATGCAAAAAAAAATCCAGCGATTTTGTTTAAGAATATATTTTTAACGTTTTTTAATTTCATGATATTTTTATTTTACAAGTCACCAATAACATCCACCTTCAACATTATCAGAATGCTTTGTTCTAAAATTTTCAGGTCTTACCCAGAACTCATTGATCAAATCAGGATAATTCAAATTTTTGCATTTGGATCTTGCCCTGCTTCCATAATTGGGATCTTCCCACCTTTTACCGATAATCCCAAATAATAATTGTAAAGACCCACCAATATGAATAGCTTTCTTTCCTTTTCTTTTAACGTGTGCTGCTAAAGGAAAACCGTATGCCCCGCAGCCCAATATACAAATATCATAATCCTCTTTATCTATTCTATCTTTCATATCCTCTAATGCCTCAAACCAATCTGAAAAGCCATTACTATCACCGCCTAAACTTTGCACTGCTTTAACAGTTTTTAATTCGAACTCAGGCAAAATATTTTTGTTTATAAAAATTTTACTGCGACGTTTAGAGTATTGTTCCGCAATCAATTCCGCAAAAGGATGAACTACAAGCACTTTCTTTCCCTTTAAAGCTTTCGTCCATGGATTTTCTACCCAAAAAGGATCTAAGAATATTAACCAAACTTTGTTTGCATTTTTTAACTTATCACTGAAGTAATATTCGTTACCTAGCCAACTTCCTAAAATATCAACTTGTTTCATATCAGAAAGCATCATTTCACTAAATTTCTCAATTTTGTTTAAGGTTGGCGGAAAGAAACCACTCCAGCGCTGCATTTGAATCATATTATTTTTATCCCACCACCATGGCAGAGCTTCACCTTTAATATATGGAAAAACGGCCCTACCCTGTTCATTCACGCCTATATGATTTGCAACAGTCATTAACTCTGTACTACCGAACCTTGCAATCATACAAGGTTTATCACTCATTAGCTTTTCATATACCATATTTGAAATAATTTCGGGATCCTCCTCTCTAGCAGGTACTTGTAGAGGTTTAACTTTAGCCACCACAGAATAAAGCTTCTTAAAAAGTTTAAGTGTATTTATATAAAAAATATTCATATTAATGCTAGTTTTAGTATGCTAATAACATCAACCGAATGGATGATATTCCGAAGAAACCTATCTATTAGGGCTAATTATCCAAATTTATTAGCAGACCATTGAAAGATAAAAAACAAACAAAACCATTAAGAAAAAATCCTAAAAACTTTTTCAATTATTTCTAATTATATTAATTGACTTCCTTATTCAATAAAATTTTACATTCCTCATATATAATACCATTTTTATTAGCTATTATCCAATGATTATTTGCAGGATATCCATGCCAAAAATTTTCGGGGACGATCTTGATGTTTTTATTCAACAAAGCTGGCTTATAGGAAAATGAACTCTTACTTGTTATAAGAACGTCTGCATAAACCATGTGCAAAAATGAATCCTTGGCGGTCATATCTAAACACCAATGTAAATTTGGATAGTTTGAAAATTCAGCAAAATCATCAACGATTCCTTGAGAAAAAAAATAAATATGCATTGGTTTATTTGATTTAATAATTTCTAAAGTCTGATCAAGGACATTTTGAAAATAATCAGCAGATATAAACCGCATTTGTAAATTAGCATTATCTGGATCGCTTAGAATATCTCCTCTTCTTACGTGAATAGCTATATTATAATTTCTTTCTGAAAAGATCAATTTTTCAGTTCGTCTTATTGCAGAATTATAAAATTTATATCGTATATCTTCAATAACCCCAAATTGATCTCTATAATTTTGATCTTGCTCGCAAACTAGAATTACTCTTTTCCCTCTATAACTCTCAATTATTTTTTTTATTACTTCTACTTCTTCGAAATTATTTTCCTTAAATAAAGGAATTTTCACCATTCGATAACCATTTTTTTCAAGATCACTTACTAAAACCTCATTATCTCCAAAACTCAAAAAAGACTCCCACGATTCTGAACTAAATGGTATATGAGCAAAAGTAACATTAAATTGTTTCGCCCACCAGTATCCCGCAATCCAATTTGCTAATTGATGTCCAATTCCGGCACCTTGATTAGGTACTGCTGTGAAATATAACGTTGGTGAATTCTCATTGCCTATCCTTTTCCTTTGGTTACTAAAAAAATTGGCATTCCAATAAGAATAATACAAATAGAAATAAATAAAACTACCTCTAGTTTTTGCCACAACTCTACTCCGTAAATACCTATTAAACTTTTTTAAAAGCTTTGCCATGTTTCAATTATTTCACTACAGGATATCCTCTACTTCTCCAAATTATTTTAGTGAAAAGGATATAGTATTGGGCCGATTTATTAAAACTTTTATTCAGCAATAATTTCCTTTCCATGCTTGAAAAATAATTATAATATTCCCTATGCATATTATCTATAAAGTAACTCAATAAGTCATAATTCCCAGATTGTAAATATCCACTCCAAATATGTCGTATTTCATATTTCATAAATATTTTAAAAGTTCGACTAGCCTTTTTAGTTTTAATCCACTCTTCGATAACTTTATTATGAAAAAGGATAGAATCTTGTAATTTTAATTCATCACTCATCATACTAGTAGTCTGACCTTCTACATCTCCATTATAAATAGCCAATGCAAAACCAGAATAAACTACTTTAGTGTGTAAAGCATTTCTAAATAAGAAAACAAAATCTTCGTTAGACCTTTGTCCTTCAATAAACCCTCCCCATGTATTTATATTTGCAAAAACATTATCTTTCTTTACTACAGTAGCACTTATATGAGCGAATACGTGAGGATTCTCAAAGAAGTCAATCTCCTCAACTTTGCCCCGGAAATTTTCCGGAACTTTATTATTCCTTTTCCTTGTAACCAAACTTTGTCCACACCTCCCACTTACAATCATTCCCGCTTTAGGAAATTTACTTATGGAATTTACTACGTATTCAAGATAGCATGACTCCCACTCATCATCCGCGTCTAAAAAGGCCAACCAATCATTCTGAGCCTCTATAATACCAGTATTTCTAGCAGCACTAACTCCTTTGTTAATTTGATTAATAATTCGAACTCGCTTATCATCAGTTAATTCTTCAATTTTTTGCACACTATTATCTGTAGTACCATCATTTACCACAATTATTTCAAAATCTGGATATGTCTGATTTAGAACAGTTTGAATTGTATGTGCAATAGTATGTTCTTTATTGTATAATGGAATTATTACTGAAAACATTGATATTATAAATTTGATTTGAGAAAATCAACTCCCTTTTGACGTTCTTTCTCTATAATTTCGTCTACAAAATTCCAATCAATAGTTTCATTTAAAATACTCTCGATTTTAGATTCATCGTATTTAATTACAATTCTATTTGATAAGTTAATACTATTTAAAAGAGACAAAATTCTTTCATTAGCATATGGCGTAACCACAATAAAACTCTTATGAAAAATTAAAGAGAAAACCACTGCGTGGAAAGAACAACATATTGTATAATTTGCGTGATACATGTAAGTCAACCATTCTCTAGGTTCTACAATAATATTTTTAGCATCACTTAAACGAATACATGTATCCGGATTTCTTAAGTTAATAACATCTACACCATGTCTCTTCTTTATATAGTTAACCGCTTTTAGTTGGTCATTACCATATTCAGCTAAACTATAGGTTGTAACATATGGTCTTTTATGCGACCTAGCAGATATCAATAATTTGTAATGTTCTTCTTTGAGTAGAAAAGTAGGATCAGGAGTATGAAAAATTCTTTTTGACTCTTTAAATAAAGATTGAATATAATTAACAGCTTTTACTTCTCTAAGGCTAATAGCATCAAACTTCTTCAATAATTTTAAAATTGGCTCATTTAAATGTCTTGGAACATTACAATTCCCCATACTAGCTGCATAGGACAATCTTTTTACGTCATCCTTTCCGAATTCTAAATAATAAACATGATTTAATTTATCACTAGATCCTACATTCCAAATTTGATCGCTTCCTGCTATATAAACCTCGTATTCGGGTGGATTATCTTGTAAATCTTGTAAAGAATTGTACTCTCTTTCTCCTCTAATTAATAAATTTCCAAAATCCTTTTTTTGAACCTCGTAAGACCAAGCATTAAATCGATCGAGTGTCTTGTACCATGCTGTTAAAGGTTTTTTAGCAATAAAATTTTTTAATGAATGCTTAATCGGTCTCCTATAATTAATTATTTCCACCTCATAACCCTGTGAAAAAAGAAAATTTTGTAAAGCATAGGCCTGTAGTACTGCTCCATTATTTAAGGCGTGATGAAATGTTAGTATTCCTATCTTCATTGGTTAAATATTAGATTTAAACGTCTCTTTACTTTATTGTAAAATCGAACAACATAGACTCCATGATAAGCCGTAATATATTTTTTTATGTATTTTGAAATTTTAGTATAAAAAATACCATAATCATCTTTCTCTAAAGCTTCTAAGAATATTTCATGACTTGCATCCCCCATAATCTCCCTTAAATCATAAATTTTCTTCCTCTTTTTTTCAATCTCAAATTCGCCAGGTTTAACTCTTTTTTCGGGATACCATTCACCCTTGTTTTTACGTTTTAAGAGTCGATATGAAAGAGCATCCCTTCTATGTCTAAACCCTCCCTGCTGTGATTTTATAGCGTCTAAAGGATCAAGATTTTCTAGTACAATCTCACCTTTACTTTCAAATTCTAATAACATATTATATAACTCCTTATTTCTAACTATGATTAGAGAATATCCCTTCGTGTCGAAACGATAATTTGGAAGCCATACATCACCTATAGAAATATCTGCTGTTTCTCCTACTACATCATCACAGAAATCACAGGCTTTAGGCTTAAAAAAGCCCATACCGTAATCAGCCCCGAATATATCTCCAGAGTTTTTTTCACGAACCTGATCGTCTCTATCAGACCAAACCTGATATATTTTAGTGGTAGCAGGTGTTTCGCCATAGTTTTTTCCTCTAAAATTTATTTTGGTAAGATTATCAGGGTGTACACCCAATTGCCATGAAATCATCTTTGCTTGATTTGCAGACTTCATACCACCGCAGACGATCCCGACAGTAAACTTAATTTTCTTTTTTAAATCAATATCTTTCAAGGCCAACAGCCTTAAAGTTTTTATGAAACACGGAACTCCCGTAATAGCAAAAGTACCTTCTATATTTCTTATTTTCTGAACGACTTCAATTAAAGTTGTTGGGTAATATGCAGAAGTAGAACCGTGTATAACCGATTCCGGATCAGAAAAAATATCGTATTTAAATAAATCCTCGTTAGCATTTCCTGAATTATTTTCCGTAACCTGAATATAATGATCAACTTTATTGTTTCTTAGTAAACTATGAGCAAACCATTTTCCTATTCCTCCTGAACTAGCAATTTTTCTAATATCATCATTTACAACGTGACCTGCATAGGTTTTAAGAAAACGACCTAAGTGTTTATCTTCAATTCGATTTTCTGGAAAAAACATTTCGCCTAGTTCATCTTCATTTTTGGATTTTCCGGAAAAAGGACACACTCCTAGTACTTTTGCAGAAGAATTTTCTAGGTTCTTTTTATCCGCATTAGCAACAATATTCCCATACTTATCTTTATTTATATAAAATGGAGAATCTTTTACCAAAGCGCATGCGCCACAACCTATACATAAATCATTTGCAATTACAGTTTTGTAAAGTTCAACAGCTTCGCTCATTATCTTTTTTTTTACTTTTAGTACATCCTTATGTACATTCCTAAGTTTATAGTAATTAATCTTTCTAGAAACATCCTAAATATGAGATGTTTTTACATAAAATTTTATTAAAAATTTAAAGAACTATTCGATATCGATGTCCGGCTTAAACATATAATACATTAAATTAATGCTCTTGCAAGAAAAGCATGTATTTCGAAAAAAAATCATCTCTTTCAATCTCTATAATAAAACATTATCTAAAATTAATAATTAATCGACCCTCTTTTGTCCTAGATTTAACTCTCAAATAATTGGATTTTATATCAAATAACTCCCCATTTTCCATTGTATTTTTCTAATTCATTTTCGATTAAATCAATTGAAAATAAAACAACTTCCCGAAAACTCCCTAGATATAAAACTAAATGTCTTCCAAATTTAAAATTCATCAGCAAGCAATCTCAATAAATACCTTTTCTAATCAAAGGTTTCCATTAAAATTTGTTGTTTCAATATAGTAATAAACCATTTAAAAAATTCCCTGATTAGAGTAGCATTTCGATTATACATTCAAAGGTCAATAAATAGGCAGCATTACGTCACGACAATTTCTCAGTAAAATAAATTTCTTTGCAAATGATCTTTAAATTGAGAATAGAATCAAACATATAAAGATCAATACGATACAAATTTACATGAAAATATTCGGAAGAAAAGATTACAAATTAATGTTTATTTAGGCTCTTTAACAATTGAATTTGGGATAAATTTGAATACAGAGCCCTAGATTAAAATCCACTCTAAACATTTTCCATTCCACTATGCAAATGATAAATTATTTTGTTAATATCTTTACTAAAATTCAAAGAAGCTTGATCCCAAAAGCTAATTACCTCACTTATTATAACGGTTTTTAATTACCTCTTTAATATTTCTTATCGCTCCGTAAATAATATTTCTTTCCTTTCTATCCAAGCAAACGAAAAAAAACAAACTGGAAAAAGATAGCATACTTAAGCTGATAACCGATAACAATCTAAGATACCCCATTTCCATTTCGGTAAACGGCCATAAAGAAACTAAAATACTAAGGAAAACAATACAAATACTAGGTAATATTACCTGCAAATAAAATTTCCGAATGTCCAACCCGCACAACTTTCTAGTAAAATAAACCATAACTCCCCATGATCTAACAATTACATGAACTATGTATACCAAATAAAGAATCCAAGGTTCATATCCTAAATAAAAAAATCCGCAGGAAATTAATATAGGCAAAATTGCCATTAAAGAAATAGTTATCTGATAAACTTTTATATTTCCAGCTGCAGCTATTGCCGTTGATAAACCCGACGTAGTTCTTGTAATGATAGCCCTCACTAGTAATAGCCTACAGAAAATAACAGCGTAATCTGGCACATTTTTCAACCATAATTTGAGAATGAAAGGCATTTCTAAAATAATAGGCAAAGCGAATATCGCAAGCAGAAAAAAAGAAAACTTGCTACCGATAATAGCAGAATTTAACATAGCACTTCGGTCTCCTTTACCCTCCCTTTTTACAATTATGGGATTTAGAGCCTTAAGCATATTTAATGAAAAAACATCAATTTGACCCGAAATTTGATTTGATATACCCTGCGCAGCATTCACTCTAGTACCAAAAAAATGATTTATAACGATACCCTGTCCGTAATTTGTAACCATACTAACTGATGTCCCGAAAAAATTCCAGCCGGCAAAAGAAGTCATGTCTTTCATAATATTTCTGTCCCAATACTTAAATATGGATATCACACATTCATCATACCTTCGGTGACAATATATCTGCATAATCACTCGACTTATTAAAGGCACCATTGCCATCAAAACCCCATAAATCACTAACTTATCACCACTATAATGAAGGATATATGCAGCTATACCAAGCTTTAGTAAAGACTCTACAATTCCAACTATAGAATAGTATAGCATATTCTCATTAGCATTTAGTACAGCCTCATATGGCACGCTGACAACTGTAAATAAAGTACTAACTATCAAGCTTCCATAGACAACCTTGGCTGCAAAAACTCTTTCATTAGGTATGTTTAAAATACCTTTAAAGAAGAAATAGCCGGCAAATATAAGTATGATTACCAAAAATAGAGCAATACAATAATGCAATACAGTACTTACATTGAAAATAACTTTCTGCTTTTCCAAATCTCCTTTCCCTTCATAAAACGACATAAATCTTTGGGTCGCTGAAGACATCGCTGCATGTAAAAAGCCTAACATCGAGATTGCGCCACCAACAACATTATAAATACCATAGTCCGAAACGCCTAGAGCATCAAGAACCAATCTTGTTGTGTATAGGGAAATAAGAACGGTAATCGCCATTTTAGCATAAAGAAATCCCGTGTTTTTTATAACTCTGTTCGCCGTCGACACCTAAAAATATAGATTATATAAAAAAGCCTGCATTAGAATACTCCATGCAAGCAAATTTTTGTTGAATTAATTTTAATTTCAAACGATATGAAAACTCTATCATATTTCTACTGATTCTAATAAAATTAATAGTTATTCAAGTTGCTTTAAAATTGTATGACCAGCTTTTAAAAGATCCACGTCTTTCTTCATTAATTTCACATCTCCTTCCATCATATCTTTAACTAAACCTTTCAAATCATATTCTGGGACCCAGCCTAATTTTTCTTTGGCCTTTGAAGGATCTCCAAGTAATAAATCGACTTCTGTTGGACGGAAATATGAAGGGTCTACTGAAAGAACTTCTTTCCCTATTTCAACTTTATAATCTCCTTTGCAGGCTACTACATAAGCTTTTTCATCTACACCTTCTCCTTTAAATTCTAATTCTATACCTACTTCCTCAAAAGCCATACGTACAAATTCCCTAACCGTTGTAGTTACACCTGTGGCTATTACCCAGTCTTCAGCTTTTTCTGCTTGTAAAATCATCCACATCATGCGAACGTAATCTTTAGCATGCCCCCAATCTCTCTGTGCCTCTAAATTCCCTAAATAAATTTTGTCCTGTAATCCTAAAGCTATTTTTGCAACCGCACGTGTAATTTTTCTTGTAACAAATGTTTCTCCCCTTCTTGGCGATTCATGATTAAACAAAATGCCATTACAGGCATACATATCATAAGCCTCTCTATAGTTTTTAGTGATCCAAAATCCATAAATTTTTGCTACTCCGTATGGAGAACGTGGATAAAACGGACAGGTTTCATCATAAAAACCTCTTTCGTTTTTATTCTCTGGTAAACCACCATACAATTCAGAAGTTGAAGCCTGATAAATTCTGGTCTTTTTTTCCAAACCTAATAATCTCACAGCTTCCAAAATTCTCAAAGTTCCCAATCCATCAACATTCCCTACATATTCTGGAGAATCAAAAGAAACTTTAACATGGGACATTGCTCCTAAATTATAAATTTCATCCGGTTGCGTTTCCTGTATAATCCGCGTTAAATTCATGGAATCTGTTAAATCCCCATAATGTAATTTTAGTCTCTGCTTTGGATCATGTGGATCCTGATATAAGTGATCTATTCTATCAGTATTAAATAGAGAAGCTCTTCTTTTTATTCCGTGAACCATATAGCCCTTTTCTAATAATAATTCAGCTAAATAGGATCCATCCTGACCTGTAATTCCTGTGATTAGTGCGACTTTCATAATTAAAATATTCCTTACTTATTAATTTTATTATTAGATTATAATTTTACTTCCTTAAAATTTTCAATATTTTCAAGGAACCAATTGTACGTCTTTTCAATTCCTTCTTCCAGATCGATTTTATGTTTCCATCCCAGATCATGCATTTTGGAAATATCCATTAGTTTACGAGGCGTACCATCGGGTTTAGAGCTATCCCAGGCAATCTCACCTGTATGACCTACCTTTTGCTGAATTACCTCAGCTAACTCCTTTATTGTAATATCTACACCCGTGCCTACATTATACAAATGATCTGGAAGTACATTTTCCAATGCAAATACGACGCTTGCGGCCATATCGTCTACAAATAAAAACTCTCGCATTGGCGAACCACTCCCCCACAACTCCACAGTGCTATTATTATTTTCTTTAGCTTCATGAAATTTACGAATCATAGCCGGTAAAACATGAGAGGTTTTAAGATCGAAGTTATCATGGGTACCATATAAGTTAGTTGGCATTAAACTCACAAAATCTTTATCGAACTGTTTTCTTATCGCCTCACAGGCTTTAACTCCAGTTATTTTCGCTATTGCATACCATTCATTAGTAGGCTCTAAAGGTCCAGTAAGCAAATAAGATTCCTTTAATGGCTGAGGTGCAAATTTTGGATAAATACAAGAACTCCCCAAAAAGATAAATTTTTTTACTTCTAAGTTATGAGCTGCTTCTATCAGATTATTTTGGATTCGTAGATTTTCCATTAAAAATGTATAGGGATAATCATTATTAGCTAAAATCCCTCCTACCCGAGCAGCGGCATCAATAATTACATCTGGTTTTTCTTTGGAAATAAAAGCATTAACTTCAGCCTGGTTTCTAAGATCCAACTCAGCACTCGTCCTACCTATTAAATTTGAATAGCCTTTTTTTTCTAAAGCTCTCCATATAGCACTACCAACCATACCTCGGTGTCCAGCTAAATATATTTTAGAATTTTTATCCATATCTTAATATTAAATGTAATTATTAATCTCGAATTTACTATTTGATTAGTTTCCTATCGCGTAAAATTTAAAGCCTAAATTTTTCATTTTTTGTTTATCCAACACTTTGCGCCCGTCAAACAAAAATGCAGGTTTTAACATGTTTTCATATACAGATTGCCAATCGATCTCTAAAAACTCATCCCATTCAGTCATAACAGCAATGGCATGGGCCTTTATACAAGCTTCTTTAGATGTATTCACAACTTTAACTAGTTTTCTGTTTTCTTCATCAGATCGCGATCCTAAATAATTTAAATCTGCGTAGATCTGTTCTTCAGTAACTTTTGGATCGTATACAACTATTTCTGCCTGCTCATTTAATAAATAATCCGCTACATAAATTGAAGCCGCTTCCCGGGTATCATTTGTATCTTTCTTGAATGCCCAACCCAGCATCGCTATTTTTTTTCCTGAAACGGTGTTATAAAGTGTTTTTACAATATTAGCCGCAAATCTCCTTTTTTGATGATCATTCATTAATATCACCTGCTCCCAATAATCAGCTACTTCATTTAAACCAAAACTTTTGGCAATATACACCAGATTTAAAATATCTTTTTGAAAACAGGAACCTCCAAAACCAACGGAAGCTTTTAAAAATTTTGCTCCTATTCTGGAGTCCATTCCTACTGCTTTAGCTACTTCATTAATATCTGCACCAGTTACTTCACAAAGTTCGGACATTGCATTAATACTCGAAACACGCTGCGCTAAAAAGGCATTCGCTGTTAACTTCGACAACTCAGAAGACCAAACATTTGTTGTAAGGATATTTGCCTGAGGCACCCAATGCTCATAAATATCGACTAAGGCTTGCATTGCATCCTTACCTTTTTCTGAATCCAGATCGCCACCAATTAATACTCTATCCGGCTGTAACAAATCATCTACTGCAGTACCTTCAGCTAAAAACTCCGGATTTGAAAGGATCTGAAAGTTAACTCCGTTACCTGTATTATCCAGAATATTCTTTAAAGCCTGAGCCGTTCTTACCGGTAAGGTAGATTTTTCCACAACTATCTTATCAGAAGTAGCCACCCTTGCTATCTGACGAGCACATAATTCAATCCATTTTAAATCTGCTGCCATACCCTTACCTATACCATAGGTTTTTGTAGGTGTATTCACAGAAATAAATATCATATCTGCTTTATCGATCGCCTCATCCACATCTGTGGAAAAGAAAAGATTTCGCCCTCTTGCATCGGCAACTACAGCAGATAAACCCGGTTCATAAATTGGAATATTTTCGACATCTTTATCATTCCATGCAGCAATTCTCTTTTCATTAAGATCTACTACGGTAACATTAATTTCTGGGCATTTTTGAGCTATAACAGACATTGTTGGCCCTCCAACATATCCAGCTCCGATACAGCAGATATTCTTAATTTTCATTTTTATTACTTTTAGTTAGTTACTACATTAATTCTTGCAAAGAAACTCCGTATTCCTAAGATCTTTTTTATTATATTTTAAAGGATTATGGCTCAGGTCCAAAATCTGAGCGCCTGCATAAGAACAGATTGCATGCCCTGCGGCGGTATCCCATTCCATAGTGGTTCCAAATCTAGGATAACAATCAACAATCCCTTCTGCTACCATACAAATCTTCAACGAGCTACCCTTTGAAATAACTTCTACCTTGGAGAATTTGTCACGCTTTCGATCAATAAATCTCTTTGTAGCTTCGGTTAAATGTGATTTACTTGCAGCAATTACAAAGGCTTCTTTCTGATCCTGTAAAGGCAATCTTTGTTTTTCTTCTAAATTACTTTCAAAATCTGCAAAATTCGAAACCTCACTCAGCTTATACGATCCTGCCTGCGATCCCCAGTAAATAAGCTTTAAAGCCGGCGCATAAACGACTCCTATAATAGGTTTTTTATTCTCTACCAGGGCAATATTAATTGTAAATTCCCCGGTCTTCTTGATAAATTCTTTAGTACCATCTATAGGATCTACAATCCAAAGTTTATCCCAATCTCTTCTTTCTTCATAAGGTAAATGTTTTCCTTCTTCGGAAAGGATCGGAATTCCAGTTTTTTCAAGCTCCTTTTTTATAATTAGATGTGCAGCTTTATCAGCTCTGGTCAGAGGTGAATTATCAGTCTTCATTTCAATTCCGAAATCCCCTCCTCTATAAATTGACATTATCTCATTTGCCGCTTCAAAAGTTGCCTTAATCGCTATCTCTAAATACTGATTTTTCAAATTATACAATCATTCCTGCTGCTACAGTTTCATTAGTACCTTCATCAATTAGAATAATGCTTCCGGTATTTCTATTATCGCGATAAGAATCGATCATTAATCTTCTTGTAGTACGAATTTTAACCCGAGCGATATCATTCATTTTTAAACTACCATCACCTTCCTCACGTTCATATGAATTGATATCTACCTTATAAACCACAGATTTAATCATTGCTCTTTCCTCGTTCGAAGTATGTTGAATTATATATTTAGCACGTGGCTTTGCAGCATCGTTATTTAACCAGCACAACATCACATCAAATTCTTGTGATGGCTCTGGCTGATTATTCTTTTTAACAATCATATCTCCTCGACTAATATCTATATCATCTTCTAATGTAAGAGCAACAGACATCGGGGCGAAAGCTTCTTCAACTTCGATCTCACCGGTATTAATTGACTTAATTTTTGAAGTAAAACCTGAAGGTAAAACAGCCACTTCATCTCCTTTTCTATAAATTCCGCTCGCAATTCTACCTGCATAACCTCTATAATCTCTAAATTCATCAGACTGCGGTCTTAATACCGTTTGAACTGGGAATCTGGCATCAATTTTATTGATATCACTACTAATATGTAGCGTTTCTAAAACATTAAGCAATGTTCCTCCAGCATACCAACTCATATTCTCTGATTTATTTACCACATTATCACCTTCTAAAGCGCTAATTGGAATAAATCGCACATCTTTCATCAATAATTTACTGCTGAATTCTTCAAACTGACTCGTAATTTTATTAAAAACTTTTTCAGAATAATCAACTAAGTCCATCTTATTCACACAGACTACTAAATGCGGAATATTTAAAAGAGAAGCTATAAAAGAATGTCTTTTAGTTTGCTCGATTACTCCATTTCTGGCATCTATAAGAATTACTGCTGCATTAGCTGTTGATGCTCCTGTTACCATATTTCTGGTATATTGAATATGACCAGGAGTATCTGCTATAATAAATTTTCTTTTTGGGGTGGTAAAATATCGATACGCAACATCAATCGTAATCCCCTGCTCTCTTTCATCTTTTAGACCATCTGTGAAAAGCGCTAAATCAACACCTTCATGACCCTTTTTAGAACTTGTTGCGGTAACCGACTCCAACTGATCTTCAAAAATCGACTTGGAATCATATAAAAGTCTGCCTATTAAAGTACTCTTACCATCATCTACACTACCCGCAGTTGTAAATCGTAATAACTGATTATTACTAATTTCCATTGTAACTTATATCTTAAGGTCTTCGACCTATTTTATTAAAAATAACCTTGTTTTTTTCTGTCTTCCATTGCCGTTTCAGATCGCTTATCGTCTGATCGATCTCCACGCTCTGTTTTTCGCATAGTTGAAACTTCCTCTGCGATTTTTTCTAAAGTATCAGCATCAGACTCTATTCCTCCAGTGATTGTAATATCACCCAAGGTTCTAAATCTGATTTTCTTTGAAAAAACCTCTTCGTTTTCTTCTAATTTCAGAAAATCTGAAACCGGAATCCAGGAATTATTTCTCCACACCACTTCTCTTTGATGAGCGAAATAAAGGGATGGAATTTGAATATTTTCTCTTTTTATATAATTCCAAACATCCATTTCAGTCCAATTACTGATAGGAAATGCTCTAAAATGTTCACCTTCAAAATATTTTCCATTTAGAAGATTCCACAATTCAGGACGTTGATTCTTAGGATCCCATTGCCCAAAGTCATCTCGATGTGAGAAAAAACGTTCTTTTGCACGAGCTTTTTCTTCATCTCTACGACCTCCACCAATAGCGCAATCAATTTTGTTATCTTCAATTGCATCTAAAAGCGTAGTGATTTGCAGGGCATTTCTTGTTGCATTCTTTCCTTTTTCTTCTTGAACGCGGCCTTCATCAATAGATTCTTGCACAGAACCCACTAAAAGTTTAACTCCAAGTTTTTCAACTAAATCATCTCTAAAAGCAATTGTTTCGGGAAAATTATGCCCCGTATCTACGTGTAATAACGAGAATGGAATTTTACTTGGATAAAAAGCTTTTTTAGCCAAGTGAGTAACTAATATAGAATCTTTTCCTCCGGAAAAAAGGATCACAGGATTTTCAAACTGTGCCCAAACTTCTCGCAATACATATATTGCTTCTGATTCAAGTTCATCTAAATAATTCAGATAATACTTTTTCATTTTTCAATTTTCATTTATTCGGCCGTGAATATACTGAAATATTCTACCAATGCTTTCTTCAGCTCCTTCTGATTCGGTTTTAATATGCAAATCGGGATTCAAAGGAATTTCAAAATCGCATGATATTCCGGTAAAATTTGAAATTTCACCATTTCTTGCTTTTTTATACAATCCTTTCACGTCCCTACTCTCACAAACCTCTAACGGAGTATCTACAAAAACTTCTAAATACTGATCTCCTAAAATAGACTCAATAATTCTTCTATCCTTCTCCTTTGGTGTTATAAACGCAGCGATTACTATCAATCCGCTATCTAGAAAAAGTTTACAAACTTCGGCTATTCTTCTAATATTTTCATTTCTGGAATCCTGATCAAAACCAAGATCCTTATTAAGACCTAAACGAATATTATCCCCATCAAGTATATAAGTATGAAATCCTTCTGCAAACAGTTTCTTTTCCAGCAAATTTGCTAATGTTGACTTCCCGGAACCTGAAAGGCCACTAAACCAAACAACAAGTGGTTTTTGATTCTTCAACAAAGCCCTTTTAACTGCGGTTATTTCATATTTATGAGGAATAACATTACCCATTCATAGATTATTTTTTATTGAATAAGTTCTGATTTCTCATCGACCAATTGTTGATAAACTCCCTTAACATCCTGAGAAGCTTCTTTAGCTAAAATTAAGATGGCATCTTTTGTATTTACAAATATGCTATTCTTCATACCTACAAAAGCAGTAAACTTATCACAACCTATCACCATATTCCCATCGGCATCTGTTGGATATCCAGACTCTACAAAATAATCATAAACGGCTTCAAAGCTTCCCATATCACTCCACTCAAATTCAGCATTAACTACTTTAATGAGCTCGCTTCGCTCCATTACCGCATAATCGACACTAATCGACGGAATCTCCATAGATAAAGCTTCATCAAGCTTGCCTTCCTGTGATTTTTCAAAAGCTTCTTTAGAGCTTTTATACACTTTCGGCTCATATTTTTCTAATTCAGAAAGAAAAACTCCTGCTTTAAAACAAAACATCCCACTATTCCATAGAAAATTACCTCGATGTAAAAATTCCTTTGCGGTTTCTAAGTTTGGTTTTTCACGGAAAGATAATACAGATTGTCCTTCGCTTTCAATATAACCATAACCGGTCTCAGGCCTTGTTGGCTTCACTCCAAATGTTACTATATTTCCATCTTCTGCTAATCTAATAGCTTTCGAAACCGCTTTATCGTAATTTTCATCTGCTTTTATAATATGATCTGCAGGTGTAACCACCAAAATATCATCTGGATTAACCTGAAATGCTGAAAATGCAATTGCAGGTGCTGTATTTCTAGGTGTAGCTTCTACGATTTCATGATATTTCTCTATTTGAAGTTTTTCTAAACTTTTAATGGATAAGCTTCTATTATCTTTATTGCCAACCACTATTAAACCATCTGAAAACTTTTGATTTCGTTTAACAGCTAATTCGAATAAAGAATCATTCTTAAAAATCTCTAAATATTGTTTAGGTTGTGATTTTCTGGAAAGTGGCCATAAACGGCTACCAACACCTCCTGTTAGAATTACATGATAAGTCGCACTCATATTTTAATTAGTTAGTTTGCTTAAAGATAAAATTTTTCACGGCTCCGCCGCAGGAGTCACACATAAAATCTCCCAAGTGCTAATTTTCAGCTTTATAAAAAAGAAAAAAGATCATGTTATTTTATATAAAACAACCTAGATCTTCATCTCATTTTTCACCTATTTTTCATAAAATCGAACGCCAAATCTATTCAATTATAGACCACTAACCTATAAATAAATGTTAATTTAGCCAAGATAAAATTTAAGCTTTTGTTACTATTATCTTAATTTCAAAAAGCTATTAACTTTATTATTGATAATCTAATAAGTAATAGGTTATTTTTAACAATTAACAAAAACTTAAGACACACATACTTCACTAATTTTCGCCTCAAGCAAAATTCCCAAATTAGACAAAATCAGCTTGCATTTTCTTTTTCCTATTTCCTGAATAGTTGCTTTCTTATCTTTAAAAGCTCCATTCTTTATTGTAAGATGATCCCCTGGTTTTAAATTAGACACCTTCACCTCATCTATTAAATCGTCCTCTAGCCAATTTTTTATCAGCTTTATTTCAGTATCACGAACAATCGCAGGTTTCCCAAGCCAGAATAAATAATTATTTACCCCAGGAACATCAAAAACTTTAGCTCGATCTTTTTCTTCTAATTGTACAAACAGGTAAGATGTAAACAATGGAACAGTAAATTTCTTCTTACGATCACTCCATTGCCTTATTTCATTTTGAACAGGACAAAAAACATTAACCCCTATTTTTTCCAGCCTTTTTGCTGTTTTAATTTCTGATTTTGGTTTTGTATAAATTACATACCAAGACATACCAATAAATTTAGTTTAAAAGCTCAAAACTAATTTGGGGCAAGTAATTTAAAAAAACGTATTAGGGGGAGTTTTCTTAAACAATATTAGCTTATGTGAATTTTGAAGGTATAAATATAAATGTTTTAACACGATTTTACCATATCGAAAAGATTAAAACTAAATTTTTATCGATACAATCAATTAAACTCCTAGCTATAACGCTATAGTTGATAAGTTCACAAAATTTCAAATGCTTTTTTACGAAATATGATAATAGTCATAATTTAAGCTGGCTTATTGAAGGAAATTTGTCTCAAACAAAATCAATAAAGCCATGAGAACAAAATCCCTTAACTATTATTCAGTATTCGCTCTTCTTATTTTTCTTTTCGTAGGAGCATCAGGAAACAGTCAAAACCTAAAACCTATTAAAACTGAAATTCTTGTTGAAGGAACCTCAAACATTCATGATTGGGAAATGACCTCAGAAAAAGCTGTTGCAAACGTAGAAACCAACAGTGGAAATGTTTCAAAGATTTCAGTTGAAATTCCTGTAAAATCACTAGAAAGTGGTAAAGGCGGGATGGACAAAAATGCTTACAAAGCCCTTAACGAAGATGATTATCCAACTGTAAAGTTTTCTTCAACTGAAGTAAGTGCAAGTAAAATAACAGGAAAACTTACTATAAATGGCAAAACAAAAACGGTTGCCATTCCTGTAAGTACTAAAAAAGCGAGTCAGGGTGTAGAAATTTCTGGAAAACACACCATCAACATGACAGACTTTGGCATTGAACCTCCAACAGCGCTAATGGGTACTATCAAAACAGGTGAAGAAGTTACCATAAACTTCAATTTTCAAGTAAACCAATAATCAACAACATAATTTTATTAACATGAGAACTATATTTAAAATCTCCGCTATTGCCTTCTTCTTATTTTTAGGAATAAGTATGGAAGCTCAAAACAACAGAAGTCTTGATAATTACCGCGAACCTGGAAAGGATGGCATCAATGTGTTTGAAGCACCAAAAGACACTATATCTTCTTTTGATGGCTTAGACGTTAGAATTGGTGGTGCCTTTGCCTTACAGTTCCAAGCTTTAGATAACGAAAATGCGAATTTAGAAGGTTATGAGTTACAAGGTATTGGTGAAAATTTTAACCTACCAACTGCCAATTTCGACATAGATGTGGCACTTTACGATGGGATTAGAATGCACCTGCGTACCTACCTATCTTCTAGACACCACCACGAACCATATGTAAAAGGAGGCTATCTATTGGTTGATAAATTAAACTTTGTACATGAAGGCTTCTTAGAAGACTTCATGAAATATACAACCATCAAAATAGGTCATATGGAAAACAACTATGGTGATGCTCACTTCCGTAGATCTGATAACGCACAAGCCATTTATAACCCATTTGTTGGTAACTTAATCATGGATGCTTTCACTACAGAAGTTGGAGCTGAACTATACTACCGTCGCAATGGATTTATAGGAATGGTAGGTTTTACAAACGGTAAATTAAACCAATCTGTTAGCGAAAATGAATATGGTAAAACCGGAGGCGCTTCATTTTTAGCTAAACTAGGATATGACAAACAAATTAATAATGATCTTAGATTACGTCTTACTGGATCTATGTACAATACTGGCTACATTCCAAATACCTACTTATACAGTGCAGATAGAGCAGGTGCAAGATATTACAATGTAATGCAAGCCTTAGGTAGTGAAAGTGACGATTTTAGAGCTTCAAGATACGATCCTAGATTATCTAACGAAATCACTGCAATTATGATTAACCCTTTCGTGAAGTATAGAGGTCTTGAATTCTTCGGAACAATAGAAACTGCTACAGGAAAAAGTAGCGCTGAAGTAGATGATCGTACCGCTAACCAATACGCAGGTGAGTTAATCTATAGATTCGGACTTGATGAAAATATTTACATCGGTGCTCGTTACAATGTACTTGATGCTGAAGATCCTTCAGGACAAGATGTAAACATTAATAGATTCCAGGCTGCAGCAGGATGGTTTATGACAGACAACATCCTATTAAAAGCTGAATATGTAGTTCAAAACTACGATGACTTTAGCCAAACAAGCATTTTAAATGAAGGACAATTTAGTGGTGCAACAATTGAAGCCGTAATTAGCTTTTAGATAAATTCCAATTACATTAGGAGAGCGAGTTTATCGCTCTCCTTTTTATTTTTCTTATTTTTCATTAAATCCCCTTATAAATGAGAACTTTAGCTATTCTTTTATTTTTTTTATTTAGTACAAACATCTTTTCCCAAAACCTGGAGCAAAAAACATTGCTTATTTCTAAACAATCTCAGCTAAAAATTAGCGGAGACACCAATATTAACAGCTTCAACTGTATTTTTAATCCTACCGAATTACCAGAGAAGTTAATAGCAAGCTTTGAAAGAGAGCAACAAAACCTTATTTTCCAAAATACTTCACTAAAACTTAATGCTAAGGCTTTTGATTGTGGAAGCCGACCAATAAATCGAGATTTTGAAGCTCTTATTAAAGCTGAAAAATACCCTTTCATCTATTTAAACCTAAAAGAACTTAAACTCCAATCTCAAAATTCAGCATTAATTTCATTGAATATTGAAATTGCAGGAATTAAAAAACTGTATAAGGTTCCGGTGAAAATCGATCATTCTAAATCGAATTATAAAGGCATTATTCACTTAAATATTGATGACTTTAAACTGGAGCCACCTAAAAAGATTTTCGGATTAATAAAAGTGAAAGAAGAAATAGAAATTGAATTTGACCTATATTTTAAGGAATAAATTAAATAAATCTAAGGAACAGAAAATTTCTATTGGACATCATCTTCCCAACATAGTTTCCATACATCCCCCCTCAACAACCAATCTTTGTCCAAAATATTAATAAATCAAGCCCGGATTTTAATCAAACCCAGAACTGTATATTTATCTTGGTTTATCCGGATATGAGATGAAAAAATAGCCAATTAGACAAGTTCACTTAAGTATCAGACAAGTATTTTTTACCTAATAATCTTATATTTACCAGATACTTGAATTATAATCCTAGCGGATTCTTACTGCCAGGTCCACCATTCTTAACTAAAAAACATCCTCAATTATGTATAAAGGTAAGTATGGCACCTATTGGATTGATGATAATATTCTGCATGTACGATACAAGAAACAGACTATTATTGATCTGAAAATTGCCAAAAAAATAGTTAGTGATCGTCTTTTATTTCAACAGAACAGAGAGTTCCCTGTATTCTGTGACATTTCAGGTGTCATTGGATCCACTTCTCTTGCCAGGTATTATCTAGCAAACGAGGGAAGCACTCTGATAAGCGCAGTAGGAATTTATGGGATCTACCCTATTTCGATAAGCTTAACTCAATTTTACCTTAAGCACCTTAAACACACAAAGCCAACAGCTTTTTTTACTAATAAGTTTCAGACTCTTAATTTTTTAAAACCCTACACTCTAGATATGTAAACCAAAAATCATAAAAATATGGAACGGAAATTTACTAAGGAGAATTTACGCGGCATTTATCGTCTCTTAACAGAGATAGCAAAAGGAAACTTTTCTTATGAAATTATTCGTAGCCGTTATAAAGATGAACTTGAAGGACTGATTACATATACTAATCAGACTATGCAAGAACTTAATCGTTCCAAGAAGCAGTTTTTGTGGATCAACCGTCATAATGAAGTCGTAAGAATTCGAACGGCAAATTTTCAGTTAGATGATAGACTTAATATTCAAAAATTGAGCTTTGATACCCCAAAAACCGAAACGGTAAATAGTACTGATCTTATAGGAATCCCATTTCAGGAGTTACTGGCCAAGCCTTCCAAAAAAAGTTGGCTTAAAAAAATAAAGTCTTTAGAAAAACCCAAAAATATTTCTTTTTATATTCTACTTGAGTATAAATTTGACAACCTCTTAAATATTCATTTAGATACGATCGTTTCAAAATTTTATGACGAAAAAAAGAAGGAATATATTGTTACCTCATTTTTCTTAGAACTAACAAAGGATCGAGATAATCTTCAAAAGAAAACGAAATTAAAAACCTATACCACATGGGATCAGCAATTATTTCATAGTATTCAGGTGTATATTGACCAACATCTTGAAGAGCCCTTAATAAATATAGAAGATTTGGCTCTGGAATTTAACACCAATACCCATAAGATCACTCAGGGCTTCAAAGAAATATTCGGATATACTCCCTTCCAGTATCATGCAAGGAAACGCATCGAAAGAAGCAAACTTTTAATCGAATATAGTGACTTAAGCCTGAAGGAGATCTCAATAAAATTGGGTTATGGCTCATACCCCGATTTTTCCAAACGCTTTAAAACTATAACAAAATTATCTCCTAAACAATATCGATATATGGTTCGCACCGATAAAAAATAGGTCAATTTATATGAAATTGACAAATTAGCCTCCCCTTTGATTAAGTTTTATTGCGCAATTTTATTCTATGGAAATTCAAAACAATAACAATCATGAAAAGGGTGCTAAAAATAAAACTTGAATTAATACTCCGGTTTCTTTTTATTGTTTTGTTCTTATACGCTGCCATAAGCAAGCTTATCGATTATCGAAAGTTTTATAATGATCTTTTAAACAGTCCCATTTTTGGATATTCCTTTCTTGCTCGATTTGTGTCTATTATAATACCGATGCTAGAAATAGGTATTTCAGGATTACTTATAAGTGGTAAATACTTAAAATCAGGATGGTACCTGGTGTTTTTACTGATGCTTATTTTTAGTATTTACATAGGCGGAATACTGGTTTTTAGCGATAACCTACCTTGTTCCTGCGGAGGTATTATAAGTGAATTAAGCTGGAGAGGGCATCTACTTTTCAACATTTGTCTTACACTCTTAAGCGGCCTGGGAATATATCTTAATAGTAAAAATGAATATAAAATATTGTTACGTGACGATGCAGGGGAAGCCGAAAACCTGACAGGATAGAGTAGGTATGAATTAAAACTCAAAAATTATGAAATCTTCAAAAATTTTAATGCCGGTAATGGCAATCGCAATGGCCCTTGGTCTTGCTTTTTCAACAAAAGCTAATGTACAGACTGCAGGGTGGGTTAACCTTAATGGTGTTGCCACTCAACTGGAGAGTAATCCTTGTGATTCTGGAACAAATAGATGTGAAGTTACCTTTGGTGATGACGATACACCATATATTGTTTATGCGGATCAAGCTTTACAAGTAGAGCATACTAGTACTTCTGAGGTTCCATATAATTTACCTGAAATGGAAGACTAATAAGATGAGCCCCTTAAACAAGGGGCTTTTTAATATTTCTACTTTAAAGGGTTTTTCCCAATGAATTCAAATAAATGCTCTGATGTGAATATTTTATTTGCCGCTTGTCTTATCATTTCTGCATCTAAATGAGTTAAAAAACTTTTCAAATTTGATTTTGAGATCGGAGTAGTCCCATATCTATAAAAATCATATAAGTCATTCATTTGAACCTCTTCATTATTCAATATATGTTGGTATTTTGGTTTTATATAATCAGTAATAATATTTTCCAGTTCCGTTTCATCAATTCCAATAGTCTTCACTTCTTTTAAAATTTCAGTAATATCAGTTTTGATAAATTCTATTTCCTCTTCTCTAGTAGGTATAGTGATAGCAATCCTAAAAATGGAATTATATTTTATTTTATTTGATCCGATTGAGGAATCATATATTGCTCTTCTCTTGGTATAGCGTAAGTTCTTTATACGCCTAGATATAATTTCTTTTAAAATATCAAATTGGATTTCCAATTTTCTATCATCCTTTTGATAAGAGCTCAAATAATTAAGAGACAAAATAGTATTGTCCTTGGGGATAGAGGAAAGATATATTGTTTTAGAAATACGCGATAAAGGTAACTTTGTATTTATACTTTCCTGTTGACATTCTTTATTTTGAGATGGTTTGCTTGGTATATACTTGAAATACCTATTAATTATAGGTATGACTTCATCTGCATTTTTTGTTGTTGAAATTAGAAATGTCCAGTATTTGGCATTTCCGTATAATGAATTATAAATATTGTATATACTATCCATTACGACACTTGTACTTGCCATATACCTATCACTGATTGCTATATCCTGATGAGGAATTGAAAGTTCACTAAGCACTGCAATTTCAAAATCGGAAATACTTCTATTAATTGGTGGATGAAGAAAACGCTGCCATTCTTGATATTGCCAATCTTTAAACGCTAAAGAGTCAACTCTGGGTGAATTAATATAACCGTAAAGGGATTTAAAAAAGTTATCCAAATCATTGATATTTCCCCGGGCTTTAATGCCAATTTCAGATTCGGTTGCATAAGGATACAAATAAGATAAATTATTTTTTTGCAATACATTTTCTAGAGCATACTTATCCATATCAAAAATACCTGCATTTCGAATAACTAAAGGGGCAATTATAATTTCGGCTTTTTCCTGAGGTGTTCTATGAGCCATTTTAATTTTTTTAAATCCGTGTATTTTCAAGATTTCTGATGCTACAATATCTTTTTTAGAATGAAAAATAATCTTTATACCGTTTGATAGGATGAATACTCTATTATCAAATCTATCCGGTGCTTGCTCATCATATTCCAATTGGAAAGGGATATTATCCAACTTAGAAAAACTTTTTTTAGATTCCATTTTTGTACTTATAGCCTCATTAAGCCACAGCTGGGTACTAGTTTTCCAGTATATTGAATCATGTATGGAGTTTAGGGGGGCAATTACAGCAATATCGTCAGGTAATGTTGAGATAGATTTTTTTAAAAGCTTATTAAAATCATTTAATTTTAATGCAGACCACCATTCTTCCAAAGTATTTTGATCAATTTTGTTATTAAATCTTTTTGAGGAAATAATATCTTTTAAGCTATTTCGCCAATAAGAAATGGTATTGTTGGATTTTGGAATTAGCATTTTATCCCCTCTCCTTTGGAGGGTAGCCCAATGTAATGAATCAATTCCGTTGGACTCTAGTTTATACAATAGTTTTTGCATCAACTCAATACTACTTCTCTCATTACCCATTTCAGTTCTTAATTTTATGAAGTTTGTATAGAATTGTTCGCTGTTCGTTGCACTTAAACTAAACCTTTGAGAATAATCTCTGGGAGTATTCATTATAACATCATTTATTATCCCTGGTATTAATTGTTCAATAAAATCAATTTGCAAATTATTAAGATGATCTATTACTTTTGGTGATCTATGAAAAAAATAAAATATAACTTCCTTTCGATTAGTTAGATCCTGACTAAGATTATTTAAAACAAGAAATTTAGATTGGTCTTTTGTATCTATTTCTGAACATTCTTGTAAAACCTTCATTTTTTTACGTGCTTGAGGAGATGAAAATGTCCGAATAATTTCAGATTCCAATTTTAATGGATTTTTTATATTACCTACAATGATGATGGTGCTTGACAGAGGGGTATAATATTCATCGATAAATTTCTTTACCCTTGGCACGGTAAAAGTTTGTATGTGATTCCACAAACTATCTGGAGCAATCGGATTATTTTTACATTCGAAAAAATTAGCTTCAATTTGCTGCATTTGGAATGGACCTCCATTAATATCAGACCTGTTTATAATTTCTTCGAAAAGAATAGCTTTTTCAGAATTTATAAAATTTGAATCTAATACAATTTTTCCTTTGGAAATTTCCGCTAGATATTCTAAGCCTTTATTAGAAAAGCCATTAGTTATAGCAGGAAAAGAAAAACTGTAATTAGTATAATGCAATCCAACATGACCTCCGAGTTTGAGACCATGTTGGCTGGAAAAATTGTATCCATTTTCATTCTTAAGATTTTGAATTTTAAATTGGCCTATAGGTATATGCTCAATAAAATGAGCAAGCTCTTGTTCTCCTTTGGTTTCATTTACAGTTCCAACTTCAATAAATAGCTCCATGTGGATGCGATCCACACTATCTAATGGTTTAATATAATATTGAAGTCCATTTGCTAACTCCCCGGATATGACCTCTCCCGCAAACAAACTAGAATCCTGATCTACTTTATTGCCATTATAACCATTACTGCTCGCAGTAATGGTTATAAAAAGCAATAAATACAAAGTGATATGTGTTTTAATATCCATCATTCTGCACCAAATTAGGGTTCTTCATACGTTCTGCATCAGGAATGGGATAGAATAAATTAATGGTATCCCATTGTGACCAAAAACTTGAGGTTTCTGAAGTGGAATAAGAACGCTTAAGACTTAACCATCGATGTCCCCATTCCGAAAAATACTCTCGGCGATACTCCAATAGAATAAATTCCATCATTTGATCTTCAGAAATTTCTTGTGTACCTATGAGGGATGTATTTGCTCTATTTCTTAGTATATTTAAATCTCTAATGGCATTTTGTATATCTCCCATTCTCATCTGAGCTTCAGCTCTTATGAGGTATTGCTCAGGTAATCTCAAGACCATAGAATATTCCGGTATTTCTCCGGCCGTATTATCATACTGTACTTTATATTTAAAGGGATAATAATATATGGAGTTCTCATACTCAAAGCTCCCAATCCAGGATTGAAATCTTAGATCATTAGTATCCCATATAGATAAGAAATCTTCTGAAAATACGACCGAACTACTATTGAAAGAGGTCATGATATAGAGGTTACCTTCTCTGGTATGTCGAAAACTGCCCCCCCAACCGGCAGGTGATATTTGCCAAATGGCCTCGCGACTATTAGGTAAAAATATATTATTTAGATCAGGCAAAAGTTCATAGGTATCTGTAGCCATGATTACTTGATTACTGTAGTATTCAGCTTGCTCCCAATCTCCCTGAAATAAATAAACTCTAGCCAATAAGGCCATAGCAGCATAGGAATTTGCAGAAGTTCGCTCATTATTGATGTAAATTTCATCGAGTAATGATAATGACTCATTTAGATCTTCGACGATTTGATTAAAAATTGTCGATGCATCTGAACTTTCTATTGTTGCATTTATACTGTAATCTGTAGTAAGTATTAGTGGAATATTGTGGTAAAGCTCTACCAGGTAGAAATATGCAAAAGCCCGTACAAATTTTGCACCCCCATTTAATTGATTTCTGGTTTCTTCGCTTAAATTACTGGAGTTCTCAGTACCTTCCAGAATTGCGTTGGCAGCGTATATAGTTTGATAAGCTCCTGACCATAAATCGAGATTAAAACTATTGTCAGGAGAAATTTGGTGACTAAAAAATTCCTGCAATTGTGCAGTTGTCGAGGTCAGTTCAAAGTTATCTGCAGAAAGTCCACTTAAAAAGCTCACAGAACGATTTCCCCCTGCTGCAAAATTGGTATTAAACAATTGACTGTATAATCCATCCAGCGCATCCAGGGCAGTTTGATCATTTTCGAATACCGTTAGGCCTGTAATTCTATCATTTGGAATTTCTACATCAACAAATGATTCACAAGAATAAAAGCTTATGATCAGCACTAAAAGACATCCTATCTTAAATGATGTATCTAATTTTATCATGGGTATATTTTTAAATATTAATATCTAAACCGGCAGTGATTGTTCTAAGGGCAGGCAATACTGTACTACCTGGTATTTGAGGATCTAAGCCTTTATACTTTGTTAGCGTAAAGAGATTTTGTGCCTGAATGTAAAGACTTATAGCTTGAAATTGAGATCTGGCTACAGGAAGATTATAGCTTAAATTCAAAGATTTTAATCTTAAAAATGAAGCATCAGAAATTCCGAAATCACTATTAAATGCATTAGAATAAGCTCTGTTTGAGGCTGATAATTGGGACGGTTTTTGGAAAGTCCCGGTATCTCCGGCACTCTGCCATCGATTATCAAAATCCTGCTGTAATACATTGCTCATTCTTCCCGGTGCGGTTCTGTACACTTTACTACCTTCCTGAAACACAAACTCCATTAAAAAGTTGATACTAAAATTCTCATAGCTTAGCTGATTTTGAAGTCCACCAAATGCTCTTCTTTCAATACTTTTATTAACAATACGGTCTTCGTAATCATAATTGCCGTCATCATTCACGTCTTCAACTGTATATAATCCGGTTTGAGGATCTACACCCTGAAATCGATATAAAATTCTTGTTGAAAGCGGCTCTCCTACACGGTAAATATTTGCATAAGAGGTTTCTTCAATCCCAGGAAAGGAGATGAGTTTATTATTAGGAAAGGTTAAGTTAAATGAACTTACCCAACTCCACTTATCAGATTGGTGGATTGTAGCCGTACCTTCAATTTCTAATCCTGTGTTTTCCACGGTAGCGGGTAAATTAGCTTGTACAGAATTAAATCCTGTAATTGACGGCAAGGAATATCCCACAAGTTGATTAGACGACCGGTTACGATACCAACTCCATTGAAATCTTAATTGATCATCCCAAAATCCAAGTTCAAATCCGAATTCAAGTTTATTATTAGTTTCCCAAGAATATTCTGGATTTACAAGTTGAGTAGGATATAAACCTCCCGGTGCCGGCGTAGCAGAGTACGTATCTAAATAGCCATAATCTTGAATTTGATCACTCCCGGTGATACCGTAGCTCCCTCTTAATTTACCAAAACTTAACCAAGATAAATTATTCAACAAATTTTCTTCCGAGAAAATCCAAGCACCACCAATAGCTCCAAAATTTGCAAAACGTTTATTGGGGCCAAATCTCGAAGAACCATCACGTCTTCCGGTTAAATTTAGTAGGTATCTTTTACGGAACTGGAGCCCCAATCGCGTATATATAGCATTATACCTATATAAAATATCTTGATTATTGGAAACATAGACTGCATCGGCTGCTGCAAGATTTCCTACAAGGTGATTGTCTGCATAACCCACAGCACTCATTCTGAGATTTTGGGTTTTCCGCTGTTGAAATGTAGTTCCTATCAGTGCGTTTAAATTCCAATTGCTAAAAGTCCTATTATAATTCAATTGAGGCTCTATAATCCAGGAACTACGATCCGTAAAAGAATGGCTTGATCTTGCAGCAGCACGATCTCGTACTTCCGGGTCATAGGCTTCTACAGGATTTTTTACAAGTTCATTGTTATCCAGCATGGTATAACCTGCACTTGTAGTAAACTCTATATCTTTAGTGATCTTGTATAGTACTCTCATGCTGCTTATTAGTTGACGAGTAGTTGCAGTACTTTTATTTAAAGTGACTGCTAATGGATTTGTCCAGGAAGAGTTTTCCCAATTTAACGAACCAACTTGATTATAAAGTTCAGGAGCGTTGGGAGAAAGAGTTATTCCCGAAAGGAAATTGGCACTGTTAAATTGATTATTTTTATCTAAACCATAATTAATTGACAGACCAAGTTGAAGTTTATTGTTCTTAGTTTTATGATTTAAGCTGATTCCGGTTGAAATTTTTTCGTATCCGAAGTTCCCAGGAAAAACTGTTCCTGTTTGAAAATATCCGCCTGAAAGCTGAAATGCTGTAGTTTGATTCCCTCCTGAAATGTTGATGTTAGCGTTCGTGGTTTCAGCAGTACCTCCAATCAAAACTTCTTGCCAGTCAGTTTCCCGATTTCGATTCCACAGCACCAGATCTTCGGCATTTGAAGCTGTAGGACTTACACCATCATTTGTAAAGGCCTCTTCCCTTAATTGAATATAATCTTCAGTACCTAGTAAATCTAAAAAATCACTTACTTCACTTATTCCTGTTGAAATACGAGCATTGATTTTTGTTTTTTGATTAAAATTTTCTCCTTGCTTTGTAGTTATCAGAATTACCCCATTAGCTCCGCGAGATCCGTAAATAGCAGTGGCATCTGCATCTTTAAGAACCTCTATACTTTTAATGTTAGCCAGATTCAAAGAATTTAATGGGTCGATACCTGTTAATGAAGAAGTAGTCATTCCACTAAAGCTATTTATAGGACCGGAATCTATAGGTACACCATCAATGATATATAAAGGAAGATTTCCGTCGTTTTCAAAAGTGGTTCGAAGACTATTCTGTCCACGTATTTGGATCTGGGATGCCGTACCTGGTATTCCGGTTCGTTGAACTATAGAGACCCCTGCCATTCTTCCTTGTAGGGCTTCAATAGGACTGGTTACCGGTTGTAATTCTATATCCTTACCAGTAACTCTTGCGATATTACCCGTTCGTTCTCGCTCTGTTGTATTATAATACCCGGCGTTAATAACGACCTCGGATAAGGCATCGGTTGCAGGTTGCATTATTAAGTCTCCAATGAACCCGGGCGTGAGCTCTTTTTCTAGAGTTTGATAGCCTACATAAGAGTAGACCAGGGTATCTCCAATGGAAGCCCTCAGACTATAATAACCATCCATATCACTCATGGTTCCGGTAGAACTTCCTTTAATAAGAACATTCACACCCGGAAGTGGTAAACGGTCCTGGTCATTAATGATACCTGAAATGGTTTGCTGATTTTGATTGTTTTGGCTATAGACTTTTCCAGTCCCTAGCTGAAAAAATATATATAATAGGGGTATTAGTACTGCAATATTGTAGCACTTGTAATTATTTTTCATAATTTCGCTGTGGTTTGTTACTTTAATAGTTAATCAAGCCATAAGCCCTCCCCACCGGACTCCAATCTCAATGGGAGGGTTTTAAGCTAATCCAATTTGTGTTGGTTTCCCTAATCTGTTCTTATAGATTTCTTTTTAAATTAAACATTCCTTTTCTTACATTTTAATTGTTTTAGGGCATACCTCACCCACCCAGCACCACAGCTTAGAGATAGGGATAAGCTGTAGCCCCCTGCACCGTAAAAGCCATCTTATATACGGTAAAAGACAATATTTCCATCCTTTTAATTACATACATGTATTTTTAAAGCAAGATGTAATTAGAAGCCTTAAAAACCCCAAAAAGAATCAATTGTCAGTGCACTTGCTATTCTTTAATAAATTATGAAGTCTGCGAAGATTTATTGAAGAGTACTAAATAGCTATAAAAATAGGCGTGAGGACTCAACTTATCGATCTGAGGCACTGGTATACCCTGTACACGAATAAGATGAGCTCACGCCGCGGTTCGTGAGCTTATTTACTTATCCTCTCATGTACATAAAAATTACCAGTTTTCAGATCGAGATTCTAAGCAATAGCTTCTAATTTTTTCTTATTTGAAGAATTGCAAATATATTAATTATAAAAACAAATATAGTAAATAATATTTACACATGTGTAATTGCTATGTTAATTGTTTATATGTCAATTTGTTTACATATGCGTAAACAGATCAAAATACCAGAATTAACAGAAGCAATCACAGAGGTAATAAGAAAACTATACTCCCAAAAAGCCAATAAGAGTTCATTGTTAAAACTAAACAATGACTATTTTGCAGAAGTGGAAAAAAGCCTTGGAATCGAAAGATATACCTCCAAAAATCATAATGTCACATGTAGCAAATTATTTGCCATATGTGATTTTCTAGAAATTTCACTTTCCGATTTTTTCACACTTGTAGAAAAAGAAAATTCACAGCTCAAATTTCAGAAATCCACGAAAGGAAAATTAGTGAAAAAGGCCTATAAAAATCTAGAAAAAGAATCTTAAAGGAATAAACTTATAATTTTTCACACTAGTTAGTTACTTTTATTCTCTAATCTTATAAAGCAGTATATATTTAATTTCCGGATATAAATCTCTTACGAAATCCAATTGTGTGCTTAATTGAAAAAATCACATAAAATCCAACCTATTTAAAATACATCTCCCTCTAAAACTTATAAAGCAGCGGAATTAATAGTGTAGCAATAATCCAGAATAGTATATTAAGGAGCGTCCCAACCTTTATAAAATCAAAGAATTTATACTGGCCAGCACTATACACCATAGTATTAGTCTGGTAACCTACCGGTGTCATAAAACTAGCTGAAGCAGCAAACATAATCGCCATTAAAAATGGCATTGGGCTCAGCCCTAAATTAACAGCAGTTGCTATAGCAATTGGTGTAAGTAATGCCGCTGCAGCATTATTCGACATGATCTCCGTTAACATAGAGGTTACTAAGTATAATCCAGAAATAATTGCTATTGGTCCCCAATCGCCTAAAGTTTCAACAAGTGTATTGGCTATCGTTAAATCTAAACCAGTATTACTCATCGCTGTTCCCATACTCAATGCCCCTGCCAACAGAAAAATGATTTTCCAGTTAATAGCTTCATACATTTCTTTCATAGATATTGTTTTCAGCAAAACCAATAGCGTAACACCCGTTATTGCTCCAACCATAATATCAAGGATATTAAATGTTGCTAATAAAACAACTCCTAAAATCACACTTATTACAGTGTAGAATTTTTTCTTATCAAAATCTGTGATTACATCTTCAGATAATACGATAAAAGGAGCATTTTGAGAGCTTCCTTTTTTCCTCAATTCTTTCACGTAATGACTTTTTACTTCAGCCAGAACAACATCTCCAGCCTTCAATTTCACGTCATAAAGATGATCGTGTCTTACTTCCTCCCTATGTCGAATCGCTAAAGGTACCGCTCTATATCTTCTTCGAAAATCCATTGATTTCAATGTCTTCCCCTCAATTTCTGAATTTGCAGTTAACACTAATTCGACGATGGTTGAATTTATTCCTTTAAGATCATCATCCCCTATCTTTATAGAAGTTCCAACAACAATTTTCGCTCTATCTTTTAGTGACTTTATCTTTTCTACATCACATCTCACCTTAAGAATATCAGATCTTTTCAGAATAAAATCACCTGGAGGTAAAGTAAATTTTTGATCTGCTCTTCTTATTTCGATAACGTCCATCTCCAATTCCTTAACCAAACCAGAATCCATGATTTTTTTACCTATAGAACCTGAATCTTCTAAAAGTTCAATTTCAGTTAAGTACCCACTCATCTGAAATTTAGCTTTTAAATCTTTACTACCTTTTCTATCTGGCAAAATCTTCACACCAAATAAGATCATGTATAGAATCCCTACAATCATAAAGATCAAACCTAGTGGTGTCATATCGAACATTGAAATCGAGAAACCAGCTTCATCTTCGGCAATACTACTTACCAGAATATTTGTTGAAGTTCCTATTAATGTACAGGTGCCTCCGAATATTGAAGCAAATGATAAAGGAATAAGCATTTTAGACGGACTTTGACCCGAAGAATGAGCGATCTGGATAACCACCGGAATAAAAACTGCAACAACTGGTGTATTGTTTACAAAAGCAGAAATACCTGCAATAAGAATCATCATTAAGACAATACCCATACTAAATCTATTCCTAAATATAGAAGACAAGCGATGGGCTACCACCTGTAACGCGCCGGTTTTTAATAAGGCCGCACTTAATACAAACATAAATGCAACGGTCATTGTTGCTTTGTTACTAAAACCACTAACACCCTCCTGAGGTGTTATGACTCCAGTTAAAACTAAAACCAACATAACCGATAAAGCTACTAGGTCAATAGATAAAAGTTCTGTTGCAAAAAGTATAATTGCACAAACTATAACGCATAATGTGATAATTGCCTCTAAAGACATGAAATTTCAGGTTACAGTGAGTATTTCAAAAAATCAAAGATAAAGAAACCAATCCCTGATTAAACAAAAAAGCCCTCAAAAAATTTGAGGGCTTTTTTTGTTGGCCTACTAGGGCTCGAACCTAGACTCTTCTGGACCAAAACCAGACGTGTTGCCAGTTACACCATAGGCCATTGCTGTAATGCGGATGCAAATTTAAAACAAAGTTTCATTCCCGCAAATATTTTTTTGAAAAAATTTAATCCCGAATCAAATAAATTTCTGGAAATAATTATCGGTTTTCAATAAACTTCAATATACCAACAATTTACAAAACTCCAGTAAATTTTATATAATCTAATCCAATTATATAAAACAAGAAAAATTCAACTACCAACACCTTCAATCCTAAAAAATAAAATAGTTTACATTAGCGTTATTAAGGCGTTCAATATTTTTATTATTAAATTCGCCACACAAGATTCAAGAATATAACAAATGACAGAATTCAGCTTTAAAAAGTGGAACATTATCATCGGTTGGGTGATTTTTGCCATTGCGCTTTTTACTTATAGTTCGACCTTAGAACCTACTGCTAGTTTTTGGGATGCAGGAGAATATATTGCAACATCCTCTAATTTAGAAGTAGGACATCCACCGGGAGCTCCTCTTTATCAAATGTTGGGTGCATTCTTTTCAACTTTTGCCCCTGATAATTCAAACATCGCTTTAATGGTAAACTTTATGTCTGGTCTAGCCAGTGCATTTGCCATTTTGTTTATGTTTTGGTCGATCTCACTTTTAATAAGAAAGGTTTCTGGCCCGGCTGAAAGTCTGAGTTTTTCAGGCAAACTTGCTGTTTTAGGAAGCGCGGCTGTTGGCTCTTTAGCCTTTACCTTCACAGATAGTTTTTGGTTTAGCGCCGTAGAAGCCGAAGTTTACGCAGCAGCAGCCTGCCTTATGTCTATTATGTTCTATCTTGGATTGCTTTGGGAGCGTGATATGTTCGAAGCTCGTGGAAACAAATGGCTTATATTAATCTCACTAGTAACAGGACTTACCTTCGGGATTCACTTTATGGGATTACTTACCATCCCCGCAATTGGCTTCCTTTATTTCTTCAAAAACTACCCAAAAGTTACTATTAAAAATTTTATCGTTGCCAATATTGTAGTGGTAGCCGTATTATTATTTATTTTTAAACTATTACTACCTTATACGCTTACATTTTTCTCGGCTTCAGAGGTTTTCTTTACTAATTCGTTAGGAATGCCTTTTAATACGGGAACCATCGTAGCATTTTTGGCAGTTATCGCTATTTTTTACTTCGGAATTAATTGGAGTATCAAAAACAAGAAAACTGAAGTTAACACCTTATTACATTGTATACTCTTTATACTAATTGGTTTCTCATGTTGGATCATGCTCCCTATTCGATCTAATGCCCCTACGGTAATTAATGAGAATAGTCCTGATAACGCAAGAGAATTATTAGCGTACTATAACCGGGAACAATATGGTGAAACGCATCTTTTCTTCGGGCCACAATGGTCTGAAATGTATGCCGGGCTAGATGAAGAAAATCCATATAGCGATAAAAAACCAAAGTACGAGAAAGACGAAGAACTTGGTAAATATGTAATCGTAAACGACTGGAAAAACACAAAACAAAATTTAGACGATGCTCACAAAACTTTCTTACCAAGAATGTGGAGCACAGAGCATGCTTCTAATTATATGGATCTTACGGGTCCGCTTCAATTTACCGTTAAACAGGAATATCAAGGCGAAGAACGGCTGATGCAAGCCATCTCTCAATTTAAACAACGATACTCTGCCGGTGAGCTCGATAATGCAGATTACCATAAATTCCTTCAGCAGTTTAGTGAATATATAGATGTTGAAAAACCATCTGCTTCAGCCAATTTCTCCTATTTATTAGAATATCAGATCGGTTATATGTACTGGCGTTATTTTATGTGGAATTTTGTCGGTCGCCAGGATGATATTCAGGGAAAATATACAGATCTTCATGGTAACTGGTTAAGCGGCATCAAACCAATAGATGAATGGCATCTTGGCCCACAAGATAATTTACCAGACGATGTAAAGAACAACCCAGCAAGAAATACCTATTATTTCTTACCCTTCATCTTAGGATTTATTGGCTTCTTTTTTCATCTAAACCGCGACAAAAAGAACTTTTGGGTACTTTTAGTATTCTTTCTTTTTACAGGAATTGCCCTAAAGATCTACCTAAACGAAAGACCTTTTGAACCACGAGAAAGAGATTACGCTCTAGTAGGATCTTTTTACGTATTTGCAATGTGGATAGGATTTGGGATATATGCCATTTATGACAAACTAAAAGGCTATATCTCTCCAAAACTAGCAGCACCAATCGTCATTGTAGCATCTCTAATTTTGCCAGGAATTATGGCTGCAGAAAACTGGGATGATCACGACCGTTCAGATAAATATTCAGCTTTAGCAATGGCGAAGATGTATCTGGACTCTGTCGACGAAAACGGGATCATATTCACCATTGGTGATAACGATACCTTCGCGTTATGGTATGCGCAACAAATCGAGCGCTACCGTATGGATGTTCGTATTGTAAACACCAGTTTATTTGCAACAGATTGGTATATCGACCAGATGAAACGGAAGGCATTTGACAGTGATCCTATACCTTCGCAACTAGATCATGATTTTTACACCGGTAAAAATGATATTGTCGTAGGCCGAGCAATTACACAGGATACCTTAAATATCAAACAATGGATGAATTATATTGAAAGTGACGATCCAAGAACAAAATTAGAATATTCTGAAGATGAAACTTTCAACACCTATCCTTCTAAATACGTTAGAATTCCGGTAGATAAACAAACCATTTTAGATAACGGAATTGTAGATCCTAGCGAAGCAGATCAAATCGTAGATCATATCGACATAGAAATTGGTTCTAATCTTATCTATAAAAACCGATTATTAATGCTGGATATTATCGCTAACAATAACTGGGAGCGCCCAATTTATTTTACCGGCGGTAGCTACGGCGATGATGACTATTTATGGATGAAAGATTACCTGCAATTAGAAGGTGTCGCCTATAAACTAGTCCCTATAAAAACACCGGTGAATCCAAGAAACCCATTTGATATGGGAAGGGTAAACACCGATAAAATGTATAATATCGTCACCAATTGGGATTGGGGCAATATGGGTGACCCAGAGATCTATCACGATCCTGAAACTCGTAAAAATTCAATCACTTATAGAAGTAATCTAGCCCGCCTGGTAGAAAATCTTTTAAATGAAAATGATACTGAACGCGCCAAGGAGATCCTTGATCTTGGAATGGAAAACATGCCAACAGACCATTATGGATATTACACACTTTTAGAGCCATTTATTGATGGATATTATAAAGTTGGCGAAGATGAAAAAGCACGAGAACTTTGGAGTAAAGTAGCCGAAAAATATCAGCAGAACCTAGACTGGTATAGCGGTTGGGATTTCCAGAGACAACGTCGTTATGCTGAAGAGATCTTTACTGATGTTGAACGTTACCGCGGTCTTGTAGATATTCTTGTTAGAAATCAAGACGAAGAGATCGTTAAAGAAAAAGCAGACGAGTTTAATGATTACCTGAAAAAATTCCAGCACTTCTATTCTGAAGAAGAAGGAATTGAACCTGAAGTTTCTCCTGAAGAGCAATTACGACAACAGCAATTAGAGCAGGAACTTAACCAGGGACAAGCTGCACAGGATTCCCTTACACTCGATGCTGCACAATAAATAATCTGGTCTTAAAATATCGAAATTCGATATTTTAAGACCTTATTTTTATGAATCGACTTATCCTTAAATATCCGTGGATTCTAAAAAAGCTTTATCCAAAAAGACTTTCAAGAATTACTGCGGAAAAAACCCTTTTTTTAACTTTTGACGATGGGCCAATCCCTGATATAACACCCTGGGTTTTAGATCTACTTGAAAAATACTCGGCCAAAGCTACATTCTTTTGTATTGGCGACAATGTTAGGAAACATCCTGAAGTTTTTGAGCAAATAAAAGCTAAAAATCATGCTTTTGGAAACCATACCTTCAATCATTTAGATGGTTGGAAAACCAAAACTTCAGATTATATTGAAAATTTCAAAAAAGCAGAAGAAATCATCGAATCTGAACTTCAGCATAAATTAACTTCCGAAGAAAAATTATTTAGACCGCCCTACGGAAAAATCAAAAATAAACAAGCGGCTAAAATCGCTAATCTTGGGTATAAAATTGTAATGTGGGATATAATTACCGGAGATTACGATAAAAATTATGATGCAGAAGAATGCTTAAAAAACACCCAAAAATTAATAAAACCGGGCAGCATTATTGTTTTTCACGATAGCCTCAAAGCTGAAAAAAACTTAAAGTACGTTCTACCAAAAATATTAGAAGAATACACCGAGAAAAGATGGAAATTCGAGTCGTTATTCTAAGAATATTGTTCTAAAAGAGCAATGATAGATTCGGCATTTTGCTCTCCACTTTTACGCCACAACATCTCTCCCTTTTTATAGATCATAAGTGTTGGCAAACCTTTTACACGCAAGGCTTCCGCTAATTGCGTGTTCTTATCGACATCGATCTTAATCACTTTTGCTTTATCTCCAATAGCCGAAGCTACATCCCTTAACACCGGATGCATTTTTACTGAAGCTTCATTCCATTCGGTATAAAAATCGATAAGTACTGGTACATTTAAACCTACTAATTCTCCAAATTTTGACATAAAATTGAGCTTTACTCGATATTTGAGGTTTTTGATTTCAATTGATCTTCTTAAATCGAAATCAGATCTTTTAAAATTCGTGATTAAAAACGCACATTATTGCAAACTAAAACGCTCACAATCAAATATAACAATAAATTGCCACTAAGCAGGTGCAGTACCTTTTCGCAATTCAATCACACTAATTTCTGGCCAAATCCCTACTCTACCGGGAAAAGCCAAATACCCAAAACCTCTGTTTACGTTTATATATCTATTATTTTCTTTATAAATCCCTGCCCAGTTTTTATAACGATATTTCGCCGGACTCCATTTTAGGAAACCTGGAATTTCTATTCCAAATTGCATACCGTGCGTATGTCCACTAAGCGTTAAATGATAAAATTTATTGTTTTGCTTTACTTTTTCCTGCCAATGTGAAGGATCATGACTAAGAAGGATTTTAAAGTCTTTATCATCCACATCTTTACCGGCAAGATCAAGGTCACCTGCTTTTTTAAAGTGGCCACCTCCCCAGTTTTCAACACCAACAATGGCGATTTTTTCACCATTTTTTTCAAGGTAGCGATGTTCGTTGAGTAAAAGATCCCAACCCATTTCAGCATGCGTAGCTTTTAGATCTTGGAGATTTTGCCTTTTCGCTTCAGCGCTTTCCCAGTTTACATAATCGCCATAATCGTGATTTCCTAATATAGAAAAGACACCATCTTTAGCCTTAATAGTACTAAAAAGAGATTTCCAATCTTGCATTTCAGTAGCTTTATTATTTACAAGATCTCCGGTAAAAAATATCACATCGGTCTCTTGGGCTTTCAAAAGATCTACTCCATAAGCTACCTTTTCGTGGTTATCGAAGCTTCCGCTATGCACATCGCTAATTTGCGCGATTCGGTAGCCATCAAATGCATCAGGCAAATCATCAAAATACAGCGTGTAGTTTAAAACCCTAAAATCGTATTTCCCTTTAAACATTCCGTATAAAACCGAAACAAAAGGAATTGCCGCTAAACCAAGCGCAATCTGACTAACAAACTTTCGCCTTCCCGGTGCTTTATATCCTGCACCTCCAATTGCTTTAGAAATTCCTATGAAAAAACGCGTAATATCTTCCCCAAACATAAATATTACCAGCACTAACTTTGCAAATAAAAAAGCCAGAACGATCCCAAAAGCAAAACCAATAGCGCTAAAAAAACCACCACCAGCGCTTTGCCACTGGTATATAAAATTCCCAATCACCAATAGCGTCACTAGGAAATACAATACACCAACCCACAAAGATTTATTAAGACTTCTTAGGGCTTGATAAGCGTAAATATCGATAAGTAAATAGAAGGCGATAAACAGCAGCCAACGCATAGAAAAGTATTTTATTTAGCGAAGGTACTTTTAATCAAATCTTTAATCGATATTTTTAAAAGTAATTTAACGTAATAATGCCCATAAACAATAGCTTCGCCATTAGAAGATCATAAAATTAACAGGTATAAAATTGCGAGTTTACGCTGTAAAGTCTACCTTTCCGACAAATTTCTCAGCTAAAACCTTATAGCTACGCAGTATGAAACGTAGAAACTTTATAAAGAAAGCAGGAATAACGGGGGCTGTGCTAGGAACCACACCTTCTATTTTTGCTCAGGATTTTCCAGCAAATTCAAACACTAAAAAATCTACTCTTCCCATAGCCATTGCTACCTGGAATTTTCACGAAGCCACAAAAAAAGCAGGAAGTCTTTTAGACAAAGGAACTTCTGCCCTAGATGCGGTTGAACAAGGGGTAATGGTCGAAGAAGCAAACTTAAAAAATACCACTGTTGGAAATGGTGGCGCACCAGATCGTGATGGAAATGTAACTTTAGACGCCTGTATTATGTCTCCTAACGGGAATGCAGGTTCTGTAGTTTACCTTAAAAACATCGAGCACCCGGTTTCTGTTGCTCGTAAAGTAATGGAAGACACGCCACATGTAATGCTTGCCGGTGAAGGTGCTTTACAGTTTGCCATTCAAAACGGATTTAAAAAACAAAATCTACTAACCGAAGATTCTGAAAAAGCCTGGAAAGAATGGCTTAAAGAAAAAGAATACAAACCAATTATTAATATCGAAAATCACGATACAATTGGTATGCTTTGTATCGACAAGGATGGAGATATCGCAGGAGCCTGTACTACATCTGGCCTTGCCTATAAAATGAATGGCCGTGTTGGTGATTCGCCAATTATAGGGTCTGGTTTATATGTAGATAATGAAGTTGGAGGTGCAGCAGCAACCGGAATGGGAGAAGCTATCATGAAAAGTGTGGGTAGCTTTTTAGTGGTAGAACTTATGCGAAATGGCAGATCTCCGCAGGAAGCCTGTAAAGAAGCTATCGAAAGGATCGTAAATAAAAACGATAATCACAATGACTTTCAGGCTTGTTTTATCGCCATCAATAAAGATGGAGAAGTTGGCGGATACAGTATTCACGACGGATTCTCTTATGCGAAGTATCAGGACAGCGAAAACGAAAATGTAAAATGTAAAAGCTACCTGTAAATTACAGGTCAATTATTTATGAGCACAGAAAACAATACGAATAAATCTTACCGCACCGCATTTCTATTTTTAACAATTTTGTTTTTTTTATGGGGATTTATTACGGTACTTGTAGATTCACTTATTCCACGATTAAAGGAAGTATTTACGCTTAGTTATTTTCAGGCGGGAATGGTTCAGTTTGCCTTTTTTGGGGCATTCTTTTTACTATCGATCCCGGCTGGATATATTCTATCCAAGATTGGATATAAAAAAGGTATAATTTTAGGACTTAGCACCATGGCAGCCGGATGTTTATTATTCTGGCCAGCTGCATCATATAGAGTGTTCTGGATCTTTATGCTTGGTTATTTTGTATTAGCAGGCGGTATCACTATTCTCCAGGTGGCAGCAAATCCTTATGTTACTATATTAGGACCAGAACGATCTGCTTCGAGTAGACTTAATCTTTCACAAGCATTTAATTCGTTAGGAACTGCTATCGCTCCTGCAATTGGCGCTTTATTTATTCTGAAAGACAAGGTAATGACCACTGCTGAAATCGATGCATTAAGCGAAGCGCAACAAAGAGCTTATTATATTGCTGAAGCCGGTGCGGTACAAAAACCATTTGTAGGTATTGCAATTTTTATCGCAGTAATAGCTTTAGTTTTCGCATTTGTAAATCTTCCAAAGGTTGGCGACACAGCAGCTTCGAACGACTACGGAAGAGTTCTTAAAAACAAGAACCTGATGTTAGGAGCGATTGGATTGTTCTTTTACGTTGGTGCTGAAGTTGCCTTAGGAAGTTACATGGTAAACTACTTCCTTACTTTAGAACTTTCAGAAATAATAAAAACAACACCATATTTACGCAATATCGCCCAATGGATCTTAGATACTGGCTTAGAGAATGCAAGTAGCATGGCCGTAGTTGGTGTATTTGTAACCTTTTATTGGACAGGCGCTATGATTGGTAGATTTATAGGTTCTTATTTAACCAAAATCTTCAACCCGGCAGTTGTTTTATGTGCTTTTGCTGCATTTGCCATTATTATGGTTAATATTTCTAATCTTTCTGTTGGTGTGATCGCAATGTGGACGATCATTGCAGTTGGATTATTTAACTCAATCATGTTCCCAACAATCTTCAGTTTAGCATTAGATGGCCTGGGAGACGATAAACCACAAGGATCTGGTATTTTATGTACAATGATCGTTGGTGGAGCTGTTTTACCTCCATCTTTTGGATTTTTAACCGATAGATTTGGGTTTAGCGTGGCCTTTGTTTTAGTAATGCTTGCTTACGCTTACATTTTCTTTTATGGCTTTATAAACCGAAAAAGACAGGTAGAAATTTAAATCAATTAAGATCAATATTCTATATAAAAACCGTTCATTTTTATGGGCGGTTTTTCTTTTTGTATAACATTATCTTCGTAGTTTTGGGAAGATACAGATAAATCATCCAATAAATATGGCCGCTCAAAAAAGACTGTTTTTAGTAGATGCTTATGCATTGATCTTCCGTGGATATTACGCTTTTATAAAAAACCCAAGAATTAATTCTAAAGGTTTTGATACTTCAGCGATTATGGGTTTTATGAATTCCCTATTTGATGTTATCCGTAGAGAAAAACCAGATCATTTAGCGGTTTGTTTTGATAAGGAAGGCAGCCAGGTAAGAACTGAAATGTTTTCAGATTACAAAGCGAACAGAGATGCTACACCAGAGCCGATAATGCAAGGAATTCCATATATTCAAAACATTCTAAAAGCTATGCATATTCCGGTTGTGGAATTGCCGGGTTGTGAAGCCGATGATATTATTGGAACTCTCGCAAAACAGGCTGAAAAAGAAAATTATCAGGTATATATGGTTACGCCAGATAAGGATTTTGCGCAACTGGTTTCTGAAAATATTTTTATGTATCGCCCGGCGAGAATGGGAAACGGAATTGAAATTTGGGGTATTCCTGAAGTTCAGAAAAAATTTGAAGTAGAGCGACCAGAACAGGTAATCGATTTTTTAGGAATGATGGGCGATGCTGTAGATAATATTCCTGGCTTACCCGGAGTTGGAGAAAAAACAGCCAAAAAATTCCTTAAACAATTTGGCTCTATGGAAGAACTTTTAGCAAACACAGATCAGCTAAAAGGAAAAATGAAAGAAAAGGTAGAAGCGAATGCCGAACAGGGAATTCTTTCAAAAAAATTGGCCCGAATTATCATCGATTGTGATGTAAAATTTCATGCTGAAGATTACGAACTTTCGATGCCCGATTCAGAAAAAGTTCAGGAACTTTTCGACGAACTCGAATTTAGACGTTTAAATGATCAATTTATAAAATTATTTAGCGGCGAAGAAGAAACTAATCAAACACAGGTGACCAATTCACCTTCGGCTAAGAAAAATGCGCAAACTGCAGGAGCAGGTCAATTTTCATTATTTGGGGGCGACACTTCAGAAAAAATTGAAAGCACTAATAGCCGAAAAACTTTAAAAGATACACCGCATGTCTATCAAAAAGTTAATACCGGCTTAAGCACACGTTTGTTCATTCAGAAATTAATGAAACAAAAGTCGGTTTGTTTTGATACTGAAACAACAAGTTTGAACCCGCTTGAAGCAGAACTTGTGGGTATTGCATTTTCGTGGGAAGCCGGCAAAGGATATTATCTTCCGTTTGAAGAGGATAAAGAAAAAGCACAGCAACTTATCGAATTACTAAGACCATTTTTTGAATCTCCAGAAATTGAAAAAATTGGTCAAAACCTAAAATATGATATTAAGGTTTTAGATAAATATGGTATTCAGATCGAAGGACCAACTTTCGATACTATGATCGCACATTATTTGATCAATCCGGATATGCGCCATAATATGGATGTTTTAGCCGAGACTTACCTTAATTATACTCCGCAACCTATTTCAGAATTAATAGGTAAAAAAGGCAAAAATCAGAAAAGCATGCGTGATGTTCCTTTAGCTGAACAAACCGAATATGCTGCGGAAGATGCCGATATCACTTTTCAACTTAAAGAGTTCTTTGAAAAAGAGTTGGATGAAGCCAAAACAAATAAGCTTTTTAACGACATTGAAATGCCGCTGGTTGAAGTCTTAGCCGATATGGAAATTGAAGGGATTAACCTTGATCTGGATTTCCTTAAATCACTTTCTGAAGCTTTAGATCGCGATATTAAAGAATTAGAAGCTAAGATTTATGAAGCTGCCGGCGAAGAATTTAAAATTAGCTCCCCAAAACAACTGGGAATTATTCTTTTTGAAAAATTAGCTTTAGTAAAGAAACCAAAAAAGACCAAAACCGGACAGTATTCTACAAGTGAGGATGTTCTCTCCTATTTAGCGCCAGAACACGATATCGTTCAGCATGTTTTAGATTATCGCGGACTAGTAAAATTACAGAATACTTACGTTGATGCTTTACCGGGACAAGTTGAAAAAACCGGGAGAGTACATACAGATTATGTGCAAACCATTGCTGCTACAGGGCGATTGAGTTCCAACAATCCTAACCTGCAAAATATACCGATAAGAACAGAACGCGGAAGACAGGTACGAAAGGCTTTTGTACCAAGAAACGAAGATTATGTCTTGTTAGCTGCCGATTATTCTCAGATAGAATTACGAATTATCGCTGCTCTTAGTGAGGAAGAAACGATGATAAAAGCCTTTAAGGATGGTGAAGATATTCACGCTTCAACAGCATCTCAGGTTTTTAATGTTCCTATTGAAGAAGTAACAAGAGAACAACGTAGTAATGCGAAAACAGTAAATTTCGGGATCATTTATGGGGTTTCGGCTTTTGGACTTAGTAACCAAACCAGTTTAAGTAGAGCTGAATCTAAAGAACTAATTGACACCTATTATAAAACCTACCCAAAACTTAGTAATTATATTGCAGATCAGGTGGCTTATGCCAGAGAAAACGGCTACGTATCAACTATTTTAGGCAGAAGAAGATATTTAAAAGACATCAACTCTCAGAATACCGTAGTTAGAGGTGCTGCTGAACGTAATGCCGTAAACGCACCGATACAGGGAAGTGCCGCAGACATCATAAAAATTGCGATGATTAATATTCACAAAAAACTGGAAGAAGAAAAACTACAAACCAAAATGCTTCTGCAGGTTCACGATGAATTGGTATTTGATGTATACAAACCTGAACTGGATAAGGTAAAAGAACTTATCAAATCTGAAATGGAAAATGCATACCAACTTGAAGTTCCACTAGATGTTGACTTAGGAGTTGGCCAGGATTGGTTAGAGGCTCATTAAGATAATTTAAAAAAAAGAAAACCCCGTTTGCTTTACCCTACATTGCAAACGAGGTTTCCAGACTAACACTAAAAATTATATTATTTGATTAGCTAATCAAATTTATTTTTCTCGTGCAAATTTAAGCACTCAAATTAAAATTAAGGTTTTTTTAACTTTTTTAACACTCTTAACCTTAGAAATTAAGCCTTTCGTCGGATTAAATCCTATCAATACTATTTTGCTTTACCATGAATCGCTGAAAATTGATAATTTCATTCAATTTTTAAGGTTAAAGATTTTCAACGAACTCTTATATCTTTGAGAATCAAAATATTTCCCTATAATTTTAAATGAAAATGCTATTTGCTATATAAATTTATAATTGTACATTTGCACCCCTGAATTTCCCCTTGCTACGACTTTGGGATCAGGAATGGAATGTTTAATTATTAAGTAAATTTATTTAGTGTGGACACATTAAGCTACAAAACAGTATCAGCCAACAAGGCGACAGTAACCAAAGAATGGGTACTTGTAGATGCTGAAGGACAGACTTTAGGCCGCCTATCTTCTAAGGTTGCAAAAATTCTTAGAGGTAAGTACAAGCCAGATTTCACCCCACACGTTGATTGTGGAGACAACGTAATTGTTATCAACGCAGAGAAGATCAACTTAACTGGAAAGAAATGGGATGCGAAAGAATACATTCGTCATACAGGCTATCCAGGTGGACAAAGAAGTCTAACTGCTTCAGAATTATTTACAAAAGCGCCAGAGCGTCTTGTTGAAAAAGCAGTAAAAGGAATGCTTCCTAAAAACAAACTAGGATCAGCACTTTTCCGCAATTTAAAGGTTTATGCAGGATCAGAACATGATCAGGAAGCTCAAAAACCTAAAACTATTAACTTAAACGATCTTAAGTAATGGAAGTTATTCACAAAATTGGTCGTAGAAAAACGGCTGTTGCACGTGTTTATGTTTCAGAAGGAAAAGGAAACATCACTGTAAACAAAAAAGATCTTAAAGATTACTTTACCACAAGTACTTTACAGTACAAAGTAAACCAGCCATTCAATCTTACTGAAAACGCTGGAACTTTTGATGTAAAAATCAACGTATACGGTGGAGGAATCACAGGACAGGCAGAAGCTATCCGTCTTGCTTTATCTAGAGCAATGGTAGAGCTTAACGAAGAGAACAAATCTACGCTTAAGCCAGAAGGATTACTTACAAGAGATCCAAGAATGGTTGAGCGTAAGAAATTCGGTCAGAAGAAAGCTCGTAAGAAATTCCAGTTCTCTAAACGTTAATATGTATTGGGCATTTTCCCAATTAAGTTCATTTAAATTAAAAATTTTGTTGTTATCTCGATCACAAATATCGAGAGTTAGTTTAGCATCTAAACGATTAGGGCCATACTTAATAAGTAGCCACCTGGTTGTTGCTATCTCAACAGAAAGTAAACTATTACAAAAATGGCAAACAATGTAGAAGTTAAAGAATTACTTGATGCAGGTGTACACTTTGGACACCTTACAAGAAGATGGAATCCAAACATGGCTCCTTACATTTATATGGAGCGTAATGGTATTCACATCATCAATCTATATAAAAGTGCTGCTAAAATGGAAGAGGCTGGTGAAGCCCTTAAGAAAATAGCAGCTAGCGGCAGAAAAATACTTTTCGTTGCTACCAAAAAACAAGCAAAAGAAATCGTAGCTGAGCAAGCTGAAAAAGCGAATATGCCTTACATCACTGAAAGATGGCCAGGTGGTATGCTTACAAACTTCGTTACTATTCGTAAAGCTATTAAGAAAATGGCTTCTATCGATAGAATGAAAAAAGACGGTACTTTTAACACGCTTTCTAAAAAAGAACGTCTTCAAGTAGATCGTTTAAGAGCTAAGTTAGACAAAAACTTAGGTTCTATTGCAGATATGACCAGACTTCCAGCTGCATTATTTGTTGTAGATATCACTCGTGAACACATCGCAATTAAAGAAGCTCAAAAATTAAACATTCCAATTTTTGCTATGGTAGATACGAATTCAGATCCTCGTGAAGTGGATTATGTAATTCCTGCTAATGATGATGCTTCTAAATCTATTGATAAAGTAGTATCTTATGTTTCAGATGCTATCGTAGATGGTTTATCTGACAGAAAATCTAACAAAGATTCCAAAAAAGCTGAGAAAGAATCTAAAGGTGAAAAACCAGCTCCAAAAATGCCCAAAGCTGAAGGAGAAGTTCCATCTCAAGATCCATCAGATCAAAAAGCCATGAAAGAGGCTAAAAAAGATGTTAAGTTAGAATCTAAGCAGGAAACTTTAAAGAAAGCTACCTCTTCTAACGAAGAAGAATAAAAAATAACATTTTGGTAAATTACATGAGTCGTTTAGTTTTTTTCTTTACAAATTAACTAAGCGACTTATTCATTAAAAACTAAAACAACTATGGCAAAGATAACCGCCGCTGAAGTAAATAAATTGAGAAAAGCGACAGGAGCAGGAATGATGGACTGTAAGAAAGCTCTTGTTGAAGTTGATGGTGATTTTGACAAAGCAATCGAAGTTCTTCGTAAAAAAGGACAAAAAGTAGCTGCTAAAAGAGCTGATAGAGAATCTTCTGAAGGTGCTGCTATCGCTAAAGTAAATGCAGATAATACTAAAGGTGCTGTTATTTCATTAAACTGTGAAACAGATTTCGTAGCTAAGAACGATGATTTCGTAAAATTAGCGAACGATTTTGCAGAACTAGCTCTTAACTCTTCTTCAAAAGAAGAACTTTTAGCTGCAGATTACAATGGTATCTCTGTACAGGATAAATTAACTGAGCAAACTGGAGTTATTGGAGAAAAGATCGAGATTGGATCTTTCAAAACTTTAGAAGCTCCTTTCGTAGGATCTTACATTCACGCTGGTAACAAAATCGCTGTTTTAACTGGTCTTTCTAAAAATGTAGAAGGAGCTGAAGAAGCTGCTAAAGATGTTTCTATGCAAGCTGCTGCAATGAATCCAGTTGCACTAAACGAAGAAGGTATCGATCAATCAACTATAGAAAAAGAGATCGAGATCGCTAAAGATCAATTAAGAGCTGAAGGTAAGCCAGAAGAAATGTTAGACAACATCGCTAAAGGTAAAATTAAGCGTTACTTTAAAGATAACACTTTAGTAAACCAGGCTTTTATTAAAGATAGCAAGCAATCTGTTGCACAATACGTAAAATCTGTAGATTCAGATCTTACTGTAGTTGCTTTTGAAAGAGTTGCTTTAGGAGAATAATTTCTTCGGAAAAATATATTGATAAAAACCGCTTCAATCGAAGCGGTTTTTTTATTTTCAAATTATGTCTACAAAACCATTTAAATTTAAACAATTTGAAGTTCATCAGGATCGATGCGCTATGAAAATAGGCACCGATGGCGTACTACTTGGCGCCTGGGCGACCGCTCCTAACCAAGCCCAAAGTATTTTGGATGTAGGAACCGGCACTGGTGTAATCGCTTTAATGATGGCGCAACGATATTCGGCAGAATTGATCGATGCTCTTGAAATTGATGAAAATGCTTACGAACAGGCTGTTGAAAATTTTGAACGCAGCGACTGGGGCGATCGTCTATTTTGCTATCATGCTGAATTTGGAGAGTTTGTAGAAGAAATGCAGGATGAAGAAAAGTATGATCTAATTATATCAAATCCTCCATTCTATAATTCAGATTATAAAACTACTTCAGAGGAACGAGATATCGCAAGATTTCAGGATGCCTTACCTTTCGAGCTTTTACTGGAAGGTTCTACTTACCTTCTTGCTGAAAAAGGAAAGTTAGCCGTGATTATTCCGAAGAACCAGGAAGAAAGATTTCTTCACATCGCTAAAAATTTTAGCCTTTTCCCTGAAAAGATCACTTACGTAAAAGGCACTCCAGATTCAGAAATAAAAAGATGTCTTATTTCCCTAATTTCAACACCAATTGAAACTGTTACGGATGAATTAGTGATCGAACATAAACGACATCAATACACTGAAGCATACATGAAATTGGTATCACCTTTTTACCTGAAAATGTAATTTCTATTGATTCCTAGTAAAAACTTGGTTACATTTAGTAAACTACCAAAAGGGCAAACCCAAGAGGCATTCGCTGGAAACAAATTTTTAGTTTGGAGGCAAGCCTCAGGATATTATACCCTTTGGCGGTATCAATAAAACTAAACGTTACAAATGAAACCTGATCTTTTTACCGCACCAGATTATTACAATATTGACGACTTATTAAACGAGGAGCATAAAATGGTTCGTGAAGCCACGAGATCCTGGGTAAAAAAGGAATTAAGTCCAATTATCGAAAATGCTGCACAAAAAGCAGAATTTCCAAAAACTCTTCTAAATGGTTTAGCTGAAATTGGTGCTTTTGGTCCTTATATTTCTGCAGAGTATGGTGGCGCGGGTCTCGACCAGATTTCTTACGGAATAATGATGCAGGAAATAGAAAGAGGCGATAGTGGTATACGATCTACCGCGTCTGTTCAGTCTTCGTTGGTAATGTATCCAATTTTCGCCTATGGATCTGAAGAGCAGAAGAAAAAATTCCTCCCAAAATTAGCTTACGGAGAAATGATTGGATGCTTTGGATTAACCGAACCTGATTTTGGTTCGAATCCCAGCGGAATGCTTACCAATTTCAAAGATAAAGGAGATCATTATTTACTCAACGGCGCTAAACTATGGATATCTAATGCTCCTTTTGCAGATATTGCCGTAGTATGGGCCAAAAATGAAGAGGGCCGTATTCACGGACTAATAGTCGAACGCGGGATGGAAGGTTTCTCTACGCCAGAAACTCATAATAAATGGTCTCTTAGAGCTAGCGCGACCGGTGAATTGATCTTTAACGATGTAAAGATTCCGAAGGAAAATCTTTTACCAAATAAAAACGGATTAGGTGCTCCGTTAGGCTGTCTTGATTCAGCTCGATATGGGATTGCATGGGGAGCTATTGGCGCGGCAATGGATTGTTATGACACTGCATTAAGGTACGCTAAAGAAAGAATACAGTTTGGTAAACCAATTGCCGTAAAACAACTTCAACAGAAAAAATTAGCTGAAATGATTACCGAGATCACAAAAGCACAATTATTAGCCTGGCGCCTAGGAACACTCAAAAACGAAGGAAAAGCAACTTCAGCACAAATATCCATGGCGAAAAGAAATAATGTTGATATGGCCTTAAAAATAGCGCGTGAGGCTCGCCAAATATTAGGTGCTATGGGAATTACAGGAGAATATAGTATTATGCGCCATATGATGAATTTGGAAAGTGTTATTACCTACGAAGGCACGCATGACATTCATCTTCTTATTACCGGATTAGATATTACAGGACATTCGGCATTCTAAAAATTAATGTCGAAATTGTATAAAATCGGCATGTATTTTTAAGATATTAAATCGTCATAGTAGATCGAAACAAGGGCAGCGTTTACAACGTTTGCCTTTTTTATATTTTTCGCAGCATTTCTTTTTAAGCTTCACATCTTTTTTAGGAACCACACCCTCTACCCTGAGAAAATCTTTAGACTTTTCAGAATAAAAAATAATGATATGAAAATGAGTAAATCTAATCATAATACCTTTCAATTTAGCCAGAAATCCCGAATTTTGTTCCCAACATTATTTAAAAAGACTGTTATTATTTTAAAATCCCTAGGCTAGCTACTATTTTTGCTGCAAATTTAATTGAAGCTATGATTAAAGACATCAATAAAGTTTTAAAACCTCAGGTAGAAACTTTACTAAACCACTCGCTATACTCAAAGATCACTTCACCTAAAGAATTACAGATCTTTATGGAACATCATGTTTTTGCGGTATGGGACTTTATGTCTTTACTTAAAGCTTTGCAACAAAATCTTACCAAAACTACTAATCCCTGGTTTCCTGTTGGAAATCCTGAAACTAGATATTTGATCAACGAGATCGTTCTTGCTGAAGAAACCGATGTTAATTTCTACGGAAAACACCAAAGTCATTATGAAATGTATATTGATGCGATGGAAAAAGCAGGTGCAAATACGACCAAAATCAATAAATTTCTAGACCAGGTGATTCACGGTACCGATATTTACCTAATCATTGCGGCTAGTGATCTTCCATGGAGCATTAAGCAGTTCGTAAAATTTACTTTTGAAACTATTTCTGAAGGGAAACCACATAAAATTGCTTCAGCTTTCACTTTTGGAAGAGAAGGCTTAATTCCGGGAATGTTCACTTCTATCATTAGTAAAATTCAGAAGAACTTTCCTGAAGAAGATTTAAAACTATTCAAATATTATTTTGATCGCCACATAGAACTCGATGACGATGAGCACGGCCCAATGGCTTTTGAAATGATCGAACATCTTTGCGGAAATGACAGAACCAAATGGGATGAGGTAGAGGAAATTGCAAAACAAGCACTCGATGCCCGAATCGAACTATGGGATGGTATCGAAAAAGAAATTCAACAGGAAAAAATCCTAAAATGAAAATCCGAATCCAATATTAAAGATTAGTCCATCGAATAATAACTTTTGCGGAGATTCGTCTGCAGCAAAAAGCTCATCAAAACTTTCTGACTCTGTTCTGGTTTCGCCTTCATAAGTAAACTCGTATTCTAAATATTCTGGATAAGAACTAAAAGCGTAACCAATTTCAGGTCTAAAATAAAATAGACCTCCTAATTTAGCCCCTAGTTTAAGATTAAAGGAATCGTGTTTAAAATCTATATTCGCCGTCCCTTCGTATGATTGAACATCGCCATACATTTCTGGCTGATAATCATAAATGGTAGCATCGAAATTAAAACTACTATAGCTCGCACCAATATAAAGTCCTTTACCTGGCTTAAAAAGATAGTAATTTAATCCACCTTCAAAATAGCTGAATTTCACATCTGGATCCTGGCTATCGTTATCCTCTTCGACATCATCACTTAAAAATTCAGATAAAAAGCCAAAATTAATATTAGAGTATTCAACATTGGCTGCTAAGCGATTATTAAAAAGAGGAGTAACATATTCAACATTCCCCCCTGCTATATTTGGAAATCCTATTTTCACACCGATTCTTAGTGGTCTTACTTTTTCATCAAAATCTCCTATCGATTGAGCAGAGACATTAAGACCAAAAAAAAGGACAGAAATAAAACAAACTAATTTTGAAGTTTTAGAGAGAGCTTTCATATTCTAAGTTTGTTTAAAAATAGAATTACTTTTAAACAAAAAAAATACCCGAAATCGGGTATTTTCTGTTTTAATATAAGTCGAAATCTTAAGTTGACTCTGGAGCTAATTTTACCTCCAACCCATCCAGATCTTCAGTTATAGGAATCTGGCAACTTAAACGACTATTATCTTCAACAAAAAATGCCTGATCTAACATATCTTCTTCCTCAAAACTTTGCTCTGGTAACATATGCTCTAAATTAAGCGTATAACACTGGCAAGAGGCACACATGGCCATACCGCCACAAATACCAATGGTACCTTCTGGAGCCAATTCGTAAGAACGAACTACTTCCATTAAATTCATATTCATATCTGTAGGAGCATCTACAGTATGTGCTTCACCTTCTCTGTCGATGATGGTAATTTTTATATCAGACATGTTTCAATATTTTGAAGCTTGATGCTTCTACTATTAATTTATACTCTTAACTACTTCTTTCTTGGCTTCTTTTCTACTTCCGTCGAAACCATTAACACCACTAACGGTGGTATATTTCATTACGTACTTTTTATCTGGAAAAATACGTTGATAGGCACTTTGGCACATAATTGCTGCTTCGTGGAATCCACAAAGAATCAACTTAAGTTTACCAGGATATGTATTTACATCTCCAATTGCATAAACGCCTGGAATATTAGTTTGATAATCGTATGTATTATCAACTTTTATTGCATTTTTTTCTATTTCTAGTCCCCAATCACCAATTGGCCCAAGTTTTGGCGATAAACCAAAAAGTGGAATAAAGTAATCGGTTTCTTTTATCTCTTCTCCAAGTGCGGTATCCTTATGTCTAATCACTACAGCCTCAAGATCATCTTCTCCCTTAAGATCAACGACCTCTGCATTAGTAATTAGCTTGATTTTACCGATTTTAGATAGCTCTTCTACTTTTTCTACGGAATCTAAAGCGCCTCTAAACTCTTTTCTACGGTGCACCAAAGAAACTTCTGAAGCAACATCGGCCAGATAGATAGCCCAATCTAATGCAGAATCTCCACCGCCAGCAATAACCACTTTCTTATCGCGATAAACTTCTGGCTCCTTTATCATGTAAGCAACACCCTTATCTTCAAAATCTGTAATTGTTGGAATTGGCGGCTTTCTTGGCTCAAAACTTCCCAAACCTCCAGCAATTACAACAACCGGTGCATGATGCTTAGTACCTTTATTAGTGGTTACTATAAAACTTCCATCCTCTTGCTTATCGATAGTCTCAGCGCGCTCTCCTAAGGTAAATCCTGGTTCAAAGGATTTGATTTGTTCCATAAGATTAGTCACAAGATCTCCTGCAAGAACCTCTGGAAATCCAGGAATATCATAAATCGGTTTTTTAGGATATATTTCTGAACATTGCCCACCAGGTTGCGGCAAAGCATCGATAAGGTGACATTTCAATTTTAGTAATCCTGCCTCAAAAACAGTAAAAAGTCCTGTTGGTCCTGCACCAACAATTATCATATCTGTTTTAATCATGCTATTTGTAATAATTTGAAGATTTTTCTAATCGATTGAGATTATTTACTTCTGAATATTAATTACTTCTTCTATCTGCGGAACATACTTTTTTATCGTCATCTCTACCCCAGACTTTAACGTCATTTGATTTACAGAGCAACCCACACAAGCACCTTCTAATTGTACTTTTACCAAACGGTCGTCTTCAATCGCAACCAAAGAGATATCGCCCCCATCACTTTCTAAAAAAGGACGAATTTCGGCTAATGCCTTTTCTACATTAAGTTTTACTTCTTCGCTTGTCATTTACTTAGTTTTAACCGCACTACATCCAGCCATCGTGGTGATCTTAATCGCCTCGGTTGGAGGTAAGCTTTTGTTTCTGTTTACCGTTTCCTGTACCATATTTCTAGTGATCTCTTTGAAAGATTCCTCTAAAGGAGTTTCTTCCTGAAGCGCTGCAGGACGACCAATATCACCAGATTCTCTAAGACTTTGCACCAAAGGAATTTCTCCTAAAAATGGCACTTGTAAATCTTCAGACAGGTTCTTAGCTCCCTGCTCTCCAAAAATATAATATTTATTATTCGGCAACTCTTGTGGGGTAAAGTACGCCATATTTTCAACAATACCCAGTACTGGTACGTTTATGCTTTCCTGCTGGAACATTGCTACACCTTTTTTAGCATCTGCCAAGGCAACGTTTTGCGGTGTACTTACCACAACTGATCCTGTAATTGGCAAAGACTGCATGATAGAAAGATGAATATCTCCTGTTCCAGGTGGTAGATCTACTAAAAGAAAATCTAGTTCTCCCCAGGCTGCATCAAAGATCATTTGGTTTAATGCTTTCGCAGCCATTGGTCCTCTCCAGATCACCGCCTGGTTTGGTTTGGTGAAAAATCCGATAGAAAGAATTTTTACTCCGTAATTTTCTACAGGTTTCATTTTAGATTTCCCATCGACATTTACAGATAATGGTCGTTCTGCAGCCACATCAAACATAATTGGGACAGAAGGCCCGTAAATATCTGCATCTAAAACACCTACTTTAAAGCCCATTTTGGATAAGGTAACTGCTAAATTCGCAGTAACGGTAGACTTTCCTACACCACCTTTTCCTGATGCAACCGCTATTACATTTTTAATCCCAGGAATTGGTTTTCCCTTAATTTCTGGAGCTTTTTTCTCGGCTGCCGGTGCTTCCACCTTTATATTTACTTTTATTTTAGCTTTTTCATAAACGTGCTCATGAATTGCTTTCATCACATCTACTTCAGCTCTCTTTTTTATGTGAAGTGCTGGCGAGCTTAATACTAAATCTACAACAACCTCATCACCAAAGGTCATAACGTTTTGCAAAGCACCACCTTCTACCATGTTTTTGCCTTCACCGGCAACACTAATAGTTTCTAATGCTTTGATTATTTCTTTCCTATCTAATTTCATAAAAATTTTTAATCAGAATATCTTCTAATTAGATCGATTCTAAACGCAAATATACTTTGAAATGCTAAGAACACGAAGCATTTATAAAGAATTGATCTATTATATCATAAACACAAGTAATTCAGTTTTTCTGAATTGAAAATGCTATGAATTTAGTATACCAAAATTCTAAAACCTTACAGAAAGATTTTTCTTAAAACTAAGCATCCAACTCGATCATGGGATCCCAAAATATCGACTCAAAATTAAGGATTTTTAGCTCTTTTACCGCTACACCTTCAGCTTCCAATAATTGCTGCATGGCATTAGAACCTCCAAAATGACTTTTACCGGTAAGAATTCCGTTTCGATTTACTACTCGGTGCGCAGGAACATCATCTCTGTGTTTAGAAGCACTCATCGCCCAACCGACCATGCGCGCACTTTTAGCCGCTCCAAGATATTTTGCAATAGCTCCATAGGAAGTTACACGACCTTCAGGAATTTGCGCAGCGACATCATAAACTCTTTCAAAAAAACCAGATTTATCTACTGCACTCATGAATTATAAATCCTAATTATGGTGATCACGACGAGAATGGCCATTAAGCCAGCCATAAAATAATTGGAATATTTAGCGAATTTCTCTGCTTTCTTTTCAATTTTAATAAAGGAAAGCACGTAAAGATAAAGGCTGGTAAAACTACCTAAAGCGGCAGCACTGGCAAAAGCAATAATTTTAAACCAATTATAACTAACGCCAACACCTACATTAAATCCACCGGCAATCGCACAAAAATAGGGAATAGGAAAAATATTTAATGCTGCGATTAGCATCCCTTTGTACAAACTGCTATTATGTTTTTTCTTGGAATGAGAAGGAATCCCTTTTTTCTTTTTCGCCTGAATAAAAAAATACACTCCTAAAATACTGAATATCACCAAAGCCGCTCTTAACATTACGCGCTGCACAAATGGATGATCAAAAATGTATTTGGCCAGTAAAACCGCAATAAAAGCCTGAAGCAAGATCACGACAGAAGCCCCTATCGCCACCAACATTCCATTTTTCTTACCACGTTCAATACAGGTTTTAGCAACGGTCATGTTCACTAAGCCTGGCGGCAAAACTCCAAAAAGTGCCGCAAAATAAACGATTAGAAAAATTTTTGCTTCTTCCAAAAACCTGTTATTTTATTCTGAATTTAATATACGTAATTGGTTTTCCTTTTTCAAGATACTGCTTTTCGTAGAAAGTTTGTATCCCAGTTACTTCTTTCGGCGCACCTTCGTTTTTATACACGTGGTGATTAGCATAAAGCACTTCGTGACCCTCGCCATGCAATAAACCTAAAGTATAACCATGCATAAATTCACTATCGGTTTTTAGATTTACAACACCATCTTGCTTCAATATCTTTTTATACTTCTGTAAAAATTCGGTATTCGTTAAACGATGTTTGGTTCTTTTATATTTTATCTGAGGATCTGGGAAAGTGATCCAAATTTCACTTACTTCATTTTCAGCGAAAGCATAATCGATAAGTTCGATCTGTGTTCTTAGAAAACCAACATTATCCATTTCTTCTTCAACCGCTGTTTTCGCTCCTCGCCAAAACCGCGCTCCTTTTATGTCGATTCCTATAAAATTCTTTTCTGGAAATGCCTGCGCAAGACCAACGCTATACTCGCCTTTACCACAACCCAATTCTAAAACTATTGGTTGATCGTTCTTAAAAAATTTGGTATTCCATTTTCCTTTATACTGAAATTGAGCTCCTGTAAGCTCTTCTCTAGTTGGCTGAATGACATTTGAAAATGTCTCGTTTTCTTTAAAACGTTTTAATTTATTCTTACTTCCCACAGACGAAATTTGATTTTCAGCAAATTTATATAATATTATTTCGGTTTTTAGCAAAGTTGGGACTACAAATGTATAATTTCAGGCTTCAAAGACAAGCTTTTAGAATCCTGAAATTGATATTTAAAACTTTCGTGATGTTTTTTTAATACCTAAAAAGCGTTTCAATTTTCAACAAATCTATATTTGTAAAATGCAAAAAAAGCGAATTTTGGTTGCGGTTTTAAATTGGGGTTTGGGTCATGCGACTCGATGTATCCCTATCATTAAAGCTCTTCTAAAAAACGACTATGAGCCTATTTTAGCATCAGATGGTGATGCTTTGCGATTGCTGAAAAAAGAATTCCCACATATTATTTGTATTGAACTTCCTTCCTATAATATTAAATACACTGAAGATCCTTCGAATCTTAAATGGAAATTACTTTTTGACAGCCCCAGAATATTGGGCGTCATTAAAACCGAAAAGAAAATCACCAAAAAAATTATCCAGGATTATCAAATTTCGGGTATCATTTCAGATAATCGTTGGGGCGTAAGAAACAAAAAGATAAAAAGCGTTTTTATCACGCATCAATTAAATGTACTTTCAGGAAACACAACTTACTTCAGCAGTAAAATTCAGCAAAAATTTATTCAGAAATTTAACGAATGTTGGGTTCCTGATCTACCGGGAAGCAAAAACCTAAGCGGCATACTTGGTCATTTAAAGGAAACGACTTCAGCAATAAAATATATTGGACCTTTAAGCCGAATTGAGAAGCGTTCCTGGCCAAAAGTCTATGATTACCTGATCATTTTATCTGGTCCAGAACCTCAACGCACATTTTTAGAGCTTAAATTACTACAGGTTTTTAAGAGTACTGAATCTAAGATTCTATTTATTAGAGGTGTTTTTTCTTCGGAAGAAATTAGCCTGAAAAACTCCAATATTAACATTAGAAACCATCTTTATGGTGCGGTTTTACAGCAAGCCATGAATAGTTGCAACTATGTAATTGCACGCTCTGGCTATACCACGATTATGGATCTTAGTAAAATTGAAGCGAAAGCATTTTTTATACCCACTCCCGGGCAATTTGAACAAGAATATCTTGCCGAGCGTTGCGAGAAACTCGGCATTGCTCCATTTTGTACACAGGAAGAATTTTCTTTAGAAAAATTGAAGAATTTAGATGAATTCTCAGGCTTCAGCAATTTCAGGTTCGAGCACTCTTTCCGGGATCTCTTTGCTCTTTTCGAGCGTGAATGAAAATTCACTTCCTACTCCAAAAACACTTTCTACATAAATCTTTTCGGTATGTGCTTCAATTATATGTTTAACGATAGACAAACCTAAACCAGAGCCGCCTTCTTTACGCGATCCACTTTTATCTACGCGATAAAAACGTTCGAATAAACGTGGAATATTATCTTTAGCGATTCCTTCACCATTATCGGTAACCCTAACAATGACTTTATTTTTGATAAGATTTTCGATACTTATTTCGGTTGTTCCACCTTCTTTACCGTATTTAATGGAGTTCACAACCAAATTGGTAATTACCTGCTGAATCCTTTCCTGATCGGCTCTTACCCAGATTGCTTCCTGGTATTCCATATCGAAGGTTAAGGTGATATTCTTTTTCGCTGCCTTCATTTCCAGCAGATCAAAAGAATTTTGGATTAGTTCCACGATATCAAAATCTTCAATATAAAGATGTAGATCACCTGTTTCTAATTTGGTGATCATATCGAGATCTTTTACGATATAAATAAGTCTTTCTACTCCTTTACTGGCGCGCTGTAGATACTTTTTACGCACAGTTTTGTCTTTCATCGCTCCATCCAGTAAAGTAAGAATATACCCCTGAACTGTAAAAAGTGGTGTTTTTAACTCGTGAGAGACATTTCCCATAAATTCTTTACGGTAATTCTCTCTAACTTTAAGGGTTTCAATCTCCAGCTTTTTATTCTCAGCAAACTTTTCTACCTCTTTGGTAAGTGTTGCCATATCTGTGGTTACCTGATTGGGACTAAGCGTTGAAGAATCTAATAAAGATACATCGTCGTATATCTTCTTAATCCTTTTGTAAATAAAATTCTCTACACGATACTGCGTTGTAAAAAAGGAAAAAGTATAACAAACCACGGCAAAACCCAATAGCGCCCACCAATGAAAGTTCCCTGAAAAATAAGAAAAAGCAGTCCATAGACCGCTTAAAAATAAGGTAAGATATAAAGAGGTCTTTATTGCAAATGTGTAGGACTTCTTAAATTTTTTCGCCATTAAACTACAAACTTATAACCAACTCCTTTTACGGTTTTAAAGCTGTCGTCTCCAATTTTTTCTCTTAATTTACGAATATGCACATCTATGGTACGTCCTCCAACAACAACTTCGTTACCCCAAACTTTATCCAGAATATCTTCTCTTTTAAAGACTTTTCCTGGTTTTGAAGCTAATAGTGAAAGTAGTTCAAATTCTTTACGAGGCAAAATCATCTCCTCTTTATTCTTTACTACTTTGTATTCGTCTCTATTGATAACAATCTCTCCTACTTTTACAATATTAGAGGCTGTTTCTTCATCTCTAAACCTTCTTAATAAAGCTTTTACTTTACTAATTAAAACTTTTGGTTTTATAGGTTTTGTAATATAATCGTCTGCACCGGCATCAAAACCTGCCATTTGAGAATAGTCTTCGCCACGAGCAGTTAGAAAGGTGATAATGGTTTCGTCTAAGTCTGGTATTTTACGCATTTGTTCACAAGCCTCTATCCCATCCATTCCTGGCATCATTACATCAAGAATAATTAAATGCGGATTTTTCTTTTTAGCTACTTTTACCGCATCTGCGCCATTATCGGCTGTGATTACTTGATAACCTTCTGCAGACAGGTTGTACCCAACGATCTCTAAGATATCTGGCTCGTCATCTACTAGAAGGATGCGGATGTCTTTTTTCTTCATTTCAGTATAGATTTTAACAAATACGCGGTAAATGTAATTATTAATTTCAACCTACAATTTAAGCATTTATTTAGTAACCTTTACATAACACTAAAATGACAAAGCGTTAATTTGTCGTTAACACAAGCTTTACATATCGCCCTTTAATTTGCACTCAAGAATCAAACAAAGGGATGAACAAATTTTTAGTACTAATTGCATTTTTACTTACTACTATAGTAAATGCACAAGAAACAACAGGCTCTATCGCGGGGAAACTTACAGATCGCGAAATGAATGGTGAAGCATTACCATTTGCCAACGTAACAATTAAAGGAACTTCAAAAGGAACAACATCAGATTATGATGGTCTTTATGTTCTAGACAAATTAGAACCGGGAACATACACCGTGGTATTTAGTTTTATTGGGTACGAAACTTTAGAAATACCAAATGTACAGGTAGTTGCTGGTAAAGTTACCGAAATCAATACTGATTTAGGAGCCAGCGCAGCTTCTTTAGATGAAGTTATTATTACAACAGTTTCCAGAAGAGACAGTGAAGTTGCTTTATTGCTAGAGCAAAAAGGGGCTATAGATATTAAGGAAAGTATCGGAGCTCAGGAATTAGCTAAATTAGGAGTTTCTGATGCAGGGACTGCAACAACTAAGATCTCTGGTGTAACTAGCAGTGAAGCTTCTGGGGATATTTTTGTTCGAGGTCTTGGAGATCGTTATCTATACTCGACATTAAATGGACTACCAATTCCATCTGATGATGTAGAGAGAAAGAATATCGATCTTGGCTTATTCTCTACTCGAGTGCTAAGTAGCCTTGCCATTAGCAAAACTTATTCTGCAAATACATCTGCAGACCAGGCTTCTGGAAATGTAGATATAACTACACGAACTTTAAGAGGTAGCGAAGAACTTAATGCTGGGATTAGAGTTGGTGTAAACACAAATGCTGTAGGACAGTTCGACTCATTTAAAGTATCACCAAACCAAAGTGATGCAACTTTAGGTTTTTACGACCAGAGTATCCCTACTGAACAGGCTTTAGAATACCAATCATGGAACACCCAAACTGCAGAGCTTCCTTTAAACAGGAGAATTGCTCTTACCGCCGGTAAAAAATTTGGCGATAAATTCAAATTATTATTTACAGGTTCTGTGTCTTCAAAATTTGAGCATAGAGAAGGTATATTTAGAGAATACAGAAGTAATCAGCTTTACGATTACTTCTCTGATGTAGAGAATTTTGAAAAGACAGATAACACTACAGCACTTTTAGATGCTACTTACGAGATCAATGACGATCACGAAGTAAAAGCTACCAGTTTATTTATTAATAAGCTTACCGACCAGGTTTACGAAAGTGGACGTAATGGTAGAGGAGTTATTTTTGAAGAAACCTCTCCTGCTGAGAATCTAAATCAGTTTGTTCGTGATCAAAACATCAAACAAACAAGAATCTTAATTAATCAATTACATGGTAAACATCGCTTTTTCGAAAACAACGAATTAGATTGGGGTGTTGGAGTAAATCTTGTAAATGCAGATGAGCCAAATCGTATTCGTAACGAAGTAAATTATGATGGTGAAGATTTTGTACAGTTAGGAAGAACTGGTGGTTTCCAGCAACGTAAATCTGCACAAAAAATCGAAGATCAGGAATTTAATGCATTTCTTGAAGATCAAATCACAATCGCTAAAAACGACAGCCTTGACCAAAATGTATTTTTACAGTTTGGTGGTAATTATAGAAATAAGGAAAGAGATTTTAAATCCAAATTCTATGGTGTAGAAGAAGATGTACTAAACGCAGTAAATCCTATATCTATCGACGATTTTTCGAATGTTTTCACTTCAGAAAATTTTGACAATGGCACTATAGACGGGACAACATTACCTACAGATCGATATAGAGCAAATTTAACTTCTTATGGTGGTTTCTCCACTTTTAACTACGGCAAAGGAAAATGGAATGTTAACCTTGGTGCAAGATTCCAAAGAGATGAGCTTGATGTAAGGTTTAGGGTTAACAACTATCCTTCCACAAGACCTCAATATTCGATAAAAGAATACGATAATATTTATCCAAGTTTAAATGTGAAGTTTTCACCAAGCGAAAACTCGAATATTAGATTAGCTGCAAGTAAAACTATCACATTGCCGGAATTTAAAGAAATTGCTCCTTTCGAATACGTTTCACAAACAGGACAAGTAACTCGGGGTAATCCTAACTTGGATGCTTCCACCAACTATAACTTAGATTTAAAATATGAATTCTTTCCAAGTAACGGGCAGTTAGTTTCTTTAACTGGATTCTACAAAAAGATCGAAGATCCAATCAATAAAGTTCAGGATAGAGGTGCTGCGGGAGTATTTAGTTATTTCAACGCTGGGGAAGAAGCTAATATCTACGGAATAGAATTAGAGACCAGAATCGATATTATCGATGCTGAAGATGAAAATGCTCTGGACTTCGGGATTGGTTTCAATGCTTCAAGAATGTGGCATAATCAAGACCTAAAAGATGTTTATGAAGATGGAACTTATATAAGAACTTTCCAGTATAACAACAAAACTGAAGTTGGATTACAAGGTGCTTCAGATTGGATATTTAATGGTTCATTAAACTTTTCAACAGAAAATTCAGATAGAGCATTTAGAGGATCGATTGTAGCAAACTATCAGTCGGATAAAATATACGCCTTAGGAGCTCCCGAAGTTCAAACACAAACAGATGTTTTCTATAACGATGAGATCGTAGAAAAAGGTTTTGTGACCTTAGACGCGATCATAAGTAAAAACTTTGGAGAAAATTGGTCAATTCAGTTCAGAGGTCAAAATTTATTAAACCCAGAGATCGAAAGATATCAGGCCGTACGCCCTAGCACCACAGGAATCGAAGCCGATCAAACAGTAAGATCGTACTCCCGTGGGGCAGTCTTAAGCCTTGGTGTAGGATATTCATTTTAATAAATGATATAAAAATTAACTAAAACTCAAATTAAAAATCAATTTAACACTTATGAAAAGCAAAACTAAAAACTTGTATTTAGTATTGTTTGCAATGTTCGCTTTAGGACTTGCAAGCTGTAGCAGTGACGACGACTTTCCATCAGATGATGATGGAGGAGAAAATCCTGAAGAGCTTGATCCATCCAACTGGCAAGGAACTATCGAAGAAAACCTTACTTTAGATGCAACTGAAACTTACCAATTAAGCGGAGTAATTTCTGTTGAGGCTGGAGCGACTCTTACCATACCAGCAGGAACTCAAATCGTAGCAGACACTGATGATGATGATGATTCGTCAACTAACGTTTATATCGTTGTTCAGCAAGGAGCTATGATCGATATCCAAGGAACATCTTCTGCTCCTGTTGTAATGAGTGCTGCTAGCGGTAACTCTGGTAGCTGGGGTGGCCTTATAATCGCTGGTAACGCTGTTACTACAGAAGGGCCAAACTCTGTTGCAGAAGTTGGTGGTATTGTTTACGGTGGTAGCAATGCTGAAGATAACTCAGGTTCTATTAATTACTTAGTGATTGAAGATGCTGGTGCTCAAATTAACTCTGAATCGCAATTTAATGGTCTTTCACTTTATGCTGTAGGTTCGGCAACCACAATTAACAACGTTGCCATTAACAATGGAGCTGATGATGGTGTAGAATTTTTTGGAGGATCTGTTAGTGCGACTAATCTTTACTTAGAAAATAACGAAGACGATGCTGTAGACTGGACTGAAGGTTGGGACGGTGGCGTTGAGAATGTGTATGTACTTCATACTATCGAGAATTTCTCTACTGCTATCGAGGCTGATGGTCAAAACAATAACCCAACAATTACTAACTTCACTGCTGTTTCTACAACAGGTGGTATCGCCTTACAATTTAAAGCGCTTTCTGGTGCTACAATTACTGGATTATCTTTAAGTGGTTACGATACTACTGTAGATATTACTGAATCAGGAAGAACTGATCTTTCAGGAATTCAAATTGAAGGTGAAGATGCAGACGCTTCTTTAGACTATAATACTGAAGCTACTGTAGATGCAGCAATGTTTGATTGGGTAGGAAACCGTGCAGATGTTGCCGTACTTCCAGGAACTATTGATAATGATTTGTCTTTAAATGCTTCTACAATGTATGTAATCAACGGGGTTGTTTCTGTAGAAAACGGAGCAACTTTAACTATTCCTGCAGGAACTCATATAACTGCAAGAACAGATGAAGATACAGATGGAACAAGTGTTTATATCGTAGTACAAAGAGACGCTATGATCGATATTCAGGGAACTGCTGACGATCCAGTTATTATGAACTCTACATCTGGCAGTGCTGGTAGCTGGGGTGGACTTGTAATCGCCGGTAACGCAGTTTCTACAGATGGTGTTGATCTTACCGCTGAAGTTGGCGGAATCGTTTACGGTGGTGATGAGCCTACAGATAATTCTGGTTCTATTTCTTACTTAATTTTATCTGACGCTGGTGCCTCTATAAACTCTGAATCACAATACAACGGACTTTCACTTTACACTGTTGGATCTGAAACTACGATCGATAATGTCGCTATCCTTAATGGAGCTGACGATGGTGTTGAGTTCTTCGGTGGATCTGTATTCGCCACTAATCTTTACTTAGAAAATAACGAAGATGACGCCGTAGACTGGACGGAAGGCTGGGACGGTGGCGTAGAGAACGTTTATGTTTCTCACACCATCGAAAACTTTTCTACTGCTATCGAGGCAGATGGGCCTAACAGTATGCCAACGATAACTAATTTCACTGCTGTTTCTACAACTGGTGGTATTGCTTTACAGTTTAAAAAACAATCTGGCGCAGTAATCGAAGGCTTATCTCTAAGCGGATACGAAACTATTATAGATCTTACAGAAACAGGTAGAGTACTTACTGCTGCAGATATCACTATCGAAGGAGAAATTGCAGATGTAGATGCTTCATACGACACAGAAGCTACTGTGGATGTTGCAATCTTTGACTGGGTAATGTAATTTTTTCAATCCCATAATTTACAAGACTTTAAAAGGCTGCCACGTGCAGCCTTTTTTTTGCTAAATTGTTAAAAATAACCCAAATACATTTTATCGAATTAAGCAAATTTTGGGTATGATTTTTGATTTTTTATTGTAAGTTTGCAATAACCGACTAAGAAAGCATGAAACTAAATTATCTCTACAGTCTTATTTTGGGATTATTTTTACTGGTAGCTGCGCCTGCAACTGCTCAGGATGCTGATTCGCGTGTTGCAAAGAAAACAACTACTGAAACTATAGAAGGTCTTAGTCTTTATCCAAATCCAGTTTCTGGAGATAAAATCTACATTACTAGTACCAAAAATCTCGAAAAAGAGATAGAAATTTACAATGTTCTTGGTAAAGCCATCAAGAAAACAAAACTTCGTGGCAAAGAACTCGATATTTCTTCACTTGTTGCCGGTATTTACATCGTAAAAATCAAAGAGCAAAACGAAATCGCTACTCGTAAGCTTGTCGTTAAATGAAGAGGAGAGGCTTCGGCCCACGTCGATCCTTATAAAGACGATATTCGGTATTATTCTCATTAATTATTTCTGAAGATTTTATTCTTTTTAACTTTGCGCAAAATACCTTTTGCAAAACCATAAGGTGTTTTTTAGAAAATTATTTTGCTTCGAGCTAAACCTAGAAGCGTACAATCTCGATTATAGAGTAAACATTGCAGACAATGCAGCAAAGCAAAATTTTTGATATTCGATCTGAAGCTGATTTTCTAAAAATTAGTCTCGAAATCTTTCAATATCAATTTCAGCATAATAAAGTTTATCATCGCTTTTGCCAACTACTGAAGAAAACTCCAGAAAATGTATCTCAGTTCGGCGATATTCCATTTCTACCAATCGAATTTTTTAAGACTCATCAGATTATTGCTGAAGATAAAGAGGATAAGCCTGCCGAAATCACTTTTACCAGTAGTGGAACCACCGGAAGCACTACAAGCAAGCATTTTGTAACCAATTTGGGCATTTACGAGGATAGTTTCAACAAAGCTTTTGAGCAATTTTATGGCCCAGCTAAAGACCTATGCATTTTAGCACTACTTCCATCCTATTTAGAACGCGAAGGTTCTTCTTTGATCTACATGGTAGAGCATCTTATTCAAAAAAGTGATCAAAAAGAAAGTGGCTTCTATTTAAACAATCTTGATGAACTGAAAGAAACCTTATTAAAACTCGATAAAAGCGGAAAAAAGGTACTCTTGATCGGTGTTTCCTTCGCGCTTTTAGACCTTATTGAAAATCACCAATTTCAGCTAAAAAATACCATAATCATGGAAACCGGCGGGATGAAAGGTCGCCGTAAAGAAATGATAAGAGAAGAGCTACATAGCATTCTTTCTAAGGGCTTCGGAGTTTCAGAAATTCATAGTGAATATGGAATGACCGAACTGCTCTCTCAGGCTTACTCTAAAGGAAATGGTGTATTTGATTGCCCGCCCTGGATGAAGATCCTAATTAGAGATCCTGAAGACGCTTTTTCTTCAGTAAAAAAAGGAAAAACTGGCGGAATCAATGTGATCGACCTGGCCAATATTAACTCCTGTTCATTTATTGCCACTCAGGATCTTGGCAAGATTAATAAAGACGATTCTATAGAAATTCTAGGAAGATTCGACAACAGCGATATTCGCGGTTGTAACCTTATGGTGCTATAATTTCAGTCATTCTTTAAACGAGTGTTATTTTTAACCAAAAGCTGTAAGTAATCTGTAAATTAACCGACTAATTTTCCGCAGAATAGAAGAAGTCAAAAGTTTATTCTGTGGCTAAGTGAAATTTTTTCATATTAGATTGGTTAGTTAGTTGAATCCCCTCTTGAGCGATCAGGAGGGGATTTTTAATATATAACTGTGGCAATCTAAATTTGAATGTAGGACTTAAGCAACTACTAATATATAAGTATTCTTTTTCCCTTTGTTTAAGATCACATACTTATCGTTAATTAGATCATTAACCGTAATGGTGTAATCTTCTTTTACTTTTTCTTTATTTACAGAAACCGAATTTTCCTTTAAGGCTCTTCTGGCCTCACCATTAGATTTTAAAAAGTCGGTTTTAGCTGCTAAAGCACCAATCATATCTAACCCGGCTTCAAAATCTGCTCTGGAAACCTCAGCTTGCGGCACACCTTCAAAAACATCTAAAAATGTAGCTTCATTTAAAGATTTTAAATCATCAGCAGTACTTTTTCCGAATAAAACTTCAGAAGCTTTTACTGCATTATTATAATCATCTTCAGAGTGTACCATTACCGTCACCTCTTTCGCCAATACTCTTTGTAACTCTCTTAAATGAGGTGCTTCCTGATGCTTTGCAATAAGCGCTGTAATCTCTTCTTTACTTAAAAATGTAAAGATTTTGATATATTTTTCGGCATCAGCATCACTGGTATTTAACCAGTACTGGTAGAATTTATAAGGTGAAGTTCTATTAGCATCTAACCAAATATTTCCACCTTCGGTCTTACCAAATTTTGTTCCGTCTGCTTTCGTTATTAGTGGGCAGGTAAGTGCGTAACCTTTACCATCACCAATTCTACGAATCATCTCGGTTCCGGTAGTAATATTTCCCCACTGGTCACTACCTCCCATTTGCAACGTACATTTATGCTCTCTAAACAAATGAAGAAAGTCATAACCCTGTACTAACTGGTAAGTAAATTCAGTAAAAGACATTCCTTCTGAAGCATCTGAAGATAAACGCTTTTTAACTGAATCTTTAGCCATCATATAGTTTACACTAATGTGTTTCCCTACATCACGAATAAAACCAAGGAAGGAAAACTCTTTCATCCAGTCGTAATTATTTACAAGAACGGCAGTATTTTCTTCAGCTCCTTCAAAATTCAAAAATCTTGAAAGCTGCTCTTTTATAGAGTTTTCGTTATGTCTTAAAGTAGCTTCATCTAACAGATTACGCTCTGCAGATTTCCCAGAAGGATCGCCAATCATTCCCGTTGCACCACCTACCAATGCATAAGGCTTGTGACCTGCTAACTGAAAATGGCGAAGCATCATTACTCCCACCAGGTGACCAATATGTAAAGAATCTGCCGTGGGATCGATCCCAACATACGCAGCTCGCATTTCTTCGTTTAAATGTTCCTCTGTTCCCGGCATCACATCGTGAATCATCCCACGCCAGGTAAGCTCTTCAACAAAATTTTTGTTCATAATTAACAATTTGTTCTTAAAACAGCTGTAAAGATACCATTTACTCTTATTTTTCCTAAGTGCTTTAGCTATATTTACCACATGATTTTAGTTACAGGTGGTACCGGTTTAGTAGGCGCTCATTTGCTTTTAAAACTGGCAGAACAAAGAAATAAGATTAAAGCGATCTATCGACCAGAAAGTGATCTACATAAAACACTAGAGGTTTTCTCGTATTATCATCCTAAGGATGAAGCCGAACGTCTTTTTAAACGAATCGAATGGGTAATTGCTGAAATTACCGATGTCCCACAACTCACCGAAGCCTTTAAAGATATTACCCAGGTTTACCACTGTGCCGCTTTGGTTTCTTTTAATCCAAAAGAGGAAAAAGCGCTTCGAAAAATTAATATTGAAGGAACCGCTAATATTGTAAATCTATGTATCGACAATAAGATCGAGAAACTTTGCTATGTAAGCAGCATTGCAAGTTTAGGTAAACCAATCATAAAATCTGAACCAACTACTGAAACGACCAATTGGAATCCTGAAGCAAATAATAGCGATTATGCCATCTCTAAATATGGTGCTGAAATTGAAGTTTGGCGCGCCTCACAGGAAGGTGTAAAAGTAATTATTGTAAATCCCGGAGTGATCATCGGCCCTGGTTTTTGGAATAAAGGAAGCGGACAGCTATTTACTCGTATCCACAAAGGATTAAACTATCATTTTCCAAAAGGAACTGGCTTTGTTGGCGTAAAAGATGTTGTAAAAGCGATGCTACAGCTTATGTCTTCTGAAATTTATAATGAAGGCTTTATTCTGGTTGCTGAAAATCTAAGCTTTAAGCAAGTATTAGATTTTACTGCGGAAAGTATAAACAAACCAAAACCTCAAAAACCTTTAAAGAAATGGATGATCTCTATTGGTTGGTTTGTACAAAAATTCGCCTCATTTTTTGGCTATGATCGTAGCATTACAAAGAGTGACATTAACGGAATTTTCCAGAAATCGACTTACGACAACTCAAAGCTTAAAGATAAATTGCATTTCAAGTTTACTCCTATAAAAGAAGTAATTAAGGATACAGGGAATTATTTTGTGCAAGATCAAGATAAAAAAGAAACCACTAAGATCTAATTCTCACTTTGAAGAGATTCCATTGCTCGCTGCTCATTTTGCTTTAAACTATCCAGGATTTTTTCACCTTCAATAGAAATAGAATCTATAACTGTACTATCAACTTCAGTAGAATCGACTTGCTTTTTAAATTCCGGGCGATTTTTCTCTCTTTTTGCCTTTTTAATAGAATCTTCGACGCGCTTTTCTTCCGCTACTACTTCGTCTATGTAAGTTTTTAATGATTGAAGCGAGTCTTTAACCTTATCAAAAACTCGCTCGTAATCATCATAATTTTCGGTATAATAAGCATTACTTTTTTCAAATTGTGTGCTATCGATGCCAAACTTATCATAGATATACTGGTCTGGCTTAATACCGGTTTGCTCCAACATCACTTTGTTATAGTTTCTGGCCGCGTTGACCAAAGCCATTTCGGTAAGTACATTTACCATCTTATCTTCTGGAATAAGATTTTTAGGCTTGCTCATATGATCTACATCCTGGCAGGCAAGCCCAATAAAAACTATAAAAATAATGCTGTATTTAAACAATTTCATTATCTGTCGAACTCTAATTGCTGTGCCACATTGGTAAATGGCTGGTGTTTAAAGTTTTTATACACCAAATGACCATTTACAAACGTATGTGTAATCCTGGATTTAAAGGTCACACCTTCGAAAGGAGACCATCCACATTTATATAGGATGTTATCTGATTTCACCTGCCATGGTGCGTTTAGATCTACAAGTACTAGATCTGCTTTATAGCCCTCACGAATATATCCTCGATCTTTAATATCGAACAATATTGCAGGATTATGACACATCTTTTCTACGATCTTCTCTAAAGAGATTTTTTCCTGATGGTAGAACTGTAACATGGCCGGTAATGCATGTTGCACTAATGGGCCTCCACTTGGCGCTTTTGTATATGGATTTTGTTTCTCCTGCTTGGTATGTGGTGCATGATCTGTTGCTACAACATCTAAACGATCATCATTTAAAGCTTTCATAAGAGCTTCCTGATCTTTTTCAGTTTTAACCGCAGGATTCCACTTTATAAACGTTCCTTTTTTCTGATAATCGGTATCATTAAACCAAAGATGGTGAATACAAACTTCGGCAGTAATCTTTTTATCTTTTAATGACTTTTTATTACTGAAAAGTTCTAATTCTTTTGCCGTAGATACATGAAAAACATGCAATCTTGCACCAGTTTTCTTCGCTAATTTTACAGCACTTGAAGAAGATTTATAACAAGCTTCTTCACTTCTTATTTTTGGATGAAGCTCTATTGGAATATCATCACCATAACGCTCTACACATTCTTTAAGATTATTTTGAATAGTAGTTTCGTCCTCACAATGCACCGCGATCAACAAAGGTGATTTAGAAAAGATCTCTTCTAATACGTTTTGATCGTCTACCAGCATGTTCCCGGTTGAAGAGCCTAAAAATAACTTTAATGCAGCCGTTTTTTTAGGATCTACTTTTAATACTTCTTCCAGGTTATCGTTGGTTCCACCAAACATAAAAGAGTAGTTAGCATAAGATTTTTCTGCCGCAGTGGCGAATTTCTTATCTAACTCTTCTATTGTGGTAGTTTGAGGGATCGTGTTAGGCATCTCGATAAACGAAGTTATACCGCCGGCAACTGCCGCTTTACTTCCTCGCTCGATATCTTCTTTATGCGTTAAGCCTGGCTCTCTAAAATGCACTTGATCATCTATTACACCCGGTAATAAATGGCTTCCTTCAGCATCAAAAATCTGAACATCTGGAGATTTTGCACTAATAGTTTCGGCAATCTCTCTTATAATTCCATCTTCAATAAAAACATCACCTTCAGTAATTTTACCTTCATTTACGATCTTGGCGTTTTTAATCAGGACTTTCTTCATCACTATTTTATTCTGTTAAACAGACTTTTTACTTTCATCTTAATTACTCCAAAAACAGCTTCATAAATTATTGATCCGCTCATTTTTGAAGTTCCTCTGGTTCTATCGGTAAAAATAACAGGCACTTCGGTTATCTTAAACCCTAAAAGATGCGATTTAAACTTCATCTCTATTTGAAACGCATAACCTACAAACTGTATTTTATCAAGTTTTATACGTTCTAACACTTCTCTTTTATAACATACATAACCAGCCGTTGTATCGTGGATATCCATTCCTGTTATAAATTGCACATACTTTGAGGCCAACCACGACATTAGAACACGATTCATTGGCCAGTTGATTACATTCACACCTGTTACATATCTAGAGCCTATAGCAACATCTGCCTCTTCTCGTTTACAAGCATTATATAATCGTATTAGATCGTTGGGATTATGGGAAAAATCGGCATCCATTTCGAAAACATAATCATATTCCCGTTGTAAAGCCCACTTAAATCCATGTATGTATGCGGTTCCTAAACCTGTTTTTTCCTTGCGTTCTTCAAGAAAAAGCTGATCATGAAACTCGGCCTGGAGCGTTCTCACCCTTGTTGCCGTGCCATCTGGCGAATTATCATCTACCACTAAAATATGAAATTTGCGCTGCTGTGAAAAAATATTCCTAATCAGTCGCTCTATATTCTCTATTTCATTAAAAGTGGGTATAATAATTAGCCCATGAACCATTTTAGCAAATTTTGCACAAATGTAGGGATTTTAAACAACGCTTTCTTTTGTTTTTAAGCTTAGTTTTTATCACATTACTTTAAATTTGCGAAAAAAATAAGTGTGCAGGCCATAGAACGTTATACCGAACCTTTAGACTGGATTACGATCATATTTATAATATGCTTTATACTAATTGTAATAGTTAGAAACCTGTATACGAATCGCTTTAACGAGTTTCTATCTATACTTACCTCAAACAAATTTATGTTGTTTAGAGGAAAAGAGAACAACGCTTTTCATGGATTTAACATATTACTTTTTAGCGTTAACGCTCTTTCTATTTCTGTTCTAATATTCTGGCTTTATAAATACTATACAAATCCGGCTCCTGCAGATTACATTTTGATCTACATTAGAATATTAACCGCATACGTGTGTTTTATCCTTTTAAAATTTGGGGTCGAAAAAATAATCTCTAATATCTTCAATATCGATAAGGTCATTGACATCTATCTATTCCAAAAATTAAGTTATCGCAACTTCATTTCACTGCTGGTTTTTCCGCTAACACTTCTATTGATTTATACCTTTAATATTAGTGATATGTGGGTATATGGGATGGTTGGCTTTATACTTTTCGCCAATTTAACAGGCATATTTAACATCTTTAAACAGTATCAAAAGTTGATAAGCGGTCACTGGTTTTATTTTATTTTGTACCTTTGCGCTCTTGAAATTGCACCGTACTTTATTTTATATAAGCTTATTACAGTGTATTAAACGATCAGATAAAGAATTGATATATGAAAGTGAAAACAATTTTGGTTTCTCAACCAGAGCCTAAAGTAGAAAATTCTCCATATTTTGAACTGGAGGAAAAACAAAAGGTTAAAGTTGATTTCATCCCTTTTATTCACGTAGAAGGTGTTTCTTCTAAAGAAGTTAGACAGCAAAAGGTAGATCTTTCAAAACATACCGCAATTATCCTAACCAGTAGAAATGCAGTAGATCACTTTTTTAGAGTTGCTGAAGAAATGAGGTTTAAAGTACCAGATTCTTTGAAGTATTTTTGCCTTAGTGAAGCAGTAGCCTATTACCTTCAAAAATATGTGGTTTATAGAAAACGTAAAATCTATGTTGGGAAACGTACTTTTGCAGAGCTTTCTCCACTTATTAAAAAATACAAGAATGAGAAGTTTTTACTTCCTTCTTCAGACATGCTAAAACCTGTGATTCCAAAAACTTTGGATAAACTGGGAGTACAATGGAAACAGGCTGTTTTTTACAAAACTGTAGTAAGTGACCTTTCTCATTTAAGCGATGTAACTTACGATATATTAGTATTCTTTAGCCCTAGCGGTATTAAATCTTTATTTGAAAACTTTCCAGATTTCAAACAAAACGATACAAGAATTGCTGTTTTTGGTAACACAACGATCAAAGCTGCTAAAGAACACGGTTTAACTGTGAATATTAAAGCCCCAACTTCAGAAACGCCATCGATGACTATGGCTCTGAATAAATATATTGCTGAGGCTAATAAGAAATAAAGATTACCTTCTATTAAAATTCGAAATCCGGTGCTTTGATTATCAAACACCGGATTTCTTCATTTACAACATTAACAAATAATACTAGGCATTATATTTTAAGGCGACTGGCCCTCCCATTAAAATTTCCTGACTAGCATATTCCTTAAACTCTGAAAAATTATTATGAAAAGTGGTAGCAAGTTCTTCTGCTTTTTTATCGTACGTTTCTTTACTCTCCCAGGTATTTCTAGGGTTTAAAATTTCGCTTGGTACATCTGGACATTCTTTTGGCATCTTTAGTCCAAATACTTGATAGGTTTCAAATGTCTTGTTCTCTAACTTACCAGAAAGTGCAGCATTTATCATCGCTCTGGTGTATTTCAACTTCATTCGTTGACCAATTCCGTAAGGACCTCCCGTCCAACCGGTATTTATTAACCAGACATTTACATTAGATTTTTTCATTTTCTCGCTTAACATTTCAGCATAAACCGTTGGATGCAACGGCATAAATGGAGCACCAAAACATGCAGAGAAACTTGGCTGTGGTTCTTTGATCCCTTCCTCTGTCCCTGCAACTTTTGCGGTATAACCACTAATAAAATGATAAGCAGCCTGCCCAGGAGACAACTTGCTTATAGGCGGTAAAACCCCAAAAGCATCTGCAGTTAAGAAGAAGATATTCTTAGGGTTTTCCCCAACAGAAGCTTCCTGAACGTTTTGAATATGATCTATTGGATAACTTACGCGCGTATTTTGAGTAATACTGGTATCTGTATAATCCACTTCTCCATTTTTAAAGATCACATTCTCTAAAATTGCGCCTGGTTTTATCGCATTATAAATATCGGGTTCGTTTTCTTTAGACAAATTGATAACCTTCGCATAACAACCGCCTTCAAAATTAAAGATCTTATCATCTGGCGTCCAACCGTGTTCGTCATCACCAATTAATTTTCTATTAGGATCTGCAGATAATGTGGTCTTTCCCGTTCCTGATAAGCCAAAAAATATTGCGGTATCCCCTTCTGCCCCTACATTAGCAGAACAGTGCATTGGTAAGGTATTTTTAAAAACTGGCAGAATTAAATTTAGTGCTGAAAAAATACCCTTTTTGATCTCCCCGGTATATCCGGTACCGCCAATTAGTGCGATCTTTTTACTGAAGTTTAAAATCGCAAAATTCTCCTGTCTCGTACCGTCTTCTTCGGGATTTGCCTTGAAACCGGGGGCATTAAGAATTAACCAGTCTTCTTTAAAAGTTTTAAGTTCTTCTTCCGTAGGCCTTAGAAACATATTGTACGCAAACATGTTAGACCAAGGATATTCATTAATTACTCTAATATTCAGTTTATAATCATGATGAGCACAAGCAAAAGCATCCCGAACAAAAAGTTCTTTCCCAGTTAAATACCTAGTTACTTTATCATATAGTTTATCGAATTTCTTCTCATCAAAGGGAAGATTAATGTCTCCCCACCAAACTCGATCTTTAGTTACTTCATCTTTTACAATAAAACGATCTTTGGGCGATCTACCGGTAAATTTACCGGTGTAAATTGCCAAAACTCCGTCTTTGGTTTCTTTGCCCAGATCGCGTTTTAAAGTTTCTTTTTGTAATTCTTCGGGCGAGATTTGATAATTTGTAGTCACATTTTTGATTCCGTATTGCTCTAACGAAATCGTTTTCGTAATTATGTCTTTTAAATCCATAATTAAATATTTTGTGTGGTTTGTAATAACAACAAAATTAAAAATCTTCAATAAAAGAACTAATTTCAAAGATAAAATTATTGATATTTTAACTTTAACGACTTAAATATGAAAAGTGTCCAACCAACAATTAACAAAGCTCCTCCAAGCGGAGTTACCAATGCAATACTACTTAGATCTAATCCTGCTAATTCGTCTAAACTTAATAAATAGATCGAACCGCTAAAAAATATGACTCCTATTAGAAAAAACCAGTAAATAATATTGCTTTGTAATTTCGAGAAATTAGCTAATCCAATAAGTAAAAGCGCATGATACATCTGGTAGCGCACTCCGGTTTCAAAGGAAGTTAAAGTTTCTGCTTCTAACACACTTTTTAATCCGTGAGCCCCAAAAGCACCAAGAATTACCGCTAAAAGTCCAAATATTCCTCCTGTTACTAAAAATCTGCGCGTCATACTACAAGTTTTAATACCTTAGTTAGCATTACACAAAATTAGTTGAATTATGCAACAAATCCTGTTAATTGGCGCGGGAAAATCTACCGCTGTTCTTATAAAATATCTCTCAGAAAAGTCTTCCGAAGAAAACTTTCAAATTATTGTTGCAGACAAAGACCTATCACTTGCAAAAAAAGTAGTTAAAAATCACCAAAATTGCCAAGCTGTTAGCTTTGATATTTTTGATGCTGAAAGTTGCGAAACTCATATCACTCCCGCTGCTATTGTAATATCGATGCTGCCGGCAAGATTACATATAGAAATTGCAAAAAGCTGTCTAAAACTGAAGAAGAATCTTGTTACGGCATCATACATTAGTAATGAAATGAAAGCGCTGGACGCAGAAGTAAAAAAGGCCGGACTCGTTTTTATGAATGAAATTGGCGTAGATCCAGGGATCGATCATATGAGCGCCATGCAGGTGATCGATCGCATTAGGGATGAAGGCGGGAAAATACTAATGTTTGAATCTTTTTGTGGCGGACTCTTGTCTCCTGAAAGCGACAACAACCTATGGAATTATAAATTCACCTGGAATCCGCGGAATGTCGTAGTTGCCGGGCAAGGTGGTGTTGCCAAATTTATTCAGGAAGGAAACTATAAATACATTCCGTATCACCGATTATTTAGAAGAACCGAGTTTTTGGATATCGAGGGCTACGGAAGATTTGAGGCTTACGCTAACCGTAACTCTCTAGATTACCGTGAAGCATATGGCCTTCAGGACATCCTTACCTTGTACCGCGGCACTATGCGCCGTGTAGGTTATAATCGTGCCTGGAATATGTTTGTGCAGCTTGGGATGACAGATGATAGCTTTACGATGGAAGATTCTGAAAATATGACCTATCGTGAATTCGTGAATTCATTTCTTCCCTACTCTCCTACAGATTCTGTAGAGCTGAAATTGCGTCATAATCTTAGGATTGATCAAGATGATATTATGTGGGAAAAGCTCTTGGAGTTAGATCTTTTCAATAATATTAAAAAGATTGGGATCAAAAAGGCTACTCCGGCGCAAGCTCTTCAGAAGATATTAGAAGAAAAATGGAGCCTTTCTTCAGAAGACAAAGATATGATCGTAATGTATCATAAGTTTGGTTACGAATTAAATGGCGAGAAAAAACAAATAGATGCTACCATGGTTTGCCTTGGCAAAAATCAAACAGAAACCGCCATGGCCAAAACAGTAGGCCTGCCCGTTGGTATTGCCACATTAAAAATTTTAAAAAATAAAATAAACACTCCAGGTGTACATTTACCAATTTCCAGGGAGGTTTATCAACCTATATTACAGGAACTTCAAGAAAATGGTATCATTTTTAAAGAAAAACAAACAATCTATTTAGGATACAATGCCATAGGCGGGGTAAGTAATTAGGAAATGAAATCTTTTTTCCTATTTTAGCTTTATAACTACAACCAAATGAAGATTATAGACCAAAATGTCGTTATCGATGGTATCGACAAAACTATCCTTAACTTCCTAATGGAAGATGCCAAAAGACCAATTTTAGAAATCGCAAAAAACATAGGAATTACCGGCGCAGCAGTACACCAAAGATTAAGAAAATTAGAAAAATCTGGCTTGATCGAAGGCTCCCGTCTTATTATTGACCCTAGACTTTTAGGTTATAAAACCATGGCTTTTGTCGGCGTGTACCTAGATAAAGCAGTAAGCAACCCTCTTGCTGTAAATAAACTTAAAGAAATCCCTGAAGTTATCGAATGCCACTACACCACCGGAAACTGGTCGATTTTTGTAAAGGTACTTTGCAGGGACAATGAACATCTAATGAAAGTTTTGAATAAAAACATCCAGGGAATCGAAGGTGTCTCGAGAACAGAAACCTTTATTTCGTTAAATCAACAAATAAGTCGACAAATTAAGATTTGATATTTGGATTTATTCTAAATTAAAATTAATTTTGGCGGCAAATGAATTCGATTTATACATCAAAATATTTCGTTGCCAGCCAGTGTGACAGTAGCCGAAAGTTTTATATCGATTTTGGCCATAAAACGGTAAAGTTTTCTTTTTGCCAGTTATTGGCGTTTAGACATAAACTTAGATCGGTAAATATAGATAGGCATCTAAATGGTGAAAATGTACATGGTTTAGAAGTATTTAGTCTTTGTAACCGTGAGCACTTATTTGTCTTTAATACGCTAGAAATTCTTGATCTTCAGGATCTAATTAATGGTACTTTTGCCATGATGGAACTTAACTCGGTTCTTGCTTAGGTTTAGACTACTTCTAAATTGACCTCATTCTTAGCGACTTACTCCTTTTTTAGGTAATTTTGCCTAAAATCAAATCCTATGAAAGACCTTGTAAGACAAAATCTACTAATCCACGTAGATGTTTTAGATTTACTGAATAAACAAATTAAGCAGGAAGCAGAGTCTTCTTCAGCTTATCTTGCAATGGCGTCCTGGTGTGACCATAACGGACTTGTTTACAGCGCTGAGTTCTTCTATGAGCAATCTGCAGAAGAGCGCGAACATATGATGAAAATATTCCACTTTATAAATGATAATGGTGGGACCGCATATTCTCCTGAAGTAACTAACATTAATCACGATTTTACTTCTTTAGAAGAAATATTTGAAACCGCATTAGACCAGGAAATCGCTATTACGAAAAGCATACATAATATTATTTATGAATGCAGAAATAAACGTGACCTTACTACTGAAAACTTTTTACAGTGGTACGTAAACGAACAAATGGAAGAAGAGCAAACCATGCGCAGAGCATTGGAGTTGTTTGATCTTATCAATACTGAAAATGTAGGACTTCGCTTTTTAGATGAAAGAATTAAAGAAATTCGCGAAGAGTCAAATCCTACATAATTCAGATAAAAATATCACATTAAAAAAGGCGGTTTTAAAACCGCCTTTTTTTGTATCTAGATATCAAAGATCTTATGCTTTATTAAGCCAGTATTTAAAATTCACTTCCTTATCAATAATAGAAGCCAATTCTGAAATTGGCACTCGTTTTTGTTCCATCGTATCACGATAACGAACTGTAACCGTTTTATCTTCTAAAGAATCGTGATCTACAGTAATACATAACGGAGTTCCGGCAGCATCCTGGCGACGATAACGTCTACCCACTGCATCTTTCTCGTCGTATTGTACTCTAAAATCCCACTTAAGCTCTTCTACAATCTCCTGAGCTAGTTCTGGTAAACCATCTTTTTTAACTAATGGTAAAATCGCCGCTTTTGTTGGTGCTAATACTGCTGGCAATTTAAGTACGGTTCTGGATTTTCCTTCCCCAAGATCTTCTTCTTTTAATGAAGCAGAAAATACAGCTAGGAACATACGATCTAAACCTATAGAAGTTTCAATTACATACGGCACATAATTTTCTTTCATCTCTGGATCGTAAAAACGTAGTTTTTTACCAGAATGTTCTTCATGTGCTTTTAGATCAAAATCTGTACGAGAATGAATTCCTTCTAACTCTTTAAATCCAAATGGAAAATCGAACTCAATATCTGTAGCGGCATTCGCATAATGCGCTAACTTTTCGTGATCGTGGAAACGATATTTATCATCTCCAAGACCTAAGCTTGCATGCCATTTTTGGCGTGTTTCTTTCCATTTTTCAAACCAGCTAAGTTCTTCCCCCGGACGCACAAAAAACTGCATTTCCATTTGTTCGAACTCACGTTGGCGAAAGATAAATTGTCTTGCAACAATTTCATTTCTAAAAGCTTTACCTATTTGTGCAATTCCGAATGGGATTTTCATTCTTCCGGTTTTTTGCACATTAGAAAAGTTTACAAAAATACCCTGCGCTGTTTCTGGTCTTAGATAAAGATCTGTAGCACTATCTGCAGAAGCACCAAGCTTGGTTCCAAACATTAAGTTGAACTGCTTAACGTCTGTCCAGTTCTTAGAACCACTTTCTGGGCAGGCAATGCCTAACTCTTCAATTAAAGCCTTTACATCTGCCAAATTTTCTTCTGTTAAAGATTTGGCTAAACGCTCTAAAATCTCTTTTTCTTCAGCTTTATATCGCTGTACACGTGGATTGGTTGCTACAAACTGCTCTTCATCAAAAGCATCTCCAAAACGCTTTTTAGCCTTTGCGATCTCTTTTTGTGCTTTTTGATTGATCTTTTCAGCATAATCTTCAACCAAAACATCTGCACGGTAACGCTTTTTAGAATCTTTATTATCGATTAGTGGATCATTAAATGCATCTACGTGCCCAGAAGCTTTCCAGGTTGTTGGATGCATTAATATTGCGGCATCGATACCAACAATATTCTGGTGCAATTGCACCATACTTTTCCACCAGTATTCTTTTATATTCTTTTTTAATTCAGCACCATTTTGACCATAGTCATAAACCGCGCTTAATCCGTCATATATTTCACTAGACGCAAAAATATACCCATACTCCTTAGCATGGGATATCACGTTTTTAAATGAATCTTCTTGTTTTGCCATGTAGCAAAAATAAAAAAACCGCCATGATTTAACTCATGGCGGTCTCTAAATTTTTGAGTTTCTTATCGTAAGCTAAAAGATGCTGTTCCAATAAGTGTAGCGTCATTATAAACATATACTTTGTAATTACCTTCCAGTAATTTTTCTTCAGTAGCAATGGCTAGAATACATACGTCTAATTCATCATTCTCGTAGTAAACTGTACTTTGCGCACTGTATACCATTACACCGCCATCATGCTCTACCGCAATCTTATCACCTACCAACTCGTTCTCTGGATTGTAAACCTGTACATAAAGATTTTTCTCGCCAGCTTCAGTAAGATCATTGGCCGTGATCGTAAAACAGGTCCTCACCTGGTCGATTCTTCTGGTACGATCGTTTTCTACAACTTTACCACTATTTCTAACAATTACGCCTTCCCCCCGCAAGCTGGTTATTTTTAACTGAGAAGCTTTATTCACTTTATTAGCTAAACTTTGATTAGAAGTTTGTAACGAATCTGATAATCTGGTCTTTTCAGAAAGTTCTGTTTGAGTACTATCAATGGTCATTGCCATTCTTTGGTTTTGCAGGCTTAAACTATCAACCACTCTAAACAATCTTTCTTTCTCTGCTTTAAGATTACTAATTTCTCTACGGTATCTTGTAATTAATACAAGATTCGCTTCGTAATCCTGAACTGAATCTAATAATCTATTGATACGCTCCCTGGCATCTACCAAGTTTTGATCCATAATTTCGTTCTCATCAATAGCTTCGTCATATTTTACGATAAGCTCGTTAAGCTCGTTCTCTATGGCAGCTTTTTCTTTTTGAAGAATCTCTTTATTCTCTTTTTCTTCATTGTAGAATCTTATCGTATAGATAGTAAGCGCAATAAGAGCCACCGCTAAAACACCAATAAGAATCTTTAATGCAATATTATTCTTCTTTTCAGTCATCATAAAGTATTTTATATTTTATAAATTTAGAGGTTTAAGGCTTTCCGCAACAACCACTTAACAAATGTTTCACGATTTCATTAATCTGTTCTATCCAAAGACCTGCAATTGCTGCGAACGGCCCTTGTTAGATCATGAAAAAGTGATTTGCACCTCTTGTTTACATCAACTCCCGCTTACTAACTTTCAACCTAATAACGAAAACCAGGCCGATAAAGTATTTTATGGCAGAGCCGAAATTAATGCCGCTTACGCATTACTACTTTTTCGTAAAAAAAATATGGTACAGCTGCTTCTTCACCAGCTCAAATATAAGAGACAATTTGAAATAAGCTATTTTTTAGGGGAATGGACTGGCGAAATTCTGAAAAATAGCAGCAGATTTACTAATATCGATATGGTGATCCCTGTTCCACTGCATAAAAAACGCTTAAAAGAACGTGGTTATAATCAAACAGAAGGTTTTGCCAAAGAAATCGCCAAAAGTCTGAATGCAGAATATCGCGATGATTTACTTACTAAAACAAGCTCTTCCAAAAAACAGGCGCTAAAAAATCGAATTTCGAGATGGAATCTTATGGAGCAATCCTTTCAGCTCACCGATGCTTCGGCAATTTCAGGAAAACATATTTTACTGGTCGATGATATTCTAACCACGGGTGCCACTTTAGAAGCCTGCATTAATTGTTTACGAAATTCAGAAAAAATAAAGATCAGTATCGCAACCATGGCAATTACCATTTGATTGTTACGTTTAAATTTAAAATAATCGTTTCTTTGCGAAAGGATTTTTAAGTCTGAATTCTGAAAAATTTATAGCTCTTTTGAAGATGAACAGGAAGCTTTTCAACTTTATTCTTTTTATTGTAGTAATCACATCTGTAGTGCGATGTGCTAAGAAAGGAATGCCTGAAGGCGGTCCCATTGACGAAGAACCACCTCGTTTTATAAGAGCAAATCCAGAGAATTACACTACAAATTTTGATGCTGAAGAGATTAGTATTCTGTTTAACGAATTTATTAAACTTGAAAATCCGCAGCAGCAGATCATCATTTCGCCACCAATGGATCCAAAGCCAAATATTCTTCCGTTAGGACAGGCTAGAAAAGATGTGAAAATCGAAATTAACGATACCCTTAGAGAAAATACTACCTACGCGATTAACTTTGGGAAAAGTATCGTAGATAATAACGAAGGGAATCCTTATCCTTATTTTAAATACGTATTTAGCACCGGGGATTATATCGATTCTTTAGAAGTTTCAGGATTTATTGAAGATGCCTATTTAAAAGAAACGCCAGAGTTTGTTTCGATCTTCCTTTATGAGATGGATAGCACGTATACAGATTCTGTTGTGTATAGTGAAATTCCGCGTTATGTGGCTTACACTCGCGATAGCAGTGTGAATTTTGACTTGGAAAACTTAAAGGCAGGAAAATATCAAATGGTCGCTATTTTAGACGATAACGACAATTATAAATTTAATCCTGGTAAAGATAAAATTGGCTTTTTAGAACAGCCAATCACCATTCCAACAGATAGTGTTTATACGATCTCCATTTTTCAGGAAGAATTAGCTTTTGAAGTAAAACGACCTAAACTTTTTAAAGGAAGACAACTTTTAATTGGTTACCAGGGAGTGCCAAATTTAGATAATTTAGAGCTTAATTTTTTGTATCCGCCAATGGAGCCGCCGGTTTCCAGAATTACCCGAGATGCTGAAACCGATACGCTTTATTACTGGTTTAGAGATCCTATAGAAACCGATAGTGTTTCCTTAGAATATATAACGCCACGTCAACGCGACACCGTTTATATAAGAATGGCGCAATTAGAGCGTGATTCTTTAAATGTAAAAGCTGAACCGTCTGGAAATATAGAATACGACCAGCCATTTTTACTGAAAGCAAATACGCCTTTGGTTGAAAAAAATGATGCGCTAATTACGATTTTGGATAAAGACTCGCTTGAAGTTTCTTTTACTTCTGAAATTAGAGATCTGGACAATCAATTAGAGGTCTATTTTGATAAAGAACCTGAAGGGACATACTATTTTAAAGCCTTACCGGGAACTTTAACCGACTTATTTGGAGATCAAAACGACACGATAAGTCAGAAATTAACCACCAAACCACTTTCTGATTATGGTAGCATAATCATGTCACTTCGAAATGTGCGAAGCTACCCAATGATCGTTCAATTAACCACTTTAAAAGGCGAAGTTGTTAAAGAACAAACCTTAACTGAAGGCACACAATTTACTTTTGAGCATATAAATCCAGGCAATTATTTCCTAAGGATCATTTATGACGAAAATCAAAATGGATATTGGGATACCGGTAGTTGGCTAGAACGTAGAAGACCAGAGAAAATAAGCTATTATCCAGATACTTTAGAAACTCGCGCCAATTTTGACGAAGTATATCAATTTTACCTAGATTAATCTAAACTCGTCGCGATCCTGTAAAAATTTAAGCTGATTTCGTGTATTTTCGAGATGCGTTTTATCAAGCGTAATTTCTTTTGCGAATTCATTTTCAGTATTTTGCTGAGTTAAAATTTCACCAAGGCAATCGTAAATTGCGCTATGCCCGTTATAAACGAAACCATCGCCATCTTCGCCCACACGATTTACGCCAATACAAAAACTCATGTTTTCTATTGCTCTAGCTTTTAATAAAGCATCCCAGGCTGCAACTCGTTTTTGTGGCCAGTTTGCAACATAGATTAGCAAATCGTAATCCTCTGTATTTCTTGCCCAAACAGGAAATCTAAGATCATAACATATAAGCGGACAAATTTTCCAGCCTTTATAATTTACGATTAAACGCTCTGTGCCGGCAGTATAGGTTTTGTCTTCATTTGCCAAAGTAAAGGTATGTCGCTTATCATATTTTTGAACTGTTTCGTCAGGAAAAACAAAAAATAATCTATTGTAAAATTCACCATTTTCAGTAATAATTACACTTCCGGTGATAGCCGCATCTTTTAGTTTTGCTTGTTCTTTCATCCATAGCAAAGTTTCTCCCTCGGTTTCTTCAGCAAGATTTCCAGCATTCATACTAAAACCTGTGGTGAACATTTCGGGTAAAACAATAAGTTCTACGGAATCACTTAAAGCAGCTATCTTTTTACTGAAAAGACTACGATTCGCAACCGAATCTTCCCATTTAAGATCTGCCTGAATAATCGCTACGTTCAAATTTTGCTTTGTACTCATATTTTAAAAATAGGATAATTTTTCAAGTTCCTGTCAAATGATTGTTAAATGATTGCAGAAGCGTTCTAGATTAAATAGTTTTAGGTTAAAATCGATTCTCATGTTTTTAGAACACTTAAAAAGCAATCCAACAATTAACAATAAAACTACCCGAAGTATTATCGCAGGTGCCATTGGTGGTTTGGCAGGTGGAGCTGTAAAAGGTTTGATTGAACATTTTTTACCTGTTCGTAAAGCTGAAAATCGAAGTGCGCAACTTAAAATTTTGGACGATCTTTCTACAAAGATCACCGGAACTCCTATAAGTGTTCAAAACGAAGAATTAGCAGAACAATTGGTGAATTTTCCCGTTGGCGCTAGTGTAGGTGCTGCTTATGGCTACGGAAAAAAAGATAAAGATCAATTAAATCTTGCTGAAGGAATTATTATGGGAACCTCAACCTGGGTTTCTACACATCAAACTTCTTTGCCTATACTTGGCCTTAAAGAAAAACCAACAGACGTTCCTATAAAAATGCAGGCAAACGAATTCATTGCACATCTTCTGTTCGGAATCACTACAGAATTGGTTAGAAATAAGGTAAATCAAAGATTGAAGAAATAGAGTTCAGTTTACAATTCATGGTTATTTACGCTAGACAGTATTTTTAGTGAGAGTTGTTAGTTTTAAACCTTCAGCTACTTACTTAATATTGACAATATAAAATTTTTGGTGTAAATTCACATCAAAAACGCACCATGTCTAGACAGAGCATTTCTTTAACAGAGCCCAACGATGAATGGCTAAAAAGCCAGATAGATAGTAAAGAATATTCCAGCAAAAGTGAGATCGTTAACGACCTTATAAGACAGGCCAGAAAACAACAAGCTAAAATTGATTGGATAAGTGCTAAACTTGAAAAAGCAGAAAAAAGCGGATTTACATCAGAAAGCAAACATGATATTTTAGCACAATCCAAGTCATTATTAGATGGCTAATTATAAGCTTAGCAACACCGCGAAAGAAGATATAATTCGAATTCATCATTACGGCGTTTCAAAATTCGGCATTAAACAAGCTGATCTATATTTTCATCAACTTTTTGAATATTTCGAGATCATTGCCAAAAATCCATACTCATTTGAAACTGTAGATTATATACGAAAAGATTACCGCAGATGTGTATGTGGGTCAGACAGTATTTTCTACCGTGTGAATAATGATACGGTTGAAATAATGGCAATCATAGGAAAACAAGATTTGGACAGTATTTTTAGCTAGAACCTATCAGTTTTTAGCCTTCAGCGGTTAGATTTAATAATTACAAAATTGTGATGAGATGCCGAAACAAGTTCAGCATGACGGCCAGGTTTAGCAGAACAAAAATAAACTTATTCAAATTTCAGTATTTCAATCCTGATTCTTTACTCGTGATTCTTTCATCTATACTCTAATCTCTCTTGTCTAATATCTCAATTCTAAAAGCGCAGCGGTCTAATATCTAACTATCCTTCCAGACTTTTCATCATTTTTCGAATACGATCTTCCAGTTTTTCAGAAGATAATTTTTCACGTAGTCGATCGGTAATGATCGGGAAAGAAAAAGGTGTTGGTTTTTCACAATTTCGCCACACAACTTTTTGATGCTCTATTCGCTCTAATGCCTGTCGTAATCTTCCCTCTTCTAGTTGATGCTCAAAGGTTTCTCTGAAAGATTGCAGATAGAGTAAATTATCTTCTTCGTAATCTCTAAAGACACTAAATAACAACTGCGAACTGGATTGTAAATGCTTACTTTTTACCAGCTTGTTAGGATAACCCGTAAAAACGAGTCCTGCGATTACAGCAATATCTCTAAATTTTCGGCGAGCCATTTCTGTTGCATTCAGACTTTTATAGAGATCGTCCATCAAAAATTCCGCAGAAAACAAATTATTATCCAGCACCTGCTGCATATCGATTTCCTGATCGCTAAGCAGTTCAAATCCATAATCGTTAAAGGCGATAGAAAATGAAATTGGCGATAACAAACTAATGCGATAAGCCAGCAAACTTCCTAAAGCTTCGTGTACAAATCGCCCCTCAAAAGGATAAAAGATGGCGTGATAACCTTCTCGAGTTTTAAAGGTTTCAATTAGAAATTCATCGCTTTTGGGGATTACAGATTCCTTTTTTTGACGTTCAAAAATACCGGTTAGAGCAGAAAGTTCTTCAGATTTCCCAGTAGCCGAATCATATTCTGAAGCTAAATACATTTCTTCCCGTAACAATTCACTCATCTGCGCAGAGAACGTCATTCTTCCGCCCATCCAACTGGGAACTTTAGTGGTTTTTTTCTTCGATTTTTTAACCAAAACCTGCATATTTTTAATCCTGACCAGTTCTAAATTTCGGCCGGCAAAAGTGAATACATCACCAGGAGTTAATTTGGAAATGAACCATTCTTCCATAGTTCCAATATAGCCACCTTTCATGTATTTTACGCTCAGCATCGCATCACTCACGATCGTCCCAATTTGTAATCGGTGACGCATGGCAACACCGCGATGATTCACTTTAAACCTGCCATCTTCTTCGATTTCGACCTTTTTATATTCGTCGTAAGCCTGTAAACTCTGGCTGCCTTTCGTAATGAAATTTAGCACCCAGCGCCAATCATCTTCGGTCATCGCCTGGAAGCAAAAAGTCGACTTTATTTCAGGATAAATATCTTTCGGAAAAAATCCGTTTGAAACCGCCAAAGTCGTTAAATACTGTACCAAAACATCGAAACTCAGCAAATACGGAATCCGATCTTCTACCGCTTTTTTCTCTACAGCTTTTTGCAAAGCTGAAGCTTCGATCAATTCGATCGCATGCGTAGGTAAAAAGTAGATCACACTTTCTTTTCCCGGCTGATGACCGCTACGCCCGGCACGCTGTAAAAATCTGGCAACACCTTTAGGTCCGCCAATCTGGATAATGGTTTCTACCGGCGCAAAATCGACTCCCAAATCTAAACTCGAGGTACAAACTACCGCTTTCAGACTTTCGTTTCGAATCGCCTGTTCTACCCACAATCGTGTTTCCTTATTAATACTCCCGTGATGCATGGCAAGTTCGCCAGCAAATTCAGGATATTTTGAAATGATCTTTTGAAACCACAATTCACACTGCGACCTGGTATTGGTAAAAAGTAGCGTAGTTCTTGAGTTTTTAATGATCGGCACCACCTCATCTAACAAATGCAATCCCATGTGTCCTCGCCACGGAAACTTTTCCATGGTTTCGGGAATAATGGATTTAACTCTTATTTTTTTCTGAAGATTCGCCCTGATCAATTCTGAATTCTGAAGTGCTTCAGATTCTGGTCCCAATAAAACCTCCCTGGCCTGCTGAAGATTCCCGATCGTAGCTGAAATTCCCCAAATTCGAAGCTTTTTTGAGACAGTTTTTAGTCGCGACAAACCAAGTTCTACCTGTACGCCACGCTTGCTCCCTAAAAGCTCGTGCCACTCGTCTACAACAATCGCTTCAAGATTTCTAAAGGTTTTATCGTAATTTTTTGAAGAAAGTAAAAGCTGCAAACTCTCTGGGGTCGTAATTAGCAGATCTGGCATCGATTTTTTCTGAGCCGCGCGCTCTTTTTGCGAAGTATCTCCAGTTCTTATTCCTACCGTTAAATTAGTACCCAATCCAGAGGCAAAACGTTCAGCGGCTTGCTCAATTTCAACAGAAAGAGCGCGAAGCGGCGTGATCCAAATCGCTTTTAGTCCTTTTTTGGGCTTGGTTTTGTAATCGGGATTATTTTTGATGTAATTCAGCACAATGGGCACCCAAAGCGCGTAGGTTTTACCACTTCCGGTAGGCGCGTTTAGGAGTCCGTTTTTCTTTTGCAGGTAAGCTTTCCAGGTATCCTTCTGAAATTTAAATGGCTTCCAACCCTGGCTGGTAAACCAATCTTCAGCAATTTTCAAAAGTTCCTGTCTTGTCATTTTAAATAAATATATCCTGAAATTATCGAATTTCGAATCTCATTTTCTACGGAATCAAAGCTTTGAGATCTTCCAGCGTATTGGCTTCTTCAATTTTTTTATCGGTTCGCCAACGTAGAATTCTTGGGAATCTGGTGGCGACGCCACTTTTATGACGTTTCGATTCGGCTATTCCTTCAAAAGCGACTTCAAAAACATGATGCGGCGTAACACTTCTCACCGGGCCAAAACGCTCTAAGGTATTTTTCTTGATCCAGGCATCTAATTTTCTAAATTCAGCATCGGTTAAACCGCTATACGCTTTGGCAAAAGTTACCAACTCTTCTTTTTTCTCGTCCCACAAACCAAAAGTATAATCGGTAAACAAATTACTTCGCCTACCATGGCCTCGCATCGCATAGGTAAGCACTGCGTCGATAGTTAGGGGATCGACTTTCCATTTCCACCAATCGCCCTTTTTACGCCCAACCAAATATGGCGAATCTAAGCGCTTCAGCATTAAACCTTCAGATTTTACTTCTCGAGATCGCTCTCTTTCTTCAGCTGCTTCTTCCCAATTTTTAAACTGAATAGTGTGCGATAAATGCAAGGGTAATTCATCTGATTTTACTTCAGTATATAATTTCTCTAATATCGTCCTACGATCTTTAAAAGCTCGTTGCCGAATATCTTCACCTTCCCACTCTAAAACATCATAAGCTTTAAGGATAACCGGTGTTTTCTTCAGTAAATTTTTTGAAACCGTCTTCCTACCAATACGGGTTTGCAGATCTTTAAAAGTTCCTATTTCTCCTTCTGGAAACGGCAAAATTTCTCCGTCGATCACCGTACCATTTGGAACAACGCCCACAAACTTTTCAAACTCGGGATATTTATCGGTTACTAGTTCTTCCCCACGGCTCCACACAAATAATTCGCCATTTCTAACAATTACTTGCGATCGTATGCCGTCCCATTTATGCTCGGCACTCCATTCGCTTACATCTCCCAAATCTTTTGGTTCATCTTCGATCGCGTAGGCCAGGTAAAACGGATAAGGTTTCGATAAAAAATCCTCTTCATTTTCTTCTAAAATCAGCTTTGTATAAGTGGTTTTTGCGGGATTCCAATCGCCCATCATTTTGTAAGCTAAAATATCCTCGTCGATATTTGTTGCTTTAGAAAGCGCACGCGTCATTAACTTCTGACTCACACCTATTCGAAAACTACCGGTGATGAGTTTGGTAAAAACAAAACGCTCGTAATAATTTAAACTGAGCCAATTGTCTTTTAAATATTCTTTCTTCTCTTCTTCAGATTTTGGTTTTAGATCGATGATTTCCTGTAAAAACTGATTCAGGCTTTTTTCTGAAGATGCTTCGGAAGGTGGAATAACCAAAGCAATAGTTTCAGCAAGATCACCAACGATATGATAGGATTCTTCGAATAACCACAACGGAATATTGGCAATTTCTGAAGCCCATAATCGCATTAAAGTAGTATTTACCGGTCTTGGCGGTCGCCGATGCGAAAGTATGGCGATCGTCCAAACCTTATCACGATCTGGTGCGTTGTTGAAATATTTGGTTAAAGCTTCAACTTTTAGCGTGGTTTTGTTGGTGCTATCCAGCGTTTTTATAAGTTCTGCAAACTGTCTCATTCGTCTTCGGTTTTAGAAGTTTGCTCGGCATTTTCTTCTTCATATTGGGTTTGCTCGGTTCTGGCATCGTAGCCAATTTCCCGAAGATATTTCGAAAAAATATCGGTATACCCGTGAGTACAGATCACTTTCTCTGCACCGGTTTCTTTTATTGATGATAGCAATCCCTGCCAGTCACAATGATCTGAAAGTACGAATCCGCGGTCGATAGCTCTGCGTCTTCTGGCACCACGAAAGGTCATCCATCCACTTGCTGAAGCAGTAACATAAGGCACCATTTTTTTGATCCAAGGTGTTCCATGAGCGCTTGGCGGTGCCACGACAATATTGCCTTTAATTTCTTCCTTTTTTACATCGCGGGTAATCCTAGTAGTTTCTGGCATTTCTAGTTGTGGTCGCAAAACTTCGGTCATATTTTCTATCGCGCCATGCGTATAAATTTTCCCAATAGAAGTATCTAAATACTTCAGCAATCGTTGTGCTTTCCCTAAAGAATATCCAAAGATCACCGAGGTTCTTCCTTCAGATTGGTTTTGTTGCCACCAGTTATTTATTTCAGCAAAAACCTCTTCTTGCGGTTGCCATTTAAAAGCGGGTAAACCAAAAGTACATTCGGTAATAAAAGTGTGGCATTTTACCGGCTCGTAAGGCTTTGCTACGCCATCATCTTCAGTTTTATAATCGCCGGTAAACACCCAAACTTCGCCTTTATATTCTACCCTTATCTGTGCTGATCCAATAATATGCCCAGCAGGATGAAATGAAAATTTCACGTTATTAATGCTAAAAGTCTCGTTCCAATCTTTTCCGCTTACATTAATTTCTCCAAATCGATGTTTTATAATTGGAATATTGCTATGATGAGTTATATATTTTTTATGCCCCCAACGAGAATGATCGGCGTGTCCATGCGAGATGATCGCTTTATCTACCGGGCGCCAGGGATCTAGGTACACGTCTGCCTGGGCACAGTAAATTCCTTTATCATTAAACGCCAATAACGGAGTATTCTTCATCAAGCTTATATATTTTTTGCTACAATCCTGATGAAATTAGGTAAAATAGAAAGCCTGGAAAAAGGATTAAGAAAAGATTAGGGAATGTTATATAATTGAAATTTCTTAAAAATAAAATAAAAATATCTCATCATTATTTATATTTGCAGCCAAAATCCCTCAATATGTCATTTTCAGATTTGTTCGGCTCGGGAGAGCATTTAAGAAACTTAAGTCATTTTGCAGCTATCGTTAATCTTGCTGCGGTAGACGGTGCAATTAATGAAGCAGAAGAGAACTTATTAAGACGCTTTGCCAGAAAACTGGATATTACAGAAAGTGAGTATAAAAAGGTGCTTGAGAATCCAAAAGCCTATCCTTTATCTCCGTCTCATGACACTGAAAGACGTTTAGAGCGACTTCACGATCTTTTTAGAATCATCTTTGCAGATAATATTATTGATGATGAAGAAGCCGAACTGATAAAACGTTACGCTATTGGGCTTGGTTTTTCCAGTCAGGCTTCGAATGCAATTATTAAAAGATCTATCCAAATCTTTGGTGGACAAATCTCTTTTGAAGATTACCAGTATTTCCTAGAGAAAGAGGATTAATCTCCATATTCTTTCATGAACTCTTCAGCCTTTTCGACCATTGTTTTGCTTCCGCAGAATATGGCAGATCGCTCATGCAGTTCTGTTGGCATAATATCCATAACACGTTGGTAGCCATCGCTGGCTTTACCACCGGCCTGTTCTACAATAAATGCCATAGGATTACATTCGTAAAGTAGGCGAAGTTTTCCTTTGTTATATTTAGTGCTTTTTGGATAAATATAAATACCACCCTTAATCATATTTCGATGAATATCTGAAACCATCGAACCAATGTACCTAGAAGTGTAGGGACGATCGCCTTCTTCTTCCTGGCAATATTTGATGTATTTTTTTACACCGGTTGGAAAGTGAGCATAATTCCCTTCGTTGATGGAATAAATATTGCCTGTTTCAGGAAATTTCATATCTGGATGTGAAAGATACCAGGATCCTAAAGCCGGATTTAAAGTGAAACCATTCACTCCGTGCCCGGTTGTGTAAACCAGCATTGTTGAAGTTCCGTAAATAATATATCCTGCAGCCACCTGCAAATTACCGGGCTGTAAGAAATCTTCTGAAGTTACCGGAGTTCCTATCGGAGTCACTCTTCTATAGATCGAAAAGATTGTCCCAACCGAAACATTTACATCGATATTAGAACTTCCATCTAATGGATCCATAAGCACCACATATTTATTTTTATGGTCTTTACGGCTTCCGGCAATAGTGATAAATTCATCATTTTCTTCGGAACCTATTCCGCATACGATTTCACGATTAGTAAGGGTTTGGATAAACGTATTATTCGCAAATACGTCTAATTTTTGTTGATCTTCTCCCTGAACATTTTGTTCTCCAGCAGCCCCTGTAATATCTACGAGTCCTGCTTTATTTACCTCGTGATTTACTACTTTTGCTGCTAAGCGAATAGAACGTATTAATCTTGATAATTCTCCCGTCGAATATGGGAAATCCTGTTGGTTATCGATGATAAACTCACCGAGCGTTGGTCTGGTTTTAGTCATTTTGATTCACAGTAGTTTGTTATCAAATTTATTGAAAAATTGCCGTTTTACATCGTTTTCGTAAATGTTTTAACACAAATTAAAATTTCACCTGAAAGGTTTTCAATATGAAAATAGAAGTTAGAAAAGCCGTAAAAGAAGATATGCCCGCTGTTTTAAGGCTAATAAATGAATTAGCAAAATTCGAAAATGAACCCGATGCTGTAGAGCTTACTGTAAAAGATTTGGAAAACGATGGTTTTGGAGATCGCCCTTTATTTGAATGTTTTGTTGCTGAAGCCGATGGCAAGATCGAAGGTATGGCATTATTCTATTATCGCTATTCTACCTGGAAAGGAAAAACCGTACACCTTGAAGATTTGGTGGTAAGCGAAGCTTTTCGCGGAAAAGGTCTTGGTGGCGCATTGTATGCTGCAGTGATCAATTATGCTAAAGAACAGGGTTGCAAACGAACCGAATGGGTTGTGTTGGATTGGAACACCAATGCAGTTGAGTTTTACAAAAATAGTGGCGCTACTGTATTTAAAGAATGGCGCACAGTACAGATGGATGAAGCCGCTATGGAAGCTTTTTGTGCAAAAACCCGTTAAGATTAAGCTAAGTCCTATTAAATCCTGAAAGTTCTAAAAGCATATTCCTATTTTTGTTAAAATCAAAGCAAAAATTATGGAATATCAGATACGCGAAGCCAAACGGGAGGACATGCCAAAAGTTCTTGAATTGATCATGGAACTGGCAAAACATGAAAATGCTGAAAATGAAGTAGAAATTTCTGTAAAAGACCTGGAAACTGAAGGTTTTGATCACGGAAATTTTAAATGTTTTGTTGCCGATGTAGATGGCAAACTTGCCGGGATGGCTTTAGTTTATTTTAGATTTTCTACCTGGAAAGGTCGTACCGTTCATTTAGAAGATCTAATTGTTACTGAATCTATGCGAGGCACCGGTTTAGGCGGCGCTCTATATAATCAGGTGGTAAAATATGGTTATGAGCATGGCGTAAAACGTGTAGAATGGGTGGTTTCTGAAGGAAATAAAAATGCGATCGAATTTTACGAAAATACAGGTGCTGATATTAAAAAGAACTGGTACACAGTTCACATGAATGAAAGCGTTATTAAAAAGAATATCCAAAAATAACGAATGAAAGTCTTCAAATTTGGGGGAGCATCTGTAAAAGATGCAGCAGGAGTAAAAAATGTTTTAAAAGTGCTGGAAAAGCACCAAAATCCAGATAAACTGATCGTAATTTCTGCGATGGGAAAAACGACCAACGCGCTGGAAGTTATTATCCAGAAATATTTGAGCGAACAATCTCCTGAACCCGAAATTGAACGCTTAAGGCTGTTTCATATAGAGATCATGAACAGACTTTTCGAAAATAAGCAGGCTGCGGTTTTCGAAAAAATCAATAAGTTTTTCACCAATCTTAGAAATTTTCTTCAGCATAATAAATCAAAGCAATATGATTTTGTTTACGACCAGATTATAGGTTTTGGCGAGTTAATTTCTACCAGCATTGTAAGTGAATATTTATCAAGAAACGGTATTAAAAACACCTGGGTAGACGCTCGTGATCTTATAAAAACCAATAGTACTTACCGTGATACCAAAGTAGATTGGGAAACCACTCAGAAAAATATTATTACTGAAATTAAGCCCGAAAGTATAAGTATCACGCAGGGTTTTATAGCTTCAGATGCTAACAATTTTACGACGAGTTTAGGACGAGAAGGAAGTGATTATACAGCCGGAATTTTTGCGTATTGCTTAAATGCTGAAAGTGTTACAATCTGGAAAGATGTACCCGGAGTTCTAAATGCAGATCCTCGAGAATTTACCGAAACGACTTTGCTCAACGAAATTTCTTATGAAGAAGCGATCGAACTGGCCTTTTACGGCGCATCTGTAATTCATCCAAAAACGCTTCAGCCTTTACAGCAAAAGGAAATCCCGCTTTATGTGAAGTCCTTTTTTCATCCAGAAAATGACGGCACAAAAGTTTGCAGAGGAAATGGATGTGCGGTAGTTCCGCAATTACCTTGCTTTATCGTAAAGAAAAATCAGGTGTTAATTTCTTTATCTTCGCTGGATTTTTCGTTTATGGTAGAAGAAAATATTAGTGAAGTTTTTCAGCTTTTTCATCAATACCAGATGAAAGTCGATCTTATACAAAATTCGGCCATTAGTTTTTCGGTTTGTGTGGATAACAAATTCAATCAGCTCGAAAAATTAATTCAACACTTAAAAGCAAAATTTCGCGTTACCTATCAAACCGGCGTTTCATTATATACTATTCGCCATTTTAACGAAGCTGCAATTACTTCCGTAGAAAAAGGAAAAAAGGTGCTGTTAAAACAGCTTACGCATAATACTGTACAGATGGTAACAGATTGCTAAAACCTTAATGCTATTTGTTTGCTATATTTGTTTAAAACCAACTAACCAATGGGATTTGTAACCGCCAAAGAAGTTGCTCGAGTAATGAATCTCGAAAAAATGGGTTTTCTAGGAACCACGGCCGGATGGGTGCTTTTAAGAACTACGAAGCTTTCCCGATTAAATAAAGAATATCAAAAACGAAAGAACTTAAAAGGAGTTGAGTTTATAGATTCGATTCTTGAAGGTTTTGAAATTCAATTCGATATTCCAGAAAAAGACCGGAAGCGTATTCCTAAAACCGGTCCTTTTATTACCATTTCTAACCATCCACTTGGCGGTATCGATGGGATGATCTTAATGAAGCTTTTGCTGGAACAAAGGGAAGATTATAAAATTATCGCAAACTTTTTATTGCATCGTTTAGATCCTTTACGCCCATACATTATGCCTGTGAATCCTTTTGAGACTCATAAGGATGCAAAATCGAGCGTTGGCGGCATTAAAGAAGCGATCGCTCATCTGCGTGCAGGCCATGGATTGGGAATGTTTCCTGCAGGAGAAGTTTCTACTTATAAAGATGAAAAACTAATTGTAGATAAACCCTGGGAACCGGTAGCGATGCGATTGATTCAAAAAGCAAAAGTGCCTGTTGTTCCTATTTATTTTCACGCAAAGAACAGCACATTTTTCTATCGTTTAGCCTCGATGAGCGATGTCCTTAGAACAGCTAAACTGCCTAGTGAAATGCTTTCGCAAAAACGCCGAAAAATAAAAGTGCGAATTGGTAATCCAATATCTGTAGAAGACCAGGCAGAATTTAAAGACCTGGAATCGTTTACCGGGTACCTGCGCCGTAAAACTTATATGCTGGCCAATGTTTTCGAAAAAAAGAAGCTTTTCGAGAAAATACCGCACACTTTAAAACTTCCCAAATCGCCAAAAAAGATCGCTACAGAAACCAAATCTGAGCTTATGGAAGCTGAGGTTGAAATGTGTAGACAGCTTGACAAACGCTTACTGGTTTCCAAGAATTACGAGGTGTTTTTAGCTAAAAGAGAAATCATTCCCAATATCGTGCAGGAGCTTGGGCGATTACGTGAAATCACTTTTAGGGAAATTGGTGAAGGCACAAATAATCCGGTAGACCTGGATCCTTTTGACGATTATTATTATCATCTTTTTCTGTGGGATAGCGATGCCAAAAAAGTTGCCGGGGCGTACCGAATGGGAATGGGTGCCGAAATTTTTAAAGACCATGGTATTAATGGTTTTTACCTTCAGGATCTGTTTAGATTTGAGCCAGAATTGTATAAAATGATGAGTGAATCTATCGAAATGGGTAGAGCATTTATCATTAAAGAATATCAGCAAAAACCAATGCCTTTATTTTTGCTATGGAAAGGAATTGTGCATTGTACTCTTCGATTCCCAGAGCATAAATATCTTATTGGTGGCGTAAGCATTAGCAACAAGTTTTCTAATTTCTCCAAATCGCTTATGATCGAGTTTATGCGCTCTAATTATTACGATCCTTACGTAGCGCAATATGTAAGACCGAAGAAAGAATTTAAGGTAAAACTTGAAGATGCCGATAAGGATATCGTTTTTGATAAAAGTGAAGCCGATCTTAATAAGTTTGATAAGATTATTGACGAGATCGAACCAGAAAACCTTCGATTACCTGTATTGATCAAAAAGTATATTAAACAGAATGCAAAAGTAGTTGCCTTTAATGTCGATCCATTATTTAACAATGCGGTAGATGGTTTAATGTACATTAGAATCGCAGATCTTCCTGAAAGCACCGTAAAACCAGTAATGGAAGAATTTCAAAAAGAACTGGAAGAAAAGCACTTAAACAACCAGTAATTATACGCCTGTTAATTTAGTGTTATACCTCGAGAGAGCTTAGGTAGATAATACTCCAATTATTATATTCCGTAAAAACAGAAAATAAAAAATGGAAAAGATATTGATTGCCGGAGCAACCGGCCAAACAGGAAAACGAATTATTGAAATATTAAACAGCTCGCAGAATTTTAATCCTGTAGCCATGATTAGAAAAGAAGATCAAAAACAGATCTTTGACGATATGGGTGTAGAAAGTGTACTTGCCGATCTAGAAGGAGATGTAAAACCTGCTTTTAACGAATTAGATAAGGTTATTTTTGCAGCAGGATCTGGTGGAAGCACAGGGCCAGAAAAAACAACCGCAGTAGATGAAGAAGGAGCCATAAAAATGATCGATGCTGCAAAAGAACATGGCGTAAAAAAGTTTGTGATGCTAAGCGCCATGGGAACAGACAGCCCAGAAGATGGCGGTGATCTAGAACATTATTTAAGAGCAAAGAAAAAAGCAGACGATCATCTTCGTGAAAGTGGAGTGCCATTTACTATCGTGCAACCGGGAAGTTTAAGTGATGAACTTGGCCGTGCGAAGGTAAAAGTTGCTGAAAAATTAGGCGAATATGGAGAGATTGCTCGTGACGATGTAGCCTTTTTAATGGTAATGTCACTTGCAGATCCACTTACTAAAAACATGAGTTTTGAAGCCTTAGAGGGAGAAACTCCTGTAAAACAAGCATTGATCGAATTAAGCGGAATTGGATAGAATCACCCTTGATTTTATAAGATATTAAGGATGGTATTTTTACCATCCTTAATATCTTATAAATATTGCCTTACAAATCGTCTGCAAAAATCCTTAATTTCAATTCTAGTATTTTCAAAAGCATCGTGAATTTGTCGATTATTACCTTTTATAGCAGCTGGATCTTTAAAATGGTGATGAATTATAACGTTTTTAGTTATGAAATCAGTGGGGAAGTTCTCGCTAGCGTGATCACAAACACTTATAATGAAATCGAAATCGATATGCCTGTACTCTTCGATTAAATTACTGGTATGTTCTTTAATATTAATACCATCCTCCTGCATGGTCGCAATTGCGCGGGGTTCTATCCCATGCTTTTCTAGGCCTGCACTATAAATATTCGCTTTTTTAAAGCCAAAATAATTCAAATATCCATGAGCGATCTGGCTGCGGCATGAGTTTCCTGCGCAAACCACGAGAATGTTCTTCATAAGCACATATTTACGATAAAACTTCAGCAATCATAAAGCTGAAAAAACGATGCAAAAAATCGTGAATATCGCTAAAATAAGAAGCTACGAAAGATTCCCTGTTTCTATAGTGTTAAGCATTTAGGCTATTTTAGAAAAACTTTATCTACAGGTTCCCAAAGTTCTATTTTATTCCCTTCAGCATCTAAAATCCACCCAAATTTCCCATAATCATAACTTTCTGGCTCTCCTACCACGGTAACTCCTTCAGCTTTTAACGTTTCTAAAAGTTCATCTAAATTTTCAACCCTAAAATTCATCATAAACTGCTTTTTAGACGGTTCAAAATAGCTGGTTTCCTTATCCATTGGGCTCCATTGTGTAGAGCAATCGTTCCCCTTCTTATCTTTCCACCAGAAAGTACAACCATAATTATCGGTATCTAAAGCAAGATGTTTTTTATACCATGCTTTTGCCGCATCTGGATCTTCAGACTTAAAAAAGATACCGCCAATTCCTGTTACCCTGTTTTTCATAATTTCTGAATTAATTTTACTCGATATTCAAGATTAATTGTTCTAGTCCTGAAAGCTATCGTGATGTTTTGCTAACTACTAATGCTCTCTAAGATATCAAATAGTTCTTTAAGCTGAAGAGTTGGGAGAAAATTCAGAAATAATACCAATAAAAAAAGCTGCCTGAAATAACGAATATCCCAGGCAGCTTTTGACTATCATTTTAAAATTGATTTACTCGACTCGATAATCGAGATTAAATGCTCTGAGGTAATTTACTCATCGCCTTCACCAAATTCTTTGATGATCTTATTAGCGATCACCGTCGCTAATTTCTCATGAGATTCGGTTGTCCAACCTGCAACATGCGGACTCAAAATCGTATTTGGCATAAACATAAGCTCACGCATTGCTTCAGGTAAAGGCTCTGCTGCGCTTACCGCTACGTTCTTTTTATTAGCGAACAAACTCTCAAAAGAAGATTTTTCGTATTCTAAAACGTCTAATCCGGCTCCAAGTACCTGTCCTGTTTTTAACGCATGCACAAGATCTTCAGTCACTACATTTTTACCGCGAGCGGTATTAATAAACCAAAATGGTTTCGCAAAAGATTTTATAAATTCTTCATTTACCATTTTATTGGTTTTCTCTGTCCATGGTGTATGTAAGCTTACCACATCACATTTCTTGGTAAATTCTTCCCATTCTACCTGTATGGCATTGCTATCGTCTACATCATCTTTGATATCGTAACATAGCACTTCTACATCAAAACCTCTTAGCTTTCTTGCAAAAGCTTTCCCCATATTACCGTAGCCAATAATTCCTACTGTTTTTCCATCAAGCTCGATACCGCGATTCTCCTCACGATTCCAAAGTCCTTCTCTAACTTCTCTATCGGCTTTATTTAATTTATTAAAAAGAGATAATAACATCCCTAAAGTATGTTCTCCTACAGCATTTCTATTACCTTCTGGAGCAGAGAATAATTTAACACCGCGCTCTTCTGCATAGTCTACATCAATATTTTCTAGACCGGCACCAACCCGGGCTATAAACTTAAGATTAGGTGCTGCATCAAGAAAAGCTCTATCGATAGTATATCTACTTCTTATCACAATACCGTCATATAAATGCTGGTTTTGTAAAGTTTCTTCTCTGCTTTGTGTAAATCCTTCAATATTGTGATGCCCTGCATCTGCCAATAACTCAATCAATTTAGAATGATTCGTATCGGCGTGTAAAATGATCATTTTAATCTATTTTTATTAATATTTGATTTATGATTTTTGGTTGAAACACAGCTATCACTTAAATCTTTAAGCATAGAAAACCAGTTACTTATCTGTTCAATATAATTTCTGAAAAAGATATAATCTGAATTTATAGCTGATTTCCCCGAAGAAATAGGGATAAAACCGCTTTCTAAATTTAATTGTTGAAAAGTGAAAAGTGTCATATTCAACCGCTGCAATAACTCACAAATTTAAGCAATGCTGAGAATATGAAGAAGAAATATCGGCTTTTCTTAGAAGCCTAATATCGCTTTAGCGATTAAAAAGTAAGTAAGAATCCCAAAAACATCATTGCTGGTGGTAATAAATGGCCCGGTAGCTACTGCAGGATCGATCTTGTTCTTGTCTAAAACTATTGGAATTACCGTCCCAATCATTGCTGCCAGTAAGATCACAGAAATTAAAGCAACACCAACACTAATAGATTCGGTGTAACTGGTTTCAAACCAAACACTGCTAATTATAAAAACGATAATTGCTATCGAGACTCCATTCACTAAAGCCAACGACGTTTCTTTAAGCAAACGTTTTGCGATGATGTTTCCTTTTAAACTTCCGTTAGCTAAACCCTGCACCACAATTGCACTGGATTGTACACCAACATTACCAGCGGTCGCTTGAATTAGTGGAACAAAAAGTAACAATTTTGGGAAGACAGACATAGTTTCCTGGAATCCGCTTATAATTCCTGCAGCCCCCAAACCACCAAACATTCCTATTAAAAGCCAGGGCAATCTAGCTCTGGTTTGCTTAAAGATATTATCGTCTGCTTCGACACCTTCAGAAATACCGGCAGCCATTTGATAATCACGCTCAGCTTCTTCCTTGATAAAATCTACGATATCATCAATCGTAATTCTACCAACCAATCGTCCCATCTCGTCGATCACAGGAATAGCTTCCAGATCATATTTTTGCATGATCCTGGCTACATCTTCACCTTCGGTATGAACTGTTACATAATCTACATTCGGAATATAGACATCTCTAATATTTTCGTTGCTCGCCGCAGTAAGTAAATCTTTTAAAGAAAGTCGTCCTTTTAAGCGGTTCTTATCATCTACAACGTAGATAGAATGAACACGGGTAACATTTTCGGCCTGCGCACGCATCTCTGTCATGCAACCGGTAACGCTCCAGTTTTCATTAACTTTTACCAGCTCTTTTGCCATTAGACCACCGGCAGAATCTTCCGGATAACGTAAAAGCTCTACGATATCCTCTGCATGCTGCTCATCCTGAATTTCAGAAATTACCTGCTTCTGCAATTCAGGAGAAAGCTCGTTCATGATATCTGCAGCATCATCGGTATCCATTTCTACCAATTCGTCTGCAATCTCTTTAGCCGATAGAGTCTCTAAAATACGTTCACGAACTCCTTCTTCCAGCTCCATTAAAGCTTCAGAAGTTTTTTCGCTATCAAGAAGTTTTACAAGATATGTTGCGTCATCTAAGCTAAGTTCGCTAATGATCTCGGCGATATCGGCATGGTGAACCTCATCTAAATGCAATAATAATTCTTCATCGTTCTTTTGTTCAATGAGGAATTGAATTTTTTCAATTAGTTCTGTGCTAATTTGAAATTGCATAAGGCTCAATTTTTAAGGTCAGTGAAATAAAATCCTGAGTGCTTAGCTGCTCTGGCCGCTTGCCAAAGATAGCATCTTCCCTTAAAGTATCAGGTAAATTAAGACTTTTTAAACTATTTCTTAAGGTTTTTCGACGCTGCTGAAACGCGGTTTTAACGATTCTAAAAAATAAGGCTTCATCACAGGCTAGATGGTAGTCCTTTTTCCGCGTTAGTCGTAATACACCGCTATCTACTTTTGGTGGCGGATTAAATACTGAAGGCGGCACCGTAAATAAATATTCAGCATAATAAAACGCCTGTGTTAAGACCGAAAGAATACCATAAGTTTTGCTTCCTTCCTTTTCACAAATTCGTTGCGCAACCTCTTTTTGAAACATTCCTGAAAATTCTGGTATCTGATCACGCATTGCAAGTGCCTTAAAAACAATTTGTGATGAAATATTGTACGGGAAATTACCGGTGATCGCGAAAGGTCTGTCGCCAAAGATCTGTTTAAGATCGTATTTTAGAAAATCCTGCTCATGGATCCTACCATGTAATTGAAGGTAATTCGCATTTAGATATTCGACACTTTCAGTATCGATTTCTACAACATGAACTTCTGTATCTTTTTCGAGCAAGAATTTAGTAAGAACACCCATTCCAGGCCCAATCTCTAATACAAGATCGTAACCAGATAACGACAGGGTATCACCAATCTTCCTGGCGACATTTTCATCTTTCAAAAAATGCTGCCCAAGATGCTTTTTGGCTCTAACCTGCCCATTTTGGTTATCTTCCCGTGAAGGCTTATAATTTTTCCTGAATTTCTTCTTGCTCATATTGTTTGTTTTTAAAACAAATTATTGCTCATCCATCACCTGAAGCTCTGTAGAAAACTCTACGATCTTCCCTTTAAAAATAGCGGTTTTAGCCACCATATTTGCGTGGTCTTCTACATAAAATGTTTTTAGATAGGCCATACTTTCAGCAGTATATTGCACAGAGTAGGTGATCCCTCCCATAGGCTCTTTGGTAAGCACTTTGGTCATTAAAGCTTTTGTAAATTTACCGGTATCCAGCATTGCAGGAATATATTCAGCTTTCATCCAGTTTAGCCAATCTAGATGAACTTCTTCCTGAACATTCGTCGTTACGTTATAAATAACCATTTTCTAAAATTTTATCCTGAATTTGCAAAAGTACGAATCAAAAGCCTTGTTACAAGTCAATACATTACGAATCGTACGAATGGTAGCGAGTTAATTTCAATATTAGCTGAAATTAGTGCTTTTTCTTCCGAAGAAATGAGACGATAAGATTTATAGGAAATAATAATTGCACTGCGACGGTAACACCTGCGGTAATAAGCATAAGCAATATTAAAGTTTGTTTAAAAGCATAATCGATCTCTAAATTTTCAACTTCATCGTAAAAAACCAGCAATATCAATAAACCAAAAATGCTTATAAACACATGGTAAGCCGTCATCCAGCTGATCAATTTCTTGTTGAATATATCCATTAACCAATATGCTAATCCAAATAAGCCAAAAAATATGACAATGAGTCCTGCAAAATCCAAGTGATTAATTACGAAATAAGTAGCATGAATATTTAACATCAAAGAATGTTCTTTATTGAACAAACCGTACATAAATACCAATGGAATAAGTACCCAAAATAGTTTATATGATTTGGTTAGAAAAAACTTCATTCTATTTCGTCGCCTCTTAGCGCCCTGTATTTTTTACGAGATTCGATAAAATAAATACTATCCTCAAAACTGAACAATATCTGTTCGTAATATTGCTGGGCTTTTTCAGGTAAATTAAGTTCTTCAGCATACAGTTCGGCAAGATTCCAGGCTGCATTATCAGCTAATAAATCCTGCCCAAATTTATCCAATATTGCCAGATAATTTTCTTCAGCTAAAAGAAATTGATCCTCTAGTTCGTACAACTGCGCCTGCTTAAATAAAGCTTCATCTTCGATCTTTTCGCCTTTATGTTCGTTTAGCAATTGCTGCAATTCGGTAATCGACTGCTCATTTTTTCCCTGATACGCCAAAAGATCTGCGTGCGCATATTTTTTAAGCGCCACCTGGGTAGAGTCTTCCCGAGTATTATCTTTTATCATTAAACTAAGTTCCATCGCATCATTTGCAATTAACTGGGAAGTTGATTTTTTTAAGACATCCAACTGTGTTTGCGCCCATTCAAAATCGCCTTTATAATAGCTGGTTTTTGCTACTTTAAATTGGGCATCCTGGGCGATCTGGTCGTTCTTCACCATTTTTTGCACCTGAGTGTAGGTGATAAGTGCTTCATTAAATTTTTCCTGAAGTACCAGAACATCGGCTATAGCCATTTTGATTCGGGCTTCTTCGTATTCATTTACAGCTTTGTTCAGTAAATTTTTCAATAGACTTTCTGCTTCATCTACTTTACCGGATTTAAAAGCTAAAAACTGACCAAAATCGATTTGCAACGGAATGGTTTCTCCTGAATTTTCGAATTCTGAAATAACACTACGGAAGTTTTCTTCAATTTCAGGATATTCTGAAGCTTTTGCAGTAGCGACTTCTAAACTCAATTTTAGTTGTTTTGCGCGTAATTTTATAGCTGCCGGTGCCTCTTCAATTATAAAATTAGTTACTGCAATTGCGGCTTCAAGATCTTCTGCTCTTTTTGCAGCATAAGCCAGATTCATCATGCGGTTAAGATTTGGCATTTCAGAGCGTCTGTAAATTGCCTTTTCCTGGATTAGTGCTTTGTTGTATTCTTTTTGCTGAATATACAACCAACTCAGCATTTCATTATAAAACGGATCGGGATTTGTTTGAAGTCGTTTTAAAAGCGAGGTTCTTAGTATAATATTAGCTTCGGCTGAAGCATCTTCAGTAATAAACTTTCCAAATTCTCGATTGGCATACGGGAAATATTTCTCGTCTTTTATAACTAAATTCAAATAACTCTCAAACATTTGTTGAAGTTCTCCCTGCTCGCCATAAAGTCTTGCCAGTTTAAGCTCTAAGCCGGCATTAGGCATTATTTCGTTTGCTTTTTTATAAGCAGTCGCAGCATAATCCAGCAAATTATAATTCTCGAATCTTAAGCCTACACCAAAAGCCTGTCTTGGTTCATTTTCGATAAGAGCTAATGATTTCTGGTAATATTCTTCAGCTTTAATATCGTTTTTTTGCAGCGCAAAATTATGCCCGATATCAATAAAAATCGTTGAGTTTTGAGGTGAATTTTTTAATTGACGCATAAGCATTTCTTCCGCCTGATCAAATCGTTCTAACTGCTGCAAAGAACTAACTATTCCATTAAAGGCTTGCGGATTATTGCTTTGTTGCTCAAGCGTTTTTTGATAATACGATAAGGCTTTTTCGTATTCTCCTTTATCAAAAAAGTTTTTGGCCAATTGCAATGACTGTGCATCTACTCCCAGCGAAAAGAGAAAAAATGATATGAATAAAATAAAAAAGCGCATAATGTAAATATAACAAAATGCGCTTCTTATTTATGATAATTAAGTTGTTAATCGATAATATCAAAACCTGTGTAAGGCACAAGTACATCTGGAATTTTAATTCCGTTTTCGGTTTGGTAATTTTCAAGAATTCCGGCTAAAACTCTAGGTAGCGCCAAAGCACTTCCGTTAAGCGTATGCACCAATTCTTTTTTACCTTCTTTATTTTTATAACGTAATTTTAAACGATTTGCCTGGAAAGTTTCAAAGTTTGAAACTGAACTAATTTCTAACCAGCGGTCCTGAGCGGTAGAAAACACCTCAAAATCGTAAGTTAAAGCTGATGTAAAACCTAAATCACCACCACATAATCTTAAGATTCTATAAGGTAATTTTAGGTCTTTAAGCAGCCCTTTTATATGATCTACCATTCCGTCTAAAGCTTTATAAGAGTTTTCTGGCTTTTCGATTCTTACCAATTCTACTTTATCAAATTGATGTAAACGGTTCAACCCACGCACATGAGCTCCGTAAGAACCCGCCTCTCTTCTAAAACACGGTGTATAACCGGTACAGGCGATAGGAAAATCTTTATCTATTAAAAGATTATCACGATACATATTGGTAATTGGCACCTCTGCAGTTGGGATCATATAAAGATCGTCTGCAGTGATGTGATACATTTGACCTTCTTTATCTGGCAATTGCCCGGTACCGTATCCAGAAGCTTCATTCACCATTAATGGTAATTGATATTCTGAATACCCTGCTTCTACCGCTTTATCTAAAAAATAAGAAACTAAAGCACGTTGTAACCTCGCACCTTTTCCTTTATAAATAGGAAAACCAGCTCCGGTCACTTTATTACCCAGTTCAAAATCGATAATATCGTATTTCTTTGCAAGTTCCCAGTGTGGTAAAGAACCTTCAGCTAGCACCGGAATATCGCCTTCTTTGAAAATTTCTTCGTTATCATCTTCTGAAGTTCCTGCCGGAACAACTTCGTTAGGAACATTAGGAATTGTATAAAGTAACTTTTCCAAATCTGCGATCGTATTCGATAAAACTTCAGAATAATTCTTAGAATCTTCCTTTAGTTTGCCGGTTTTTTCTTTTAGAAGATTGGCTTTTTGATGTTCTCCATTTTTAAACATCAACCCAATTTGCTTAGAAAGTTTATTGGATTCGGCCAATGTATCATCAAGTTTGGACTGAGTGGATCGACGGGTTTCGTCTAAGCTCAATACCTCATCAAAAATAGATTCAGCATCAAAATTTCTCTTTTTCAGCGCTTCAATATAAGCGTCTTTGTGCTCTTTGATGTTGTTAACTTGTAACATAAGGCCAATTAATTTTTATTGCCGTTAATAATAATTTGAAGCAGCAAATGTAATAAAAGCAGGGCTAATTATTTATCTAAATTAGAAGGCAAAATCCAATCGTGATGAGCAAAATAATTCCATTCTTCATTTGCGATATCAACTTTTGGATCGATTAGCCTTTCATACGGTCTAGCATTAACCGAAACCTTTGCATCTACAAAAACCTGAATGTCTTTACCTTCTTTTGCATAATCTTCTTTTAATCGTTGTGCAAATTGCCAGATCACATCGGGTTTTGTACTAATGATCCTTCGTTGCTTTCGAGATAAATAGTGTTGTTTTTTAACAATAATCGTATCTGTTGTCCCTTTCTCCACCACTTTAAAAGTAGATCGTCCACTTTTAGTTCTTAGCATCATTCGCCAGCTTAGACGATGTCCTTCTTCTGTCCAAAGTACATTGTCTTTTATTAACCAGTGCCTCAAGGGTAGCGAAATTTGAATAACGAACCACAGAGCAATTGCAAGTTTCAGAACCGTATTATTTTCAGGAACGATCACCTCTTCACCGTCATAGTGCTCTTTTTTATTCCGAAGTAAATATTTATTGACTTTTTGGGTTGGAAAAAAGAACACACAAAACGCCAAAGATAAGTATGGAAAAATACCTATATGAAAAATAAAACTATTAAATAAATGAAAGAAAATCGCCAGTATGAAAAATGGTAACCTGGTTCGCTTCCAAAGCAACATTGGTACAATCAATAGATCGAAAATTAATCCAAAATAAGCAATCACCCATTTTATCCATGGTTTCTGAAGAAAATCGCCTACCAGCCAATAATCACTTTTACTGCGCATTAGCAATTCTGGCACCGTTCCATCTAACCAATCTGGATATAATTTAGCTACGGAAGCATAACTATAAACGATCCACAACTGAAGCACAATAAAAAGCCACACCCAGCGTGGCATTGAGATCGATCGTATTGCTTTATTCTTCCAGGCATCAAAAGATAAGGCTTTATGCGCCGGCAGAAAGATCATAATAAGGCACAGCAGCATTAAAAGATAATAATGATTATTGTAAGAAGACTTTTGCATTAAATAGACCGATGCCCACATAATTGTGTAGCAAAACATCGAAAATCGATATTTAAAACCTATCATTACTAAAATTCCAAAAACACCCATCAATCCATAATAGTAATACATAAGATCACCAGGAAGGGGTTGTAAAAATTCGAAACCTATAAAGTTGAAAGTAAAATCTGGTTCGACTAAAGTTCGCCGAATCCAACCTGTAAAAATTCCGCCAATAGCTTCTAGCGCGATTAACAATCCAAATGCAATTCTAAAGAAAATTAATCCTGAATTATCTACTCGCGTAAAAAGCCACTTATTCCACATAATTATCTTTTATATATTGAACAGAAAATGCTTCATCCTGTCTCATCGCAATCTTAAGCTCATTGACTGAATTAAACTTTTTCTCGTCTCTAATGCGTATCAAAAGATCTATCTTTAAACGTTTTCCATAAAGATCTTTGTCTAACTTAAAGAAGAATGTCTCGATGGTTCTTGAAGTGCCTCCAACAGTTGGGTTTGTACCGATACTCATCATCCCAAAATAGGTTTTGCCTTCAATTTTAGAACGTACCACGTAAACACCGTTTTTAGGAATAAGTTTGTAATCTTCAGTAATATTAATATTTGCGGTTGGATAACTAAATTCTTTACCAAGACCTCTACCTCTCACCACTTCTCCCTCTAAAGAAAATGGATGTTGCAAAAAAGTATTCGCCTTTTCTACCCGACCTTCTTCTAATGCGGTTCTTATTTTTGTTGAACTTACTGCTACTTCTTCTACATCCTGTCGAGTGATTTCTTCAACTTCGAAATCTAGTTCCTCTCCAAACTTTTTAAGATCTTCAATATCTGCCGTTCGATTTCTACCAAATCGATGATCGTAGCCAATAATTACCTTTTTAGCTTTAAGTTTTTCAACCAAAACATCTCTTACAAACTCGTTTGCTGTAAGTCTTGAAAATTGCATGGTAAATGGGTGAATCACTAAATGGTCAATTCCCGTTTGCTCTAAAATATCGGTGCGCTCTTCTATGGTATTAATTAATTTAATGCCACTTTCTTTTTGCAAAACCATTCTTGGATGCGGAAAAAAGGTAAGAATAACCGATTCCAGATTATTTGCCTGCGCACTATCTACCAGACGATTTATTATTTTTTTATGCCCCGCATGCACTCCGTCGAAAGTACCAATAGTTACTACTGTTGGCTTATCACTTTTAAATGCATTTGCTCCTTTGTGTATTTTCAAGGCTAATTATTTTCCGTTAAAAGAATTCATTGTATTAGAAACACCTGCTGTCCCAAAAGATTCGATCAACTCGACCGATATTTTTAAACGCTCCGGAAGTTCTCTATTTTCGTCATCACTCCATTCTCCCAACACGTAATCGATTTGCTGACCTTTAGAAAACTGATCGCTAATACCGAATCTGAATCGGTTATATTTTGTAGTATTAAGCTGACTTTGAATATCCTTTAAACCATTATGACCACCATCGCTTCCTTTGGTTTTTAGTCGCAATGTTCCGAAGGGCAGATTTAGATCATCTGTCACCACCAATAAGTTTTCTACTGCAATTTTTTCCTTCTGAAGCCAATAATTCACAGCTTTACCACTTAGGTTCATATAAGTGCTAGGCTTCAGCAAAATAAATGTTCTGCCTTTATATCGAAATTGGGCAATATCACCTAGTTTTTGAGTAGTGAACACTGCTTCTTGCTTCGCCGCTAATTCATCCAGAATCTTAAAACCAATATTATGGCGTGTATTTTCATATTTTGGACCAATATTACCAAGGCCCGCGATTAAAAACTTTTTCATGGGATCAATTTCTTCTTCTGTAGCTTTCTTACTTTTTAAAATTCTTCCGAAGAACGACAGCATTATCTTGTTTCTTTTGGTAAAGATAAAATTTTCACTGTGCTTTTAATAACAGCAATGCTAAAGTTCTTACAAAAAAATATCCCGTATCGTATTGATACGGGATATAAATATTATCACAATTTGTAATAGAATTTATTCTTTTACAGCTGCAACATCATCAGTCTCTGTAGATGGTACATCTTGTGCATCATCTTCATCCTCATCGTCGTCATCAAGAGCAACAATGTTACGAGAAGTTCTAACCTGGCAAATTACCGTGTTATCTGGGTGCTGAATTTTGTAATCTTCGCTTTCTACAGCAGTTACATATAATTTCTGACCAATTTTAAGTTTAGTTACATCTGCTTCGATGTAATCTGGAAGTGCTCCTGGTAAACCACGTACTTTTAAACGACGTAGGTTATATCTTAATACACCACCATTTTTAACACCACGAGCAACACCTACAGTATGGATTGGAATTTCCATAGAGATCGCTTTGTCGTCGAATATTTCGTAGAAATCAACATGAAGAATAGCATCAGTCACTGGGTGAAACTGGATATCCTGAAGAATTGCATTGTACTTTTCTCCACTCTTCAACTCGATTACTACAGTGTGAACATCTGGTGTGTACACTAAGTGCTGGAATGAAATTTCCTCGGTTGTAAAGTGTAATGGCTCTGCATCACCACCATACAATACACAAGGAACCTGGCCAGCATTACGTAGCGCTTTAGTAGCTTTTTTACCTACGCTTTCTCTTTTAGATCCTTTGATCGTAATTGACTTCATTTCTTATTTATTTTTAAGGAGTGCAAAATTGCAACATTTTGCTGAAATATTAAAGCCTGATTCTAAATTTTTTAGAAGATAAATTTTACATTAAAAATTTAGAGCTAATAGAACGGTTGCCATGCACACGTTGCATTACATCTGCAAAAAGTTCGGCACAACTAACCACCTTTATTTTATCACATTTTTTTCTAAGCGGAATAGAGTCTGTTACAATAAGCTCAGACAATTTAGATTTCTCTACGCGTTCGTATGCTCCACCTGAAAGAACAGGATGTGTACAAATCGCTCTCACACTTTTTGCGCCGCGTTCGATCATTAGATCTGCAGCTTTAGTAAGTGTTCCTGCGGTATCTACCATATCATCGACCAACACAACATTTTTTCCTGTAACATCCCCAATTAATTCCATATGAGAAATTATATTGGCTTTTTCTCGTTGTTTATAGCAAATCACAACATCGCTCTCCAACTCTTTCGAATAAGCATACGCTCTTTTTGAGCCTCCCATATCTGGCGAAGCGATCGTTAGATCATCAAGGTTTAAATTTCTTAAATAAGGTAAGAAAACAGTAGAAGCGAATAAGTGATCCACTGGTTTTTCAAAAAATCCCTGAATCTGATCTGCGTGCAAATCCATCGTTATGATTCGTGTTGCACCAGCAGTTTCCAGAATACTCGCTATCATTTTTGCAGCAATAGGCACACGAGGCTTATCTTTTCTGTCTTGTCTAGCCCATCCAAAGTAAGGCATTACCGCAGTAATATGTCTTGCTGAAGCACGTTTGGCTGCGTCGAGCATTAGAAGCATTTCCATAAGGTTATCTGCTCCTGGATTTGTAGAACCAATGATAAATAACCTGGCACCGCGAACAGATTCTTCAAAAGAAGGCTGATACTCACCATCACTATATGTAGAAGTAATTACATTCCCAAGCTTGCTACCGTACGAAGCTGCAATTTTCTCTGCAAGATCCCGGCTTTGGGTACAGCTAAAAATTTTAGCTTCGGTTAAAGGAGTACTCATTGTTGTGTTGTTTAATTATTAATTAATAGTTGCAATGCAAATTTAGAAATTAATTCTTTGTTAAAAACTTCAAATAGCATTTCTATTTGAAGCATTTAAACAACACGATTTATACTAAAGGCTATTTTAGAAGTAACAACCGCGGCTACCGCTTTTTGCTCTTTTATTACCTGATTGGTTTGTAAAAAGTGCATAATGCAAATTGAAATTAAGCATATTTATACGAGCGTCATCCATAAGAAATAATTCATCAGAACCGTTATATGGTATAATTGCATTCTGATTTCCATCAGAGTCAAAAGTCCAATCATACAATAAACTAACTTCAAGTTTCCTACTTAATTTTAATTTAAATCCAGAAACAATATTTGCCTTTCGCATATTATCTCGCAAGTCCTCACCTCTAAGGTCAAATTCATTTCTAATTATAGTTTGATAAGCAGGTCCGGCGATAATTGCTAAATTTTCAAAAATTTTAAATCCGAATAACAATTCAAAATTAACCTTCTCCAAAATATAAATGGGATTAGAGTTAGGAAATTCATATTCACCCCGGGATCTGTAATAATTAATCTGAGGTCGAAGCAAAAATCGCGAAAACCCTCTTTCATAAAATAAACCTCCCTGATACCCTACAAGTGGACTCGGAGTAAAACCACCAAATTGAGAATTTGTTAAATCGCCATTATTCTTCTGCCACGGATAATTGACTCCTAAGGTCAATCCTAACTTATATTCTTGTGCACTTACGCAATAACCACTAATAAAGATTAATATAAATAAGATATGTTTCATAAATGTATGATTTGGGGTGGGAAAATTATAAATTTTATTAATTCCTGGAATTTTTTAAATAATAAATATTTACTAATTGTAATTGTATTAACGTATCAATTCAATTAAAATTTCAACGTTTCAGAAAACTTTATTACATAAAAAAACCTCTACAGCTAGCCTGTAGAGGTTCTAAAGTACCTTGGGTGGGAATCGAACCCACACTTCCGAAGAAACTGGATTTTGAATCCAGCGCGTCTACCAATTCCGCCACCAAGGCAATTGGACGGCAAAATTAAAAAATTATTTGATATGCAGTATCTTTTTCTTTAAAAATCGAATTTTGATAATCCCTTTTCCTTTAAACCCATGATTGTATAAATTAGCAGCTCTTTTTTTATAATCAATTCTGAAAATCTTAAAGTTTAATTCCGTGGAAAAATAAAACCCAGAATTAACCACACAGCTTTAAACCTTAATCATGATAAAAATCCACCCCGGGATAGAGGTGGATTTAAGAAACAAAAGGAATGAACAGGTTCTAAAACCTGTTTCGTTATTTTCTTAAAGAGAACCTCTCTAAGCTAATATAAATTTGGATGTATTTCACCAAACCCGAATCAATCTCAAAAAAACATAAAAAACCTTAAAAAACTGTTAGCCGCAATTCAACTAAATGTAAAGTTTAGCTTCAATAATTGTTAGCAATATTACCTAAACATGAAGTATTAAAAGCCTTCAAAAAAATAGAACAATTAAGAGCTAAAGCCAAGTTGCTTATAATTTTGAAACTTTTAAAAACAAAAAACTCCCGACTTTTAGCCGGGAGCATCATTTCACAAGTGAAATCGAGAAAACGTTCTTAAACTTCCCTGCAAAGTAGAAAACAAATAGGTTTTGCAGTTAAGCTTTCAGAACAAACCTCGAAAGAGAGGCAATTGAACGAAATACTTCATTAATAAATACTATTAAGAACTGCTAGTACTAAGAATTAAAACTCCAAAACTAGCTTATAGATTTAGATAGCACCATCCCCATGCAAGGGTATATTTTAAAAATCGTATTTGCGCTGTAACGCGTAGCGAAGTAATTCTCCCGGCCCATGCAAACCGAGTTTTCTTATCATATTTTTGCGATGCGTTTCTACCGTTGTTTTCCCAATAAACAAAGCATCTGCAATTTCCTGATTGGTTTTGCCTTTACCTACAAGTTTTAGAATTTCGATCTGGCGTTTGGTAAGAGTTCCTTTTGTTTCCTGAACGACATCTTCAGTGGTTAAGCTTAAATTAGGATCGTAATATAAATTTCCTTCAGAAACCGCCAATATCGCCTTCTCCATTTCAGTAAGCGGAGAATTCTTTAGCAAATATCCTGTTGCGCCAGCCTGAAGCATAAGATCTACCGCTTCGTCCTGATCGAACATACTAAAAGCAATGATCGCAATTCTGTCGAATTTCGCTTTGATCAATTTCGCGGCTTCGATACCGTCTATCACTGGCATTCTAATATCTGCCAATACCACATCTGGAATATTTTTTTCAACCAGTTTTACGAGTTCTTCGCCATTTTTTGCATGACCAATGATAGAAATCGTATCGTGATACTTAAAATAGGCCAAAACTCCATCGGCAACGGCTAAGTGATCTTCAGCAATAATTACACGAATCATGTTCTTGGAATATTTAAAATTACCGTAGTACCGCTACCCGACTGACTATCGATATCTACATTACCGCCAAGATGTTCTACCCGTTTTATGATCGAAGCCAAGCCCATCCCGTCGTTATCTTTTATAATAGAAGGATCAAAACCTTTACCATTATCTTCTACCATAATATTAATATGATCTTCGAAAGAAGTAAGATGTACTATAATTTCTGAAGCTTGCGCGTGTTTGATCACGTTGGTAATTAGTTCCTGTACGATCCTGAAAATCGTTATTTCTACACTATTTTCCAGGCGACCTTCCATATCGTGATCTTCTACCTGAACCACAAGATTATTCCCCACAGAAACTTTAGAGGCAAAATTCTTTATCGATGGCACCAAACCTTCGCTGGTTTTTAAACCGGCATTTCGCTGATGCGCATAATTTCTTACCTGTTGGTAGGTTTCATCTAAAAGTGAATTGGTAGCTTTAAATAATTCGTCCTGCTCGTCACGAAGACGATCGGTTTTGGTTTTTAGGTTATGGAAATGAAGTTTCAATGTGGCCAGTAATCCGCCTAAATTATCGTGAAGATCGTTTGCAATGCGTTGGCGTTCTTTTTCCTGCCCCTCGATCATGGCATCTAAACCGGCAAGTTCCTGGTCTTTAAGTTGCTTTTCTAACTGGTTTTTCTCTAAAGCCGATTGTTTTATTTCTAACTGCTTTTTGGCCATGCGGTTGCGATACACCAGATAAGTGGCAATAAGCAACAATACCAGTAAAATTACTCCTGAAATTAACCAAAATCGAGATTGCTTTAATTGCAGATTTTCATTTTCTTTTTTCTGAACCTCGTACTTGGTTTGGATATCGTAGATCGCTTTCTCCTGCTCCTGCAGGTTTAAACTATCCTGGTAAGCCTGGGTTAATTTATAATATTCTAATGCTTTTGCAGGTTGCTCGTCCAGCTCATAAGTTTTAGCTATTAAATCGTATAGAAATTGTTTATCAGCAATTTGATATTCCTTAACTAGACTTAAAAGCGAATCTGCTTTTATATAGTTTAAAATAGCTTTATCATACTCACCTAGCTTCTTATAGGCACTAGCCGTATTTAGATAGCTTGATTGTAGATCTTTCGGTTCCTTATAAAACTTTCTAGAAAGATCAAAATAGTACAAGGCTGAATCCCTGTTTGAGGTAAATTCGTTATACAAAACTCCAAAATTGTTCAACATATCGGCTTCAGCCAGAGTATCCTTGTCTTGTTTTATTAATTGCAGTGCTTTTCTAAAGTATATAAAAGAACTATCTACAGTTTTCTTTTTTGCAAAATTAGCTGCAATCCTAATATAAGCTTTTCGTAAATTCTTAGGATTATTTTGTGATAAATGATAATCTAGGTATGCATCTATATATTCATCATAATTTAAATGTTCACTCCCAATATTTCTTACAACCTGAAAAAGTTCAAGATTTATGGTTGCTACTTTTTCAAGACTGTCCAATTCAGTATAAAGCTTTCGCGCTCTAAGCAATATTGGATAAGCATCTGAATCTTCATTTTTTAATTTATGGTTGGCAGATTGTAAATAATAAAATCTGGCTTTTTGTGGAATAGATAGCGAATTTGTATCTATTTGCGATAGTATATCTAATGACAACTGATAATTATCTGCTTCTTTAGAAGCTTCAGCTTCATCCAAAAGATGTTGCTGAGCAAAACAGGAGGCCAGCCCAAAGATTAAAAATCCACTAAAAACCAGTAACTTTTTCATTATCCCACACCTTTTAAGACACCTTCACCAACAGTTTCGTCATCATCTGGATCGCCAATACCGCCACCTACTCCTGTGCCTAACTTCCAAACTATTTTAAATTTTAAATAGCTAAATTGAAAGTCACTCAAATTCAGAGAAATAGTTTTAGTTGCTACATCGTTACTAGGTTCAACGTTTTTGTCTCCGGTTACATAAATTTTAATCTTTAGAATTTCGGAAATTAATGGGCTGTTACCAATTACTTCGCAAGTGGTATACGAAAAATTATCAGGGAAGTAGAAATCTACGCTATAGTTGCTACCGTCTTTTTGTAAATTATCCACATAAAATAGTGGATTGCTGTTAGAATTACTCATTTTAGAATTTAGATTTTAACATAACTTTAAAAATAAGAAATAAATTAACCCGATAATAAAATGCACCATTTTTATCGAATATTAGCTATCAGAAAGCTTAAACCAAAAATTCACTAGTAAGTTAAAAGCAAAACCACTATTTATTTAAGTATTCATTAACATATTGCAATTTTGTTAAGAATTACATTTTCAAACATTTGTAAGAAACAACTCTCAATCCTTCTAACTTACTACTTGAGCATAAAAAAACCGCCAAAAACTGGCGGTTTAGAAGATAAACTCATTAGGTCAGAAACTCTTAGAAAAAGTCAAGTCTATAAGCTGAAATTGTAAAGTTTTAGGCCTTCTTTATTTTAGGCTTTTTCTTCATTTTATTCAACCAGATAAATGTCCCGGTGATAGGAAGACTAGTTGCTATTAAACAGGCTAGAAAGTATATAAATTTAGAGAAACCACCATAGATGGTTCCGGTATGTAAAGGCTTAATTAAAGAAGTGATTCTTACATTAAGCGGTTTATCATTAAAAATTTCCTTTTTAAGCACTCTCCCGTCACGATCTACAATTAGATTATCTGCAATTATCGGGGAAAGTTTAGCCGATTCGTATTTTCTAATACTATAAACACCTTTATCTCCAGATGGGAAACTAATCGAGGTTTTCCCCTCGTAATTCAGTTCCTGTGCGGTAATCTTTTCAACTTCAGCAATAGATATTACCTCATCTTCGCCAATTTGAGCTTCACTTTCTACGCGCGGGCCACCGCGACCACCAAAAATCTGCGCACCCATAACTTCACTTCCTAAATCACGATACCATTGGAAAGACCAGCACAAACCGGTAAGCGACATCACCACTAAAAAAATACAGGCATAAAACCCTAAAGTATTATGTAAATCGTGGTTAATACGTTTCCATCTTGCCGAAAATTTAATTTTGAAGCCGGGTTTTAAGGTTTTCCATTTAATATTTTTCTTCGGAAACCAAAGCACGATCCCGGTAATCGAAAGGATTAAAAAGATAATAGTTGAAACACCAACGATTGGTCGCCCAATTGAAGAATCCAATAACAACCACCTGTGTAATTTAAACATCGAAAAGAAAAAACCATCTAAAGAAGATTCCTGCGTTTTACTGAATTCTGCCGTATAAGGATTCACATAATAGGTACTGCCACGTCGTTGTTTTGGCGATTCTTTTACACTAAACTCATAAGCTTCGCCTTCTTCAGCCGGCACGGTAACCGAGCTTACGATCCCTTCGCTTTCTAATGCCGATATTAGTTGTTCTACAGATAATTTTTCGTCTCCAGCTTCAACCGTAAAATCTTCAGCAAAAAGATCTTTTATTTCGTGCTCAAAAGTAAGTATGGTTCCGCTTAGACAAACCAAGAATAAAATAATTCCGCTGGCTAATCCTAACCATAAATGAACATCGTTAATAAATGTGCGTAAACCGTACTTTTTCTTTTTCTTCATTATTAAATATATTTAACCAAGTCCAACAAATGCCTGCTGTTGCTAAGATTAGCTAATTTTAAAGGGTTTTATTTAGACTTATTCAAAATTAATGCTTCAAAAATAATCAGCTTTTTCAATTCATTATAATTTAATTAGACCAATTTTAAACAAATTACAATCTAATACTGATAATCAGTATTTTAGATTTTGTTAAAATTTGACCGAATTCTTCTCCTTTGTAGAAAAGACAGGCTTTATCGTATTAGCTTTTGTGATTTTATTAAGAAGTCGTACATTCGGCAGCGTTAGCCTTTATCCTATATGTCACAATTTTGGTTATATCTTAAGTTAGGCCTGGAGCATGTTCTAGATTGGAATGCTTACGACCATATTCTTTTTTTGATCGCTCTGGTAGCTTCGTACACTTTCACCTCCTGGAAAAGAGTCTTATGGTTAGTCACCATTTTTACACTAGGCCATACGCTTGCACTATTTTTATCTACGTACGAAATTGTGATCGTAGACACGACCTGGGTAGAGTTTTTAATTCCGGTTTCCATTATGATCACGGCGATCTATAATATATTTACGGCAAGTAATAAAGAGAAAACCAGCAATCCCGGGCTTTTATATTTTACCACTGCATTTTTTGGGATCATTCACGGGCTTGGTTTTTCAACCTACTTTAAAATGCTAAGTAGCGGATTTTCTTCTAAGATCCTTCCGCTTATAGAATTCGCTTTAGGGATAGAATGCGCACAGGCCATCGTGGTATTATCTGTGCTAATATTGGCGCTTATCGTTCAAAATTTCTTTCAGACCTCTAAGCGTGATTGGATACTGGTTGTTTCAGCCATTGTGATAGGAATTATTCTCCCTATTCTAAGAGATAATTTTAATGCGATTTAAGTAACTTTAACGCCTTAAAATTGGTTTAACCTGTCGCTTACAATAATTTAGCGATTCTTACATTATAAGTTAGGGATTTATAAAGATCTCTTTTCAGAAGACATGCAAAAAGAAAAACAGCTTAAATACGATAAAGCCTATTTAAGAATAGCCAGAGAATGGAGTAAACTTTCTCATTGTAAAAGAAAACAGGTTGGTGCAGTTATTGTAAAAGATAGAATGATCATTTCTGATGGTTATAATGGCACTCCAAGCGGATTTGAGAATTTTTGTGAAGACGAAGAAGGCTACACCAAATGGTATGTTTTACATGCCGAGGCTAATGCAATTTTAAAAGTTGCCGCTTCTACACAATCCTGCCAGGGCGCAACTTTATACATCACCATGTCGCCCTGTAAAGAATGTAGTAAGCTTATACACCAGGCCGGGATTACTAGATTGGTATATTGCGTAGACTATAAGGATAATAGCGGTCTCGATTTTCTTAAAAAAGCAGGTGTCGATTTAATACAGATAACGCAATTAGACGATTGAAAAATAAAAAAAACATATATACCCCACTGCTTTTAGGTATTGCCTGCGCTATTGGCGTATTTATGGGTGGCAAGATAAATTATTCATCTTCAGATCAATTATTTTCATCAAATCCTAAAAAAGAAAAATTAAACCGACTTATCGACTATATTGATTACGAGTACGTTGATGAAGTAAATACAGATAGTATCGTAGATGTTACGGTAAATACGATTTTAAAAGGTCTGGATCCTCACTCGGTTTATATCCCAGAGCAAGAATACGACAATGTTTCACAAAACATGAAAGGTGATTTTGTTGGGATTGGAGTAAGTTTTTATTCGGTCGAAGATACCATTATGGTTATCCAGGCATTAGAGGGCGGCCCAAGTGAAAAAATAGGAATTCGCGGTGGTGATCGCATTTTATATGCTAACGATACGCCACTATTCGATCTTGGCGTAAGCAGCGATTCTCTAACCACTTTCTTAAAAGGAAAACAAGGTAGTAAGGTCGAATTAAAAGTAAAACGACCAGGCAAAGAAGAGCTGCTAAGCTTTAATGTAAAGCGTGATCACGTACCAATTAAAAGTGTGGAAGCGGTTTATATGCTGAATAAAACCGTTGGCTATATTAAAATTAATCGTTTTGCTGAATCGACCTACGAAGAGTTTAATGCTGCAATAAAAGCATTAGAATTAATGGGGGCTAAGGAAATCGCGCTAGATCTTCGTGATAATCCAGGCGGTTATTTAGCTGAAGCAATAAATATTGCAGATGAATTCCTAAAAGATGAAAAACTAATTCTTTTTACAAAGAATAAAAGTGGCTCTATCGAAAAAACTTTTGCTCAGCGCGAAGGCGATTTTGAAGACGGCCATGTATATGTTTTGATCAATGAAAATTCAGCTTCAGCAAGCGAAGTGGTTGCCGGCGCATTGCAGGATAATGATGTGGGAACAATCATTGGAAGACGCTCTTACGGGAAGGGACTGGTACAACGTGAAATGGATCTTGGTGACGGCAGCGCAGTACGATTGACCATCGCAAGATACTACACGCCAACCGGTAGATCTATCCAAAAACCATACGAGAACGGTAACGATAGTTACTTTAGAGATTACGAACGTCGCTATAAAAATGGTGAACTTAAAAGTGTAGATAGTATCAAAGTAGATGATTCTTTAAAATATGTGACACCTGGCGGAAAGATCGTTTATGGCGGTGGAGGAATTATCCCAGATGTATTTATCCCGAAAGACATCGAAATTGAACGCGAACACATCAGGATTTTACTGAATGGTGGCTTTTTAAGCAGATTTGTTTTTCAGGAATTAGAACGAGACAGAAGTTATTACAATTCGCTTTCTAAAACCGAATTCGACAATGAAGTTGAAATTACAGATGAAACTGTCGACAGACTAATAGCTTTCGGAAAAAGTGAAAAACTAAATATTCGCCTTACCGAATATAAGCCCTTAATGAAGCAGTATTTAAAAGCAGTAATGGCGCAACAACTATTTGGCTCTACTTACTTTCAGCAATTAAAGAACGAGGGAGATCCGGTAATCGATAAGGTATTAGAATTATCTGAGAAGAAAAATAACTTTAAAGATTAATGAATTCTATCGATTATCTTGGTACTTATTGTGTGATTCTGCCACTGCTTTTCTTTGTAATTGCAGTTAGCTTCAGGCTTATGGATAATAGTGCTTTGTTATTTCTCCAAAAGGATATTATGGTGAGTTCGTCTTATGTCTCAAGAAATACGATTAAAAGGCATATCGCTTCGAACCCAGATAAGGTTTTTACAGGCAAACTTAGAAGAGCTTTACTTTATCGCGGCTTGCATCGCATCTTCATCATATTAATGATCACTTCTACGATCACCGCTATATGCTGCTTTATGCTAGCTTAACTTATCATGAACTTTGGTGTGTTCACCGCCATTCCAATCGGTAAGAATATCTGTTGCTACAGCGGCCCCGCTTCCGCAGGCAATAGAAAACTGACTACGCCAACCGGCCAAAGAACCGGCCACATAAAGGTTAGGCACTACAAGATGATCTTCATTTATTAACTGGACGCGATTTTTTGAAGCTTTCGCTTTTTTATGCGGAATCACATATTCGTCTATTCCCCCAATTCTAAAATTATCTGAATAGCCAATAGCGATCACTACTTTTTTCGCTAAATAATTGTTCTTATTTGTATTAAGCTTGTAAACACCGCTTTCGTTCTTGCTAATATGCTGAAGTTTCTCGCCTTTTAATTGTTCTACTTTTGGATATAAGTCTTCTAATTGTTTTGGTCCTGCTTTAAGTACGTCCATTCCTTTAGTTCCCGGTTGTAACCCAAGCACATTATTAAAAAGTGCTGTTTGTAGATCTGATGTTTTTTGATGCATCACGATCCCCACTTTTTTGTCTTTGGCAAATTCCTTTTCTAAACCAGATCCTACAACTAAAGCACAAGACATCCCTGCAGCTCCTCCTCCAACAATTAAAAGGTCATATTCCATATTATTGATTATGTTTTTTTGCGATCGTTCTGGAAACTAAAAGAATTCCCATTAATACAATTACACAAAGACTTGCTACAATTGCAATTAATGCTGTTCCACTTTCGTCTTCCATAAGATTATTGAAATCTAAAATAGTGATATTAAATCCAATAACAACAATTCCTAAAAAAACGATGGTGTAGATTAAATACTTTGTCATGAAAATAAACTCTGAATGTTTGCGGCAAAAAGTTTAACGGCGATTGCCAGTAAAATAACGCCAAATATCTTTCGGATAACATTTATACCCTGCGATCCCAAAACCCGCTCTATTTTTCCTGAAGATTTTAAGACGATATATACAAAGATAATATTGATTATGATAGCCACAATAATATTTATGGTTTCATATTCTGCTCTAAGCGATAAAAGCGAGGTCATAGTTCCTGCGCCGGCAATTAAAGGAAAAGCCAAAGGCACGATCGATGCAGATTCTGGTGCATCATCTTTATACAAGCTAATTCCCAAAATCATCTCTAAAGCCAAAAAGAATAGAATAAAAGAACCCGCTACTGCAAACGAGTTTACATCGATCCCAATAAGATTTAAGATCTCTTTCCCTAAAAACAAAAAAGCGATCATTAATAAACCGGCAACGATCGATGCTTTTTCACTTTGTATATGCCCTACTTTTTTTCGTAGATCCAATACAATAGGAATGCTTCCAATAATATCGATTACCGCAAATAAAATCATTCCTACAGTAAACACTTCCCTGAAATCGAACAAATTAAACATAGCTCAAAATTTTTTGCAAAAGTAAATTTTCATAACGATTTTAGTTATTTTCAGTTATAAATATTTCTCAAAAACATAAAATTCAGGATATCTATTCTACGCCTAGCCTAGAACCATTTTAAATCGCTGTTCTGCGGCAAATAATAAAGCGCTTTTCTTTATAAAATCAATCTTAAAATTATCTTTGCCGTATGTTTCAGTTAGGTAAAACCATAGTTTCAGAAGAAATTCTAAAGAAAGAATTTGTTTGTAATCTTTCTGCCTGCAAAGGAGCGTGCTGCGTAGACGGCGATGCTGGTGCTCCCGTAGAAGAGTACGAGAAAGAGATCATGGATAAAATTTATCCAAAAGTAAAACCATTTCTTAGGCAAAAAGGAATCGATGCCATCGAAGAACAGGGAAGATATATCACCAACGACTTTGGCGAGATCGAAACGCCGCTTATCGATGGTGCAGATTGCGCTTATGTGACTTTCGATGACAAAGGCACTGCTCTTTGCGGTATCGAAGAAGCCTATAACCAGGGCGAAATCGATTGGAAAAAACCGGTTTCCTGCCACCTTTACCCGGTGCGCGTTCAGGATTATTCAGAGTTTTCTGCCATAAATTATCACCAATGGCATATTTGCGACGATGCCTGTAGCCTTGGCGAAGAATTGGGCGTACCCATTTATAAATTCACCAAAGAAGCTTTAATTAGAAAATTTGGGGAAGACTGGTATACCGAATTAGAAAAAGTAGCCGAAAAATTATAATCTGGGCGTTGCCTACGGCCGGGCTTTCGCTACTCGCTTCGCGAGATCTATCGATCTTGCAAGAGCTCAAACAAACCGCTCTATCCCTAACGCAAAACCAAAATCATGAACTGGGAACAACTATTATCACTAAAACGATCTGGAGATACCAATAAAAGATTACGTAAAGAACAAGACGAAACTCGCTTAGGTTTCGAAGTAGATTACGATCGTATCATTTTTTCTTCAGCCTTTAGAAGTTTACAGGATAAAACCCAGGTAATCCCGCTTTCTAAAACAGACTTTGTACATACGCGTTTAACCCATAGTTTAGAAGTTTCTGTAGTGGGCCGTTCTTTAGGACGATTAACCGGAAAAAAGATCTTAGAAAAGCATCCACATCTTAGCAACATTCACGGTTACCAAATGAACGATTTTGGAGCCATTGTTGCCGCGGCTGCTTTAGCACATGATATAGGAAATCCTCCTTTTGGACATTCCGGAGAAAAAGCAATAGGCGAATATTTCTTAAATGGAAACGGTAAAAGATTCAAATCACAACTTAGCGATAAAGAATACCAGGATTTGGTGAAGTTTGAAGGTAACGCAAACGGATTTAAAATTCTTACCGAAGATCGACCTGGTACGCCGGGAGGTTTAAGAATAAGTTACGCAACTTTAGGTGCTTTTATGAAGTATCCCAAAGAATCCTTACCTCACAAACCCACAAAAAATATTGCCGATAAAAAATTTGGTTTCTTTCAAAGTGAAAAAGAAACTATGCTGGATGTTGCAGAAGAACTGGGCTTATCTAAAACCGGTAAAGATGGAGATATTAGCTTTTCCAGACATCCTTTAGCTTTTCTAGTAGAAGCTGCAGATGATATTTGTTACACTATTATCGATTTTGAAGACGGTATAAACCTTGGCTTGATCGATGAAGATTATGCCTTAGAATATTTGATAAAACTGGTTAAGGACAACATCTCTACGCCAAAATATAACTCGCTGCAAAGCACAGCAGATCGTTTAAGTTATCTGCGATCTTTAGCAATTAACACTTTAATTCGTGAAGCTGCCGAAATATTCTTAGCGAACGAAGAAGCTATTCTTGCGGGAGAATTCCATCAGGCACTTTTTGATAAAAGTAAATACGAAGCGCAGATCAAAGATATTATCAAAATTAGCGTTGAAAAGATCTATCAAAGCGAAGAGGTGATCAATAAAGAAATTGCCGGCTATAAAATGCTGGAAACTTTACTAGACACCTATACTAGCGCATTTTTACCAGAACGCGAAGATTTGGATTCTAATTTTAATGATCTGGTCTTAAAATCTGTTCCAAAATTAAAACACCTACAAGCTGAAACTTCAGTGTATCAAAAATTAATTCAGGTTTGTTCGTACACCGCATCGCTAACCGATGGGTTTACAGTTTCTTCTTTCAAAAGATATCAGGGATCTGGTTTTTAATTTTCAGAAGAAATTATTTGGAATAAAGATCAATGATATCTTGACATATCTGCCAAATTATTGATCGAGGATTTCAGCTTAAAAGACATAGGTAAATCCAATCCCTAAAAGCTGTTTCCATTGCACTCTGGCTCCCAGGGTTTCCAGTTCGCCGTCGCCATCGACATCTTCTTTATATTTCACGTCGTTATCATAGAGAAGGTGCGAGCCAATGTTAGCTTTTATAAAGTCGTTTACTTTCATATCAAAAGCCAGTTGCCAATCGACATCGATATTTCCAAAATCCCGAAGATAATCTGAATACAAACTTATCTGGGTATTCATATTCACGTTTGGAAACACCTGTTTTTTAAAATCGCTGGTAATTAAAAAACCAAATTCAGATCGTACTTTACTTCCTTCGTCAATTAGATTTCCAAGCTCATCATATTCCGCTGGATCAACACCAAAAGCACCTTCGTTAGCTAAACGCTGGTCGAGCACAAAAGTAGATTTCTCTGTCACCGGAGAGATATAGGCATTAAAATTTTCGTCTGGATGCGAAAACTGCGTACCTACACCAATTAGAAGGTAACCCGGCGCCATGAATTTAGAGATCGCATTTTCTGTATTAGGATATTTATAACCATTAGCAAACTGAGTTCTAAAATCGATATTTCCAGAATAATACCAGTTAGAAACCGAGTCTCTACGGTATCCAAAAGTAGTTTTAAACTGAATTTGATCGTCGGTTTTTCGAACTTCCTGACCTTCCTGGGAGTTTAAACCATATCTTAACGAGAGGTAATTTTTCCAGCTAGTAAGCTTTTTCTTGTAGTTTCTTTCGAATTGCCCATGAAACAATGCTGAAATGGAATTATTTCCACCGGCATTCCAGTTTACAAAGGCTACTTCGCTTAAATTCACTCCAACTGAATTCTTTTCAGACCAGTATATCACTACAGGCTCGACCTCTGCAGAATCTTGCGGCGTCTGTGTGGTGTCTTGCGCCGTTTGATTTTGTGCACACATCGATAAAGAAGAAAGACCCAGATAGCATGAAATACAAATTAAACTAATGGTTAATCGCACTTTCATTGGTTATTTAGATTATTCGGATTCGCAAAATTAAAATTTATAATAAATATTTCACCTGGCGGACAATACTTTTAACGTCTATTCCGGCGATTTCTTGTAATTCGCCAATTTTTCCATGTTCTATAAAATGATCTGGAACTCCTAAACACTTTATTTTATTCGTGTAATTATGCTCTGCAGCGAACTCTAATATCGCACTACCAAAACCACCTTTTGCCACACCATCTTCTAGCGTTACAACAGTTTTATATTCTTTAAAAACCTTGTGTAGCATGGTTTCATCCAAGGGTTTTGCAAACCTCATATTATATAATCCTAACTCTTCTTCTATTTGTTTTAAAGCTTCTTTTGCGTTCTTAATGATCGCCCCTAAAGCTAAGATTGCAAGATTTTGGCCTTCTTTTTCACAAACCGCTTTTCCAATTTCTAAGGCTTCAAAAGGAACCTGCCAATTGTTAGTAACACCTCTTCCTCTTGGATAACGTATTGCGATTGGATGCGCTATACCTAATTGAGCGGTATACAAAAGTTGTCTTAATTCAATTTCATTTGCCGGGGCAGCGACGATCATATTTGGGATTGCCCGTAAATAAGCCAAATCGAACAAACCATGATGTGTAGCGCCATCTTCGCCAACCAAACCAGCTCTATCCAAACAAAAAACAACAGGTAAGTTTTGCAGCGCTACATCGTGAATTACCTGATCGTAAGCCCGCTGTAAAAAAGTGGAGTAAATATTACAAAAAACTACTGCGCCCTGCGTGGCCATCCCGGCAGCTAAGGTCACAGCATGCTGTTCAGCAATACCAACATCAAAAGCTCTTTCAGGAAAAGCTTTCATCATATATTTTAGGGAACTTCCGGTAGGCATTGCGGGAGTAATCCCTATAATCTTTTTATTTTCTTTTGCTAATTCAACCAAAGTGAGCCCAAAAACATCCTGATATTTTAAAGGTAAACCTTCAGAATTTCGGGGCAATAATTCACCGGTTTCTGGCTGAAATTTACCCGGTGCGTGATATTTCACCTGGTCTTCTTCAGCTTTCTTTAAACCTTTACCTTTTTTAGTTATAACATGAAGAAATTTAGGACCTTTAATTTGCTGTAATTCTTTCAGAATCGATAATAAAGCATCCAGATCGTGACCATCTACCGGCCCAAAATAATTGAAATTAAGCGCCTCGATGATATTGCTTTCCTTAGGCTTATAACCAACTTTAGCTTTGGTAAGATATTCTTTTAAAGCACCTACACTAGGATCGATCCCTATCGCATTATCATTTAAGATCACCAACAAATTAGCATTGGTTACTCCGGCATGATTTAAACCTTCAAAAGACATTCCGCTTGCGATAGAAGCATCACCGATAACTGCAATATGCTGTTTTTCTATATCTCCGTTTAACTGAGTAGCCAAAGCCATTCCCAGCGCTGCAGAGATAGATGTTGAAGAATGTCCAACCCCAAAAGTATCATAAATGCTTTCCTCTCTTTTCGGGAATCCGCTTATGCCTCCTAATTGCCTGTTGGTATGAAAATTATTTCTACGACCGGTTAAGATCTTATGCCCATAGGCCTGGTGACCAACATCCCATACCAATAGATCATTGGGAGTATCAAAAATAAAATGCAGTGCGATGGTTAATTCTACAACACCAAGACTCGCACCTAAATGACCTTCTTTTACCGCAACCACCTGGATAATATAATGCCTTAATTCGTTGGCCAGAAGCTGTAATTCCTGCAAAGACAAACCTCTTAGATCTTCGGGTTGTTCTATTTTATTTAAAACCTGATACTCCATATTCTTGACAAATTTAATTTTATCCTGAAACTATTTTGAATATTTAGCGCTTCCTTTTTTATCTTGCTTAAAAATTATAGCGTGCTTACACCATACGACGATACTTATTTTATGAAGAAGGCTTATGAAGAAGCCGAAATTGCTTTTGAAAAAGGCGAAATTCCTGTTGGTGTAGTAGTAGTGATCAAAAATCGAATTATAGCACGCGGTCACAATCTCACCGAAACTTTAAACGACGTCACCGCACATGCCGAAATGCAGTCTATCACAGCAGCCGCCGGATTTTTAGGAGGAAAATACCTAAGAAACTGCACGATGTACGTTACTTTAGAACCTTGCCAGATGTGTGCCGGTGCGCTATATTGGAGTCAGCTTTCTCGATTGGTTTTTGGAGCAAAAGATGAGCATCGAGGTTATCAAAAATTCGGAGTTCAATTGCATCCAAAAACAGAAGTTTCCCAGGGAATTATGGAGCAGGAATGCAGCCAGCTGCTAAAAAAATTCTTTATCGAAAAACGTAATCTTAACTAGTGATAGCTTAGGATTGCCCTGGTTTTTAGGAAAACTTTTAGGCTTCAAGAATTAAAAGTGTTATAGATAGTTAAAATTTATTCCCATCTCTGATTTTTTTTGAAATTTCACATCGCCCTACGGCAATTTCGACTTTTCAGATAACTAACAGGATTTACATGGTTAAGAGATTTATACTTCAGCAAACCACTTTCAGCTTCAATAAAATTTACTTTGTTTTTTGCCTAATATTAGCAATAAGTAGCACCTATTCTTACGCTCAGCAATCTGATAGAAAAGTTTCACAAACTTTCTATTTTACAGGGAACACCGGTGTAGATGAATCCAATTATACAAAAGAGGTTCTTTCAGCAATAAACCAAATGTCGCAACAAGATGAGAAAGCAACATTTGTAGCTTTGGGTAATATTACTTCTAAAAATGGATTCCCTCCAAAGAAAAAAGATCGTGAAGCGGCAAAAGAGCGACTTCGTAAAAGTCTTATGGAACCAATGGAAAATTTTAACGGACGTGTAATTTATACGCCTGGTAAAAATGAATGGAACAAAAACGGCCATGAGAATATCGACGATATGGAATCTTTTATTCAGGATAACAGTAATGCTGAATTTTGGCCTAACGATGGTTGTGTTCGTGAGATCGAAGACCTGGACACAGAGAATATTGAACTTTTAATGGTAGATTCTCAATGGTTCTTAGAAGATTGGGATGAGCATTTATATATTAATAACAAATGTGAGTTAAAAACGCGCGACGAATTCTTTACCAAATTTAAAGACGACCTTAAAGACGAGCAAAACAAAACGGTTATCGTAGCCATACATCACCCTATTTTAAGTAATACAAGACGTGGTTTTTTTGAAAAAACCGGCGGTTTTAATAAGGAAGATTTCTACAGTCAGCAACGTAAACAATTAAGAGGAACTATAGAAACACTGGCAAGTATGTTTCCTGATGTGATATTTGTTTCTTCTAGCGATAAAAACCTACAATATTTGGCAGACGATGGTATTCCACAAATCATAAGTGGTACTGGCGGAAAGAAAACGAAAAAAGCAAGAGCCGATGAAGATGACGGGCAGTTTGCTTCAAGCGATCATGGTTTTGCCAGACTTACTGTTTACGACGATAACAGCTCTGAAGTTGAATTTTATTCAGTTGAAAATGGAACTCCTGAAAAATTATTCAGCAAGATCATTAAAAGACAGCAAACAACGATGGACGAAGTTTCTTATCACGATATAAGTGACTGGCCAGCTACTAAAAAAGCTTCGATATACACCAAAGAAGAAACTTCTAAATCTGATGTATATAATTTCTTTTGGGGAACACATTATCGCGATGTGTATAGCAAAGAAATCGAGGCTCCTGTTTTAGACCTTAGCAAATTACCAGGTAATCCTGTTGCGATTTCTGAAGGTGGTGGACACCAATCCAGATCGGTAAGAATTAAGGATGATGAAGACCACGAATATACTTTACGTGAACTTAGAAAAAGTGCGGTTAGATTTATACAATCTGCCATTAAAAATCACTACGTAGAGGATTATATGCAAAACACCGTAGCCGAAAGAATTGTGCAGGATTTTTATACCACAGCACATCCTTACGCGCCTTTTGCATTAAACCCAATCTTAGATACGCTTAATATCTATAATGCCGAGCCAGAGATCTATTACCTGCCAAAGCAAAAGAACCTGAATATTTTTAACGAAGATTACGGGGATAAACTTTATATGAAAGAAGTGCACGCAGGTGACGAAAATAAAGACAATCCTAAATTTGGAACTCCAGATGATATCGTCTCTACCACAGATCTTTTATTGGATATGCGCGAATCTAAAGAATATAAGATCGACGAATCTGAATGGATCAAAGCACGTTTAGTAGATATGTTAATTGGGGACTGGGATCGTCACAACGATCAATGGCGTTTTTCTGAATTTAAACAGGAAGACGACACTAAACTTTACAAACCAATACGCCGTGATCGTGATCAGGCTTTTCCAAGATATGATGGTTTGCTTATCAAGTTTTTAAAACTTGCTATCGTAGATTTTCGAAAGATGCAGGATTACGAAAAAGGAGTTAAGAGCATCAAATGGCTAAATTTTGATGGATATTCTTTAGACCAGGCGTTTATTAAAAACCTGGACTGGGAAGACTGGAAAAATCAAGTCGAATTTATCCAAAATCAGCTTACAGATCAGGTAATCGACAATTCATTTAAAGTTTTGCCAGAAGAAGTTCAGGATCAATCTATAGAAGATATTAAAAAAGCAATGAAAGAGCGACGTGATAATCTTTTAGAGCCAGCTCGCGCTTATTATGAGTATTTAAATCGCTTCCAGGTGATCACTGGGACAGAAGAGGATGACAAATTTCTTATCACCAGAAAACCTAACGGAAAAACAACAATTTCGATCGAAACTGAAGATGAGATGGTTTTCGAACATACTTACGATAAAGAAACTACCAAAGAAATATGGTTGTATGGTTTAGACGGGAAAGACGATTTTAAAATTGAAGGTGACGGTGATCATTACATAAAGCTAAAAGTAATTGGTGGAGAAAATAACGATACCTATGAATTTGAAAATAACCGTAACGCAAGACTTTACGATTACAAGAATAAAAAGAATACCATAAAAGGTAATAGCAGCAAATGGCTGGTAGACGATTACGATGTAAATAACTATAATCCAGATAAGAGAAAATACAGCACAAACACCATGTTCCCGGCAATTGGTTGGGATCCAGATGCAGGATTTAAAGTTGGGGTTTCAGACACTTACACTACTTATGGATTAGCCAATAATCCTTTCCAATCGCAACATATTTTTGGCGCAGCATATTTTTCTGCCACTAATGGATTCGAATTTACTTATTCTGGAGAATTTGCACATATTTTCCATAACTGGAACTTTGGAATAGAAGCTGGATTTACAAGCCCTAATTATGCGATCAACTTTTTTGGCTACGGAAATGAAACCAGTTACGATGACGATGCGGTAGATAGAGATTATAACCGAGTAGGAATTGCACAATGGAATATCGCTCCTTCTTTGATCTATCGAAATGGAAGCGGAATAAACTTTGCTATTAAACCAATGCTCGAATCTCACGAAGTAGATTACAAAATGAATGAAGCTACTGGCGAATTTTTTAATCCTGATAATGATGTTTTCGAAAGCCAGATTTATGCCGGTGGAGAGCTTTCATTTCAGTATAAAAATAAAGGGAACGAACTGGCTTTTCCAAGAAGAGGATTACAGTTCGATATCGCTACAGGTTATAAGACAAATATCGACGAATTCGACAACGAATTTGTATATTTGAAACCATCTTTATCTATAGATTATCCATTACATGAAAGTGGGCTGGCAGTGCTTGCAACTAAGATTGGAAGCCAGATGATTTTTGGTGATAATTACGAATTTTATCACGGCGCAACCTTAGGTGGTAATTATAGTTTAAGAGGCTATAGAAACGAACGCTTTAATGGTAAAACATCATTTTATCAAAGTACAGATCTACGTGTAGGAATCACTAAATTTAGAACCAATTTTGTTCCTGTAAGAATGGGATTCACTGTAGGTTTTGATTACGGTCGCGTTTGGGAAGACGATGATAACTCAGATGTTTGGCATAACGATTTTGGTGGTTCGATCTTTATAAATGGGTTTAACGCACTTTCAGGTAATTTAGGATTATATCATAGCGAAGATGGAAACAGAGTAATGTTCTCGCTAGGATTTAACTTCTAAAACAGTAAAAAATGAATGTAAATAAACCGGTATTTAGTTATATCGAATTTTACGAATGGACGGTACAGCTGGTAAAAAACAAACAGACTTCCGGAGAAAAACAAACCGAAAATCTTATAAAATTTACCGAGCTTAATTTAAGCCGAATGAAAAGGCTTAATAAAACAACAAAATTAATTCCTGAACTAGAGAATTTTGTCACTACACTCCAAAAACCACAGGTTTGGTATGTAATTACTGAAGCCTGGTGCGGGGATAGTGCCCAGAATTTGCCAATTATAGGCGAAATTGCTGCCGCAGGGAACAAAATCGATCTTAGAGTAATTCTTAGAGACGAAAATCCAGAGTTGATTGAAAAATACCATACTAACGGAAGTAAATCGATCCCTAAACTTATTGCTTTTACTGAAGATGGAGTAGAATTGTTTACCTGGGGACCACGACCAAAGCAGGCCCAGGATATGGTGATGGATTGGAAAGAAAATCCTGCCGGTAGAGATTTTGAAGCTTTCGAAAAAGAATTACACACCTGGTACACCAAAGACAAAACACAATCTACTCAAAAAGAATTTCTGGAGATTTTAACCAATCTTAAATACTAAAAAAACAAGGGCTGAAATTATACAATTTCAGCCCTTGTTTTTTATTCGATATTCTAGAATTAAAGTGATAAGAGATCAAGATTTTTCTAATAACTGGCACGTAGGTTTTTCTAGCCTAGATTAAAATATTAGTAAGATTTTCTAAATCCTCTGCAATGCGATCTGGCTGTTTTGCTAATGGATATTTGCTTTTCCCCGGCCTTGAAATAAAAGCTGTTTTTAAACCTGCATTTTGCGCCCCGGCAATATCCCAGCCATGCGCTGCAACCATTAAAACTTCAGAAGCAGTAAGTTGATGATCACTTAAAACTTTTTGATAAGTACTTTTATGTGGCTTAAATTTGCCTGCCACATCTACTGAATATATCGCATCGAAAAAACCATCAATTTTGGCATATTTTAGTTGAGCTTCAGCGGTTTCCTGATTCCCGTTAGTTAAAGCGATCAAAATGTAGTCTTTTTTTAAGATTTTAAGTGCTTCGAAAACTTCCGGATAAGCCGGCAATTCTTTTACCAATTTCAGTATAGATTTTATTTGTTCTTCTGAATATTCTTTGCCAAAGTAATTAGCACACATTTTAAAAGTGGCTAAGGCAACCTGAGAAAAATCATGATGATTTTCAGTATCATTCTCCACCAACGAGTAGTGCAAAAGCTTACTAAACCAAACTTGAAATGCCAATTCATTACCTAATTCAGTATTAACTCTATTCTCTAACTTTTGCATATCCAAAAGAGTCTCGTTTACGTCAAAAATTATGGCTTTTGTCTTCATGATGTTTTTATTTTGAAGTAAAGTACTTCGGGATGTTAAGTCCTTCGGTACCAATAAAAAAAGCCGGTTATATTACCGGCTTTATACAATAATACTGAATATTTTAATTATTCACTCCAGTCTCTATATTCAAACTTTTGTCCTCCTACAGAAATATCTACCATAGCCCCAGCTTTTGGCATGGTTACGATGGCGCGACCTTTTTTAAAATTAACGCTTTTTGCTTTACCCTCTTCTACGATCACGGCTGAAGCTTTTCCAGAAAGTTTATAATTTCCTTCTTTAAATTCATCTAATTCTGCCTCTGTTTGAAACAAAATAGCCTGTCTATAAGCCTGCCCGCCAATTTGTAGACCAATATCCACCTGACGTAATTCTGAAAACCCGGCTACCTGCCCATCTTCAAACAACACACCGTTTCCTGCTGCTCCACCTAAAATGTAAGCTCCTTCCCCTACATTTGGGAAGATCACATAACCGGCGGCTTTTTCGAATAAAGCTGCCAATTCTGGTTCTTCTTCAATAAAAGCAGCTTTAGATGCTGTCGCATCGTCGATAAGATCTTTTTGTTTTTCGCTTTGAGCATTTAAATTAATCGCGCTAAAACTAATAAACGCTAATAGTAGTAAACCTAAATTGAGTTTCTTTTTCATCTTCATAATTTCATTTTTTTTGGTTCGATACGAAATTAAGAAGCAGCTAAGGGAAGTGATGTTAATGGGCTGTTATTTCACGGAATTTTAAGAGACCTTAAAATTATACAAAAAGAAAAGGCTGCCAACAAGCGTTGATCAGCCCTTTTCTCACTCTCTCTCACTTAAAATCATTTACAAATATCTGAGTTCTTCAGAATTTGTTTCCGGGGAATCAGATTTGGGAATAATTGCCCAGAAATACATTTTAATTTCTTTTCCTTTTTAGCTTTAAGACAAACAGCTGATTCAAAAGTATAAATTGAATGCCGTTTAAATTGTTAACAGCTTGTTATTTCACTTTATTTTAAGCTTTTACAGCTACCTTATTTTTCCTCGGTTTTTAGTTCTTCACTATCTCTTGCCATCATCACAAATAGGTAGTCACCACTTTCCTCTTTAAAATTGAATTCTTCTCCAATAAGCTCCCAACCTTCAGCATTATATTTTTTTATGAGTTTAATTAATCCATTAAAATCATAATGGTTAAAAAGCTTAGATCGTTTTTGTTTAATTTTCTGGTAATCTTCTCCGTTTAAAGAAACGTAGGCCATATTATACTTAAAGCTATACGGACCATAAACGATGCTTAAATAATCTTTTTGAATAGCTTTATGATTAGAAACTTCAGATGAAATTGCTAAGGAATCTGTTTCCTGGGCGCTCGCCATAATAGAAAACCCGAAAACAGTTAAAATTGAAAGTAGTTTGAAAAATTTCATAGGAATAACATTTGAAGTTTTTCAAAAACAAGAATAACTCCAAAGTCTAAAAATCGACAACTTATTTATACAAAAAGGGAAATTTCCCCTTTAGTAAGTGCGCGTAAAATCTTCAGGAATAAAAAGTATAAAATTACCGGTATTCGCTTTTTCTGGCACAAATTCTAAAGCTTCGTCGTCGCTTTGTTCTGCACTAATTACCGCGATCTTCAAATCGGGGTTCATTTCTTTTAGATACCAGTAAATTCCGCCATAACTCTTACTGTGATAATCGCCGTTATAATGAAGAAAAATCCCATCTTCAGGAAGATAATCCAGGATCTTTTCAGCCATTGTCGCGTCTTTGATCGCCTGGGCTTCTACAAATTTCATGGCATCACCCTGCATACCGTGACCACTCATCATTTTCAGCATTTCAGCATAACCGGGAGTGATCGTATCTACTTTTATGGGAAGTTTTGCGAAGTAAGATTTAGCTTCTTCAGCATAATTTTTTAAAGAATCCAGGCCTTTTTTCGACACCGCAGATGCATAACGTCTAGGCACATTGGTTGCCACAAACTGCAGTTTATTTGTTTTTGCGAATTCTATTAGAGGTTTGTAATCTGTTTTATAATTATTCCAAAGTCGCATTTCTTCTTCAAAACGACTCTGCGGAATTTTACCTTGAAGATATTCATCTAAAATCAATTGATTATCGGCTTCAAACATTTCGGCTCCCAAGACCAAATTGGTGTTTTTAGCATATAATTTTTCAGTAAGCTTTTTCTGAAGCCAATGCACTACAGGATGATCATGAAATTCTCCAAAAAGCACTACATCATAATTCGATAAACTATCGCTCATTTTTTGAAATGAAACCGAATTTCCTTCAGAATCATAAATCGCATAGGCTTTTAATTGTTGTGCATTTACGGCAAAAGTTGCAGCTAAAACAAATAAGGTTGCAAAAATCCTTTTCATACTAAAAATTGCTTAAGATAATTAAATTCTATCATTACAAGGCTTAACACATACTTTAATCTAGAAAAAATCCCTGCCTTTGTAAGACAGGGATTGCACTAACTAAAATAACACTTCTTATAAAAGATCGTAAACGATCTGAGGAAAACCGCGTTCCCCTTGTTCATTAAGCAACGCAGTAAATTGTAATTTGTAAAAATTACCATCGGTATCTCTTACAATATAATAACGGTCTGAAAGTGCTCCTTCACTACTAGAACGCCATCCACTTGCAATTAAGGCACGATCGTTATATTCAAATTCATTTTCGTTTACATCTTCTAATGTAAACTCGTCGTACAAAGGTTCTCCGGTAGCAACAGGCGCTGCATCTTCGCCTTCGCCAGGCTCTTCAGTAAGCACCATATAAACTCCTACGCCATTCAAAGTATTATGTACCACATAATCTGAATAAGTGACGCCAGCTACCAATCCTCTTGAACTTCCGTAGTAAGAATATACACTGGTATAATTTAGATCCCAGTTTTCTTTGGCTGGTTCTACATCAACCTCGATCCCGTTTTCTAAACTAAAAGCAGTAAAGTCATAAGCTTCGTCTTTGGTAATTACCACTTCCTCGTGCGTATCTGAACTTAGGGGAGCATATTGCAACACATAATCGTTGTTGTTCATAAAAACCTTGATCTTATAGAAACCACGATGATCTCCAGTGGTGTTTATCGATCCTGCTTCTGCTGCATCTTTTGGGATTTCATTACCAAGTGAAACAATTATCACCTCAGCTTCGGTTTCAGTAGTCGGAATATCACCTATGGCTGTTTTACCTAAATCTCCTGTGCTGTCATCAGTAAACCTAATGTTATTTTCTAGATCGCCATACATATGATATCCTACAGGAATTCCTTCTTTTAATTCGTTTAACGTACTTACCGTAACTTCTATTGGTTGGAATCCTTGATTTAGAGTTTTTAAAGTCATAGGCACGGTTAATTCGGTATCCTCACTAACCGCATCGATGTCATAAATCCCCTCTAGTTTTGCTGCTGAAGCTAAAATTGAAGAGTTTAAAACCACACGATTCTCTGAACTTACAAAACCAAGTTCCCAGCTATCACGACGAACTACGGTTGTTTCCTCTGTACTTAGATCGACATATACCTGGTTAGGTTCTGTAGAGCCGCCAGACTCGATATCTAAAACTGCACTTTCTACAGCGGGGATTTCGATAATTCCTCCTCCGTTATCATCATCGCTACTACAGCTAAAGACAATAAAAGAGAGGCAAAATAATTGAAGTAAAAGATTCTTTTTCATTTGGTGTTGATTAGAATTAAATATTTAGGTTATATAAAAGTTTTAAAAAATAAGACCGGCCGTAACCAAACAACAAAGAAGTTGATGGTGCTTCGTGACCGGCTGTTGCGGTAATAGCCGAATTGTTTACGCGAACTACATTAAATAGATTTCTCGCACCCAGTGTAACTTCAAAACGTTTCTTAAAGAAATATTTATTAATACTGGCATCCATTAACGAATAATCTTCCTGCGTTCCCTTTACAAATTCGTTAGTATCGTTATCTCTAAAATATTGCTGCAACTCGCCATTGTATTTTAACAGCAGTGAAAAACGAGTTTCAGCTTTTGGCCAGTAGTAGCGCAAAGCAGCCGTAGCATTTAAGCTGAATAAATAATCATCTGGATTGGACAATTCGGTTTCCAGGCTTTGTGAAATCCCGGTGTAACTTAGGCCAATATTGGTTTGAAAGTTTTTATAGCTGAAGTTATTTTCAGTAGAAACACCTAAAATTTTATATTCACTGATATTTAGATATTGCATTTGCGAGTTATCGCCCACAACCGCCAGATCTATTTTATCCTGAATATCAAAATGGAAGAATTTCAGGTTATTCTGAAGCCGAGATTCGTTGTTTAAGACTGAAGTTTTTTCCGCAGAGATCAGGTAAGAAATTCCGTCTTCTGGCTTTAAATCTGGATTACCGCGCACATCGTGATTGGCATCTACAAAATAGTAGTATAAATTAGTGAAAGTTGGCGTTTTATAAGCAGATCCTACTACCGCCTGAAGTTTTATATCCTTCGCCGGCTTGTAATTAGCACTGGTAGACCAGATAAGTTTCCCATCGTAATTAGAATTGTGATTATAACGGACTCCTGGATAGACCGACCAGTTATTTTTGATAAAAGAAAACTGAGAAAACACATCGTAATTCCCCAAATCCTGTTCTGCAATATTATCTGAATATGCGCCGCTGGCTCCGGCGTCATAACCTTGCTGATAGGTGATTTCGTAACCCGCTGTAAGATTGAAATTGGCTGATTTTGACAATAAATTTTCGAAAGTCCCTTTAGAAAACCAAAGATCACTTTCCTGATTGGTCATTTTTAAAGTTGTACTCCTCTTTTGTTGTCGCCTAAGATCGTAAACGTAGGTTTCGTAATCTCGAACCTGAGTTTGGTACGAAAGTGAAAGATTATAATGCACTTGGTTTAAATTTCCAAAAGCCTGAGCTTCGTGCCTAAACCGGTTACTTATAAACTGCTCATCATTTGCAGTAATATCGTATTCTCCATCCTGGATTCGCGTATTTATAGCGTGATTGTAAATATCCAGAGTTTCATTATAATAGTTGAATTTGTAGAAAAAATTGAAGTCGTTTTTAGCGAATTTCAGCATTCCATTTAAAGTGTGCTGAAGTTTTGGATTCCATTCGTAACCACGCCTACCGTCATTAGCCACGCTATTTCCAGATAAGCCGAAATAATCTCTTCCGAAGTAATTATTTTTGAAGCCGTTAAAATCGTTCCTCGAAAAATTAGCTGAAGTATACCAGTGATCTGAAATATTATGTGCAATATTTAAGTTTTGGATATGCCGTCCTTCATCTTCAAAATTATATTCTTCACCAACTGTTTCTTCCTGCACACTTGCCCTGATATTCCATTTAGAAGCACTCGATTTTTTGGTGATAATATTTATAACTCCGGCTACAGCATTATCGCCATAAAGTACGCCCATAGCGCCTTCAGCAATTTCTATCCGTGCAATATCTTCAAGATTAATTTGGGTGAGATCAATATTATTTCCGTAGCCATTATCGCTAACCAGCGGCACGTTATCCACAAGGATTTTCACATAATCTCCAGACAAACCAAACATGCTCACCGTAGATCGACCATCTGCAGCATTGGGCGTAATGCTAATGTTTAATTGCTGATTTAAAATATCTGCCAGGTTATTCGCCCCAACCTGATTTATCTGCTGCGCACTAATCGTATTTACGCTAAATAATTCTTTATTTATACTATTTATAGTCTGTTCATTTCCAAATAACAGCACTTCGTCCAACTCATTTACATTAACCGAATCCTTTTGTGCATAAAGGCTACCAAAGATTAAGCTGAAATAAATAAAAGCTGCAATTCTCATTATTTAGATTTAGTTTAAATAAATTTAACCGCAAACTTATATGCAGAAATTGAAACAACCAAAGAAAAACTCATATTATTTTTAACCAATCTAAATAAAAATAAATTTAACATTTGAAATTGGACTTCTTTCAAAATGAATTTTACATTTGCCTTATTTAGATTTAATAAAAATAACATATGAAGCTATTTAAACTATTAAGTATTCTATGTTTTATCGCCATAATTGGTTGTAAAAACAACGAATCTGAAGCTAACCAACCACAAGAATCTCAGGAAGAAACAGCTAAAGAGCGTATTATTAGTCTTAATGGTACACTAAGCGAAATTATTAGCGAATTAGGCTATAAAGATCAAATCGTAGCTGTAGATGTTACCAGTATTTACCCAGCCGACTTAAAAGAAAATGCTACAGATCTTGGCCATGTAATGAATTTAAATGTTGAAGCCCTGCTTCAGCAAAAACCAACACAAATTTTCGCAGTTAAGAAAGAACTTTCAGCAGATATTACTGCTCAACTTGATGGTTTAGAAGTACCGGTACATTATTACGAGCCAGAATACTCTGTAGAAGGAGCAAAAAAACTAGCCAATAGTGTTGCGAAAGACCTAAATACTGAAGCTCCAAAAAAGATCACTAAAAACATCGAAAATGAGCTTGATGCTCTAAAGGAATTTAATAGCAAACCAAAAGTAATGTTTGTTTATGCCCGCGGTGCTGGTACTTTGCTTGTTGCCGGAAAAGAAACTCCCGTAGCAAAAATGATCGAACTTGCCGGGGGCGAAAACGCAATGAATACTTACGATGATTACCGACCTCTTACTACAGAAGCTGTTGCGCAGGCCAATCCCGATGTGTTGCTATTTTTTGATAGCGGATTACAAAGTGTAAACGGTGTAGAAGGTTTAAAAGATATTCCTGGCCTGGCAAATTCCACCGCTGCTAAAAAAGGACAGGTAATTAGCATGGACGGCTTGTTACTTACAGGATTTGGCCCAAGAACGGGAGAAGCTGCAGCTCAACTTAACACAAAGCTTAGCCAGTATGCAAACTAAGTTTAAATGGTATATGTCCTTAGGCTTTATTCTATTGATTGTCTCTTTTATAGCCTCTAGCCTTTTGGGCGTATACCAGCTAAACTGGAATGACTTTCTGCTTTTATTTAAAAGCATTTTTGATGATACTGTAGCAGTAAATCCTACCGATGCTTATATATTTTTTGATGTACGTATGCCACGAAGCATCTTAGCTATAATTATGGGTGCAGGACTTGCTGTTACAGGAACATCTTTGCAAGGTATGTTTAAAAACCCACTTGCTACTCCAGGAATTATAGGAATAACTTCGGGATCTGCACTTTTTGCAGCCGTAGCCATTGTTTTAGGAAGTACGATAAAAAGCTTTCTTCCTGAAATTTTACATTATTCCTTAATTTCTATCGCTGCATTTATTGGTGCACTATTAGTCATGATGCTGGTGTATAGCATTTCTTTTAAAAACGGAAAAACCCATGTAGTGATCATGCTTTTAGCCGGAGTCGCCATTGCTGCCCTGGCCGAAGCAACTACAGGTTTTCTAACCTTTATTTCTAAAGATGACGAATTGCGTGATCTTACGTTTTGGCGATTGGGAAGCCTTGGTGCTGCCAACTGGCCAAAAGTGATTATTCTTTTTACAATTAACCTAGTTAGCCTTAGCTTTTTATTGGGCAATGGTAAAGCTTTAAATGCCATGATGCTTGGCGAAGAAAATGCCAGGCACCTGGGTATAAAAGTGAAAAAATATCATGCAAAAATTATCTGGTTATCCTCTTTAGTTGTAGGAGCTTCAGTAGCGTTTGCAGGAACAATTGCTTTTGTAGGACTTATTGTTCCCTACATCCTAAGATTGCTTTTAGGATCTGACTACCGCATCATTTTACCGCTCTCTGCCGTTTTTGGCAGTTTATTGCTGCTTACTGCAGATATTATTAGCCGAACCACTTTAGCTCCTATCGAAATCCCAATAGGAATTATTACCGCTTTTATGGGCGCTCCGGTTTTTATTTTAATTCTTCTTCAATTTAAAAAAGCTTTATAATGTTAGCCGTTAACCAGTTAAACATCAGCATAAAAACGAGGCGACTTCTTCAGGATATTAACTTTAATATCCAACCGAGGGAACTTTTTGTGATCATTGGCCCAAACGGCGCCGGAAAAAGCACTTTGCTTAAAGCTCTAACTGAAGAAATCAACTATTCAGGAGAAATTAATTTTCAGCAACAATCAATTAAAAAATGGACCACAGCAAAGCTTGCAAAAACAAGGGCTAAATTTAGCCAACATCACCAACAGGATATTCCGTTACCGGTAAACGAAGTAGTTATGATGGGCCGCTACCCTTATTTTGCCAACAAGCCAAATCTTGATGATCTAAAAGTAGTTTCTGAAAGTTTAAAACTTACCGAAATGAGCGCTTTTAAGGATAAATCTTATAACCAACTCTCTGGCGGGGAAAAACAACGCGTTCATTTGTCCAGAATATTTGCACAGCTAAACAACGAATTTCAGGAAAAATTAATGCTGCTGGACGAACCACTCAACAACCTGGATGTTTATTATCAGCATAAAGTTTTAGAAGCGGTTAAAGGCTTTGTAAAAAAAGGCAATATGGCCGCTATTGTTATGCACGATTTAAATCTTGCTGCACAATTTGCAGATCGTATTCTCTTGCTTAAAGATGGTAAAATGGTAAAGTATGGTAATCCTAAACAAGTGCTTACATCTAAAACCATTTGCGATGTTTACGATTTTCCCTGCAAGGTAATGTCTCACCCTCTCGCACAAACACCTATGATCGTGTTTGGTGAGGAAAAATCAACCTCAATAATTCAAAATATTAACCCATGAGTACAACAAGTTTAAAACAACAATGGGAAACTCTTAAAGAAGAGCAACCTCAACTAAGAATACGTAATGCTGCACAGGCACTAAATGTAAGTGAAGCCGAATTGCTTGCCACAAAAATTGGTAATGGCGTTACCCGATTGGTGAATCAACCTAAAGAAATTTTACAGGAAATTGAATCTTTAGGAAAAGTAATGGCTCTAACCCGAAACGAAAGTTGTGTACACGAAAGAAAAGGAAACTATTTAAACCCATCGATTGGCAAATCGCCGGTTGGCCTTTTTGTAGGCGAAGATATCGACCTAAGAATTTTCTTTATGCATTGGGCTTTTGCCTTTGCTGTTTCTGAAATGGCTCGCGGAAAAGAACGCCTTAGTCTTCAGTTTTTTGCTGAAGATGGTATGGCAATTCATAAAATCTATCTTACACCGCAAAGTAATATTGAATCCTATAAAAATTTAGTTGAAAAATATAAAGCTGAAGAGCAATCGGCCGATTTAGAAATTAGGCCTTTTTCTGAAGAAAAGAATTATAAGCGCGATGAAGAAGTTGATCTTGCAGGCTTCCAAAAATCTTGGGAAGAATTAAAAGATACGCATCACTTCTTTGGACTTCTTAAAAAACACAATATAAGTCGTACACAGGCTTTAAAATTAGCGCCTAGTGCCTACTACGCCGATAAAATTGATAAAAATAACATCGTAAAAATGTTAGAAATCGTTGCCAGCAAACAAGTGCCTATCATGGTATTTGTTGGAAATCGCGGAAATATTCAAATTCATACCGGTGACATTAAAAAAACGCTATGGCACCAGCAATGGTTTAATATCATGGATCCAGATTTTAATCTTCATCTAAATATGGAAAAAGTCGAAAATTGCTGGGTGGTTAGAAAACCAACCGAAGATGGCATTGTAACTTCAATAGAATGTTTTGACGATAATGACGAATTGATCGTACAATTCTTCGGAAAAAGAAAACCGGGAATCCCTGAAATTAAAGAATGGCAGGAGGTTGTAGCGCAACTTCAGCAATAAAAATAAAATCGGCAAGTATAAAGCTATAACAGAGAAAGTTCTTCAAATCAGCTTGAATAAGATATAAAAAGCTTTTGCGAGGCCATTAAAAATTAAGTTATGCTGGAAATCATATTAATTGTTCTGGCAGTTATTTGTTTTTTGATTATTCTGCTGCTTTGTAAAGGCGGCGGAATTAGTTCTAGTAAGTTTTAAAGTCAGGAAAAGGGATTGGAGGTTGAACTCTAATCCCTTTTTGGGTTTGTAGCCTCGCCAGGAATCGAACCTAGGTTCGTAACTAACTAAAAAACAATAACTTAATCGTTATCAGTGTTTATATGTTGACGATCTGTGAACTTTCGGAGAAAGGTTTGATCTTTCATAAATCAAATTTAATCAAAATAAATCAACTAAAATGATAAATTCTACAGGACTTTATGTAGGTCTGGATTCTTTGCACTTCCAACAAAAATGTCAACTTTAGGTTGAGTGACTATGCTGCCAGTTTGTGATTATATATCTAATTCAAATTCTTTAATATTCCTGTTTCCTAAAGAGGAATGTCTTCTTATGGTATGATGATATCTTTTATTTTCCAACCACTTTTAGTATTTGCATTAGCTTTTCTGCGTTGTGATTTTTGATTGGCTAGTAGTTTGATTAATTTTATATGCGTACTAATTTTATCAAGGTTTCTTTTGCTGAGATAGTCGTCCTTTACTAACCAATTGGGTAATGTTGCATCATATTTATCATCTTTTTTGACGACAAACTTATTGATTTTTCTGGATATGGTAGATCTGGCTCTGTTAAGCTTTTTGGCGATAAAGGCATTGTTTTTTTCTTCATCGATCAGTGTCTGGATAATGAGCCTTTCTTTATAATGAGCCTTTCTTTGAAGGATAATCATTTGTATTTTTTGGTCTAAGGATATGAGCGTTGAGTTATGGAATCCAGGTAATATTTAAAGAACCGTAAAAGAAAAAAAATTTAATTTATATTTGCTATGAATTTTGGTAAATGAAAAAACTATATATCATAGCAGGATGTAACGGAGCAGGAAAAACAACGGCCTCCTACACTATTCTACCCGAAATTTTGGAATGTGATGAATTTGTGAATGCTGATGAGATTGCTAAAGGATTATCCCCATTTAAACCAGAAAGAGCAGGAATTCAAGCAGGAAGGTTAATGTTATAAAAAATAAAAACATTAGTTAATTCAGAACAAGATTTTGCATTTGAAACAACTTTATCAACCAGAAGTTATCAGAACTTTGTTTTAGAAGCTCAAAAAAATGGATTTTCTGTCACAATACTTTTCTTTTGCTTAGTTCTCAAAACCTTGCAGTAAAGCGTGTCGAAACAAGAGTTAAAGAAGGCGGACATCGTATTCCAGAAAATGTCATTCGTAGAAGATATGAAAACGGGCTAAAAAATTTTTTTACTATTTTTAAAGAATTGGTTGATGACTGGATGTTTATTGATAATTCAGGAGAACCATATCAAATTATTGCCGAAGGTGCTAAAGAAGATGAAGAAATCGGAAATGCAAAAATTTGGCATAATTTAAATAGAAAATACAATGGATAGAAAAACCGAATTAAAAGAGAAGAGAAAAAAAATAGTTGCAGGACTTGAAAAATCATACCAAAAATTAGTGGAATTTAAACGCTATAAAAAAAGCCCTTTGGTTATAGCTAAGAAAGGAGAAATTCTAGAAATAGCACCGGAAAAAATACTACCCACATCACCGTATATAACAAATAGCTAAGCTGTTTTTTGGTACGAAAATTTCAGTATATAGTAAATTAAAATATAAAAGTAGTTACAAAATGCAAAAGATTTAGCTTGAGACGTAATGGAAAATATTTGCTAACTTGTAACGCTATTTATCATATATAAAATTGTCAGACTGTCTCAAAACTTAAGAATTTCGTATGTTTAGGATATGGCATACTAACAAGGACAAGATCGGGAACAGCTTAGTCTTTACGCAACCTGTTTAGATGATATGATTACCTAGGATAATAGCGTACGACTCATTGATTAATTTGTCAACTTACTTTATTTATTACAGATAGGCTTTCAAACCATAGCCACTTAAGGGAGGCCGCCCTATGATGCGAAATCTGCTCAAACTCTTTATCTATAGCTATATGAATCAGATGCGATCTTCCTGAAGATTGGAAAAAAGAGGCTTATCCTAACTTTGAAGTGATCCGGCTGATTAAAACTTAAAACCCGATCACAATACCATTGCCCAGTTTAGAAAAGAAAACCCATAAGCCATCTGCTAGGTGTTGCGGCAACGTGTTGCCGTCGCCCGTAATTTCAACCTGATCCAACTTCATAGAGATAATAGACAAACATTTCATGATAAACCCCAGTTGATCCGATTACAATCTAAAGATCACATTTGGATACCTTTTTTTAGTACACCAATGAATTAATTTCTTATACCCTTTTCTATCATTACTTACTTCAAAAGGAGCTTTAAACTCTTTTACTAAGGTAACCGTTAGATGGTAAGGACATAAGGCTAAAGTTTCTTTCGAAACGTCTACTCCTAAAACTACTTTTTATTTAACCCAGAATATTCAATTGCTTGTACACTTCATTTTTATAAGTTTCCCCTATAGGGATACGTATATCATCAATAATTATTTTGCGTTTTAGAACCGCCCTAATTGCATTAATATTCACAACATAGCTGCGGTGCACCCTTAAAAATTGTTTTTCAGGTAATTTATCAAGTATCTCTTTAAAACTACTAAGGGTTAGAATTGCTTTGGTCCTAGAATGGGTGTAAATTTTAATATAATCTTTTAAGCCTTGCATATATCTGATGTCAGGAACATCTATTTTTATATTTTCGTATTCAGCTTTTACAAAAATATAGTCTTTAGGCGGAATGATTTCGGTTACTTTAGTAGGTTCTGCTACGTTTTCTCTACTTTTTTTCAGCTCATAAACTTCCCTTGCTCTGGATACCGCTTTTAAAAATCGTGAAAAAGGGATTGGTTTTACCAGGTAATCTGTAGCGTTTAAATTAAAACCGTCTAAAGCATATTGCGGATAAGCCGTTGTAAAAATAAATTGAGGAAGATGATCTAAGGTTTTTACCAGATCGATCCCATTAAGATTCGGCATTTCGATATCTAAAAATACCAGATCGATCTGATGCTGTTTTAGAATACGAATAACTTCTAGTGGATTATTGGTGGTTTCAACAATATTAATATCTCCCACCTGCTCTACGTAAGAAACAATAACATCTACCGCCAAAGGCTCATCATCTACAATAAGACAGTTCATTAATTCAACTTTAATTTTAAAAATACTGAAAAATAATCTGAATCATCTTCGATCTTCAGGCTGTACTTATTAGGATACAGCAAATTAAGCTGTTCTTTGGTATTCTTTAAACCAATACCAAAAGTTTCATTAGCCTTTTTCTTACGTCCAACAATGTTTTCGCATTTAAATTGAAGTTCATTTTGTACAATTTCGATCTCAATTTTTACCAGCGTATTTCCTTTAAAATCTGTGCCGTATTCAAACGCATTTTCGATAAACGAAATTAGTAATAAAGGTCTTATTTTTTGCTGATTTAGTTCTCCGCGAATATTAAGTTTTACATTCTCATTATTCGCAATGCGTAAACGCTGCAAGCGTAGGTAATTTTGAATATATTCTACCTCATCTTTAAGCAAAACAAACTCCTGATCTGCCTGAAATAACATATAACGCATTAATTCTGAAAGTGTGATCACCGCTTCAGGAGCATCATTAGATTTTTTTGAAGTAAGACTATAAATACTATTTAGAGAATTGAATAAAAAGTGAGGATTAAGCTGATTTTTAAGGTAATGTAATTCAGTTTTAGCCTTCTGAGATTCGATTTCCTTTCTATTTCTTTCGTTTCTAATCCAGGCTTCATAAACTTTTATAGCAGTTCCTGCCATGATAAAAGCCAAATGAATGATTACCGGAAGAAAAAAGAAAAAACGCGGACCATTATCTGGTGGCGGAGGCATATTTCCTGAACCTGCATCACCAAATTCGTGTTGCATTCTTGGAGGTTCTGGCATGCTATAATGACTTATCGCAAAAACCAACAAAGCCAATCCTATTACCGATATTACATAAAAAAAGGTCTTCTCTTTCAGTAATAATTTTGGCACCAAAATGCCATAATTGAAATAGAAAATAAAAATATTAAAAGATAGTACAAAAAGGGAATGAAATTCAACCGTACCTCGATTTAAAACTCCCTGAAGTATGTTGAAGATGATAAATGTGATCCATACAGAGATATGAATAACAATTTTACGCTTTCTTTCCAGAGTAAAAGTTCCCATTATGGATTACATTTAATATGAATTCCCAAATCACTAATTTCTTCAGAAGTAACACTGGGGCTAGATCCATAATTAAGCTTTGTATTTACCAGTCTGGCTACTTTCTCGGCATCTTCAGCACTACAAAATTGCTGCTTCGAGCTTAATCCCGGGATATATTGTTGTTTAATCACGATCTTTTTATTTATCAAAATATCATATCCATAGCCTGAACCGTTCTCAAATACTTCGTACTTAAAGTTATCTGGCTGAGCATCCTGAATTTCAAAACTAAATAAAATAGCCAGTAATATTCCGCAAAGAAGAAAAATTTTAAATGCTAGTTTCATTCCTATCTTTTTAAATAATCGCTTATAATTAATAACCGGAGCTTTTAAAAGGTAATAAATTTACCACACCAATGATAGTTCTAGAACCATCAAAAACTCCGGGTTACATGAGCTAAATCAAACAATTAATCTTCATCATCGTACTCCTCTTGTGGATGTAATTCGTAAATATCATCCAAGTATAAACTTCCAGATCTTCCCATAAGTACAAAAGCCTTGGATCCTGTACTAAAACTTACCGCATCCTGTCTTACCGTTGCTTCAAGATCTGTAATCTCTTCCCATTCATCTGTTAAAGGATCATACTCCCAGGTACTTGTCATGGCTCCACCGTTATAACCAGAAGACAAATATCCCATTCCATCGATGCTAAAACTTACAGCATTAGATCTTGTTAAATAATAATCATCTTCTTCGTCCAGATCTGTTAATTGCGTCCAGGTTTCAGTTGCTGGATCAAACTGCCAAAAATCTTCTTTGTACAAACCATTACTAACTCCGGTTCCCATATACACATAATCATCGATGGTAAAACTAGTAGCATATCGTCTTTTTTCTCCTCCAAATCCAACAAGCTCGCTCCACTCGTCACTAACAGGATCGTATTTATAAAAATCTTTTTTATCATTATCACCGTCGTTTCCGGTTCCCATATAAGCATAAGAATTAATACCAAAAGCCACAGCAGCGATACGGTTCCCCCCACCAAAATCTGCAATTGGTGACCAGGAGTTAGATCCTGGATTATAGGAATAAAAATCGCTAAGTTCGTTATCCCCGTCATAACCAGTTCCTACATAACCAATACCATCTAAAGCAAAAGCACTTGCGGCGCTACGCGGTGTACCAGGAAAATCTGCAACCTGCTCCCAGTAATCCCCTTCGATATGATACGCCCAAAAATCGTTCATATAATCGTCCCCGTCGTAACCGGTTCCCATGTACCCCAAACCATCAATGGTAAAGGAAACCGCGTTACTTCGAGGAACTCCATCAAAGACGCTGCGTCTAACCCAGTTTCCTCTTTCGTAATCATCATCGTCACTAGAGCATCCCTGAAATAGCATACTTATTGCCGCTAAGGCGATCAAAAAACTCTTTTCTTTAAAATGTAATTTCATTGTTTATAATTTAAATTGGAATCCGGTGCTGAATGTCATTCCCGGATTGCTGTAAGATTGAATAGTTGTTTTTTCTGAATGAAGCTGAATATTGTTTTTATGAAAATATCCTGCTGAAAAGTGAATACCCCAATGAGTATCCAACATTAAGTTATAGTCGAGACTTGTAGAAACCTGTTGCATTTCTACCATTTCACCTGAAGCATAATCATTAAATAGATTACCTGAATAAAGATGCTGCAGACTTAAAGTTTGCCTGTTATTGATCTTATATGCTAACTTAGAAAGTGGAAATCCTGCCTGAAGACTAAATGCTTCAGATAGTTGAAAATTGGCTTTCACTAAAGGCGTAAATTGCTGTTCTCCAAAAATCGTGTTATACGCCAGCCCTAATTCGATATTTTTGAGGATAGTTTTTTTCAGACTTAAAGAAATACCGGCGCCATAATTCAGAATAAAACCATTGGAGTCCAGTTTTTCTTCAAGAGTGGAACTTATACCTATATCTGCGAATCCAAAAACTCCAAAATCATTAGTCCATTGATAGTTTATTTCAGGTTGATAAGTCAACTTATAATAAGTATCGGTATCATATTGAATTTCTGTAGACAAGTCGTTATATGAGTATTGATGCGCAGCAGCGTAAAGGCTATTCTTAAAAGAGAAATCCCCAAATTTTATCGGATAAGTAAGCTTTATCTGCTTCTTATTATAATCTAATTGATCATCTCCTGAAGGAGCCAAAGCATAATCGAGGGAAATTATGCTTTCGTCTTGCTGACTATAAGATCTGGCTCCAATAGATAGTAACAGGATAACTATGATGTTTTTACTCATTTCAGGATCAAAATTTCGCCAAACCTATAGCAGGAATCTCAGTCCAAAAAATGAAGTCTACAAACCTGCAATATCAATCTACCAACAGGAAAAAGCAGACTATAAATCTCCAAAAAAGCATTTATAGTCACAAATTTCAGCCTGGTAGATAAAGGCTTTGGGTTGGTCTATTCTAATTTTTACACATAAAAAGATTAGATAGGTTCGCTCAAATTTTAGTTTATGAAGTCAGTCTATTTTAGATGTTTTGGAGTACTATTTTTTGTTCTCCTCTTTAGCTGCAGTAATGATCAAGAAAGTATTAGTGTTGGTGAAGATTGGATAAACAGTGCTATTAAAGTATACACCTTCGATACTTTAGCGATTGAAGCTACCACATTTCAATTTGATAGTCTTATTGTTAACAGTGCAGATAATCTTCTAATTGGATCCTACAAAGACGATATATTTGGAAGAACCACAGCCTCTTCCTTTTTAAAATTCACGGGCGAGACTTTTACTATTGAAGATGAAGCTGAATTCGATTCTATTAGTCTTATTCTAAATTATGATTCTTATAGTTTTGCTGATACCACTAATGTTGAGTCTTTAAATATTTATCGTTTAGCTGAAGAGATTGAAACCGATGAGAATTCAGATCTTTATAGAAATTCAGATTTTGAAATTGAGCCTTCTTCTCTTTCTACTTTTAATTACTCTCCGCGACCGCATCAAAACGATAGCATTCAAATAAGTATATCTGCAGATTTAGGTCAGGAATTATTTGATAAAATTCTAAACGATGAGATTAGTAGCAATAACGACTTTAATAACGTATTATATGGATTGGCGATCGTTCCAGATTCGCTGAATAATAGCAGCGTTATTAGTTTCAGTAAAGAAAATAGTTATTTAAGACTGTATTATAGCATTAAAGATGAAATTGAAAATGATGATAAGTTTATCGATTTTTCTGTAAATACTTCAGAAAGTTTTCATCAAATAAAGTCTAATCACCAGGGTACTTATTTCTCAGGAATCGAAGATCAATTAGATCAAGTCCCTTCTTCGCAAACCAATAACCAGGTTTTTATTCAATCTGGTACCGGTATCGCCACTCGCATAGAGTTCCCAAATTTTAAACAAAGTCTTAATGATATTCAGGGTTCTGGTTCGATTACCAATGCGATTTTAAACTTCAAAATAAAAGTAGATCGAAACAACGTGAATTACGGAGTTAAGGATTCACTACCGGTTTACATTATAAATCAACGTACAGAGGTACAAGATAATGTTTACAATTATTTAGGCACTCAATCTTATGCTCTAATTACAGAAGAGAGCGATGAATTTAATACGCTAGAGTACAGTTTGTCGCTAAAATACTTTTTAGATAATCTAATTGAAGACACTCAAAACGAGGATCAATATTTAGCGATTTACAGCCCAAATTTTAATAATTCAGTAGATCGCTATGTGATCTACGGGCCAAATGCCGCTGAAGATAATCGAATGAAATTACAAATTACATATGCGATCTATAATGAAGATGAATAAGCTCTTTACGGCAATATTGGTAGTTATTGGCTTTACCCAAATTAAAGCGCAAAATTCTAATTCCCTTTCCAGCTCGCCTTACTCTTTATATGGTTTGGGTTTAGAAAATCCATTAAGTACGGGCAAAAATGATGGGTTGGGTTATGCAGGGCTTGCCATGACTTCAGCAAATTCGCTAAACTTATTAAACCCGGCCAGTCTTGGTGGCATAAATCAGCACAGTCTTTTTTATAATATTGGCTTTAAGCTGGAGAGTAAATATTTAGAACAAAACCGGGATAGTGAACACATTACTTCTGGAAATTTTAGTAACCTGGCTTTAGGAATGGCGATTAATAATCGCAGCGGGATTGCACTTTCCCTAATGCCTAAAACCGATGTTGGTTATGAAGTTTCTGGATTGTATTCTCCCATAGAAGGTTCTTCTGAGCTTTTTGAAACTGAAGCTGAAGGTAATGGCGGACTCAATAATTTTATGCTTTCTTACGGTTACGCACTTACCGATAAACTGAGATTTGGTGCAAACGCTTCCTTATTATTTGGCGAAATTACAGAAACGCAGTTCAATTATATTCAGTCTAACATTTTATACATCGCAGACGAAAATGATTATTCTGGTTTTCGTTTTGGTGCCGGTTTACAATATGATCTTTCTAAAAGCATCAGCTTAGGTCTTACGGCTAAAACTCCAGTAAGCTTAAGCGGCTCACAAACCAGAACCATCTCTCAATATTACGCTGATGACGAAATTGTGGCCGGAATCGTAGAAGAAAACGAAGTAGATAATTTTGATCTTCCGCTAGAATTAGGCTTTGGTTTACAATTAAAACTTATGGATGGTTTTGATGTTTTGGCCGATTATAAACGTCATTTTTGGTCTTCTACCAATCAATCTGACGCGCTGGGTAAATTTACAGATCAGGACTTTTTCAATCTTGGGTTTAGCTTTTCACCATTACCCAATAGCAATCCACTGATTTATGCTAATCACTTAGAATATCGCGCCGGGGCTTATTACGATTCTGGAAATCTTGAAATTAACGATCAAAAAATATCAAAATACGGATTAAGCCTAGGGATTGGTTTTCCTTTAAATAAGCAGGATAAAAGCATGATAAATCTTAGTTATTCCTACGGAACCCAGGGAAATATCAATAACGGATTAATAAAAGAAAACTTCCATTTACTAAGCTTAAACTTCAGTTTTGAAGACCTCATTTTCGTCACTCGAAAATTTAACTAAAGCATTCGCTTCACTCTAAAAATTAATACTAAAACTATCGAATATGGACAGAAAGAAATTTTTAAAAGGCCTTGGATTAGTTGGCATGTCTATCCCAACACTTCACTTTTTAGACGCCTGCAGCTCAGATTCTACAAATGCTGAAACTTCAGAAAATATCCCCGAGACCGATGTAGATATTTCTACAGATTGTGCCGTTACAAATTCTGAAACCCAGGGCCCATTCCCTACTAAATCTCCAGATTCCTGGGAACGTGTAGATATTATTGGCGACAGAACAGGAATAGATCTGGACATCAATTTAATGATTGAAAATGTAAATACTGAATGTTCTCCTCTGGAAAATGCAGTTGTAGACATTTGGCTTTGCGATAAAGACGGTAATTATTCTGAATATGGCGGTACCGGAATGCAATCTACAGATTATAGTTCTAATCACTTTTTAAGAGGAAGGCAAATCTCAGACGAAGATGGTATGGTTCGATTTAAAAGCATTTTCCCGGGCTGGTATCGTGGTCGCGCCACGCATATTCATGTTCATATTTACAATAATCTGGGAAAATCTTTATTGGTTACACAAATTGCTTTTCCAGAAGGTAGTGATAGTGCCGTAACCAATGTAAACCAGGCCAGCAGCTATGGTTACACTAAAGGAATGTCTGGTTACACCTACAACAGTACAGATAATGTATTTAGTGATGGTATCGAAAATGAACTTTGCACTATTACCGGATCTATAGACGACGGCTACGAATTAGCGCATACCATTAAAGTTTCAACTTAAAATCGATAAAGCTTGAATAAAATATTTCAGAAAAACAATTAAGCTCGGTTACCGAGTAAACCCTGCCTGGTAGCATCCCTACCTGCTTCCAGGCTTTTAAAATAGTTAAGATGAATCCCACAAAACAGGTAAAGATATTTACGGCTAATCGCAGAAACTTAATTAGAACAGAGAATTTCAATATTTGTGAAACGATTAATAGCAAAAATAGCTTCGGAAGTTTAATTCATTTCAGTTTAAATATTCTAAAATCGAATCAGCAAACCTTTCTCAATTATTCTGAAAATGTTTTGAGCTTAATTATACCCACATTTGGCGGAATAGAAGTTGCTGCAGGATCAGACAATTTTGTGCATATTAGTCAGTTTTATTCTGAATTTAAACCGAAATCAAGCTTATTACGAATTAATAATCCTTACGAGGATTACGAAATAAGTTTTCTACGCATCGATTTTCTGGCCGGGATGGGGTATAAAAAGATAACCGACTTCAATTTGAAACCTAATAGTTTGAATTTAATTTTTCAGAATTACGCCATAAATGCTTCCTTAAAAATGGGAAAATATGAAGGCAGACAAAAGGGAGAATCGCGGGTGCAATTTAATCACAAAACTTTCATTTATGTTGTTAGCGGTGCTTTTGAAGTTAATGACCGACTTTTAGAAACAGGAGATGGGATTTGTTTTTGGGAAACAGATTTAATTGAATTTGAAGCGCTTTCCAACAATGCCGTTTTTCTAATTATTGAAGTTTCTGCTTAAGATTCTATAGAATTCGGTTCTTTTCTTAAAACCAAAATTCTACAAAAAATGCAGTTATTTTTATAGATTTTTAACCAAAGAAATATCGTCGATTTGTGCACTGGCTCCCGGGTTTCCTTCAGCATTAAAACCAATTTCAACTTTTCCGTTTTTTACATTTACATTTTCCAGAACAATGCTTTTCCAAGCGTCTGCTTCCTTATTTATTTCGATTTTTTGTGTAGTACCAGCGCTTTCAGCATACATTTCTAATGATTTAAATAAAGAATTAGTTTTCACTTTTGCTGTTAAGGTATAACTTCCTTCTTCTAAATTTACAAAAGGAGTACTGCTTATGCTTTGATATACTTTGCGCTGAAAAACAACATTATCATGAATATTTAAACTTTTTTCGCCAATCACATATTTTCGATCTTCTGTGGTATTAAAATAATTTAGTTGAGGTGATTCCTTATCTCCTATCACAATGGTATTGCCCTGATAAACTTTGGTTGTCCAGCCTTTTAATTGCTCCTGAATGGGTTTTACGGTAGATGGAATTGCTCTTCTATCAGCTTCAAAACTAGGATTTCTAACATAATTATTATCTGCAGCAACCTGCCACTCACCAGTTTTTTCATTCAGTATCCAGCTATTCAAAGAATTGAAGTACGGCGTTTCTTCCTGAAACGATAATGGCACCCATTGATTATAACCCAATCCATTTCCAGCAAAATTTGCCCATCGATCTCCGCAATACATTATAGTTTCAGTTTTCTCGCCTCTTACATTTACAAAAAAGCCAGTTTGTGTGACGTGCGCATAATCTTCGATACTACCAGGAGTAATCAGCATTTTATTGGTAGGCAGATAGGGACCATTAATATCGTCTGAAACCAAATAATAAGCATACGAAGAATCCCAACCATAAAGATTTGAAGCAAAAACGTAATATTTACCTTTGTACTTAAACATACAATTTCCCTCACGACCTTTACCTCTAAAAATCTCGGTTACTTCTAAAAGATCTACTTTACCATCTTTTAAACCTATTTCTGAAATATAGATTTTATTTCGGCCGCGCCCATAGGAGTACACAAGATAAGATTTACCAGAATCTGGATCTGTAAAAACACTTTGATCTCCAGTATTTGGCGTACCAATACGATTGGTCATATCTAATTTCCTATCCCATCTAAAGTTTCCTGTTGGCGAATCTGATAAAGCAATTAAGACACCTGCATTATGCTGAACCAGCAGCGCATATTTATCGATTTCTGGTACATAAACAACACCTAAACGTCCCATCCAACGTGTATTTTCGTCATGTACAAGCGCTTCTTCTTTCTCAAAAACATAATTTTCAAATGTCCAATTAGTAAGATCTGTAGAACTATAACAGGTAACGGCTACAAAATTGTCCTTTGTATAAGTTTGGGTATAATCGTTTCGATAAAGTTCAGCTTCTTTGTAATAAGCGCCATACCAGTAGTATTTTTGTTCTCCCGTTTTGGGATCTTTAAATTGAAAAATCCCACCACCCTGACTATAAATTGGCTTTCCGTCTACAGTTTCCCAAAATTGGTCGTTTTTAATAAGATTATTTTGTGCACCAAGATTCGTTAAAATTGAACATAAAAATAGAAGAAAAATAAAAGCATTTTTGAAAGTACCATTTCTCATACAAGCATCTTTTAGATTTTGAATGTTCCCCACCATTCGAGATAAAATTAGTGCTAAATTGTAACTATTTATTTAGAAACTCATACTGAACTGTCCTGCTTAAGATCTTAGGTATTTTAAATATCTTGTTTTTATATTTCATTGAAACTTTATCAAATTCAATGCGTTGTTTCAAGAATCGAACCTAGCTCACAACAAACAAAAAACAATAACTTAATCATTCTACGTGTTTATATGTTGACGACCTGTGAACTTTTGGAGAAAGATTTGATCTTTCATATATCAAAATAAATCAACTAAAATGATAATTACTTTCTCAAAATGGAAAGTCGTTAAAATCAATAGCATCTCCTTCTCGAATACAACTAAAACTTCACCTTAGAAATTGTGAAGCGTCAACTACGGAACATTGTTTTAGTTCAATAATCAGATCGAGGCAGTTTCCTCTTCACAATCCGAAGTCGTACCATCTGTTTTTATGATAAGAGACATGGAAGAGGCCTATCTTTCTGACCCCTGGGGACTCAGTAACCAGGCTTCTTTCACCGATGTTTTGCTAGGATAATGACCTAATTTAGCGAGTACAAGTAAATGTCTAGATTACGGGCATGTTCACAGCATATTTTCTTTGCTTTCATAAGCGTTCTATTTTCTGGATTTTTTTGATGAATTGATGAGAATCCCTTCTAAGCCCTTATAGATATTAAACTAAAGAACTACATAATTTTTTTTCACATAATCCATTCTTTACCAATCCACTCAAGTTAACTAAACAACTCTACATTGCCAGTACAGAGGTTTATTAATACTCAGGATTAAAAGTTCCCTTTTACTATTTCTAATATTAAATCGGAATTATTACTCGAATCTCGACGATGATGTGCTAAATAGTCCTTGACCATTTCATCAGTAATATTTCCCGAACTCCATAACCCCACGCCCAGATCTACCTGGTCTGCAGGCAGAAATTTTGTCCCAATAACCTTACTTCAATCTTGGAAATTCTTCTTAAAGCTTTCGTGATGTTCTTCCTATAAGTGTCTTCAATATGCTACTTACATTCAACTTTGGTGCATGTTCAATGTACATGTGAACCTGATCAGAACTTACAACACCTTTCATAATTTCTATTCCTTCAGCCTCACAAATTTCGAACAAAAGTTCACAACAAAGAATTTGAATACCCCTCTAAGTATATTGTATCCATATTTTGTTAACCAAAACAATATGGCAAGTCAAATGACTTACAGTATGGCTCACCTTTCTTTGATAACTCATACCACACAAAATAGAGATTTTCTCGAAATACTCAAGTGCAGCAATAATTGTAGAGCTTAAATCCCATTTTCTGAGACCAATAAAAATAATGGACTTTCTCTTAACTTATTTATCATTTATTGATTTAGCTTTATTATAATCGAAAACATCGTAGACTGTAGAATCCTTTTTCAAAGTAAAAAGAACAGCAAGGGATATGATAGAAAATTACTAAATCAATTGAAGGGATGTTAAACTATTATACCTATAAAAAGACTAGTAGAATTATTTACATAATAAAAAGAGAAGAACCTAAACTTCAATATAAAGATGCCTTGCATCGATACAATTCTAAAATAAAACGAATGGCAAAATTATGTGATATTGAAGATAAATTAACTTCTTATATAATCGCGAAATCGAATTGTACATTAATGTAAATTGAATTGTACAAAAAAAATTCAAATGCAATATAATATTAATCGGCATTTAAAGACCATTTAAAATAGCTTTAAATGGTCTTTTGGATTTGAAAGATCATAGTTAGCGGTTAATACTTCTATTTTCTTTTTACCCGGTTTTCCTGTTCCATTGGCTACACTTACAGATTGTTCCAAAGTCTTTACATACCAATCATTTCTCTTGGTATATTCAGCAAGTATGTCACTCGGATAACTGCTAAGTAAGAACTTCCCTTCAACCGCAGAGAGCGTTTTTAAGAGGTTTTCGAAGTCTTCAATAGAATAGCCATCATAATGACCACAATCGCTATTAAAATATGGAGGATCGCAATAATGGAAAGCTTCAGCATGATCTCTGGAGCTAATAACTCTTAAAGCATCAGTACATTCTACCTGTACGTTCTGCATTCGAATAGATAAGTCAATGGTAAATCCTTCTCTTTTTGATCCAATCTTTGTACTTGTAGTTCCTCTTAGTTTATCATAACCAAATGAACCATCCAGCATTGAACTAAATGATTGAGCAGCTAAAACCCAAACCGCCCAGGCTCTTTTTAACCTGGAGAACATGTGAGGATTATTATAAATCACAGTTGCATCATTGTGAAGGGATCTGCTATGCAAGCTAATTCGTACCATTTTCTCAAGTTCTACAAACTCATTCTGCACGCACTCATAGAAGTTTATAAGTTCTCTATTATAGTCGTTTATGATTTCACATTCGCTTTTTGGCTTTGCCCAAAATATTGCTCCACCACCAACAAAGGTTTCGGTGTAAGTAGTATGATCTGGTATAAGAGGTAAGATGGTAGTAATTAGATTTTGCTTACCGCCGTAATATGATATTGGTGTTTTCATTTTCTCAGTTGTCTTTTTAAAGTATATTTGTGATGCCAAACAAAACGAACGCATCAAATCTCTCAAGGGACTGCCCTCGGTGAGCTTTGATGCGTTTTTAGTTAGTTTTGTTTGGCGACAACTACTGAAAAATCCGGGGGCTTTAATTATGAAGATCTACCCTGATAGTTACATAACCAGTAACCACCATCCCAATAAAATTGCCATAGATCTCCGCGGTTTATTAACACATTATTCTCAACTTCAGCTCTAACCATATTGTAGCCACTTCCTCTAACAATAACACGATCATTAATTCGGCGTACATATATTATTCTTCCTTCTTTTGCATTATACGGCAGGCGAATTTCAATTTCTGCAGTGTTGTAACAAGCCACATACACCGAATTATCGTCTAAAGATTGATTTCTATTTGCAGTAATACGCAAAGGCTTCAAGTGTAAGCCAGATCTAAGATCTAAGCCACCTTTCCCACCTTCAATTCTTACGCCTCCATTAAAATATCCAGCCCATCCGGAATTGCTGTAATTAATTCCTGCAATTCCAGCACTTATATCGCCCTGGCTTTGGAATAGCATTCCAACAATACTTGCATTGGTTTGTAAACCTGTGGTCGCAGAAAAAAATGGAACATTCGAACCGTTTGAAAATATACCATTCCCTGATTGAAAAGATACTCGCCTATTAACCGGATTGGTCGATCTAATACCACCTAATGGATCACCGGTCGATTGATCTGAATCGATATCATCATCGATCCTGGTAACTTCCCTGCCTTGCTGATCGTATAAGGTTAAATTATTTTTACTTTCCAAAATCTCAAGTCTTCGACCTTCATCCCTGGTACGAAGATTTCGAACCGTTAAGTTCTCGATTGCTGCAGCATCTGCCAATACCAAAGAAGATACAAGAACTCCTTTTAAGGTTAATCTGCCTTGCTCAGTGACATTATAATCCAAACTGCTTTCCTCATTACCGATTTTAAATTTTCCGCCAGCTAAATCAAAATAGTTAAGCCCGTCCAAACTTTTAATGGTTCCGGTGGTGATCGTGTCTCCATTGATGTAAGTCATACCATTGGTGAAATCGAAATCGCGACGTCCATCCTTTACGGGATAGAGAATACCAAGGTTAAAAAGATAATGCCCTTCTTCATCGTCAACCATTTTGGGATTTTCGCTAACCTCCCAAACACCTGTTAAGGCAGTAGCCGAACATTTTGCATAAACATAATAGGGCTTTTCGGGATCAAGGTCTGTAAATATATTCGGATCCATTTCCCAAACGTAGCCTAGCTCTTCAATTTCGATCTGGTAATGCGCTAATTGCCCAGCACTAATTTTTAAGGTGTTAGGATTGTTTTCTGCATTAGCTTCAATAGTTACACCGATTAATCCAAAATTCTGAGATCTGGCACCTACACTAAGCATTAAAGTTTCGATAGAACCAGGTTTGATACTTTCCGGATCAAAGTATCCATCTGGATCAAACATCAATTCCTGAAGCTTTCGAAACCGCAATGCAGAACGTCTAGCCAATTCTGTGTTTTTACGATCGACATTTTCAATATGTGTATTATTATCGATAGTGTCAGCAATGTTCTTTTCCTGAATGGTGTACGGTATTGTATCTGCAATAGTAGCAGTCACCTTATCGGTGTTCACAAGCGGATAAGAGAGCTCCGCGATACGAATTTTATTATTGATACCTAAAGCTTCATCAATCACTCGTATCAGGTTAGCGACTCTTAAATCGATACCGCGCTCACGAATGTATTTTTCATCGATCTCAAGCGTATAAGTAACTCTAGGGACACTATTTTCTTCCAGATAACGCTGTGTTTCTTTTTTTAGATCAGCCTCTGCTTCTACGATATAAATATCAGGCATTCTAATATCGACAAGTGTATATTCGTCACCAACCTCTGGAAAGTTTAAATCGTTTGGCAACACATAATCGTTCTGCTCTTCAAAAGGAATTAGCTTAATTTCTTTGATATTGTTTCTGTACCGCTCGATTTCAAATTCATATCCGGCTAATGCTCCAGTCTTAAAAACAACTTTTGCAGTCGTACCTTCTAAAAGATGATCATTAATATCAAATTCGATACTCGAGTCTCGAAATAATAGTTTATCCTCGTTGTCAATTGCAGTTATAGTTCCAGTACGATTTGGAAAAATATCATCGAAATTTATGGATCCTTCTCTTATACCGTACAGATCTGTATTAGCTTGTAAAAATCGTTCATCAAAAACAAGCCGGGGAAGTCCATCCCGATATTTGTAACTGATGTTTTTTTGAGATCCGAAACCATAAACCCTGGTGACCACATTGGTGTCATCTATTTTATTTCGATTAAGGTGATATAAACCTTTACCGCGACCATAAGCAAACTGGAGGGTAGTATCAGCCCCAACGCTTTTCTCCAAGTAAATATTTCTTTGCACCAATCGAAACTCCAAATTAAAGGCTTCAGCAATCTTGGTTAAAGCGGTACGGCAGCTGTCGCCTGAAAAAATTAATGTTTGAGCCGGTAATTCATCTACATTAGCAATTTGCCAACCGGCATCGATCGTATTAATATTGGTAAGAATTAATAAAAGGAAATCTTCAGGTGTACCGTGATAGCTAAAATCCGCAACACCTTCATCCATAAAGATTTTCGTGTAAAGCTTATAGATTTCACCTTCAAATTCTACTAAATAGCGATATGTGAAGTTATTAATCTTTTCTACTTCCGGTGGTGTATTGATATAAAACCGCTCAGATCGATGCTCGATATAATCGCCGATTTGAATAGGTAAAGCAGAGCCAGCAATAAAATCAGCTTTCACCTTATGCTCACCCATAAGCTTATGGGTGAATAAGGTGTTTTCGTCGATTTCTACAGCAGCAATGATATTGCTATTTCTCTTTATTTCGAGTTGCATTTGTTTTAAAGCTTTCGATGTCTAATTTTTAATGTAAATCGATAGTTTGGATCTGTGCCGCAATGGATCTGCCTAAGTAGCTTTCCAAAAAAGGGATATGAGACTGGATGGCAAGAAGCATAGAAGAAATAACTAGTTCGATGATCGATTTTATATTCAGCTAAAAATTCCCCCTGATTTGCAAAATTGTAAGGCGTCCTAATATTTGGGTTCTCTTCCGACTTCTTTTTAAATTCTATATCTGTTATTTTCCCCTTTTTGGGTATCCAAACTTTTGTTTTAAAGTTCCAATGGCTGTTGCGTACACAATTCCAACGCCAGGCAACCCACCATTTTTTTCGTCCGTAATGTTTCCAAAATTTCTCATGACGTTCTCCGTAAGGATTATCAGTATGAAAAAACCAATGAACAAAAGGTACTTCCCAACCTAAAAGATAAGTCCAATAGGCTGGGAAAAACATAAAATATTGAAGGATATAGAATACCCAATCCAATAATACCCAACATGCATATCGTAAGTACATCATTTTATAATGTCGTATTTACGGAGCATATTAAGCACGTCCTTTTTTGATTGATTTGGAGTAGGCTCATAGTCGATAAGTTTCGCCTTAAGTATCATGCTTTCGTTATCTATGATATCGTAAATGAATTGGTACTCGCGTTCCTTTTGTAATGGAAGTTTACCTTCTATGGCATTAATTTGAATTTCAATAATCCTGGTTTCAGTTTGAACCGTTGCAGATTCTTCAGTTAGCTGAATAACCGTTCCAACTGCGTTTGGCTGCTTTTCCTGTGCGCTTAGAGCTATTGAAAAAAGAGCAATGATGATGGTAATGATTGTTTGTTTCATGATTGATTGTTTATAATTAGAAGATGATGACGATAATGAAAACGCTGAATGGAATTAACCAGGGCTGAAATTGATTGTACCATTTGTGGATACCTTGATCGTAAGAAACTCCAAAATGGACTTTAAATTTTTCATTGAGCTTATCCCTTAATTTGGTCTCTTCAATAGTTAGATCATTTAACTGACTGCTTAAATAATCTAATTTTGACCAATCGTCTGGGATATCCTCAACCGCAATTGCTGGATTAGAAAACTTGTAAAGGTAAAGTCCTGTTAATCCTAATATTGGAAGGAAAAAAATAAACTCTCTTAAGCTAAATTGAAATCCATATTTAACAGAGGTTTCCAAACCAAAAGTAGCGATGATAATAGCAAAGAGAAAAGCAATAAAAAGAGGATCGATTTTAATGAATTTCCCATCCTTGAATTGATAAAATTTCCGAGTTGTAAAAAGTTGTTTGATCATGATGTTTAAATTTTGATTGATGTTTTTCATATTTATATTATCGTATCTATTTCTTCTAAATCATAAACAAAATTGTGATAAGGATAATTATTAGCGGCTGATGTTCCTTTCTTATACATACAATAAGCTTTACCATTTTCAATAAATACTCTTAAATCTCTTATTGTTTCATCAAATAATTTTGATACATATTCAGAGGGCAAATAGGTATCAGTGTCTAATTTTACTAGCGCAATTCCCGGATCTGCATCTTTTTGATTCACGAAGGCATAAAGTTGACTATTGTAGGTAAATGGATTAATTTGGGAATGATTGAAATAGCTCCCGGCAGGCATATTTTCAGTTCCATCAAATTGTTGCAATCTAGTCCAGTTTAAACCATCATCTGAAATCGAAATTTTCCCAAACTCCGGATTAAAACCATCATATTGATGGTTACCTATATATTTTCCATCCTCTCTCTGAAAGACAGTCAAATAACCTGTATGATTTTCTCCTGACTCAAGACCAAGAGGCCTGCCTCTATCAGTCCAAGTGCATTCATGAATTGCATCCCCACCACTTGTTGTATATAGTCTTGTTTGCTGAATACCATTATTACCTGCTTCAGCAGTATTTGTATGACAGTATAAAAATATTTCTTCGGATATGCCGCTAACAGCGTTAGGTATACGCATTAAGAAAGGTGTCTCGATTTGGTAACCTGTGAATACAACGCCTCGTTCCACAAAATTCTTCATAAAACCATTTTCAAACCCGTCGAATTCGCCCCATACTATACCACCTAAATCACTATTATGATCTGTACTATAGAGTATAAAATAAGGCTTAGAAGTAGTAAATTCAGGCCATTCAGAAGATAAATATACCTGTGGCCAATACAAAGTATCTAAAGAAGTATTAGAATACTCAAAAACAGGGAATTTCGTGGTCAAAATTAATGTACTCAAATTTAAATTTGAATTACCGAAGTAACTTGTACTTATTGCGCTTTGGTTACCGCCCTTTAGCACAGTTACTGGAGTTAACGGTAGCGAATAGCCATTCACTGAATAAAAAGTAACACCATTTCTTCGAAAATTAATTTGACCAGAGACAAATTGAATACTTAACAAATCATCTAATTCCCAGTCGTTTGAGTTGTAAATTTGTTGGCCGTTTTCATTAACATTCATGGCTCCATTCGCCGTATTGACTAACATAAGTACATCAGGCGTGTTGATTAATTCAGTTGAAATGTCTTTGAATACAGATAATAGCCCCAAAGCTAATACGGAATTGTCTCTAACTTTGAAGAATATTTCATTGTTTCCGTTGATCTCTTTTGTAGCATAACCGCCGTTATCCCAGTCAGTATTTGAGTTTCCAGCATCTGTTACTTGTATCCCTCCATTAGGTATGTTTTCAGCGCTTTCATCTGTTTTCCAACTTAGGTACATTTGTTCAGCTAGTGTTATCGCCTGCACATCACTTTTTGGACTTTCCGTATTATCATCGTAAACCAGTTTCGCTTCAACACTTAAGTTGTCTCCTGGATTAAACCACGCAGATACATTAAACGTTCCTGTTAAACTTAAAGGATTTTCATTTCTTTTAGTTCCGTCGATGTAGATATTTACTCCTATTATCGTTGCCATAATTATTCTGTTACTTCGTAATCGAAAGATTCGCTTGTTATATTGCTAATATTCATAGTTGGTGCGGTTGGCTGTGGTTCTGATGAGTTTCCAATATTCTGAAGTAGCCAAATATTAAGATCATTTTGATTGTCGAAATCGGGATGATTTCCGTATTGATTTTCGAGAATTTGATTAAATTCTTTTAGGCTATCAACCTTATTCTTTCTGACCTCGGTTAACCGATAAGTATCCGGGTTACTCTCATACTTTTGTTGTACACTAGTCGCAGTTTCAACATTGCTTCGACCTAATTGTTTTACCCATTCTTTATCGCTTAAATCGAAAATATAATGTTCAATATCCACATCTTCCCCTGCATCTACATCGGCATTCCATCCGGGTAGATTCTCGTGCCATAATTGTTCATCACCTTCAGGGTAAGCAGCTAACAGATTTGCTTTAGAAGTAAATTCCCCAAGCCACTTGGATCCGGCAATCCCGTTAATCTTTTCGTTAAGCACACGTCCCTGGTTTGCTGATAATAATGCCTCTGGATCTTCCGAGGTTAAATCGTCAACAATTTGGCTAAGCTTCAAAAACACCGAAGGAATCAAACTTTCAGCAAAGGTTCCGGAAGTGATCTTATTGGCATTAAGATTTTGAATATAGGCTTCGGGTAACTGCGAATTTTCATTTAATGGGGCTACACCGTTGGCAGCTCCTATAGCAGTTTTTAGCATGTACTTTCCAAGTTCAGTCGTGAAATCTTCTAACTTACTCGCGGGAATGTTTGGGATCCTCGCAAGATCAAAAACTCCGGATGTTATTTTACTGGCAGAAAGATCTGGGATACGAGCAGCACTAAAAGTTCCGCTGGTTATTTTACTGGCGGCAAGTCCCGGAATTAATGAAGCCGCTAGAGTTCCTGCAATTTTTGCAGCCGCAAGTTCACTCTGTGAGGTTAAATAGCCTTCAGGATTCGTACTCTTAGGATAGAAATACTGCCCTAATTGCTCAAGGGTATAATTTCCTTCACTTAAGTTCTCCAGCTTTTGTAATAGCTCTGGAGTTATATACTTTTTAGTCTGGGATTCATTAAGGTCATCTGTAGTGAATACTTTAAGCAAATCTGATAGATCTATATATTCAGACTTTTCAGTATCAGAATTACCAACCAATATTTTATCCAGGCGTTTTAATCCATCGCCCCGATATTCCATCCCTAACCAAAATCTTATCGTTTCTGCCATTTTAATACAGTTCTATAATTTGATCTTCATTTGTGATAAATTGAGCATCCTGGTTATCCAGTAGCTCTTTTAATACCAATGCACTTGCGCCTGATGCAGACGTTGCCATTAATTTCAATCTTACTTTTGCCAGTGCATAATTGTCTGCTATGAGTAAACGAGTAACAAAAAAACCACTTGGGCAAAATGCCGTAAAGCTGTCTCTACCGGTACTAATCTCACGAATACCAGGCGCAGCCATCATAGCGTGTAATTGTTCAATTTTCGTTTTTAGATCTTCATAATTCAATCCATACATTGCCAGTTCCATTTCAAATTCTAATGCTTTCGCCGGTGTGATTTGGTAACCTGAAGTCTGGTAAGCCGTGAATTGTTGATCTTTAATTTCAGGACGGTTTAAACGATCATTAAACCCGGTTAAAACCATGTTTAAAGATTTAAAACTAATGCCATCGATATTAGGAATATTGAGATCTGTTCCGGTGATCTCATGATCTGGAACCGGAACCACAGGTTCCACAAATTCCATTCTAAACTTCACAAAATTAGAAGATGGCTCCTGAGCTTCTATTTTACTTTTTACATAGACCTGGTGTTCGCTCCAGGGCGTTTCAAATAATACAAGATCTGAGAATGAATTGATTTCCCGATAATAGCTTTGCAATTGTTCTTTAGCATCATTTCCAATAATAAAACCGGTAAAACCTAATGTTCTTTCACCAAACCGAATTTCGCTGGGCAAAACGTAAGGTTCCACACCGGCTTCACCTGTCCAATCATGAAAAGTTTTTCCAATCCTTGCAGGCATATCCAATATTCCGGCTACGGCGATATTAGAATCGTCGAGCTTTCCGGGAACAATCCCGAAATTAGAAAGCGGTATGTTATTTAACCTATACATTATCGTCCTATATCCCTTGCGGTAGTTGATTTTGTGTTATCCTGGATCTTTTTAAGCTCACTTACTGCTAATGCTAATTGAACCACGGTTGCTGCAGTATTTTGCTCAATAAGTGCAGAGGTTTGCATAATCGAAATGGTAGCATTGTAATTTCGTTGCTCGAGTTCAAAATGACGCTCATGCAATTGAAAGTGTCGCTTAGTAATATCAAACTGTGCTCTAAACAATCCGGTTAACTCACTGGCAGTTTCTTCAGTCATTTCTCTCCGTATCGCACCTTGTAAACCTCTTGGATCTTCAGGATCATCGTCTGGGTTAAAAATGTCAAACCCGAAAGCTTTTGCCTGTTCCTGGGCATCACTCATTGCCTGATTAAATTGATTGGATAAACCTTCAGCTTCGGTAAAAAATCGGCTAAAATCATCGACCCAGTTCCTATCTCCGCCGATGTCATAACTATCTGCCATATCTTTTTCAAGATCTTCAAAAGCCTGGCTAAATATTTGGTTAAAAAGTAAATTAGATATTATATTCTCCAGGACTTTTTCAACAGTATCACCCATTCTAACGGCGGCATCTTCACCATTTTCAAAAGCATCAACTAAGGCAGATCTAAGTTCACCACTAAAAGATCCGGTTAAATCACTAATTACATTTTTAATCTGCTCACGAGCCTCAATAACACTTTCTTTCCAGTCCAATGCATTTTGAACCATTTCTTTTGTCTCTTCATTCAACAGGTCATTTTGAATAAGATAATCAGCTAGATCAGTATTAAGCTGGTCAATACCTTCTTTAGTTTCATCAACCAGATCTGGAAACTCTTCTAATAAGTTATGCCAAACGGTCTTTTTCTTTTTTCCACCAAATAACCCCGCAATACCTCCAACAACTGCACCTATACCAGCTCCAATAAAACCTCCAACTGAGGCTCCAATAGCAGCTCCAGACGCAGCACCCTGACCTACAGCTCCCCAGTCAACAGCATTTCTAGTACCTGCTTTAGCTTGTCCATTTTCGAGCTTATCTAGAGCATCTAAAAACTCTTCATTTGCTTCAATTAAAGCTTTGTTGGCGTCAGTAATTCGTCCTTCATAATCTTTAATGAATACATTTTCATCCAGGATACTTTGCAATCTTATTTGATCATTTAATGACTGATTATATGCATTTTGATACCCTACAATAGCCCTATAATAATCCTCTTCTGCTTGTTTTCTCTGAGCTGCTGCACTTGTCAACATTCCTATTAATTGCATAGTTCCTTGTAAGGCAGCTTGAGCCTGCCCCATACTATCTCCTTCATCGAAGGCTTCCATTGCATCGGCTAAATCATTAGCTCCATTAGCTACATTTGTCAAAAAACTACCCATTCCACTTAAAACAGGACTACCAACATCTTCTCCAATTTGTGTTAAGGATTGTCCTAACATTCCAAAAGCTTCAGCAGCTTTGAAGATCTCGTCATATTTTAAATTCCGAATCTTTTCTTCAGTTTCAGCAATTAACTTTAATATGCGCGCTTTGGTTTCAGCGCTCATTTGTTCTGTCTCCAGAAGCTTCTTAGCGTTTTCAATTAGCTTTTTACCTTCCTGAATTGTAAGCCTTCCTATATGCTGAAATAGTTCTTTATAGGATTCCTTGCGTTTTAATTGAGCATCATCTAAATCATCCAGTTCCTCCTGAAGCTGCTTTTTTCTATTTTCTGCTTCCTCAAAATTCCCCTCCAGAATAAGTTTATCATATTCTTCCTGAAATTGCTCGATCAATAATTTTCGCTTTGCAGCGTAGGATTGATATTCCTCCAGTAAATCAATATATTTTTCTCGTTCGATACGTACCTCTTCCTGGCGTGCTGCTTCTAAAAAAGCTACACGCTCTGTTTGAGCGGCATTTGCAGTTCCATCTTCTACCGCATCAAATGCAGATTGATTGTTCACTACCTTCTGGCGAATTAAAGCTGCAAAATTCTCATATTGATCCAGCTCTTCACCATAGCGCTCTTTAGCTTTCTCGATACCAAACCTGGTCTTAAAATCTTCGATCTCTTTATAGATGTCTTGCTGTTTGGAAAGCTCTTCTCTAAGCGATCGAGTTTCTTGTCGATAGCGCAAATCCTTTTCGGCATTATTTTCTATAACACCCAATGCCGAAATATCGATTTTGGCATCCTTATTTTTTGGATCATCATTAAACTCCTGGATCAGTTCTCGAACTTTTGTAAACTTATCACGCAATGCCTGGATCTCTTCAGCATCACGGTCTAATTGCTTACGTGCGTATTCACGATCCAGATCTGCAATCTTTTCAAGTAACTTTTTACGTTGACTGATAAGTTTCTTACCATTATCGTCTTCATCTTCATTACCACCATTGTAATATCCTCCCATCTTTTTAGCGGCTTTTGCAGCATCTTCTAAAAACTCCTGGGCAATTTCTTCTAAGGTTTTCTTTTCTTCCTCTAATTGATCTTGTTGAACTTTTTTCCGCTTCTCACCAGCTTCCTTAACACCTTTGGTATATTCGTTAAGATTAAAAGTACCTACGCCGTACATACTACCCGATAGACCTCCGGTAGCGGCAATGTTACTGGAAGTTTTATCAGCCGCATTGGCAAATTCCTCAGCTTCTTTACGCTCATTTTTGGCAGCTTCCATAGCTTTTTGAGCAGCATCTTCTAATGCCAGGTTTGCAGCTGCTTTTTTAAGCGTCATCTCGATGTAAGCATCGGCATTTTTAACCAATCCCTGCTCAACTTCATCCAGGGTTTTTGCTTTTGCTGCAGTTTTACCTATGGATTTGTTATAATCATCGACAACCGTCTTTTTATCAGCCATTCCCTGTTTGGCTAAGTCCAGGTTGATACGTAATTCGCTCAGCTCTTTTATGGCTCTTTGAAATTCGCTACTCTCGTAAGCTTTATTTAGTGCTTCTAAAGATTTCTTTTGTTGATCTATAGCTTCTTTACCGCGGAATAAATCTGCTATAAATGCACCAATCTCTTTACCATAAATGGTGATTAGGGTAACGGCTAGAGATAGCGCGGTATTCCAGCTAAAAAGACTTTTGGTAATTTGTTTCCAAACCGGTACGCCTTGTTTTCCTGATTTTATAAGCGCATCATTTTCGCGTTTGATACGGCTAATCTCATCTGCCAGGATTGGAAGGTTATTGGAGATCGCGAGGAAACCAGTCTGCGCCGAATAGGTAAATGCCGGAAGTTCTCTGGTAATTTGGTTAATGGAATTGCCCAGTCCGTTCCATTTAGGTGCTGCAGCTGCAGCTTTAGCCCCGGCAGTTTCTGCAGCATTCCCTGCAGCTGCCAAAGGAGCCGCAATACCGCCATTGGTGTTTACCTTCTTTTTGGCGGCATCAGCAGTATCGGCTATTCCCTTAATATTATCCTTAACCTTTTTCGCTTCGATTTTTACCTCGGGCGAATTGATTAAGAATTCAATATCTATCGGCTCAAACTTTTCGGGCATTTTGCTTTATTCGTTTTAAATCCTCTACAGAACCCTGTACAGAATCATCCAGTTCAGTGTGTTTAAAATTGCTACGGTCTGCCATCATCAGGAGCAAATTTGCCCTGGTTACTTTCCATAGAATGGTATGCCAACTCCAGCCGGTCTCGTGAACCAACTGATAAAGCATTCCCCAGGGGCTATGCATTCCTGTTTGTATTAACTCCCCTTTTCGTTTTGACCCAGATTTGGTGCGGTGATCTTCATCTGCCGTACCGATCTGGTAGTATTCATAAAATCCGATGTACCTCCATAAATTAACAAGGCGGCGATAAGGGCAAACAGCTCACGAGGATTACAATGCCAGCGCAGATACCAGGCGAAAGGTTTAGTAAACAGTTTCCCTTTCCAATAACCGTTTAACACAGCACAGGCAACGGCTTTTGAGATCGCCTTACCGTGAATACTCATAAGCGCAACAGCTTCCTCGGTATTGATTTCCTCCAGCTTATGATCCTTAATCCCGGTGCTTAGATAATACGAAGCCACGCGGAACATTGTTCCCTGGTATGGACTACCCAATTTTATGGTGATCGTCTTTTTCCCAACCCATCGTAGGAAAAAAGGGGCGGCAATTTTACACTTGACGCCCCTTTGCAGAATAGTTTCAGCTGCCAGACGTTCAGTTGCCTGGTTTTCCTGCTCTTTTTTCATTATGGTGCTACATAATTAGGATCTACCTCTACAAAGTCGATTGGAGCAAGATCTTCTACTTCAGGAACCAAAACGGTAATAGTTACATCCAGTAAAGCAATACCGTTACGACGTACTTCGTTGTTATAACGAGCCATTAATTTCCCTCTTGGAACAATAATGGTTTGCCCGTCTGCCGTTTCCATCTCGATATACTTTTCGATCTGTACATTGGTTCTTGGCTTACTCCAGGTCTTTTTGCCATCGGCAATCACCACTTCACCACCTTTTAATAGTTTTAAGGTTTCAACCGTAGTATCCATAATCGAAAGCGTAAGGTTGGTTTTTCCCTGCTCAGTAAAGCTGATTTTTGGATCTGGATCCATCTCGCTATACTCATCGGTCACCGTTCCTTCCTCTTCCACGATATTAAAAGAATCACGATAAACGTCTTCTTTTAATTCGTAAGCGGTACCATCTGCAGCTAATCCTGTTGCCGGATCGATATCACTTATCTTAAGGCTTTTGTAGCCAAATTTGTATTTTCCCATGTTTACTTGGTGTTATCGTTGTTTTCGTTATTGTCGTCACCAGTTCCGGTTTCGCCCTGGTCGTTGTTGTTGTCTTCAGAAAGCTCAGCGATACGCTTATCAATCGCTTCTTTCACGCCTTTACGATCATCACCAGCTTTCTCACGCTCGGCAAGTGTATTAAGCTCTTCAACGGTACCGATGGTTTTAACCTTATCGGCTACTTCAGAAACATTCCCGTCAAGGATATCGGTGGATTTCGTTTTAAGCTTTTTCACTTTGGACTTCAGTTTCTCCTCAGCCTCTTCAGCATTTTTACTAAATGGCTCTACTTTTTGGTCTTTAAGACGTTGCGCATGTCCTTCAGCTTGATGTTCCTCAAGAAAAGCCTGCTTGTCGCTGGTCACATATACCTTATCGATTTTTGGATTTCTGGCGAATACGTGGTTCGCTACTTCTTTATTTGTCATGTTTACAAAAATTTTGGTTTAAAGATTTTGTACGCCACAAAGGCTACAGTAATAAAGACAGCAATCCCACCAATCCAGGCTAAGGCTTTAACTGTCCAGGGTATGTATTTAACTGGTTGCACCGAGTTCTTCTCGGTTAATCGCTGGTGCAATGTGTTAATGATGCTATCCCTTAATTGCAATTGAATTTCAAGAGAATCACACTCTGCAGTGGCATAGATGGTATCATTTTCTGCCCAAAGGCTTACAGTTGCATTACCTTTGTTCGAGGTGATTGGATCCTTTGAATTTACCAGGTCTTTAATAGGCTTAAAAACACCGATTTTATAATAAGGGGTTCTTACAATGGTATCTCGCAATCTTACCGATTTAGTTACTGTTGTACTATCGATGGTAGAAACCGATTCTACAATCGGACGTTTAGATCCGCAGCAACCAATTATCAAGAATGCGATCAATATGTATAAAATTGTCTTCATTAGATCCTGCTTAATTGAAAATGCATTCCATCTGGTCGTGACCAGGTTCCGCCCCAATCAAATCCATTATCAGTAAAACACTTTACTAAAGCCGGACTCATTACCGGAACTTGTCCTAAAGGATTTCTTGCTGCATTAATATCAATAGCGATCGCCCAGGCATGTAAAGACCACGTATTATAGCCTCGCTGTTTACGGATATTGAAACAACCATCCCAGCTTATAATTTCCTGTGTTAAGCAATTGGCAATTACAGCGGCAAATGCTTGTTCCAAAGGCTTTATAAGATCTTTGTTACAGTAGATTCTTTTAGGTATGGTTGGGATTTCGCTAATAATCCAATCAGGAACATTCCACATCGTAAGGTGTGCATATTCCATCGTATTATTTGGAACTCCGTATTTCTGTATGCAATCTTGACTTCGTACCATTATGTTTGTGCTGATGTTGTTTTGTCCTTTATTCGCTTAAAAGCAATGCCGCCAATTCCTATTAGTGTATTTCCTGAAAACCGTGGATATTTTAAGATCTCCCAAACCTCCAGATGTTTACCCAAATTGATTGTTTCCTGGGTTTGGTAAGGTTTTTTTGAACGGGTTACAATTCGATCATTAGCAGCAAAAACTTCTGCAGTTGCCTTCTCCCAAACATCTCTATCTGTTTTACCGATATAATCTGAAGCTTCTTTTCCAAGAGGTTCAAGAAACTGATCTTCATAAGCTTTATTGATTGCGAGCATCGTTCCGTCGACATCCTTTAACCATTGCGGTACCGGGAGATCAAGATGTGCACTTTCCATAATCAAAAGCTTATTGCGTAGCTGCATTACCTCATTTCTAAGCTGCAGTTCAATATGGTTACGCTCACCTTTTTCTTTCTCAAGGTCTTTTTTTAGCTCAGCCATTTCAGAACGAAGCCGCCTATTATCTTCAGTAAAATTGTCAATGACCAGTTGTAAGCCGTCTCGCTTATCTTTTCTATTGCTGATGATCCAGGTTAAAACTCCAAGCAAAACACCACCGCCAAGAAAACTGAGTATATTTTGTAATAGTTCTGGCATCGTGTATTTTTATTAAGGCGGCGACTGCCTTACGGGGCAGCCACCGCCAATCCACTACTATTTATTGTTATGCAGTTTTAGCTTGTTTTAAAAGCGCGATTCCTTCGTAACCGGCTCTTCTTGCTCTTCCTCCAGATCGTACCAGGAAAGAATAGATATCACCATAGTACTGTGGATCTCTTAAGTTCTCGAAAGCTTCAACGCCGCCCATCGCAAATTCTACGGCATCTTTATACCAGAACATAGAAGCTTCATCATCTGTTGCTGCACCTACAGCTCCCGGAGCTTTAATAGTTCCGTCATCCGCTACATAGGCAACCGAGTTTCTGGTCATAATATTCCAGCCCTGAGCTTTTAAAATCACACCTTCACGACGCTCTTTTTCAGTTACATTTTGCATATAAGTAGCGGTCAAAACGCTATCAGCAGGGAACATCGTTGCTAAGTCTGCAGGACTTAAAAGACAGTACATCTGACCTTCAAACCATCTTTTATTTTGGCGGAAATAGGTTTGCATTCTTTGTAGATCTGCAATACTTGCAGCCTTACGGTTTCCTGTTGCTCCTGGAGCAGTTGCGATAACTTCAGCCCCGGTAGTTTGAAGAACGTTACCTGCAGGTAGTGAAGTTGCCCCATAACTTTCGAATACGGGAGAATGTAACCAGTTGTAAATTGTTTCCTCAGCAACCGTTTCTACAATTTTATCACGGTCTTCACCTAAAGCTGAGTTTCTTTTATCGTAAGACAGCTCTTTGGTATCGGCGTTAGGAATAAATACTGGATCTGTAGTGTATTCGTCCAGTAAATAAATTACATCGGTATCATTTCGCTTTCTAACGCTTGCAGGTAGGTTTGTCCTGTTTTTTACAACATTTCCGCTACCTCCAGACTGTGGAATATGAACCGCACGGCTATTGATTACATTATCATCTGCATTGTGCGACATTCTAAGAAAGGTATTATCCTTAAAAATCTCCTGTTCGATATGGTTCTCCCAGATCTGCACCTGGATTGCCATAAAAGCAAGCTTTTTATTTTCAGGGATAAATTTTAAGGCGGTACCGGTGATTGCTCCAATTGCAAAGGAAGCTGCTGCTAGCTCCAAAGTAGGGGCAAAAAATGCCGTAGCTATAAGAAACACAATAAATGCGTTCAAGATTAAATGTAAAGGCTTAAATTGTTTCATGATTGTAAATGTTCGTTTTTTGAATAATGAATGCAGGTGATGTTCCTGGCTTACGTGATGATTTGGGTTATTTATACTCTGTTTTAAATTCCTCCTTAAACTTCTCTTTAAAGCCTTCGAAATTCTCTTCCTTAAGCTGGATAAGTTTTCCTTGTGCATCAAGTTCCTGCCAGCTAAGTTTCATTAGCTCTTTTGCAGCATCGCCTCCTTTACCGGTTTGGCTTGCTACGGTTGGAGCAGGCGTTAAGCTCTCTAAATATGATTTTGCACTATCGTAGTTTGACTCGGCAAGTTTGATCATACTGGCTTTTTGATCGGCTGTGATCTTACGATCTTCTACGGCTTTGTCTACTAAGGCTGTAATCTTAGTACTTTCATCAGCTTTCTTAAGATCATCCAACTCCTTTTTTAGATCGGTTTTCTCTTGTTTAAGGTTTACGATTTCGATTGCCTGGTTATTTGAGGTTGTTACCAGTTTAAGAATTGCCTCATGCGCATCTGCAGCATTGGCTCCTTCATTTAATTTAAGTAGCGGCAATACAGCGTCCGCAGGTAATTCAAGTGATTTCATGGTATTCGATTTAGTTTTAAAAGTCTGTTCAAAATCTGCAAGCTTTACCAGTTCATTTTCCTCATTATATAAGGCTACTCCTAAAGCTTCTTTATTAGATCCGATGTCACATAAACTGCCTTCCTGAATGCTACTATTCCATAGCCATTTATCGGCACCTTCTGTTTTAAATGTCCCTGGTTTCAATCCTGCACTTGCCATTTTGATGGTTCCATTTTCTACTTTATTGTAGATCTTCATGGCGAATGGATCTGATTCATCGAACATCGGAACTCCGGTAATTTTACCATCTTTCACTTCTATATCTGCCCAGTATCCCAGTGGCAGTATTTCATCCGATCGTTCACCTTTGGGACGCTGGTGCATCCATAATAAAAGAGGGTTCTTTCTAAAGTCAGTTAGATCCACACCTTCAGTACGCACACGAAATCCGTGTGAGTTTTTTGCTTCTGTAGAAATGGTAAATCTTTTAGAGCTTTTTTTCATGTTATGATATTCAGTTCATGTAAAATCTTGGAGCAAATTAAAAGCGAAGGAAAGGCTGAAAAAAACAGCTCCCGGCTAAGCACCCTGTAAAGTGGGTGCTTAACCCATAGTTAGCAACCTGCTTAGCAAGAGTCATTTTTTAGATGCTGTATAAGGTGTGCAATTTTGGGGCATGGCAAGAACAGAATCAATGCAGCGGAAGTATGATCATGCAAAGCTGCTCTATACGGTTGAAGGCGTTACGGTACAAAAGGAATTAGCCGAACGTGTGGGAACTACGCCCCAAACAATTAATAAATGGATCAAAGATGAAGCCTGGGAAAACCTTCGGGCAAGTGTGATTATTACTAAAGATGCCGAGCTACATCGGTTCTATATGCAAATCACAGAGCTTAACGACTCCATTATGAATCGCCCTAAAGGGCAACGCTTCGCAAATTCTAAAGAAGCCGATGCCCTGGTGAAACTTACCGGAGCGGTACGCCAGTTGGAGACCGATACTTCTGTAGCCGATACTATCGAGGTGCTTAAAAATTTCATCAATCACATTCGCCAGGATGACTACGAGAAAGCAAAAGAGGTGACCAACCTGGCAGATATATTCATCAAATCGATTATTAAGTAATGCTAAAACCTGCAGATAAAAGAGCGGAATTTGACTGGGATGAGTTTGTCCAGGACATGAACCGGGATGCGCCAATCCAATCAAATGAAACGGAAAGGGAGAAACGAAAACGGGTAACTGAACTGGAGAAAGATCATGAAGCCTGGTTTAAATATTACTTTTCAAAGTTCTACACTTCAGAACCTGCCAGATTTCATATTCGGGCGACCAAAAGAGTAATGGAAAACCCGGAATGGTATGAAGCCCGTCCCTGGTCTCGTGAGCTTTCAAAATCGGGTCGTACGATGATGGAAGTCCTAAAGCTTACGCTTACCGGGAAAAAGAAAAATGTTGTCCTTACCAGTAACTCAAAAGATAATGCCGAACGCCTTTTAAAACCGTATAAAACACTTCTGGAAAAGAATAACCGAATAATCAATGATTACGGTATGCAGGAAAAGCATGGAAGCTGGACAGATAGTGAATTTGTTACGCGTAAGGGTGTGGCATTTCGTGCTATTGGAGCAGGGCAATCCCCTCGTGGTACCAGGAATGAAAACGTGCGTCCGGATGTTCTTTTGATTGATGACTTCGATACTGATGAAGATTGCCGAAACCCCGATACGGTAGACAAAAAGTGGGATTGGTTAGAGCGAGCATTTTATGCTACGAGATCTATTTCTAATCCTTTGCTGGTAATCTTTTGCGGAAACATCATTGCAGAGCATTGCTGCATGAAAAAAGCCATCGAGATTGCCGATTATGCTGAAGTGATCAATATCCGTGATAAAAATGGGAAATCAACATGGATAGAAAAGAATACTGAAGAAATGATTGATCGTGCGCTAAGTAAGATTTCTTACATCTCAGCGCAAGGGGAATATTTCAATAATCCAATTACTAAAGGAAAGGTTTTTGAAAAATTGCACTATGGCAAGATGATGCCGTTAAGCCGCTATAAATTCTTAGTTGCTTATACCGATCCTTCGTATAAAAGTGGAAAGAAAAACGATTATAAAGCCACAACTCTAATCGGTAAGTATAAAGACGAATACCATGTAATAAAAGTATTTTGTGCGCAGACTACAACTGCAGACATGTTGGATTGGCAATACGAGATCTTAAGATATGTAGGTGGTAAGTCTCCGGTTTATTTTTTCATTGAGTGGCCTTGGATCGATGACAGTTTAAAACTGGAGATCCAAAAAGCTAACAAACGCCATAAAATCACTTTACCATTACAGCCGGATCCTCGCGATAAACCTGACAAGTTTTTCAGGATAGAAAGTTCCCTGGAACCACTTAACAGGAATGAAAAATTGATTTTCAATAAGAAGCTAAAAGGAAGTGATCACATGAAAAATATGGAGGATCAATTCCTTGCACTATCTCCCACAAGCCGAGCGCACGATGATGGTCCCGATTCTGTTGAAGGTGGTGTATGGCAAGTGAATAATAAAATTGCCAGTGATACTTCTCAAATTCAAACGATGTCTGGAGGTCGTAAAAATAATAAACGATGGTAAGTCGCCTTGCGGCATTTAATATAAAAATTATGGTAACACCTGAAGATTTTAATACCCACATGTACCCAGAGCTTATCGATGCGATATCTCGTGAAGATGACGAAGTACTTATGGACGCTATTGCCTCGGCTGAAGGACAGGCGATGGGATATTTAAGCCGATTTGATACTGATTTCCTTTTTGGTGCAGAGGAAGGCGACCGGGATCCTACGCTGCTAATGCATGTAAAAGACATCGCAGTTTGGCACTTTATCGCATTGGCTAATGCCAGTACCGATATGGAGCTTCGTAAAACACGCTATGATGATGCACTACGTTGGCTAAAAGACATTCAATCCGGGAAAGTAGTCACTAAATGGAAATTGGCAGAAACTGAACAGGAATCCACAGGAGCTTTTCATGTGAGTAGCGCACCAAAAAGACCCACAAGATGGTAGCCTTTAAATGGCTTTTAAATACAATTTAAACGATGGCTAAAAACAATCATTTGCAATCTAAGAAAAACGTAAAGAAACCGGGAGGAGCACCTCCCGAAATCGTTACGCATAAAATTGAAATACGACCATATAATCGTACCGAGCAGGACATTCCAAAATGGCGTCAGGCGATCCAGAGTGCCGAGTCTCAAATCCCACGTCGTACATTACTTTATAACCTCTATGCCGATGTAGATCTCGATGGACATGTAGAGGCTGTAACCGGGAAAAGAAGGGATCCCGTAAAATCTGCAAAATGGCAATTTGTAGATTCAGATGGAACTCCGGTTGATGCTATTAACGAAGTGATCGATAGCATTGGTTTTGATGATCTACTCGATGAGATTATTAATTCTAAATTTTGGGGCTATTCTATTTTAGAACCAAGATTCTGGCAAGATCAGGATGGATCCTGGGAAATGGATGCCGGACTGATTCATCGGTTAAATTACCGTCCTGAAAATGGTATTGTTGCATTCCAGGCGTATGGGGAAGACGGGATTAATATCCGTGAAGGGATCTATGCCAAAACCATTATGGAAGTGGGGAAAGTAAACGATCTTGGGCTATATATGAAAGCTGCTCCTTATGCGATTTTAAAACGGGGCGGACTTGGAGATTATGCCGCTTTTATTCAGACGTTTGGGAATCCGCTAATCGATGCGATGTGGAACGGCTTCGATGAAAAACAACGTGTACAATTACAGCAAGCTTTAGACAACATTGGTGCAGGCGGTACGATTATACGTCCAGACGGTACCACCATAGAAATCAAAGAAAATAACACCAATGCAACCGGTGATGCGCATGGTAATTTTCTGCGGTTTTTAAATAATGAACTTTCCAAAGCGCTATTAGGAACAACCGAAACAACAGAGAGCAGTTCCAGTTCCGGCTACGCACAATCGGAAACCCATAGTGAACAAGATGAAAATAAACATGAGAACGACCTTACATTTGTTAGAAAGGTGCTAAACTCTCGTTTTATTAAAGTCTTACAATCTTACGGTTTTGATACGCAAGGCGGTCGCTTTATTATCCAGGATGAAAGTAGAGAGCTTAGTACGGAAGAAGCTTTTAATATGCACGTAAGAATGCGACAAGAGTTAGGTTTACCAATCGATGATGATTTTTTCTACGAGAAATACAATGTGCCAAAGCCAGAGAATTATGAACAACTTAAGAAAGAAAAGGAAGCCCAACAACCACCGGAACCGCCTAAACCTGAAAAGCCTAAAAAGGAGGAAGAGGATCCTGCTGAAGTGGAACTGAGCGAAAAAAGTTTCTGGCAAAGACTAAAGGATTTTTTTCGAGTAGCCCCGGCGGAGACGACCGGGGCAGCACATCAAAACTGTGGCGGTCACCACACGATTAAACTCGCAGCTAACGATCGCTTCGATAATGATGCACTGATTCAACGAATTTGGGATGCACGTGGCAAGCTTAATTTTGATGCTGCGCTATTTTATCATACTTCAGGATTGCTTAATAAAGCGTTTAAAGAAGCTTGGGACGATACTTCTAAAATAGACCTGGCAGAGAATCCGGGCTTTATTTATGGTGTAGATGATCCTGCGTTGTTATCTGCGTTCGAGCAGAATTTGTTTCGCTTTACCGGGGCGAAAACATTAGCAGAGATCCAAGAGCTTAACGAGTTATTTCGGCAGGCGAAAAGCTATGATGAATTTTACCGGCAAGCATCTGCTTTGGTCGAGGTGTACAATGGTTCCTGGTTAGAAACGGAGTACACGACCGCTTTACTTACCGGGGAAGCTTCAGCAACGTATAACCGTTTAATCAAGCAGGCTGAACTATTCCCGTACTGGGAATATAAAACTGCAGGTGATGATCATGTGCGGCAATCACACCGCTTATTAGAAGGGTTGATTTTACCGGCTAATGATCCACGATGGCAAAAGATCTTTCCGCCAAATGGATGGAACTGTCGTTGCTATGTGGTGCCAAGAATGCGACACGAATTCGACGAATCTCAATTAGCAGCCATGCGTGCGCGTGCCGATGCTTATCTGGAGTCAACACAATTTAGCAAAGAAAATCAGCAAGGTTGGGGCGTAAATCGAGCCATAGCCGGGGAAGTGTTTACTGCGAATCAACAATACACCCGTAAGTTCCCTGGTAAGGCAGCAAAGGAGCTCAATAAACTAAAAGCTTCAGATTGGGGGCTAAAATCCTATAGCCAGGCAAAAAAAGTAGCTACCGCAGATGCGCCGGAATATTCTGGTACCGCCAATGAATTTTGGGAAGGCTTAGACGAACTCGATGGTAAAAAAGTGGTGAGAGATTATAATGGGCGACCTATGGAATTGAAGCCGGCTAATTACAAGAGGCATACCAGTGACAGCAAAAAGAAACGTGCGCACCGGGTACAACTTTTAGAGGTTTTAAAACAGGGCTTATTAGCTCCAGATGAAGTTTGGATACAGGGAACAGATTTAGATGCTATTCGATACGTAAAATACTATAAAGGGGAAACCTATGCTGTAACCGGACGATTGAAGAATGGAGAATTAGAAGTGTTGACCTGGTACAAGGTGACCGAAAAAAAGGGCATTATAGAAAAGCTAAGGAGCGGACTTTTAGTAAAGCAGTAAAAAGAAACCCCGGAATAAGCTTCCGGGGTTTAATTACGGATTAATATCAAACGACGCTGTCTTTATCAGTCCTTGTTGCTCCCATCATCCGTTAGGTGTTAGCCACTCGTTAACCGCCGTTTTCAACTTCAATACAAATTTAAGTAAAATGGACTATCAAAAACAAATAAATAACTGGTTTTCAAATTGGGAACATCGTTTTGAAGTTGGCGTACCTAATATTGTAGCAGAAACTGCCAGTGAGTTTTTTAAGGAACGGTTTCGCACTCAGGAATGGGATAAGAAACCCTGGCAACCATTAAGCCCAAAATATGCTGCACAAAAAACCCGGGGAAAAGGTAGAATATTAACCAGAACCGGTGCATTAATGGCATCCATCCGTCCAAGCGAAGTACGTGCAGATCGTATTGTGATCTCTGCAGGGAATTCTAAAGTTCCTTATGCCAGGATACATAATGAAGGTTTACAAGTTAAAGGCGTTGCTACAATAAAAGGCTATACCAATCGCAATTTTATGGGCAAGGGCAAGAAGGTGAAAATTAAACCACATACCCGAAATTACACTATTAACATGCCTCAACGTCAATTTATGGGACATAGCCGTTATTTAAACAAACTATTAAGAGATCGATTAATCAAAGCATTTAACTAATGAAAGCAATATTTAAAGAAATTACAGCATTACTGGATGAGATTCCAGTACTAAAATGGGTGGATGAGGATAAAGGACAACTCAACTTTGAAAGACCTCCGGTACTTTTTCCTTGTGCGTTAGTAGAAATCCAGATTAATAAAACGGAAGATCTAAACCGTAATATCCAGAATTGCGATGCGATTATACTGGTTAGATTAGCCTGGAACTTTAATGGAGAAACATCTACAAAGACACCGGAACTTGCCAGGGATAAAAGCCTGCAATATTATGATGATGTAGAAGCGGTGCGACAAAAATTACATGGTTACGAATCCGATCATTTTAACGCGTTGTCCAGGAAACAATTTTACCCGGAAAAACGCCCGGATGCGATAAAGGTTGTCGCGATGCCTTTTGCGTTTAGTTTTAGAGAAACTACTGATAATTAAAAAGGTTTGGACTATCTGTTTTTGTAATGGTTCTTATTCTCCCTGACCAATCGAAAAAAGGATATTTTTTTCGAAGCTCCAAAGCGGTAATTTGTTTGGTCACAAGATTATTGCAATAGCCCTGGCGTTTTTTAAGATAGCCAATGATCGTATCAGGTTCAAGAAAGAATTCAGCGGCAAGATGCAAAAGACAATCATCATAGCGTAGGCGGCAAATGGTGGCGTGATAATAATAGCGGCAAGCCATTGCATCTGTACGCTGATTTAGGTAAGTATTACGCTGGCTACGCTCCCCGGAATCTAAAACTTCCAGAGAATTTGGTACCAAATTATTATACAAACTATTTTTACCTTTCATTATACAGCAAAAATAACGGCTTGCCTTATATAAAGCAAGCCGTTTTTAATTGATGATTGGTTAAGTAATTAAAGTTCTATAAAATAAATCTGTCCTTGGGCTTTTGCAACTTGTTGTGAGTATCCGAATGTAGTATAAAAACCACCATCTTGACTCTCTTTTAGAAGAATAGCATTTCCTCCATTTTTTCTTGCACATTCTTTCAGTTTTTCAATTGCCTTATCACTTCGGTCTTTAATCATCCCTCCGCCGGGGACACTACCTTTACAAATACCGATTTCCACAATTCTTTTAGCATTTTCGGGTAATTCCGTAATTATTGAAACTTTAGCGTCTTCAGGTAATGCGGGCATAACACTTGTTTCATCGAAGCCTGTTTTTATAAACTGAGTAGTTCCGCAACTCAAAGTACTAAATAGAATTATTAAAAGTAATAGTCTTTTCATCTTAGTTAATTTTAGAATCTTTTAATTTTGACAAAGATTCGATTTTTAATTTAAATTCCGGGTTACATTTAGGATCATTACAAATATCTAAAAAGTTTTTACCGCTCCTAGCTAATTTTAGCATTTGTGTTTTCATTTCTTGATCTGAATAATATTCCATATATCTAAATTTGATTTTGAAAGAATAAGAGGATGATATACAATATAGATAAGCCAACAACGCCTGCAAAAAAACCCAATGATATCCATTTTAATTTTCCTTGCTTGACTCCTAATTTATAACCGCAATCAAAGCCTTCTCTAAAAATTTGATTTCTCATTTTATAAAATTAAAGGTTATTGAAATATTGTCCTTACGTCTTTCCGTAATTAATCTGGTGGATTCATAGCAAATCTTGCTTTCGCTCTGCACCAGGTGTCGCAATAGTTGGGATCTCCACATCTGCAAGGCGGAAGATTATGGCAGATCTCCGCCTCTGCCATAGTCTCTTCCCAAAACTCCATGATGTTTTCTATATTATAACCTAGAGCCAGTAACTGCTTATTAAGCTCGGTTACTTCAGCTTTGATTTGCTTAAGGCTTTTTTGTTTTGGTTTTCTGTTGAATATTCCCATAATTACCTACTTTTATTATTCGACCTATTTCTATGATTTGATCGTGTTTATATACATTTACTTGTAAGCCATTTGAAAAGGTCTCTTCGAAGGGATGGATGTTTTCTAAATGTCCTTTGAATTCAGCGATGAAAAAAGGGCTATTTTTCCCATACCCGTTCCGGATCTCTATAGTTTCATACTCCTTTTTAGCGTATACAGGAATGCCTCTTAATTCGTCTACCTTTTTCCAAAGGCGAGACATTATCCACTTTGATTTTCTTCGATATTCCTCCGTTTTTTCCCCGGTAACCATCACTTCAAAAGCTTTGGCGTGTACGGTAAGTTTTAAAGTTTTATTCATTAGTCTCGATTTCTCCCTTTCTCACCAGATCATCAAATTCAGCTTTCATTATTGGTGCAAGCTCTTTATAACATTCCTGGCAGAAATAATTGCAGTCATCATCTGCTGCCATTCCTTCAAGTTCAAACCGTTGTTCACAGCTGGTACAAATCGTTGGGCAATCGAAATAATGATTATCTAAATCTTGAATAAAAGCCATTGCTACAGCAGCTACCTGAACCAGTTCTGCCCGCATATTTTCTAAGACTCTTGTTATTTCCTTGGAATCGTTAAAAGTAAAAGTATAATTAATGCCTTCTTGATTTACTTCGCCAACTTCTTCGCCCAAAATCATTAACCACTCCGCTGGATGGTGTTTTCGGTTTGCACCAAACTTTTTATCCTGACGAATACGCTCATTGATGCAATCATTGATGATTTCTTTGTGTGCTTTCTTATAATTTTTTACATCCATACTTTTACTCTTCAAATCCTACATCGGTCATCGTTAAACCTTCCTTTTCACTTAGCCATTCAGAGAATGCAAACCATTGTCTGGTTTCATTTAGATAGCTATCAAATAATTGAATTAATTCGTCTTTTTCCATGATTATAAAATTTTGATGTTTACTATATGATTAGATACCTTATTAATATCTGTTTCCTTTTCTACTTCTATGATTTTGGATTTCTCTACCCAGTAATCATCTAACAATGGGTGTCCACCGTCTATCAACTCTTTATATATGACTAATGCTTTAATCATTACAATTCTTCATCATACCCAACAATGCAATAAAAATCAGGATTGTCACATTTAGGACAAACCTGCTCTTTGATACCGTATTCGATATCGGTATAAACATCTTTCTTATCTTCGTGGTTACCTTGCCATTCGCATTCGGTACATTCAAAAGCTAGAATTTCCTTACCATCATTTGACTTCTTGTAAATTGGTTTTTTCATGATATTTATATTGCTGATCTATATTCATTCTCGTAATATTCCTGGTTTAAGTACGTAGTAGCATGAGCTTTTTGAATACCAGGGTTTCGGCTCAAATAATTATCATAATCCTTTATGCCCAGCAGCGCTTTTATCTTTCTTGCTCTACTCATTTTATTCCAGGTGTTTTCTGCCATCTTCTTTTTGCCGATCTTATGATTGTAAGCATTCCAAAAAGCTGTAAAACTCAGGTCAGGTTCTCCGACAACTATCTCAAACTCGCTTTTTTTTGCACTCATCCAGACCTCCTTCATAATGGTCTGGCTTGTGGGAAATTTTTGCTCTGTAAACAGGAAGTTTAACTGGGAAGGACTTAGCGGTTTATCATCTACTTTAAAGGATCTTAAATTACCTTTTAAATCGTATTTAAACTCCCATAAAATTCTGGCTTTTTTATGCTTTACAGTATATGTTGTGCATTGTTCCATTACTGCAGTTCTTTTTTTAGGTTCTCCAGTTCTGCATACATTGGAATGTTTAGATTTGCTGCCAGGGAACATTCTAAACCGGCTCCTTTGCTATTTTCGGCACATGGTAATACATAGATGGCATCACACCCCATTAATGCTTTTATACATTTGCGCATTGCCTGTTCCCGGGTTACTTTAAAGCTGCCAACTACTTCTAACGGATTAACAGGCTGCAATCCTAATTTTTGAATACTTGATTTTGCATTTTCGAACTTTAAGGTACAATCGATAGGATGTTCTCCAGTAACCTTTCCGGCGATATAGATTTTCTTCTTTTTCATATTGTCTTTTCGTTTATTTTGTTAATCATGCTTTGCTGTAGCGTTTTGTAGTAGGGATTATCTTCCTCTGCAATTAGTTCCATTAAGATCTCTTCTAATGCCCAGGCTTCATGATATTTTAAGGTGATCTTTATGGCTTTATCTGAAAATAGATCTGCTTTCTTAATTAAGTTCTTGTGCTTCTTATCAAGCTTATCAGCAAGATCGAAACCAATACTCTTGTAAACATTCTCACGTTTATCTGTACTTACCGGAAGATCATATACCTTTTGGAGCAATTTATTTACAGCAATCAGTGTATCGGGCTTTAGCTTTAATTCAACTTTCATAAACTCGATTTTTCTTTGATTTTATAGTCTTTTATCTGCTTTTGGCTATCCTTAGTCATCATTATTTCAATCTCTCGATTTTGGGCGTTTAAATGGGTAATTTCAGCCGATAGCTTGATACTGTCTTCCAGTGTTTCACACTCCGGGAGAAAAGCCACGTAATTTTCGATTAAACGGCTATTCAATCTATATTTCGACTGGTAGTTCATTAACAATCGGTTTCAGGTTCCTCTAAATATTCACCGCATATCGGGCAGGCTAATACGGTGATCTCACAGTTACAATTGCCACCAATTACCCGAATTACAGGTTCGCCAGGATGATCACATTTAAACTCTAGCTTTTTTCTTTGCATTACTTACTACCATATTTTCTAAGGCAACTATAATTTTACTGGTCTCTTCAGGACTCATATTTTGCAAAGGCATAACAACCGGGCTTTTTTTACTTTTAAGCCAATTGGATAACCTTCCCATATCAGCTATTTCCTTTCCGGTTGCCGGTACTATTTTTGTCCATCCAATTTGCCTTAATAGCGAAAGAATGTAGAGATGCCGTTGAGAATTACTATCGAAAACTGCCCAATTTTGGGTAAGGGATCTTATAAGCTTTGTTGCCTGGCTCATGCTTAGATCTGCAGCTTCAGTTTTAGTTTGGTCTCCGGTGGTATGCTGTACATGAAAAGCTTCGTTTTCTTTATTGTATTGGAACAATCTATACAGCTGTTTACGTTGTGATGCTTGTGCTTTCATAATATTAGGTTTAAGACTTATTTTGCGTAAATATTAGTTCTGTAGCTTATTTTTTCAAGTCCTGAAGTTCTACTAAGTATGCATTGATTTCATTGAAAAACTGCTCTACATTTTTTTGCTGCCTTTTATTTTTCTTGGATCTTGCCCTATTTGCAGCTTCTTTTGCATCTTCTGAAATGCGCTTAGTTTCTTGTATTAATTCTTGAAGTTTTGACATAACCTTAATTTTTGTTCCCACGGCAGGATTCGAACCTGCAACAAACGATGTTCTTATGTAATGCTCACTTAATTTTCGGACATTGGGCTATACGTCTATAACCTTCACGTCAATTCGTTTTCGTTGGGCTTTGCCTACTTCTTAAGTGCGTCTACCAATTCCGCCACGTGGGAGTGTACTGTGATATCGCTCACAGTGGGCGGCATTTACAAACCTTATGGACTATGATGCTTACCTGGTTTTATCCTTTGACCTTTATCGTCGACAAAAATTTTAAGGGCTATCGAGAGATAAAGGCAGGTTTGTCGTTGTCAACCCATGCAGGGCTTTTCGTTATCCGAACACCAACCCATCTATTTTAAGTTTTATATGTTGCGGTGAGCGGTTGGCTCAACATTTTGTCTGTTTTCAAGTATTCGCCAAAGAACTTCTCTTCAATTGGATTCAGTTCCGGCTTAGCGATCCAGCTTCCGTCCATATCCTGGCGAACGTGTTTGCCATTCACCAGGAACTGGTCACCGTCTTTATGAGGATGGATGTGTACTTTCATCTGCAGGTTCTTTTTTAGGGATTTCTTCTACATATTCTACCACATCAACTTTATCTACCAATAAGATGATAAATGGAATAAAATAAAGCGGTTTCTCACTTTCTAAGGCTAAGGCTACTATACACAACAATCCCATATAGAACATACCTAAGCCAACTTTTACCCACACGATTGGATTTAGATCTTTCATAATTACAGCTCTTTTTTATGGTTATCGAAATAGGGAAGTGAAGTACCTTCCTGAAACTCTACCGAGCTTATAGAAAGCGGTATGTTTTGATCTTTGCCCTGAGCATCTTTATAAGATGCCTCTATAAAAAAGCAGCTTGCTACCGGCTTATAGGCTTTTTTAATGATCTCTACACCGTCTGTAAAATCGGCATCATCAAACTCCAGCGTTAACTTATCCAGTTCTATTACCCGGTTAGACTTTAAGTTCCCTTTAGCATCCTTTTTAAGTAACTGATTGATGGTCTTTACTAATTTTGCGGAGTTCTCATCCCTTGCCAGACTTTCAATAAATTTATTCACTTTGGCAATCCCAGATCCTACGGTATCATCCCAGCCATCATTCACTCGATACCCCAGCGTAATTTTGTCACCATTCTCTGTGGAGAACGTATGCGATTGCTGTTCGTCTTTGATACCGTAGGCTTTATCTTTTAACTCGAGTAAACTTGTCACGCCTTTAAACACTTCAGTTTTGATATCCTGAAGGAAGTAGCTGGCGTTTTTAAGCTGCGTTAATAATCCTGGTACCGTTTCGTGAGAAAGTTCTTTATATGCTTTACGGTCTGCCTGTCGTACTTCCTCGCGGCGTTTCATTTCTGCCTTTAGTTCGGCATCGGTCATTTGTCCTATTGGCTTATTAATGGTCTCCATTTGACATAAATTTTTGCATAGCAGTTAAGAAGTTACCTGCTTGATTAATAGTGTATTTTTTAAATTGCTTTTCGGCTGTAGTTCCATTTTCTTCAAAGCCATCAATTAATGCTTCTACGAAACATCCGTTAATCTTTGTTACCTGTGATATGCCCAGATCACCATCATCATTTAATTTTAGTTGAACTAAGATTTGGTTATCATCGATCGAGTATATCTTACAGAAATGATTATCTGGAATTATGTGCCTGTTATTATTAAGTAGTTCTGCAATGTGATTGGCTCTATTTTTGGTGCGATCTTTTGCATCTTTTCCACCAAATGGAACCATTACAACCGCTAGAGGGGTTTCAGCTTCATCATCTGTTTTAATTACGTATTGTCCGTTACCACTCCATCCTAATGGATCATAGGTTGTCTTATACCTTTTGTATTTAAATAGATCTTTCATTTTTCTATCGTTTTAATTAATATTTAAATTCTTTCTTTTCCCAATTGGTGTTTTGGATGACCCGGAGAATATGCTTTACTTTTTCGTTATTAGGTGTGGGAATATCAACTACAGCTATTTCTGAAGGGATCCCCTCTTCTAATTCGCTAAGTACTTTCATAAGCTTAGCGATGTGTTGATGTAACATTATTCGCTGACCAACAGTAAGCCCTCCATTTTCATGTGACCAGGCGATTACATCTCTTAAGTCCTCGATTTCATTAAGTAAATCTTCTTTCATTTTAATTGTATTGTGGTGTTATCGGTTTTTGTTTTCTCGCGGCTCTTAGCAGTGATCTTGAAAACAAGTGATCTACTTTAGTTACATGCTCTTGATGGTAGGCTCTAAGTACAAATCGATCTGCCTTGCCAAAAAAATCAATGGCACGTTTAGAGAATTTCCATTCCTGCTTTTGATATTGCTCCAGCCACCAGGCAAATAATGCAGCGTTGGCTATTAGCTTTTGTACGTCTACATCATCAAATCCATGACGGGTACACCATTTGTGATAGTGGTTTATCACCATCTTTTCGTAAGTTCCCGGAGCCATCTCCAGTAATTCTTGTATTAGTTTCATAGTTATAGTGGATCGTGATATTCTTTTGCGCCTTCCTCCCAAATGGTATAAGGCTCTGTCAATTTTCCGCGGCTTGTACGGCTTTTAGAATAGGCTCTGTAGCCTTGTACAAAAACTTTTTGATCTGCATGGAACATTATAGCTTCAGCCAATGCTCCTAAAGGTCTTTTTCCTCTTCCGTGCGAATTCCATAGAATCAAGTGTGATTGCCCAAACTCTTCATCTATTTCCCAAAAATCTTTTTTAGTAAGAAATGTATACTGCACACTATCCATTACAAGTATTTTCGCGGATTTATGGCGGCGTAAACGCTCTTTAACCTGATCAATAGGAAGTTTATTAAGAATTTTAAAGGTTCCTTTTCGACACTCATTCATTCTATTTCCCTCAACAGCCATTTGCATACTCAGGCGAGCACCTTCCTCTAAGGTGTTATATTCCACCTTTTCGTATTTTGTAAGTTCCTTTACTAATTGCATAATTAGTGTTGTTTTACCGTGACCGGATTCGCCATAAAAAAACCAGTGTCCAGTCCTTTCTGGTGTACCCAATAGATCTTTGAATTTGCCTTCTAATGGAAAGACCTTAAATTTTTTCTTTAACAGTTCATCAACCGATACCGCTCGTTTGATTTTTGCCATTTATGCCGTTAGTTTTATTTCTGGTTGGCGTGATATATGGTATTTCTGTATTTCGCGTCGTACACGCCTTAGATCGCCGCCACAGGTATCGTAAATTGTCTGAATGATATTAGGATCTTCCACACTATTAACTTTGCATATCTCTGCCACATCTGTTTTTCGAACAGGATCCAGGCTTATATATTTAGAACCGAATCTGCTGTAGATCTCATCAAACCCAACTTTTTTACGCTGGCGACCTTTATCGATTCTTTTTTCCAAAGCTTTTACTCCGCTAAGAATGATTCCCAGGTGACCTTCGTGATCATTATAGAACTCCATAAAGAGGTCTAATTGAGGATCCTTAAGTTTATCTGCCTGATCTAGAATTAAAAGAGGGCGATTCAATTTTTTAATTTCTTCATTGAAGGTCTCCAGCATTTCTTCTGTAGTTCCTACGGGCGATACTCCCATAACAATTAGCAGATTCTTTAAGAAGCTCTTTTTACTCCAACTCGCTTTGCACTCCAGATGGATTACTTCGTTATTTTGACGGTCGTAAAATTTAAAACCGTTAGACTTTCCTTTTCCAGCAGAATCACTTATACAAATAGCCAAACTTTGTTGCTGGGCATTGTGGCAAAAGCTATACACTTCTTTCAGGTTACTTGTAATGGCTACGTTCCAGTTTAGATCGATGCGAAGGTTGTTTTTAACCTTACGGAACATGTTATCTGAAATGTTTGTCCAGTTCCCTGCAATCATTTGGCTAATCGTGGCACTGGATACCTGAGCTTTACCTGCTATAACACGCTGGCTAAGCTTTTCTGAAAGCCAGGTTACTTCTTTTACAATTGCGGTTTTTAGTGAATTTTCCATAGTCTATAGTTTATTTACCCAGGATCCGGCACCGGCTTCCGCCTCGGTTCTACGTTCTTTTGGGATTCTCCCTTTAAACTTAAGCTCCAGTTCCTGTGCTTCGATTAATGATTCTTCAGTGATATTGGTGCGGTGGCGTAATGCCTCCAGTTTTTCTTCGATTTGCGACAGCTGCGCATCACGCACATGTAGCATTTTGTGTTTACGCTTTTTATCATGTTCATCCATAAGTGCTGGGATGTTACGCACTTTCTTGATTGGCTGCGCATCGGCTACGTGCCTGGTATCACCATTAGGAAGACGAAGGTGCAGGCGTACATAGTTATCCAGTTGGTTAGGATCGTACTGGTAATAGAATTTGCAACCGGTGTATTGGTTACGGAAATCTATGTCGACATTACCATCGGCATCATATACCTCAAAGTGATACTTTTCTTTTCGGATCGTTGGTGTAATACCTGTAGCGGTGTAAGTAAGTGGTTCTTTGCTGGTAATCCAGAAAAGATTCATCATATCCAGCTCGTTAAGCTGTTCTAACTCGTAAGTTTGTTGGTGTGTATATACATCGTTTCGGCTTTCACCATCAAATAATGGATGTTTAGAATTATTCCATTTATATACATAGTATTCAACCGCTTCGATACATTCTTCAACCGTTTTAAGCTTGTGACGGAAGCGTTTTACAAAATCAAGATTTGGTTTACTATCCTCGGTGCGCACGTTTACCGCTTGCTTATCACTCCACCATACTTTGTTCAAAATTTGCTGTTGAAAACGTCCAAATAATTGCTCTACTGGAGAACCATGCTCATTGGCACGGTGTGGATAATGCTCACCGCCATTATTAGTAACTACACGATCATATAGATCTTGCATTTCTTCAGTTTTATGACCTCCCTGGTTATCGTAGGTGATAAGGGCAGGCTTCGCCATGCTTTCAGATAATGCCATTTTGAAAGCCGAGAAGTGCTGTGTATAATTCTCGTGATCTGTACCCACATAGTACCCGATAATCTTTTCACTGTACACATCAAAAACCACATCGATCTTAAGATCTGCTCCCATATTGTAGTGCGCCCCCTCTTTAAAGTGGATCCAGTCGAGTTTAGAACCGTCAATCGCCAGATAGCAATTAGGAAACCAGTCCGATTTATCACGGCTCACTTTATGTCCAAATTCATTGATCCAGGTTGAGCGACCGTGGCGCGCCAATACCCAAACAATTCGCTGCTCTGTTCTTTGCAACCATTTGTAAATAGCCTCTTCAGAGAGTGCTGCCCATTTCTTTTCAAGGCGGATTTGCATGTATTCTGTGTGAATTTCAGAAGTATTTGGCTTATGAGGTAGGCAATAGGTAGCCAATATCCAATCTGCAATGGCTCCTTTGATTTTTTTAGTGTTACTGTTCCCGGTACCGCCATGAATAAGGTTTTCATAGCCTTCTTCTTTATAATCATTGTAGCGACGCTCTAATGCGCGAGGATTAGAAGGAAGGTTGTGTGGAAATCTTTGTTTACCGGAATCAAAATTTACAGTTTTAAGCTCATTTATGATCTTCGCAATCTCACGTTTTGCAGCGGTTTTCTTAAAGCCGGGGTTTCGTGATTTCTTAAGTTCAATCTCTTGTAGCAGTTTACCATAAAGGTTAAGAATTTGAGCTTCGATATAGTATTGGTACTCTTTTTCCTGAGAAAGCTTAGCCTTTTGTAAGAAACTGGCGGCTTCAGTATCATTTTCCAGACGATTAACGAAGGTTTGTACATCGTCTTTACGATAGGGATCTCCGAAGGTGGCTTTTATTTTGTCCAGGAGATCGTCAGGGATAGACTTATAATCAATAAGTCCAGTTCTACCGTTACCTTTTGTACGAAGACGCTTTAATTTGCTGCGTTCTTTTCTACACCAATTCTGAAGCTGGCTATAAGTTAAAAGACTAAGCTCTAAAAAAACGTCTTGATTAACGCACAATACGCGATCCTGATAATATTCGTAAGCTTCAGATGCAGTCATTAGGCTAGTTTCTTAATTTGTTCCTCTAATTTTTCTTTACGTACTTGGATAAGTTTATTTACAGCTACTTCAATAGACGTATTATCATTTTTATCATTGAACCATCTTTCAACACTACTTCTACTTGTACCTGTTATTTGAGCGATCGTTTCTATATCTCCCCACTTCAACTCTGCTTTAAGAGTTTTTCGGTTTTTACGGTTTTCCACTTGCTTTTTTTGCATAACTTTGAAGTACTTTGAAGCAAATATAAAACGAATGTTTGATTGAATCAAACAAATGTTGAATTTTTTTAAAACAAATGGGAGATATTAATAGTAGACTTATAGAACTTGCTGATAAATATAACATTAGCAAAGCCTCGGAATTTGCTGAAAAGACTGGTTTTAACCATCAAACAGCTTCAAATTATCTAAAAGGAAGAAGAACACCGAATGCTGAAGCTTTAGCTGTTATCAAACAAAAGTTTGATAATATTGATTTGAATTGGTTAATAACTGGAGAAGGTGAAATGGAGGAAAAAATGGTTTTAAAAGAAACAACTCCTGATTATTCTTTGGGGAATATGCCTAATGTAATTACAGTAGACCATCAAGGAAATGAAAATATTTTAATGGTACCCGTTCCTGCTCAGGCAGGATATCTTCATGGTTATGAAGATCCACAATACTTACAACAATTACCAGCATATCGCTTACCAAAGCTAAGCAACGGCACTTTTAGAATGTTCGAGGTCAAAGGACATTCAATGTATCCAACAATTCATAGTGGAGCGATAGCCGTAGGTGAATGGTGTGAAAATTGGCAGCAAGACATTAAAGACAATCAAATTTACATTGTCGTTTCTAAAGAGGATGGAATTGTAATTAAACGCTGTTTAAACAGGCTTCAAAAATATGGTAATCTCTTTGCCAAAAGTGATAATAGAGCGGAATTCCCCAGCTATCCTATTAAGCTGGAAGATATAGTGGAAGTATGGACGCTTAAAACTGCCTTTATATTCGACTTTCAGGATCCAGCAGATTTGTTTAATAGAGTAAGCGACCTGGAGGCTGAAATGCTACAACTAAGGACTTTCTTGCCTGCAAAAAACTAATTATACAAGGATTCTTAAAGCAAAAACAATCAAAATAAAACGTAAACAATTGTTTTTTAGGTATTTAATCAAAATCAAACCTTTGTTTTATTGGTATTTTCCCCCTTTAAATAATCTGTTTTTACAACTTAAACTATACCTTTTGTGCACTTTTAGGTATTAAATTTTCGTTTTTCTCTTGTTTTTTGACAATCCTACTGACAATCCTACTGACAATCCTAACGATTTTTAAGGCTAAAACCTACTAACGCTATTGTATAAGAGGTACATAATACACGCTTAAAAATAAGTGTCTACAGAAGGGTTTAAACTTCAAATAATGCGCTTAAAACACCTGTAATTAAAGGGAATGACTATATTAGCTATTAATAGCCAATTTGGATTAAACCACAATTAAAGTATAATTAAACCTTTTGTACAATTCGTTGATTTAACCAAAATGCACAAAAAAAGCCCTAATGTCTTGTAAACACGGGCTTTTTCGACCAAAATATAATTAATGTTACTGTGTACTATTTGTTTTACCCCCTATACTTATATTTACAGACATAGTTTTGCTACACATGCTTTATTAAAAAAGTCCAGTTGATATGATTCTTCTATATTAAGCCATTTAATAATTAATATTAATTAGATATACTCAATGTCATTATCCAACAAGATTTTAGATCTGAATTAGGAAAAAACGAATGAACTTGGAATTATCTAACTTTTAATATATAAATGATTAATTACTCCGATTTTTTAGAGCTCCATGTCTTTTGGTAATGGTCCAATTTGAATCTATGCCTCGATATCCAGGAATTCTATTCAACAAATACTAAATAATTATTTATATTTCCATTCATTTTAATATAATTGACAAATCCAAAAGTTATTTTCCCCTTAAAATTAAATGTTGCAACATATTGCACATTATTTCACAAAACAGAATGAATCTGTATTATAAATTAATATTAATTTTTACAATTAGTTTTTTTTCACTTTCAGAAGTAAATAGCCAAATAAATCCGATTTTTGAAAAAATCGATAACTCAGAAGGATTATTAAACGGCAGAGTTACCAGTATTGTAAGTGATCCCCATGGCTTTGTCTGGATAGGTACACAAAATGGATTAAACCGTTATGACGGATTTTCATCAAAAGTATATAATAGACGAAATAGTAATATAAGTTCTAACGATATTTCAGATATCATTTTTGACAGTAAAAACAGACTTTGGGTGGCTACTTTGGGTGGGGGTCTCAATTTATATAATCAAGACCTCGATGACTTTGAAAGTTTCAAATCTTCAGATTCGGCCAATAGTATTATTTCCAATCAAATTAACGTCATATTCGAAGACAACGAGGACCAAATTTGGTTAGGTACAGAAAATGGCCTTTCCTTATACGATGAACAGGCTGATAATTTTATTAATTTCCAGGATATTGACACTATTAACGGTTTGAATCTTAATGGCGTTACCAGTATAGCTCAACTAAATAAAAAGTATTTATACATTGGCACATTTGGAGGAGGCCTAATGAAGTTTAATTTAGAAACACAAAAGTTTGATAAAATTAAGTCCGAAACCTCTTCTTTTATATACACTATTTACCCTGATCACAATAACCATCTACTTTTAGGCACTAGTGAAGGGTTATCATATTATGACGTTGATAAAAATAAAATTTCAAATTATTTTGAAGATATAAGATTAAATGAAGAAATATCCATCGTTCGAGCGATTAAACGTGACACTAAAGGCACACTATGGTTAGGTACCGATGGTAATGGACTTTATAAAGTAAATGAATCTAATAAATCTTCAAACAAGATTCAAAATTATCTCTCCAATTCCCAACTACGCTCATCCTTGAGCGGAAATGCTATCTATGATATAATGGAAGATAAGAACTCCAATCTTTGGATTGGTACTGCGTGGAATGGAATAAATATTTTAGAAAATGATAAAAATTACGAATTGCTATATAGTGATATAAAAGGAAGTAATCCATTACCAGTATTAGCTATATACGCTACAAATAATCGAATTTTTATGGGCCTAGATGGAAACGGACTAACATCCTATTCTACTCCGAATAATAAAATTCAATACTATAACAAGGAGGAAAATTATATAGGTGCAAATTATATACAATACATGACTCGCGGGATAGATAGTAGCAAGTTATGGATTGGGACTTTTTCAAATGGCTTGATTGAATTTGATATTAAAGATGAGGATTTTAAAAAATATACTTATGATCCCAAAATCAAAACCTCATTAAGCTATAATGATGTACGCTACATTATTCCAGAATTGAATGGTGACTTATGGATCGCTACTTGGGGCGGCGGTCTAAATTATTTTGATAGTAAAAACAACCTTTTTCAAAAAGTCACAGCTGGAAAATCTTTATTAAGTAATAATTTAGTTGCCCTACAAAAAGACGATCAAAAATTATGGATTGCAACCTTTGGAGGTGGTTTGGGACTGTATAACATTGAGAAAGAGACTTTCAAAAATTTCAAATTCGAGGAAAACAATTCCAATACACCTTCAAGTAATAAATTATTTTCCATATTACTTGATTCTTCAGGTAGATTATGGATTGGTACTTCAGGGGCAGGAATTAACTCATATAGCCCTAATGATGGAATATTTGAAAGGTTCTCAAATGAGGAAAGGCTCAAGTACGCTACAATAACTGCAATTTTGGAGGATAATAAAGGTGATATATGGTTTAGTACAAAACAGGGAATTTGGCAGTATCGTAAGAAAGAGAAAAAATTCAGGAGATTTCCAGATCTCGAAAACGAATTTCATATAAATTCTGCATTTAAGGATGAAAACGGTCTCTTATATTTTGGCGGCATAAAAGGAGTTGCTCGATTTGATCCTTCAACTATAAGTTATAATAGTGAAACTCCAAAAGTAATATTGACTAGTTTTAAGCTTTTTAATGAAGAGGTTTCTATTAAAGAAAATAAAAATTTAAGTAAAGCTATATCAAGGACAGAAAAGTTAGTTTTAGAACATGATGCAGATGTAATTACATTCGAATTTGCTGCTTTAAAATTCCCTTTTTCTGAAAATTGCGAATATGCTATTAAGTTAGAAAATTTCGATGAAAATTGGAGAAATATTGGTAAAGATAGAACCGCTACATTTACTAATCTCGCTCCGGGAGAATATACCTTAAAAATAAAAAGTAAAGAAGTTTGGGGTAATTGGGGAAACGATTATACCTCAATCGAGCTTGAAATACTTAAGCCTTTTTGGATGCAGTGGTGGGCTCTTTGCATTTACACCATACTCATTCTTATACTTTTTTATTTATTTCGGAAATACATCATTGCCTGGGAACAGATGAAGGCAAATTTACGGTTGGAAAAATTTTCGCATGAAAAAGATAAAGAGATCTATACTTTAAAACAGCAATTTTTCACTAATATTTCTCATGAAATACGCACTCCAGTGACTTTAATATTAGGAGGAATCACTAGTCTTATCGAAAAAGGTCAATTTATTGATAAAAAACCTTACAATGCTATAAAAATTATTCAAAAACATTCGAACCATTTATTGAGACTGGTGGATGAATTATTAGATTCTAGAAACCTAGAACTTAATTCGGTTAAGTTAAAAGTAACAAAGGAAGATTGGATTGATTTCTGCGAAGAAATTTTTATTTCTTTTACGGAGAATGCGACTCAAAAGAAAATAAATTTTCAATGGTATACTGATCAAAAAAATGCATTGATTTGGTTTGATTTAAATCAAATGGAAAAAGTCCTTTATAATTTATTTTCAAATGCATTGAAGTTTACACCACTAGGCGGCAACATTAACATCTCTAATAAAATTTGTGAAAATTTCGTTCAGCTAAAAATTACTGATAGCGGTATAGGAATATCAAAGAAGCAGCAATCAAAAATATTTAACCGATTTTATCAAACCAATAGTTCCAAGCAATTACAGGATTCTGGCTTCGGTTTAGGTTTATCAATTTCAAAAGAAATTGTGGAATTGCATGGAGGAAAACTTTGGGTTGAAAGCGAGAAAGGAAAAGGAAGCACGTTTATTTTAGAGCTCAAAAAAGGGAAAGAACATTTTAGTGAAGATCTAATTCTGATAAATGGTATAAATAAAAAGGAATATAGTCTATCAAGTAAAAAAATCGAAACTTTTACTAATAGTCATAATTTAGATTTAGAAATTTTAAAAAATGAAAGTATTCTGATTGTTGAGGACAATCCTGAAGTTAGCGAATATATTAAAAGTATTTTAGAGAACTACTGTACTATAATTCTAGCCTCTCATGGCCAGGAAGCCATAGAAAAAACTGAAGCACATCAAATTGATTTAATAATCAGTGATATCATGATGCCAATAATGGATGGAGTGCAATTAACAAAATTACTGAAGTCTTCATCTCAGACTAGTCATATCCCAATTATTTTACTTACTGCAAGAGCTACTGTTGTCCAACAAATGGAAGGCTATGAGACAGGTGCGGATATTTATATAACAAAACCATTCACGGAAAAAATACTTAAATTAAGGATTATAAACCTAATGAAAAGACGAAATTTACTCCGAGAAAAGTTTCGTTCAGAAATCCCTATTCATTTACCCGACCTTGCGATCAACTCATTAGATGAAGAATTTCTAACTAAACTTCATTCTATACTTAACAAAAATATTGGTAAAGGTAATTTGCATGCAGAAATTATATCCAAAGAAATAGGGATGAGTCATTCGGTAATGTATAAGAAAATAAAATCTATAACTGGAATGACATTTATAGAATTTATTCAAGATTTCAAATTGAAAACTGCAAAGGATTTAATTTCAAAAAAAGGCTTTTCAGTAAGTGAAGCATGCTATCATGTCGGATACTCCGATAGGAAATATTTTAGCAAACTTTTTAAAAAGAAGTTTGGTTCTACTCCTTCAAGTTATTCTAATTAATAATCTTCTGCATTTTAACAGTTATATTATACCCTGTTAAGTCCTGCTATTACTACAAAAATGAATAATCCCCCCTTATTTAATTGATTTTTCCCCCTTCCTCTTTTTACGCAAACGTTTTATTTGTATTTAATAAAAAAATCATGATTTAAACTATCAATTATTGAAATATCATAATTTACAACGGAAATATTAATTAATATTCAATACGAAAAATATGAATATAACTATACTCAAATTAATTATAAGCTCACGTCTGTCCGCAGTATGGCTAATTTTTTTACTCTCCCTACCACTTCTGTCATTTTCTCAGGGACTCATTGTAAAAGGTGTTGTCACTGAAACTTCTACAGGAGCTCCTTTACCTGGAGTGAATGTATTCGTAGAGGGAACTACAAATGGTACAATTACAGATTTTGATGGTAATTACCAAATAGAAGTTGAGCAAGGAGAAATACTTAATTTTTCTTTTTTAGGGTTTATTACCGAGAAAAGGACAGTTGAAAGCACTACTATAGATGTTCAACTCAAAGAAGATTCCGGCAAACTTGATGAGGTAGTAGTTATCGGCTATGGAACAACAACAGTAAAAGATGCTACTGGTTCCGTTAGTTCAGTAAGTGAAAAAGATTTTAACAAAGGAAATATCGTTACTCCCGAAAATTTACTTAGCGGTCGGGTGGCAGGTTTAAGTATAAATACTGGTGGAGCACCAGGATCTGGATCAACCATTAGAATACGTGGAGGTGCTTCTCTTGGGGCTTCTAATGATCCATTGATCGTAATCAATGGTCTCCCCGTTGACAATAACACTATAGGAGGCTCCAGATCTGTCTTAAGCACGATTAATCCAAATGATATAAAATCATTTTCAGTTTTAAAGGATGCCTCAGCTACCGCGATATACGGTTCCAGAGCATCTAACGGTGTTATTATTATTACTACAAAACAGGGTGGTAGTCAATTTCGAGTTAATTTTGACACACAATTCGGAATAAATACGCTTCCTCGTAAAGTGGATGTTTTTACAGCAGATGAATTTAGAGAGTTAGTTTCAGAAGAACGTCCAGATCTTTTATCATTATTAGGTGATGGAAATACTGATTGGCAAGAGGAGATTTACAGAACAAGTCTTAATTCAAGTCAGAATCTTTCAGTGTCGGGATCTATTTTTAAGAACACTCCAGCACGACTTTCTTTAGGAAGGACAATACAAGAGGGACTAAGGCTAACCTCCAAATTTGAAAGAAATAATGTTTCATTGACACTTAACCCAAAGTTATTTGATAATCATCTAAAAATTAGCCTTAGTGCTAATGGAACTTATGAAAAAAACAGGTTTGCTCCTGGAGAAGAAGGGAATGCTATAACCTTTGATCCCACACAACCTGTTTACGATGTTGATTCTCCTTTTGGTGGATTTTTTCAATACACAAATATTAATGATGATAACGTTTTGAATATAGAGGATTTAACTCCTGATGCCCCATTCAATCCTGTAGCTAATATTCTGCAAAGAAATGATCAAAGTGAAGTGAAACGTTTCTTCGGAAATATCAAATTCGATTATCAATTTCATTTTTTTCCAGATTTAAGTGCTGTTGTGAATTTAGGATACGATGAGCAGCGATCTGATGGTTCGGTCGAAATATCAGATAAAAACCCAATTACTCAACCAAATGGTCAATTCTTGGGTTCTGAATCCTACTATGAAAATTATCAGATGAATAAACTTTTTGATGGATATCTTGCGTACGAGAAAGAATTTGAAGATTTCGATTTGGAGGCAACGGCAGGATACTCCTTTCAAAAATTTGAAAGTAATCAGTACGTTTCAGGAGAGCTACGGAATGATCAACCAGACACTGAGCCAGTACTAACCGTAAATACCGACCTAGTATTAGTCGGTTTTTTCGCTAGAACGAATTTATCTTATAAAAATAAATATTTACTCACGCTTTCCTTAAGACGCGATGGCACCTCTCGATTTAGTAAAAAAAATCGTTGGGGAAACTTTCCATCAGCAGCCTTTGCATGGAAAGTAAAAGAAGAGTTTTTTCCACAGTCTGAAAGCCTATCCACGCTTAAACTGAGAGCTGGTTATGGTGTCACCGGACAACAAGACATAGGACGGAATAATGCCGACCTTTTTTTACAGCGATATGCGAGAGGATTGCCTGCGTCTCAATATCAATTTGGAGATGAAATAATTCCAATTGGTATTCCAGTATTCCGTAATGAAAATCTTAAATGGGAAGAAACTTCCACCTATAATATTGGATTGGACTATGGTTTATTTGAGGATAGATTTTCAGGATCAATTGAAGCTTTCTATAAAAAATCAAAAGATCTTCTTGCCAACGTAGCCATATCAGACGGTTCAAATTTTAGCAATGCAGGGTTTCAGAACGTTGGTAACTTTGTATCCCAAGGACTTGAGTTTTCCATCAATGGGGATATTTTTCAAGGAAATTCGGACCACTTTTCCTGGAACGTAAATTTTAATACGACATTTATTGATACTGAAATTAAAACACTTGCATTAAATCAAGATCAACTTGTAGGAGGGATAAGTGGAGGAACTGGAAATACAGCTCAAATTCATCGCGTTGGGTATACACCATACTCTTATTATGTCTATAAACAAGTTTATAATGAGCAGGGACGTCCAATAGAGGGAGGTTATGCCGACTTAAATGGTGATAATATAATAAATGACAATGACCGATACATTTTTCAAAACGGACAACCTGATGTTACTATGGGTTTTCTTTCAAATATGTATTACCGAGGTTTTGATTTTTCATTTAATCTTCGCGCTAATTTGGGGCAGTATAACTATAATAACATAAATTCTTCTAGAGCACAATTAAGCCTTTTAGAAAATAATGCCGTTGTATCGAATCTTCCAACCTCAGTCCTTAATACTGGATTCAATAATACAGAAGATGTTATTCTTTCTGATCATTACATAGAGGAAGCCTCATTTCTAAAAATGGACAACATATCATTAGGATACACTTTTGAAAACGCCTGGAGTGACAATTCTTCTGTTAGAATTTCCGCCGGTGTACAAAATGTTTTCATCATAACAAATTACTCAGGATTAGATCCAGAGGTATTTGAAAATGGCATTGATAATACATTATACCCTCGATCTCGAACCTTTATTCTTGGGGCAAACATTAGATTATAAAAATTATGAAAATAACTACAAAATTAATAACAAGATTAAGTATCCTAGGATTCCTTATTACTTTCATAGGATGCACAGGAGAACTAGACGTTGAACCTGGAGACCCGAATGCATTTCTGGCAGAGGATTTTTATTCCGACGCCCAATCTTATAGAGAAGGGCTTGCCGGGGTATATGCAAATTTGAGTCTTACTGGTACAAATGGTGCTGACAATTCAAATATAGCAGGTTTAGATGCGGGAACCAGCCAATATGGTAGAGGCCTATGGAATTTACAAGAACTTTCCACTGATGAAGCTATTTGGTCATGGGAGAATGATCCTGGATTAAGAGAACTCAACAGAAACACTTGGACATCCGAAAATGTAGTATTACGAGGGATGTTTGGAAGAACTATGACTTCCGTTGCCTTTGCTAACGAATATTTGAGACAGACATCACCAGAGGTTTTGGAAACCAGAGGTGTTGAAAATCAATTAAAAGAGCAAATCGAAACTTATCGTGCGGAAGCGCGATTTTTAAGAGCCTTGGCATATTACCACATGATGGAACTTTTTGGTAAAGCTCCATACTTAACGGAAAACGATCCGGTCGGGGCCTACCAAGCACCCATGTATGGCAGAACCGAACTTTTTAATTATATAGAATCCGAACTTCTGGAGGTTGTTCCGGCAATGGAGGATCCTCTTCAAAACGAATATGCCAGGGCAGATAAGGCAGCTGCCTGGATGGTTTTAGCCAAGATTTATCTGAATTCCGAAGTATATACAGGTGAAGAGCGTTACTCAGATTGTTTAAAATATTGCAACAATATCATTGAATCTCCATATACATTGGCTCCTAATTATTTAACACTTTTTATGGCTGATAACGATAGAAGTGAAGCGAGAAATGAGATTATTTTTCCTTTTATTTCTGATGGAATAACAACTCAAAATTATGGCCCAACAACTGTAGTTATAAATGGACAGGTTGGTTCAATTGAAAGTAATGCCTCTGATTTTGGAGTCAATCCCGGTTGGAATGGTGCTATTAGGGTATCTCAGGAATTTTCCGAAACTATGCTCAACGGCAGTTACAATAACGACACTCGCAATACGCTGATTACGGAGGAGCGAAGTATCAATATTCCAAGTATATCTCAGCGTAACACTGGATATATTATAGCCAAATGGTCTAATCTTACTTCTACTGGAGAAGCTGGTTCCGCTTTAGAAATTGTGGATACTGACTTTCCATTATTTAGACTGGGAGATGTTTATTTAATGTATGCCGAAGCACATTTGAGAGGTGGAGGTGGAAACTTGCAAAATGCGGTTGCTTATGTAAATGAATTAAGAGCACGTGCTGATAACCCACTAAGAATAAGCCCATCAGAACTTACTTTAGATTTCTTGATTGAAGAAAGAATGGTAGAATTATACTGGGAGGGACACCGTAGACAGGATTTGATACGTTTTAGTCAATACTCAGGGGGTACATACAACTGGTCATGGAAAGGTAATGCTCCTAAGGGTATTGCTATAGGAGACTACAGAAAATTATACCCCATACCTAGTGCAAGTTTAGCGGCAAATCCTAACCTTACCCAAAATCCAGGTTATTAATAATTAAATTCTAAAAGATGAAAAGAGCAATTACATATTTATTGAGTTTAACAGTTTCTATGGGATTGATTTCCTGCGAAGAAGACAGTCTAAATTTTACTGCGAAACCAGATCCTGAAGGTATTTCTTTTGAAAATTCATTTCAATCTGAATATTTACTCTCAGAAGAAACAGAAACAAATATTGCAGAACGGTTCTTATGGAATTCAGTCAACTTCGATGCCCCTGTAAATATAAGTTATGATTTGAGAGCATCAACTGATCCAGATTTCACAACTTCCGAAATAATTGGAACAACTAGTTCTACGAATCAATCAGTTACTATAGCACAGCTAATAAGTTTTGCTGAAGAATTGGGACTAGATGATGATCCAGAAACTACCGGAGATGATAATTTACCTAACAATACAGGAGAAGTTTATTTTCAGGTTCATGCTTACAGTGGAACAGGAGCGGCCAATAGTGTCGATGTAGTTTCCGAAGTTCAACCCATTACGATAAGATGGATTGAACGCGCTCCTGAAACAGCAGGGTGCGACCCTATTTACATTGTTGGAGCTGCTGCAGTAAATGCGGGTTGGGAATGGAGCTCTCCAATTATATTTAACTGTGATAACAATATATATTCCGCAAGTCTGGAACTAACAAATGACACTTTTCGATTCTTTGAGACTGAAGGTGATTGGGAATCAGGTTTAAACTTTCCATATTTTGAAGATGATGGTTACACCATTGATCCACTTCTTGAAAACGCAGAGGATGCTGATAGTAATTTTTATTTTAATGGAACTCCAGGAATATACACCCTTAAGGTTGATAATAATGAAAAAACAATAAGCTTAGAAAATTCTAAGTCATATATTCTCGTAGGTGATGCGGTGCCGGGAAATTGGAGTTTTGATAATGCTGTAGAAGCTCGGGAAACCTCTCCTTATATAAGAACGGCAACACTCCCATTTACTAACGGGATATTTAGATTTTTTACAGATACTGGAAACTGGGACAGTGGTCTTAATTATTCATATTTCGAAGATCAAGAATACACTATCGATGAAAATATTGTTTCGGCTGAAGACGATGATGGAAACTTCAGCTTCGTAGGAAACGCTGGAACTTATACAATTACAATCAACAGTCTAGATAAGACTATTACATTAAATTGAGAAGTATTGGTAACAACAGAGAACAATTTATTGAAAATTCAATCCAGCATTATGAAACTTTATAGCTTTATACTCTTTCTCACATTTACAATTTCCTGCTCATCAGACAATACTACTAATGAAGCAACAGCCGATGATGATCCTACAGAAGAAGTTCCGAATGAAGAGGAAACCGAAGAAATAAGCTTTTATTATGGGGCTGATCTCTCTTATGTTAATGAGATGGAGGATTGTGGGGCTACCTATTATAACAAAGAAGGCGTCGCTAAAGATCCTTATAGCATATTTAAAAATGCAGGAGCTAATCTCATTCGCGTTCGACTTTGGCATAGTCCTACTTGGACAAATTATTCCAATTTGGAAGATGTCAAAAAAACTATTCAAAGAGCAAAAGATAAGGGTATGAAAATTCTTTTAGATTTCCATTACTCCGACACTTGGGCTGATCCAGAGACACAGGAAATACCAGCTGCTTGGGAAGATTTTATAGATAAAACCCCTACTCTACGCTCTTTATTGTATGATTATACTTACCATACACTTGAAGAATTAGAACAGGAAAATTTACTTCCAGATCTTGTTCAGGTCGGCAATGAAATTAATGGTATGATTCTTCAAAAAGGAGATTTAGAATGGCCTATTGACTGGGAAAGAAATTCGAGCTTAATCAATGCTGGAATTAGTGCTGTGAGAGATATTGCACAAGAAAAAAATAAAAGTATTGAGATTATGCTTCATATCGCACAACCTGAAAATGCCCTTTGGTGGTTTGATCAGGCAACTAAGAATGGTGTTACTGATTTTGACTGGATAGGCTTATCCTATTATCCGATCTGGTCGGATTACGATCTTAACAACGTCTCTTCAGCCTTTGAGACGCTTATCAATACTTATAATAAGCAATTGATGGTAGTAGAGACTGCCTATCCGTTTTCAATGGAGGATACCGATAGCGCCAATAATATTCTGGGAAGTGACGCTTTAATTGAAGGTTATCCGGCTTCAGAACAGGGCCAATTGGAATATCTTAATGCTCTAAAAAATAAAATAGAAATGGCTGGTGGTTCTGGATTGATATACTGGGAACCTGCATGGGTGTCAACTAATTGCGATACGAAATGGGGAACCGGGTCCCATTGGGATAATGCAACACTTTTCAACCATGAAAATAAAGTAACATTAGGAATGCAGTTTTATCAGTCCTCAAAAAACAATTGAAAAATTAGAAATCATTTAATTCAATGAGTAAAGTATTCAAATTAAACGGATCCCTTAAAGTTTTACTACTTTTAATAATTGTATCGAATTATACTTATGCCCAGCAACGCTACACTGAAATTCTTCAAAATAACTGGAAATTTAAGAAAGGAGATCCTTCTAGCGCAAAAGAAATTGCTGCAAATACTTCAGTTTGGGAAAATGTAAGTATTCCTCACGACTGGGCGGTTGAAGAAGATTTTATAAATGATGGCGATGGAGATACCGGGAAATTACCCTGGAAAGGGCAAGCCTGGTATCGCCGGGATTTAGACCTTTCAGCAATAAAAAAAGGAAATAAGGTTTTCTTGATATTCGATGCTGTGATGGCCTTCCCTAAAGTTTATATTAACGGAGAGCTTGCCGGACAATGGGATTATGGCTACAATTCGTTTTATCTTGATGTTACCGATAAACTTGATTATTCTGAAAATGCTAAAAATGTGCTTGCCGTTCATGTAGATACTCGAAAGCACGATAGCAGATGGTATCCCGGGGCAGGAATTTACAGAAAAGTCAGTTTAATTTCTATGGCGCCAATCCATACAAAAATCTGGGGCACACAGGTAACCACGCCAATTATAAAACCAAATTATGCTGATGTTCGAATTTCCAGTTTGGTAAAAAATGAAACTTCCGAAGCAAAAGAGATCACAGTCACTCAGCGTATTTTAAATCCTGAAGGCAATGAGGTTTCCAGCAATAGTATTTCTCACGATCTACGTGCCGGGGAAGAAAATTATTTTGAAGTAAATGCACAACTAATCGATCCTATGCGTTGGGATATCGAGCATCCGCATTTATATAAAGCCATTACAGAAGTTAGTGCAGATGAAAAAATCATCGATGTTGCTGAAACTACTTTTGGGATTAGAAGCATTCAATTTACGCCAGATGATGGTTTTCAATTAAACGGAAGAAGAGTGCAGCTAAAAGGCGTGAATTTACATCATGGTCACGGTCCGCTTGGTGCTGCATTTTATCCAAGAGCGATGGAACGCCAGTTAGAAATTATGAAATCTATGGGAGTTAATGCCATTAGAAGTAGTCATAATACGGCCGCTCCAGAGGTTTTAGAATTGTGCGATAAAATGGGGATTTTGATGTTTAATGAGGTTTTTGATAAATACGATCGCAAAGCCGATATTGTCGATACCACTAATTTTGAAAGTTTTGCTGAACGAAATATTCGCAATTTCGTAATGCGAGATCGAAATCATCCTTCCGTATTTATTTGGAGCGTTGGGAACGAGATGCACGATGTGCAGGCAAATTATAATAACGGATTTAAGCGTTTGCACACTATGCTGAATTATGTACGAAAATACGATCATACCCGCCCGGTAACGATGGTAAACGACGTGATGGATAATGCAGCTTTACGACATTTCGATTTTTATGATGTACATAGCTGGAACTACGGAAGACGTTATCGCCTGGCTCGCCAAATGGAGCCCAATAAATCGGTCATTATTTCAGAATCTGCTTCTACTGTAAGTACACGCGGATTTTATGAATTTCCGTTACCCGAAAAGAAAACAGACTTCACCAAATCGCTTCAGGTGAGTTCTTACGATTTTCATGCACCAAATTGGGCAGAAATTGGCGACGATGATTTTATGTGGCAGCAGGACGAGCCTTATATCGCGGGTGAATTTGTTTGGACGGGTTTTGATTATTTAGGCGAGCCAACGCCCTACACTAATAAGAATGTAAAAGCGATGGGAATGAGCGATAAAGAAGCTGCACGAAGTTCATATTTTGGGATCGTGGATATTGTGGGGATTCCAAAAGATCGCTTTTTTTTGTATAAAAGCTACTGGAAGCCCAAAGAAAAAACGATTCATATTTTACCGCATTGGAACTGGAAAGGAAAAGAGGGCGAAAATGTTCCGGTTTTTGTGTATACCAATGGCGATTGTGCTGAACTTTTTATCAATGGTGAATCTCAGGGAAAACAATGTAAGTCGCCATCTTCTAAAAACTCCACAGAGCGTTTTCGTTTAATGTGGAAAGATGTGGTTTATCAACCGGGAGAAGTAAAAGTGGTTGCTTATAAACAGGGCGAGAAATTGGGCGAAAAAACTATAAAAACAACTTCTGAAGCGACCAAAATCAAACTTTCAGCAGATCGAAAAACGATAAAAGCGAACGGAATGGACCTTTCTTATGTGTTGGTAGAAGCTTTTGATAAAGACGGAAATTTAGATCCTTTAGCCAATGAAAGTTTACAAATTGAAGTCAGCGGAGAAGGAGAACTGGCCGGTGCCGGGAATGGTGATCCACAGTCTTTTGAGCCACTTCAGGATCATAAAGTCGATTTATTCTACGGAAAAGCAATGATCATCCTAAAATCTGGAATGGAAGCCGGAAACATTAAACTGAAAGTAAGCAGCAAAGATCTGAAAGGAGAAACAATAAAAGTTGAAACTGAAAAATAAGAGAGAAAACCAGTTAAATACTGTGATGATGAAACTAAAGAAATTACTACTACGCACTTTTATTTTTATAATAGTTGTGTCAAATAACGTGCTTGCCCAAAACCAAAATCACGGTATAAGCTATGTAGATAAAAAAGGAATTATACGGTGGAAAAATACCGAAACTGAAGTAAAAGGTTTTGGTGTAAATTATACAACTCCTTTTGCTCATGCTTTTCGTACTGCTAAAAAGCTTGGAATAAATATAAAGGATGCCATAGATAATGATGTTTATCATTTTTCAAGACTTGGTTTTGACCTGTATAGAATACATGTATGGGACACCGAAATTAGTGACGAAGAAGGTAACTTATTGAAAAATAATGAGCATTTAGATGCTTTGGATTATTTGCTTTCTCAACTTAAGAAGAGAAATATTAATTATGTGATTACTCCAATCGCTTTTTGGGGAAATGGTTGGCCCGAACCCAATGAAGATACTCCTGGTTTTTCTGATAGATACGGTAAAGAAGGGGCGTTAACCAATCTATTAGCTATCCGCGCTCAGGAAAATTATCTTCAGCAGTTTTTAAATCACAAAAATAAGTATACTGGTATAGCCTATAAAAATGATCCTAATATAATTGCCATCGAAATAAGTAATGAACCTCATCATAAAGGAACAGCTACTGAAGTTACAAACTTTATTAAAAAAATGGTTACTTCTATAAAAAGTACAGGTTATAAAAAACCTATCTTTTATAACATAAGTCATAGTACCCATTTAGCTAAAGCTTATTTTGCTGCTGATATTGATGGTGGAACATTTCAGTGGTATCCTACCGGTCTTGGATTTCAAAAAGAATTAGAAGGCAATCTTCTTCCTAATATTGACAAATACACTATTCCTTTTAATGATATAATTACGAAAAACGGAGGGGCAAAAATCGTATATGAATTTGATGCTGCTGATGTTTTAAAATCATATATGTATCCGGTTATGGCTAGAAGTCTTCGTGAAGCTGGAATTCAACTAGCAACTCAATTTGCTTATGATCCAACCTATATGGCTTATGCTAATACGGAATATAATACGCACTATATGAATTTAGCCTATACTCCCCAAAAAGCATTATCCTTAATGATTAGTTCAAAAATTTTTCACCAACTTCCTATGAATCAAAATCAAGGAAGTTATCCAGACAACTTAAAATTTGATGACTTTAGCATAAGTTACAAGCAAGATCTAGGAGTTTATAACAACGAAGAGGAATTTATTTATACAAACCATAATACTATAAAACCAAAATCTTTTAATGACTTAAAGCACATTGCTGGATATGGCAATTCCAAAGTTGTGAAATATGATGGAACCGGTGCTTATTTTATTGATCGACTTGAAGAAGGTATTTGGCGATTAGAAATTATGCCAGATTCTTTCAATATAAATAATCCATTTGGAACAAATAGTTTAGATAAAAAAATATCAGTTATTAATTGGGAAACTCGCAATATGAGCTTAGACCTACCCAACATGAATAAATTCTCTATTAAGGCTTTAAATTCAAATAACGATTTTTACACTCAAGTTACATCTGGTTCTTTTAAAATCGAACCTGGCACCTATTTAATATCAGCATTGGGTAGAGATTTTTCTGGGAATACCTCTAATTTAAGAAATATTGGATTAGAAGAATTTTCAGCTCCTAAATCAAACTTAGATAGTACGTATGTAGTACATGAACCCATTAAAGAGATTTCAGAACGGACCAGTCACGAGATCAATGCAAAGATAATTTCAAAAGCTAAAATCGATCAAGTAGAGGTACTAATAAGAAATGGAAATACTCAAGAATTAGTTGTTATGAACTGTACCGCACCTTATCAATATGTAGCTTCTGTACCGGAAAAGCTTTTACATGAAGGTTTTCTAAACTATCAAATTATAGTTAAAACTAATGTCTCAGATTACACATTCCCAGCGAATATGAAAGGTAATCCTAATAATTGGAATTTTTCAGATACCTCTGATTACAGAACCAGAATAGTATCCGAAAAATATCCATTGTATTTATTTAATGCGCAAAATGATTCCGATCATCTAGTTAGATCCTGGAGATACGGAAATAAATTAGTACCGACTAAAAATGCGAATGAATCTGAGTTTCAAATTAGATTGGATTCTATTACTACTAAAGATAATGAGAATTTAAATGCTGTACCTATTCATGACTATTCTTTACGCTACAACTTCCAAAAGAAAACTAAGGGCAGATTACAAGCTTTGAATAAAAAGCAAAAATTAATTATTAACGCTCGCACAATTCTTAATAAAGAAGAAAAGCTTCAGGTTGCATTAGTAATGTCTGATGGAACATCTTTTGGAAAAACCATACTTTTAAAACCTGGAATACTAGAATACAGTATAGACCTCGAAAACCTCAATAAGGTCAAAACAGTCACATTGCCAAGACCTTACCCGTCATTTCTATCATATTATTTTGAAAACACAAAAGGGCATTTCAACCTAAAGAATGCCGAGAGTCTTCAATTTTCAATAGGTCCTGATATAGATAAATCTGACTTGATGCATCCATATGAAATTGCCATTATTAGTGTAAGACTAGAATGACTTTAACAAGTAAAAATTACATCTGATTAGATTAACCTCAAAAATAAGCGATTTATTTGACTTTTTTGATCCGAATAACTTAAACAACAATCTCCTCACCACTTGCATCAAACTTGTTTAACTAGGCAACATTGCTTATAAGTTTCTTCTGTTTTTTACTTCGATCGCATAAAAAATTTTACAAAACGCCAGTCTTGCTTTGCTTTTTCAAGGTTCCAGTAGTTAGACTTCAATAAAAATCAAAAAATAATTACTTGGATTCAATAACTCATTGAACAAATCAAATTCTTAGATTTGTTCAATGAGTTCAATAAAAGTGTTTAAGTTTTATCTTTGAAAGATTGACTTGCTAATAGAAAGTTAATCCATAAAACCTAGGTGTCATGTTGTACATATGTTACACCCTAGAAGAAATTAAATAGCCTTACATCGCTGTAAGGCTTAATTTACCAAAGGTCACACATGTTCTCGAACCATGGACGACCCTTGATTATAAGAATTTTTTTGGGGTAATCAAACGGTTCAAACAAACACATATATTATTGATTATCAGTATTTTAATAAATTTTGATATCAAATGAAATCAGGTGATTTCATCGAATTATGTGCAAATTATGTGCAAATTTTTTTAGTATATTTACCTGATGCAGACCAGTTTAACCCTCAGTTTGGACAAAAGAAGGAGTCGGAAAGATGGCAAATTTCCGGTTATAATTCGCCTTGGTCACTACCAAAAAACCACGTCAATAGCGACTGGACAAGCAATTCCGGAGGAATGCTGGGACGATAGAAAGAAAAAAATCAAGGGGTCCTTTAAAGGAACCGAAGCACTCTTTCATTTAAACAACCTTTTGCTTAAAGAATTAGTCCAATATCAAGATAAAATAAATCAGCTACGTGAGAGTGGAGAACTAGAATTCCTATCCATTAAACAATTAAAGAATCGTCTTGTAGGTAAAAATAAGTACGATTCTTTCTATGAATTTGGTGAAGCCAAAGTGGTTGAGTTAAAAGCTACTAATCGATTTGGAACTGCAAAAAATTATCAGCATTTAATTAACGTCCTAAGAAAATTCACTAAAGGGAGAGATGTGAAATTTAATGAAGTTAACTATGAGTTTCTAGTCGATTTTGAACGGTATCACCTATCAAAACCCGGAAATAGCATAAATGGAGTAGCTTCTTATATGCGCACCCTGAAAGCCATATTTAACAGGGGAATTAAAGCAGGAATTATAAAGCGGGAGGCATATCCTTTTTACAATTATCAGATCAAAATAGTGCCTACTGCAAAAAGAGCCATAAAGCAGGAATCTGTTAAGAAAATATTGGAGATGAAGATTGATCCTTCGGACTTTATGGTTCACTACCGCAACTACTTCATTCTTTCTTATATGTTATTTGGAATGTCTTTTATTGATATGGCATTTCTAAAAGTAGAAAACATTAGGAATGGACGTATTCGATTTCAGCGAAAGAAAACTTCAAAACTTTATGATATTAAGATAACCGAACCCTTAAAGGAAATTCTTAATTTTTATACCAAAGATAAAAGTTCGGATGAGTTCATTTTACCCATTATCAAAAGGGAAAAAGTAGAATTACAATACAAAGATGTTAAGGACGCTCTCCACCGTTACAATGATGGTTTAAAACGTTTAGCAAAACGTTGTGGCATTGACGAAAAACTAACCTCTTATGTTTCAAGACATAGCTTCGCTACTCACGCTATGTTGAAGAATATTCCACTCATAGCAATATCTGAAATGTTAGGACACAGTAAATTGAATACTACCCAAATTTATCTGAAGTCTTTACCATCGAATCTAATGGATGTGTACCAGGAAGAATTGAATAGGTTTTGAAAACATTTTTTTGAGTCAACTCTAAATCCAATAAAATTTGGAGTATTTTCTCTATCATTAACATATAAAACTGCAAACTTTAAGGCAAGAAGCACCAAATATTCTTTTCAACATTGATAAATGTAAGAATGATATTAATTATTGAAAAAATCATACAAATAACTGTTGGTTAAAAGCTTTAAATTAGCTTTAAAAACCTTTATGGATAGATTTCTGCTTTTTCTTGTTTTAATTGTTTGCCTTTCAAGTTGTAATAAATCAAAAGATAAATCCCGAAATTCCTATAATGCTTCCATTGAGAAAGTTTCTACTTCTGGCAGAACTTCCGTAAAAAATGATTCTAGCCTAATTTTGATTAATTCTGCTTCAGCTATTCATTTTAAAGCAAAGGCTGATACTTTAATTGTTGATTTTGAATTAACTGAAACAGATCACGCTTATATTAATCTTGAAATTAATGATAATTATAAAGGCCGTTTTAAGGTGGAAAAAAGTCTTCCCTTGAAGTTTCCCTTACCAGATAGGACAAGTTTTCATTCCATTTCCGTATTTAAAGCTACTGAAGCCTCTACCGGCGCAATTATTGTCAATAAAATTGAAGCGTTTGAAATAGATAAATTAGACCTTCCCAAAAGGCCCGAAATTGAATTTATTGGCAACTCTATTACGTGTGGAATGGGTGCAGATACTCGGGAAATTCCTTGTGGTAATGGAGAGTGGTTCGATCAGCATAACGCCTATATGGCTTACGGACCAAGAGTAGCTCGTGCATTAAATACCAATTTCAAACTGAATTGTGTTTCGGGAATGGGGATGTACCGAAACTGGAATGATGAGGACCAGCCAGTAATGCCTGATGTGTATGAGAATCTCTATTTAAATTCTGACTCGAAGGAAAAAGCAAATTTTGAAAATGCTCCTGATGTAATTAGTATTGCCCTTGGAACTAATGATTTTTCGTTAGGAGATGGGGAGAAAAAGCGTACAGAATTTAACCGGGAGAAATTTACGACTGCTTATATTGACTTTGTTGAAATGCTTTTTTCAAAATACCCAAATGTAAAAATTGCTTTACTTGATAGTCCCATGCTGAACGCCGAACAGAAATCTATCCTTTCTGATGTTTTTAAGGAGATCAAAAATGAATTCTTAGAAAAGGAAATCACAATTTTTCAGTTTAAAAATATATCTCCAGGAGGTTGTACAGGGCACCCTGATATAGAAAACCATGAAGCAATGGCAAAACAACTCATTCCCTTTTTTAGAAATCTTTTAAAGTCATAATTAATGCAAAAATTATTAATCCTTTTTAGCCTTTATTTCCTGTCTCAAGCACCCGCTTTGGCAAATGTTAGTCTACCAGGTGTTTTTGGAGATAATATGGTATTGCAACGTGAGGCCAGTGTAAACATTTGGGGTTGGGCTAAACCAGGGGAAGAAATAGAAATAAGTTCTACCTGGAGTGATGAAATATACACCACCAAAGCCGATAAAAATGCTAGGTGGAGCTTAGAGATACAAACGAACGCAAAAAAAGGTCCCCAGCAATTAACTATTACAGGCTACAACCAGGTAAACTTAAAAAACCTTTTACTAGGTGAACTGTGGCTAATTTCGGGGCAGTCTAATATGGAATGGAGTGCTTCAGCAGGGATAATCAATGCCGAAGCTGCTATTAGGAATTCGACAAACGAAAATATTCGGTTTTTTACCGTTACTCATAGAACCGCCGAAACGCCACAAATAGATTTAGAGGGCAACTGGGTAGAAAGCAGACCCGAAACGATGAAATACTTTAGCGCTATAGGCTATTTTTTTGCCAAGAAATTACAGGAAGAGCTGGATGTCCCCGTTGGAGTTATAAATGCCAGTTGGGGAGGTACACCGGCAGAGGTGTGGATGCCTGAAGAATTATTTTATAAGAATGATACTTTAAAGAAGGCTGCTAAGATGCTAGAGGAAAATGAATGGGGACCAATAAAACCTGCTCTTTTATACAACGCTATGATTTACCCCATAAGTTCAATGAAAATTAAAGGAATACTCTGGTATCAGGGAGCATCTAATACCATAAATGCTGATTATTACGAAGAGATTTTTACCAGTTTGATTAAAATCTGGAGAAGCAAATGGGAAGAAGATCTTCCTTTCTACTATGCTCAAATTGCTCCATATGATTATGGAGAGGGGTTTGCGGGGGTAAAGGTAAGAGACGCGCAACGAAAGGTTTTAAAATTATCAAAAACAGGAATGGTGATGACCAGTGATGTAGGAAATATTCACGACATCCATCCTCAAGATAAACTCACACCTGGAATAAGATTTGCCAACCTGGCTTTAGCTGAAGTTTACGGAAAAAAGATTAAAGCCCACGCCCCTCAGTTTGATTATATAACTACTGAAGGAAAAATAGTGAAAGTACATTTTAAGTATTCAGAAGGTTTAAAAATTGGTCGGGAAAATCCCGAATCTCAGTTTGAGATTGCCGGATCTGATAAAAAATTCTATCCTGCTAGAATGGAAATTAAAAACAATATAATTCATTTAAAAGCCAAAGCAGTTAAGAACCCTGTTTTTGTAAGGTACTCCTGGCAGAATACAGCAAGCTCCAATATTTTTAACGTAGCAGGCTTGCCAGCTTCAAGTTTTACAACACAAAATTAGTTTGGAAGACTGTAGAAATCGTGCATATCATTCAATAATAATGGTTCATCCTTTGCTACAAAGTCTACAAAATCTTCTTCGCCATCCATTCCCGGGAGCGGTACGGTATAAGAATCTTCGTAGTTCTGCCAAAACATCATAAAACCAATATTCACATCATTATTCGTAAGTACCCCATAAAGGTTTTCAGAATAAAACTTCTCGGCAAGGCTGGTTTGGGAAGGAGTTACAAAATAGCCCGTTTCTGTAAGGGCAGCTACTTTTACCCTCTCTTTGGCAAGATCTGAAACTACTTGTAATTTTTGGTTGGCAGCATTTAAACCAGAACCATCCTGGGCAATAAGATCGCCATAATTATCCATTCCCAAAATATCTACATATTCATCGCCGGGGTATCTCTCCAGGTAAGCAGATTTGGTTAAGTAAGAATTATCGGGAGAAAATGCATAAAGTAGATTATGAACATTTTTTTCATTCTTTAAATAATCTACCGTAAAACGCCATACAGTTTTAAATTCTTCTGGGGTACTGTAAGCAGCCCCCCACCAGAAAAAGTCTTTTTCAAACTCGTGAAATGGTCGGAAAATAATGGGAGAAAGCGTACCGTCTTCTCCTATCATATTTAGAGAAACTTCAGCAACCTTGTCCAGTTTTTGTTTATAGTAGTCGTGATTTGCACCACCGGGAAGAATACTTTTAAAAGCATTTTGCCTTTGAAATTCGGTCATTTCATCGGAATAAAAGGTCTCTCCCTCATAAGGTTCCCGAAGATGCCAGGTAAAAGCATTAATCATTCCGCTATTATAAGCGCGTAAAGCATTATTTATAATTTGTTGCTCCTGCTGATAAAACCAGTTCTGTGCAGTACCATCGTTTTGATCATCGGTTATAAACATAAAGTCTGACCCCAACAAGCCAGGATCGCTTAGTGTAGTTTTTTTCATATCAGAAAAACCATCATTTCCATCAAAGAACGAGCTGAATGCATCCTGCTGGCCTACTATAAAATGATTATCTGAAACCGATTTTAGGTTATAAAATAAAGCAACCGTTTCAGCAGTAGCCGATGCATCTACCATATAGCTTAGTGTTTCTTCCGGCGCAAAAGCATAAGTTTCTGGAGTTTCTTCTTCAGGTTCTTCCGGAATTTCTTCTTCAGGGTTTCCCTGTTCCTCGTCTGGTTCGTTAATTATCTCATCATCCTTACTACAGGCTGTTAAAAGCACAAATACCAATAAAAAATAGCTAAGTTTTTTCATATTTTTTCTTTTAAAAGCATCATTAGCGCCCTAGAATTATGGTAAGGTGCTTTCCACATGCTTAGTTTATCTTCTTGTATATAAGGTTTATTGGCCTGGTCTATTCTAAAAAACCATTCGCCATTTTGCCTGTCTATTAAGTTGTTTTGGGTAAAATCCCAGATATCCAATATCGCAGCTTGGTATTTTTTATCTCCCGAAATATTAAAAGCATATTGTAAACCCAACATAGCTTCAACTTGTGGCCACCAGTGCCTGTCTAAGTCGGTTTCCCCGGTTTCTTCATTTTTTTCATTAATAACACCCTTGTTTTTTACATAAGCTTCTTTCAGAAAAGTATCTGCTACAAGAATTGCAGCCTCAGTAGTTTCAGTGATCAACAATGAATTACCACTTGTTTTGGCAGCATCAATTAGTAACCAGGCAGCTTCAATATCGTGACCGTAAGAAATTACCGCATTTTGCAATGCCCATTTTTCATTGAAAAACAATCCGAAATGGCCGGTCTTATTATTTAAGAAAATTGATAAAAATAGGTTTATCAAATTCTCTAAAGCTTCTTTAACTTTTATATCACCAGTAATTTGCAATAAGGTGGTATACGCTTCCAGAATATGCAAGTGGGTGTTCATTGTTTTTGGAGCATTTTGATCCTTCTCACTAAGTCGCATATCCTCTATAGGTTTCCAATCTGCCTGAAAAGCTTCCAGGTAACCGTTATCAACTAAATCCCGCGCGTGTTTTTCAATAAACCGAAACGTTTGCAATGCCTTTTCTTTGGCTTTTTCCTCTCTCGATAACTTATAGTATTCAGCATAAGAATAAATACTAAAAGCCTGAGCATAGACCTGTTTTCGGGTATTCACGGTATTTCCTAAATAATCTAATTCCCAGAAAAACCCCTTATTAGAAGGATCATAAAAATTTGCTTCCAGGTAATTGTATGCACGATCAGCCAGAACTTTTAATTCAGGATCATTATTAAAATTACAAGCTGCAGAAAAGCTCCATAATAATCGTGTATTTAGAATGACACCTTTATTTGACTTTTCAATCAAATTATTGAAGTGGTCCCTTTTTCCCACAAACCCGCCATGCATTTTATCTACACTATACTCCCTCCAATAAGATAGAATATTTTGAAGTTCAGCTTTTAGCTGATGTTGAATCTTCTCCGCTTTTACCTGCATTCTATTATCCCTCTGTAATTGTTTTATTACTTTCCACCTGCTGAAGAATTGCTTTAACAGATTCTAATGAAGTATATTTATCCTGCCTAGTATTCATCACATAATCCAACAATCTCTCTACAGATGAAACGGCTACATGAGACCTGGTATCTGAAGAAGCATAATAAATAAATACTTTCCCATCATCATCAGTAATCCAGCCATTACCAAAAAGAACGTTGGGGACGTCACCCACTGTTTCTTTATAATTCGGCGCCATAAAATAACCTGCCGGCTGGTAAATTACCTTATCAATATCTTGAAGATCAGTCATAAAAAGATATAGTGTATAGCGTAATCCTCCCGCAGTATTTCTTACCCCATGGGCTAAATGCAGCCAGCCTTTTTCAGTTTTAATTGGTGCCGGACCTAAACCATTTTTCATTTCATAAACTGTATGATAAGCTTTTTGGTTAATGATCTTCTCATCTTCTAAAACCGGATTGGTAATATCGCTGATATAACCTAGTCCAATTCCACCTCCTTTTCCCACTTCAATAAAACCATCTTGCGGACGGGTATAGATTGCATATTTTCCGTTAACAAACTCAGGATGTAGCACAACATTACGTTGCTGTCCAGAGCTAGAAATAAGATCTGGTAACCTTTCCCAATGAATTAGGTCTTTTGTTCGAACTATTCCAGCATTTGCAATCGCCGCAGTAGTATCCTGAGGTGCATTGGTATCCTTTCTTTCTGTACAAAAAACACCGTAAACCCAACCATCTTCGTGTTTGGTTAAGCGCATATCATACACATTGGTATCGGGAATTTCAGTCTGTGGCAATTCAATAGGCTTTTTCCAGAACTTAAAATGATCAATTCCATTAGGACTTTCGGCAATAGCAAAGAAAGACTTGCGATCATTACCTTCTACTCTAACAGCTAAAAGATATTTTCCGCCCCATTTTATCGCACCCGGATTAAAGGTTGAATTTATACCTATTCGCTCCAAGCCAAAAGGATTGGTAGCCGCATTAAAGTCGTACCGCCATTCTAAAGGAGCATGGGCTCCTGTTAAGACAGGGTTTTGATATCTAATAAATACTCCATTTGAATCATCTACCGGCATATTTGGAGTTTCAAGTAATTCTTGATGCTTTTGCCGAATTTTATCGTAACCAGGTATTTTACAGGTTGCTTGTTTTTTCTGCATAGGTTTAAACTTATTTTCTGGTAATATTTGGTTCATTCTTAATATAATCCCACCAATTTTTCTTCAGTATTATCACACATATAATGAGAATTACAATAGACACAACCATAGAAATGTTTTTGTGCATTATTAAGTATAATGGAATAATCACTAAAAGGGTTTGAGCAAGTGTGCCTACCACTACATTGAAAATATCGCGTTTAAATGCTGTGTTCTTTTCGAACCCAGGTTGTGAAGCCTTTATTTTATTATAAATAGGTTTCCAAAAACCCCAGGGTCTTGTCTGTTTATAGAAATTAATTAAAACTTCCTCATTGGTTGGAGGTGCCGAATAGGTTCCGATTATGCTTCCTGCAACTGAAATTAAAAGAATTATGGGGAAATAATATAAATCTAGCGTATCGGTAAAAATCGGAAAAATCAGTGCGGGAATAATCCCAGAGAGCATTCCCCAAAAATATCCCTCACCGTTAAACCTCCACCAGTGCCATTTGAGAACATTAGAAACTACGTAACTACCAAATAGAGCCGAAACTATCCATTGTAAAATAGAGTTGACATCCTGTACAAAAAAGCCTAGCACTATGCTTATTAATACAACAACAATTCCGCTGCTGTAATTCATTACTTTCACTTTTGATGATGACGCTAGCGGATTTCTGTACTTTAAATAAATATCATTTACAAGATAAGCCTGGGCTGCATTTAAGGTTCCTGCAAATGTAGACATGAAAGCGGCTAATAAACCAGCTAATAAAAGTCCCAATAAACCTACAGGAACAAATTGTTGTATTGCAGCTGGAAGTACCTTTTCAAAATCAATAATTCCAGCAGTGGTTAAGTTTAATTCTTCGTAAAACAACAAACCTAATATTGAAAAACCGCCTACCATTAAATATCGTGTAGGAATTAAAGCCGCTATTGAAAAGGCGCTCATTTTGGCCGCTTCTAAAGGTGATTTTGTAGATAAAATTTTCTGCATATCATAATTCGGGGCAGGTCCAGCAATACTCGATAGAATTCCCTTAAACAACATAAGCATGAAAAATATTCCAAAAAGCGAATATCCATCTGAAGCTATCTTAGTATTAACTTCACTGATTATTCCAGACCAATCCATATTAAGTTCCCAACCAAAAAAGGGATTTGCCCATCCTTCGGGAACATTAAGGGTATTATCGCCCATAGCTTGCCACGCAATTACTGCAATAGCAATAGAAGAAATTGTCATTATAGAATATTGCAATAAATCGGTCCAGACGATTCCAGACATACCACCTAAAACTGAATAGAAAACTGCAAAAAGAGTGAATATAGTTCCATAAAAATGAGGTATGTAAGCCGGAGGAACATTAAATGGCACGTAGGCCGAAATAATCTCCCACGGGATAAAAATTTCTACAAATTTTCCCAATCCAATAAATCCATAGGCTAGAAAACCAAGACAACTTAAAATAGCAAAAACTACAATAATTGTATGCGACCATCTCCCGCCACGTCCACTATCAAATCGAAACAAAATCCATTCTGCACCGGTAGTTACATTAGATCTTCTGAGCCATGCTGATAGGTATACCATTAAAAAAACTTGATTAAACACAGGCCATAACCAAGGAATCCAAATACTTTTAAAACCATATACAAAGGTTAATGTAACTAACCACATAGTCCCGGAAATATCAAACATTCCAGAAGCATTAGAAAGACCCATCATGTACCAGGGCAGGTTTTTACCACCTAATAAATAATCATCTTTACTTCTTTGGGCCTTTTTTCTCAAGGCAAGGCCAATAACTATGGTACCAATTAGATATAATAGTATAATTAGGATATCAAGCTCCTGTAGCATTCTTTATTTTTTATTAGTAATCGATTTTTTTAACTTCAGGTAGAAATAATATTTCTTTCAATTCCTCGAAATCTTTAAAATCCTCTTTAGCAACATCTTCTTTAAATGAAGCAAAAAAATGATTGGGGCGCGCATTTCTCCATACTAGTACCCAAGATATTCCTGTGCCTTGAATTCCTGGATACAAAGCTTCTGTCCACCATTTTGGGTTTTCGCCGAATTTAGTATTACCAGTTTCGGTTAGCGCATAAGGCTTGTTTGAATTTCGTGCTTTATTTTTTAGTATCTCAATGTTGGAAATTAAACTTTTAGTAAAAGCTTCATCTCCATCGTGATTATAAACATCTACACCTATAATATCAACAAAATCGTCTCCCGGATAGTACGTATCAAATTCTTCCTTTGAACTCAGAGTGTTTGGTGAAAATGCGAATAATAAATTGTTAACCTTTTTTTTCTTTAGAAGACTATAAGTTTCCTTCCATAATTGCTTGTAAGATTTTGGTGTAGTATTCTCTCCTCCCCACCAAAACCAAGAACCATTCATTTCGTGAAAAGGTCGAAAAACTATAGGTATATAGTCCCCTTTTTCATCTTGAAGCGATTTTAAAAAACTGGAAAGTCTCCCTATCCATAATTCATATTTTTTTCTTTGGTTTCCACCCTCTAGAATCGATGCTACAGCTGGAATTGAGTCCCAAGAACTACCCCCAGAAAGCGGATTATTAAGATGCCAACTTATGGTAATCATACCCCCTTCTTTATGAATTTTCTTAATATGGTTTTTCATTAATTCAAAAGAAACTGTATCTAAATTGTGTGATCGTCCTAATTCAATATGTCCTACATCAAAGCCGTGTACCGCTGGAAATTTACCGGTTACTTTTTCTACATCGCTTTGTATTTTCCCGCCATCATCTTTCCAACCCACACCGTAGGCCGTTGCATCTTCGTGACCAAAAGCTATTCCTTGCTTCGAAATTTCCTCTATTTTTTTGTAGAGAATTTTGGTTCCTATCGTGGCTTTTTCATTTGCAGTATTAATATTGCTTAAATCAAGGTTTGAGGAGCTTCCGCAACTAATTACACTCAAATAGAGAAGAATAAGTATTACTGATATGAAAATTTTCTTCATTAGGATTTAATTTAAAAGCAAGAAAAATGACAAAATATTTTATTATTAAAAAAATGTTATTTTATATTTAACCTCAGTTTTTTATTAAAAACTATTTTGAAGCAGCTATTAATTATTAAAAATCAAAAATAGCACGATTGTTAATATCAAATTAATAGGATTTTGTCATTTAATGATGAAATTTTTTCCAATTCTAACAAAATCAAATTTATGACAAGAGATGTTCATCGAGAAATCACACCTTTAGCTCCAGAAGATAGTTTTCTTGTTTTCGACCGAATTAAAGATGATTTTGACTTTCCCATTCATTTTCATCCCGAATATGAGCTAAATTTTATTTTGAATGGCAGAGGAGTTAGAAGAGCTATCGGTGACAGTCTTGAGGAAATTGAAAACATAGAATTAGTACTGGTAGGCCCCAACCTTCAACACGGCTGGGAACTTTATAATTGCACCAATGACAAAATTCACGAAATTACTATTCAGTTTCACGATGACTTATTTGATACTAGGTTGTTGAGCCGAAGAATTATGAAGCCTATTAAGGATATGTTTGAAAGATCTGCTCACGGCATTTTATTTTCAGAAAAAATCGCGAATGAAATTAAACCTAAAATTCTTCAGCTATCTAAAATTGATAGTATTGATTACTTTCTCGAGCTGATTTCTATTTTGCACGATTTAGCTACTTCTAGAAATCAACGTCTCTTATCTACCTACACTTCTAATAACAAAGATTTTGAAAATAGTGAGCAGATAAGGATTATTTACGATTATGTTCAGGAAAATTATCATAATAAAATCTCCCTCGCTGAAATTTCTGAATTGGTAAATATGAGCCAGGTATCTTTCAATCGCTTTATTAAAAAAAGAACTGGAAAAACTTTTATTGAATATGTAAATGATACCAGAATAGGCTATGCAGCTAGGTGGTTAATAGAAAAGGAGCTTAGCGTTGCAGAAATTGCTTTTAAATGCGGCTTCAATAACATTGCAAATTTTAACCGGGTCTTTAAAAAAAATAAAAATTGTACACCAAGCCAGTACCGGGAAGAATTCCGTGGAATAAAAAGAGTCCTCTAAACTATAAATAAAATGACAAAGAAAATCATCTTTTTCCTCTGTGCTATTCTAATCTTTAGCAGTCTTCAGGCACAACAAGACCAGTCCCCAGTTAAGCTCAACGGCCAGCTAAAAATTGAAGGCACACGGCTTCTTAACGAGAAGGACGTAGTCATACAACTTAAAGGAATGTCTTTATTTTGGAGCCAATGGCAGCCTCAATATTATAATTATGAAACTATAAAAAATCTGAAAGAAGACTGGGGAATAAATGTAGTAAGAGCAGCAATGGGGATAGAACATGAAGGTTTTTTAAAAAACCCAGAACAGGAAAAACAGAAAGTCTACCGCGTAATTGATGCTGCTATTGAATTAGGCCTTTATGTTATTGTAGACTGGCACGACCATAATGCCGAAAACCATTTAGACGAAGCAAAGCGGTTTTTTAAAGAAACTGCAAAAAAATATGCAAATCACCCTAATATAATCTACGAACTATATAATGAACCTTTGGATGTTTCCTGGAATGAGATTTTAAAACCTTATCACACAGAAATCATAAAGGAGATTAGAAAATTTGACAAAAACAATATTATCGTTTGTGGCACACCAAACTGGTCGCAGGATGTAGACTTAGCCGCAAAGAACCCAATAAAGGAAGATAATATTGCATATACCCTTCATTTTTATGCTGGTACACATCAGAAAGAATTGATGCTCAAAGCAGAAAAGGCAATAAAAGCAGGATTGCCCATTTTTGTGACTGAATTTGGCACAACAGAAGCAAATGGAGATGGTAAAGTCTATAAAGAAAATACCCAGAAATGGTTCGATTTTATGGATAGATATAACATATCTTGGTGTAACTGGTCTATCGCCGATAAAGATGAAGCCTCTGCCGCTTTAAAACCTGACTCCCTTCCAAAAGATATTGGGAAAAAAGAATCCTGGTCAGAGTCTGGTGCTTTCATTAGAACTATACTTACTACAACCGATCATTAATATTTCAATTTTTAAGAAATTGTAATTAGATTTTAGCAATTTAATTGTTTCTAATTATTAATAACAAAATTTTGAATCGGTTTCCTTTGCACATTCATAATAAATGGAAAAATATTATTAGCAAATGATAAAATAATATTAACACTAACTTAACTTTTAAGCTATTTTTGAGTATGCTAAAAAATTAGGTCTGATTTTATAGATGCCTCAATACAAGTCTATCAAAATCTCTAAAACCTTAATTGTTTAAACAATATTCAAACAATAGTCTTTATGTACAAAATTCTACTAAAACGATGGAGTGGTTTTATAAAATACCCTCCTCTTTTTTTAATCTTTTTTCTTGGGGTCTCATTTCAACAAATTCAAGCACAAGAAACAGTAAGCGGAACAGTTACCGATGAAAACGGAATGCCATTATTAGGCGTAAACGTTTTAGTAAAAAATACCAGTAACGGGACCACCACTGACTTTGACGGTAATTTTGAAATTAATACCGGTGAAAGCGCTACTTTAGTTTTTAGCTTCCTTGGTTTTATAAGCAAAGAGATTGAAGTTTCAGGTGGAGAACAATTAAGTGTTACTCTAAGCGAAGATTCGGAGAGTCTGGATGAAGTCTTGGTTATCGGTTATGGCTCTCAATTAAAAGAAGAAATTAGTGGTTCGGTCTCAAGAATTGATTCGGAATCCATTAAAAATATTCCGCAGGTTGGAGTGGATCAACTTATGCAGGGAAAAGCAGCCGGTGTAATGGTTACGCGCAATTCTGGTCAGCCAGGTAGTGCAGTTTCTGTAAAAATTAGGGGTGTAAATACTATTACGGGCTCAAGTGAGCCTCTATATATTATAGATGGCGTACCTGTTTCTGGAGATTCCAGAAATATTGCTACAAGTGGGCGTTCAACCGCCGATGGTGGTATTGGCGCAGGAACCGGAGCAACAGATGTTAGCCCCCTAGCTTCTATAAACCCTAATGATATTGAATCTATTAACATTTTAAAAGATGCCTCTGCCACCGCAATATACGGCTCCAGAGGGTCAAACGGGGTGGTTATTATTACAACTAAAAAAGGAAAAAAAGGGCAAGGAAGACTTACCTACAACACTTATGTTGGAGTTCAGGAACCTACAAATAAAATAGATGTTATGAATCTTCAGGAGTATGCCACCTTACAAAATACTATTGGAGAAATTTATGGATTAGATGAACAAGTTGAGTTTTTAAATCCAGAATTATTAGGGCCGGGCACAGACTGGCAAGCAGAAATTTTTGATAACGCCTTCCAGATGAATCACGAGCTTTCATTCTCCGGAGGATCAGAGAATATCAATTATTTCCTTTCAGCCTCCCATACTGATCAGGAAGGAACGGTGATTGGGTCCTCATTTGATAGAACAACGGTTCGAGCTAACGTAAATGCTACCGTAAACGACTGGATCAAAACAGGAATTACATTAACAGGTAGCCGCACGAACGATCAAATTACTTTAAATAATGCCAGTAATGGTATCATTTCCCTTTCCCTTTTAAACAATCCTGCCACTGCAGTTTATAATCCCGATGGTTCGTTTGCTGGACCTGTTACAGAACAGGAAATCGCTTACGGTATAAGAAACCCAATAGCAGAAGCATTAAATATAGATAATACTCTTACTAGAAACCGCTTTTTTGGTAACCTCTTCGCAGAATTCACGTTTCACGAAAACCTGACATTCCGAACAGAATTTGGTGGAGATTTCGGCAATAATATTAGTGATAGATTCCAACCAACATTTACATATGGAGCTTTGAATCGCGGAGAGAATCAATTAAATGTAAGAAGAGAAAATAATGATTTCTGGATCATAAAAAACCTCCTTACTTACAACAATACCTTTGGAGACAATCATGATATTACCGCTTTGTTTGGACAGGAAGTGCAGGAGTCCAAATGGGAAGGTGTTATCGCCCAAGACGGAAATTTTGTAGGTAATGAAATGCCGGTTTTAGGAACAGGTAATGCTAACGATTTTACAGATCAATACAGGGGAAGTTCTGCTTTGGAGTCTTATTTCACACGTTTTATTTATTCATTTGATAATAAATATAATCTTACTGCATCTATACGTGCTGACGGCTCCTCAAAATTCGCTGAAGGAAACCGATGGGGATATTTCCCTTCAATTTCTGCATCGTGGAGATTATCCAACGAAGATTTTATGCAGGATTTTGATGCAATTCAAAACATCCGTCTTTATGGAGGTTACGGAGAAGTTGGAAACCAGGCTATCCCCAATTTTGCTTATGGGGTTAGGTTAAATACCATTAATACAGGCCTGGGAACTGGATTCGAATTCGCTAATTTTGAAAATCCTGAGCTTACCTGGGAATCCTCTACACAAACTAACTTAGGTTTAGATTTCTCCCTTTTTGATCAAAGATTAAATACTACTGTAGAAGTCTATAATAAGGTTTCTCGTGACTTTCTGTATCAACTAGCAGTAACAGATTTTATTACCGGCGGAAATTCTCCAGGTGCTATTACTGCTCCCTGGGTTAACCTTGGAGAGATGGTAAATAGGGGTCTTGACCTTACAATTGCTTATAGTACTGCTCCACAAGCCGAACTTCAATGGAATTCCACCCTAACTTTCTCTCATTATAAGAATGAGGTAAACGAGTTGCTCGGAGATTTGACAATAAATGGGGACATAAGCCTAAATGACTCTAACCAAAATATAACGCTGACTAGAGTTGGTGAACCTGTAGGGATGTTCTATGGTTATAAAGTAGAAGGCTTATTTAGAACGACTGAAGATTTCCAGGGAGCGGCAATACAATTTGGAAGACCATTCGAAGATGCCCTTTTTGGCACAACTTGGTTGGGGGACATTAAATACCAGGATATTAATAACGATGGGTTAATAGATAATGATGACCGAACGGTTATTGGAAATCCTCATCCGGATTTTACCTTTGGTTTTCAAAATAGTCTTTCCTATAAAAATTTTGATCTCTCCGTTTTTCTACAAGGATCTTATGGTAATGATATTTTTAACGCAGTAGACAGGACTTTAACCGCGGCAAATCTTTACTATGTCAACCAATCACCTTCGGTTTTGGATTATTGGTCCATAGATAACCCAGATGCTTCTGCGCCGCGTCTAGCCAGAAATGATACCCCAAACATCAATATTTCTGATCGATATATTGAAGACGGCTCCTATTTAAGGATTCAAAATATAACCCTGGGCTACAATTTATCTTCAAATTTCGCAGAAAAAATAGGGCTAAACAACCTTAAAATTTACGGTAGTGTCCAAAACCTATACACCTTTACAAATTACTCTGGTTACGATCCCGAAGTTGGCGCCTATAATCAAAATGCCTTGTTACAGGGATTAGACAACGGGCGTTATCCATCGCCAAGGACATATACCCTTGGATTAAATGTTGAATTATAAAATTGAAGATGATGAAGAACCTTATAAATAAAAAACTAACCGTACTTTTTTCCGCAATTATATTATTCACTGCTTGTAGTGAAGAATTCCTCGATCGGCCACCAGAAGATTCGTATAGTGCAGATACCTTTTATAATACAGAGGATCAGGTAACAAATTCTACAAATCATTTATACTCCAAGCCATGGTATAATTTTATCTCGAATGTGGCCTGGGCTATTGGAGAATTAAGTTCCGGAAATGGTCGTACCTGGGATGCCAGGAATTCAGATTTTGTCAACTTTGCTATTACTGGGGAACACGGTACACTTACACAATCCTGGGAATCTTTATATGCCGTAATTGCACAGTCAAATACCCTTATAAACACACTACCTTACGAAGTGGGGCCGGATGTTCCCCAGGAAGTCGTAGATAATGCTCTTGGAGAAGCCCGTTTTATAAGGGCTACAGCATACTTTTACCTGGTAAGGATTTTCGGTTCTGTTCCAATTATAGCTGACAATACTGAATATGTCCTGGAGCCTGTAGTGCCTCGTAATCCAGTTGAGGACGTATATGAATTTATTAAACGTGATTATCAATTTGCAATTGATAATTTACAAGAAAAAACAAGAGGTTCTAATTATGAAAATAACGGAAGAGTCTCAAGTGGCTCAGCCAAAGCGATGCTAGCAAAAATATACCTTTACGAAGAGAACTATTCAGAAGCATACAGGCTAGCCAATGAGGTAATAAATTCTGGTGAATTCAAATTATATGGAGGTGATGCTGAGGATGGTGATCCTACCGGGAGTTACTATGATTTATTTTTGACTGCAAATGATAATAATCCAGAATCTATTTTCTCGTTGCAATGGTCAACTTCAGGCCAGTATGCAGAAGGGAATGCCCTACAATCCCTTTTTGCTCAGGCAGGTATTACTGGTTTTTCCGATGGTTGGTCTGCAATTGGTCCATCCATAGACCTCCAGGAAGCGTATGAAGATGAAGATTTACGGTATTATGCTACTATTATGGATCCGGGAGCGTATTACCCTGACCTAAACGGAGGTTATACGGTCTCAGAGAGTGTAAATCATCAGGGTACAAATGTTGGGATTAAAAAATATGTTGTGGGAAATGCCGAAACTAATGGTGGCGGTCAAATGCAAAGTTACCCTAATAACACCTACATTATGCGTTATGCTGAGCTTTTGCTTATTCATGCAGAGGCAGCATTGATGGGCGGAGGTTCAGTAGCTGAAGGAACAGAATCATTAAATAAAGTAAGAAGAAGAGCTGGCCTCGAAAATATAGAAAACCCTACGATAGAAGATATATTTCAAGAAAGAAGGATTGAGCTAGCTTTTGAATTTGAGTTTTGGTATGATGTAGTTAGAAGGGGACCAGATTTCGCTCTAGATTTCTTAGCTCAAACTGAGCGAGGAACTTTTAATAATGATACGACACCACCTACTGTAACTTCTGAAATGTTTACTCCAAATATGGAAGATTTAACATTTCCGTACCCAAGTAATGAGACTCAAAATAATCCAGCTTTACTTGAGGCACCGGTACCCTATGATTTTGATGACGAACAATAATTTTAAAGACTAAATTATGTATATAAAAAATATAAAAATCGGTTCGCTTTCTTTCACGCTATTAATTTTACTTTTAGTAGTTACCTCTTGTAGTGACGAATTCGACACGCCAGATATTGAGAATAACAATGCGCCGCCTGTAATTACCAGTGTTAGCGAAGCAAGAGAAGATGTTCCAGTAACACAAGGTACTTTAGAAAACACCTATATTATAAGAGGTGAAAACCTAAGTTCTATAATAGGCATATATTTTAATGGGGAACGAGCAGGTTTCAATCCGGCCCTGGGCACAGATGAATTGGCTTTTGTTACAATACCAGAGACAGCTCCTTATGTTGGTCAGGATAACATTATGATGGTAGAAAACCTTAGTGGTACTACAGAATATGATTTTTCTTTATTGACAATCACAGATTTTACGGAGAGCACTACGGAAGAAGGAATAAAGACCGTAACACTTTTGGGTGGCGATTTTTCTGAAACTTCCAATGTTATTTTCACATCAGGAACAGAAGAAGCTGGAAATCTTGTAGAAAGAGAAGCCGAAATTCTCGAAGTAACTGAAACAGAAGTTACCGTTGCCGTTCCATCCGGAATTGAACAGGCGTTTATTAATTTAGAGACCTCAAGGGGGGCTTCCGCACAATCAGATTCTTATGGGTTTAGTTATTCAATTTACATAGACGATCTAAATCCAGATTGGGAAATGAGCCAATGGGGAGGTACTTTTGAACTTCAATCCCAAGAACAAGCTCTAGGAGAGTATTCTATAAAAAGTGTTAGAGAAGCATGGGCCGGATTAACATTTCTACCACCTAGCATAGACTTTGATGAATACGAATCCATCACGGTTTCCTTGTACGGAACAGGAGACCCTGGAGACTCAGTTAACATTGCACTCAACGATTTTTCAGGACAAGTTACTGTTGAACTCATTCCCGGAGAATGGACCAAATACGTTATTCCGCTTTCGGAATTCTTCCCTAATGGAGGAGCACCTGCGGTAATTAATCGTATAGACTTTCAGGAATCTTCAGGCACTGGTAAAGCTCAGTATATTTTCTATATAGATGACTTTGGCTTCCTGTAGTTTTTATAAAATAGGCTTTACGGAAATTAAATGTCCGTAAAGCCTATTTATTATCAATGCTTTTGAATTTAAAACACACAGAAATGATAAAAAAATACTACCTGGTTATTCTAGCTATTATTGCAGGATTGATTTCCTGCGATAAGGACGATGAGATATACCCGCAACTCGGTGATGACCCAAGAAATTTAAGTGAAATTATAAGCGAAACACAGAATCTCTCAAGCCTTTACGCAGCTTTAGAAAGTTCTGGACTGGACTCCACACTTAGGAGTACGACGACCTACACCGTATTTGCTCCAAATAACAGTGCTTTTAATGAGGTTGAGGTCTCAGAATTAAGTGAAACCGAATTAGAAAATATTTTACTAAATCATATCTTAAGTACTACTACTGCTGATTTCTCTTCCACTTTATCAACAGGGTATACTCCTACAATGGCTACAGGACCGGAAGGGAACAATCTAAGTTTATTTTTAAATACAGAAGGTGGCATATCCCTTAATGGAACTGCTTCGGTAATAGCAAACGCCTCAGACATAGGGTCTACTAATGGTGTTTTACATCAAATAGATGGTATTCTTCTGCCCCCCACTGTTTATGATCATACCCAAGCGAACCCTAATTTCTCAATGCTTGCGGAAGCTATCGAACTAACTGGCCTTGATGAAGCTTTATCAACCACAGCTACTGATAATGAACTTTATCCATTTACAGTCTTTGCCCCTACAAATACAGCTTTTGAAAATTTCATGATGCAACTGAACGGAGCTTTTGGATGGGAAAACCTTAGCGATATACCTGCTGACATTCTGCAGGAAGTTTTAGAACATCATGTGGTTTCTGGAGCTAATACATTATCAGAGGTCATCGCCGAAACCGAGCAAGCAACCCTTCAAGGAGAAATTCTAACAATTAGTGCTGATGCAGTGATATCTGATGCGAGTTACACTAACACCAATTTTACCACGACCGATATCCAAGGCATAAATGGCGTTGTACACGGTGTAGATAAGGTGCAATTGCCAGAAGATGTGTTTCAACAAATTTTGGGAGCTACGCTTAACCTTAAAGAACGTAGTGAGGACAGGGGATATTCTTCCTTTCTAGCTGCCGTTGAAAAAGCTGGTTTAACCAGTATTTTAGAAGATGAAGAACAGGAACTAACAGCCTTTGTTCCAAATAACGATGCGTTTACAGCCTTGTTTGCTCAAATCACAAATTTTGAAAGCTTAGATGATTTTGAATCTGAAGAAGAATTGCAAGCCCTCTCAAACCTTTTAATATACCATTTACGTGAAGGTGCTTTAATGAGCAGCCAGCTTACCGATGGCGGGGAAATAACCACCTTGTTTGAAGAAGACGTTATTACTGCCGACTTAACTGGCGAAAATGCAAGGCTAAGGCCATCTTTTGAAGATGCTATTCCTTCTGGAATTGTAAATGCTAACATAGGCGCTACAAATGGAATAATTCACGAAATAAATAGAGTGCTTATTCCAAATAGCCTTGTTCCTGTTTTAGGAATACCTTCAGACGAAGGAGGAAAGTGCCCTGTTGGAGATGAAGAACTTGCTTTCTTCAACTGGGATGATAAAGGTATTTATTGGGGCAACGTAACCTCTGAAAATGACGCGTCTCTCAGCCCAGATGGAAGTAGCTATGGAAGAGCTAATTTTCAAACCGGTGGAACCGGTTGGCAGGATCTCTTTTGGAGAAATGATGATACTTTTTACGGCTCCGAAGTGGTAAGCGATAACCTGGAAGATTATGTATTAAAATTCGATATTAATGTAATAGAGCCTATTAGTGAAGGAATGTTTAGAATTAGGTTTAATGATTCCGACGGAGTAGATGCATTTTATAATTGGCAGCCTTGGAACGATACCGGGGAACCTTATACCACAGATGGTTGGGAAACTGTTGAAATCCCTCTGTCGGTGTTAGGTGTCCCAGATTTTAGTTTGGTAGATGCCGAATTTGGGATGGCTTTTGAAGGTGCCGATGTTTTACTGAATTTCGCTATCGATAATGTGCGTTTCGATACCCCAGGTTGTGGCGGGCCAGAGCCAGTAGCAAATGCTGAAGCTGTCTTTTTTGACTGGGATGGTAAGGATCCATACTGGGGAAATACCACTGTAGAGAATGATCCATCTATTAGCTTGGACGGAAGCAACTATGGAAGAACTAATTTCCAGACTGGGGGAACCGGCTGGCAAGATCTGTTTTGGAGAAATGATGATACCTTTTTTGGTGCAGACATGGTGGGTTCAAATTTAGATGATTACAACCTTAAGTTTGATATTTATACTTTAGAACCATTAAGTGAGGGAATGATAAGAATAAGGTTCAATGCTACATCAGGTGTTGACGCATTTTACGATTGGCAGCCCTGGAACGATACCGGTGAAGCTTTTGATACCGGTGGAAGCTGGACCACAGTCAGCATTCCAGCATCTGTATTAAATCAACCTGATTTCAGCCTGGTAGATGCCGAATTTGGGATGGCCTTTGAAGGCGCCGATACACTTCTAAATTTTGCCATAGATAATGTGCGCTTTGAAGAACACTAAACCATACAAATTTAATTAGCCATATTCCCTGGAATCTTTTTTTCAGGGATTTTTTTTTAATCAAAAAAAATCAATAATAATGATAAGAACAAACACTTATATTTTTTTAGCATTACTTTTAAGTTTAAACAGCTTTGCCCAAAAATCTGAAGACTTGGCAGATACCCCACCAATGGGATGGAATACTTGGAATACCTTTGCCTGCGACATTAGTGAAAACCTCATTAAAGAAACAGCCGATGCCATGGTGGCAAGCGGAATGAAAGATGCTGGTTACGAATATGTAATTATTGACGATTGCTGGCATGGAAAAAGGGATGAAAGAGGCTTTATTCAAGTGGATCCTGAGCGCTTTCCCTCGGGAATGAAAACACTGGCTGATTATGTTCACTCCAAAGGACTAAAATTAGGTATATATTCTGATGCAGGAACAGAAACCTGTGCGGGGGAACCAGGAAGTCGCGGTTACGAATACCAGGATGCCATTACTTATGCTGAATGGGGAATAGACTACTTGAAATATGACTGGTGTAATACTGAAAATATAAATCCAATTGGTGCCTATAGTACCATGAGGGATGCTTTATATTCTGCAGGAAGACCAATTCTTTTTGCGATGTGCGAGTGGGGAGATAATCAGCCCTGGGAATGGGCAGAAGATGTTGCACATACATGGAGAACAACTGGAGATATCTACAATTGCTGGGATTGTGAAGAAGATCATGGAGACTGGTCATCCTGGGGAGTATTAAAAATTCTAGACATGCAGGAAGGACTGAGAAAATATGCCGGCCCCGGGCATTGGAATGATCCAGATATGATGGAGGTTGGTAATGGGATGACCACTAGTGAAGACCGTGCGCATTTCACTATGTGGAGCATGCTTGCAGCTCCTTTAATTGCAGGAAATGATTTGCGCGAAATGTCTCCTGAAACAGTAGATATTCTGACCAATGAAAAAATGATTGCTATCAACCAGGACTCTCTTGGAGTGCAGGCATTCAAATACAATACTGAAGATGGTCTGGAAACCTGGTTCAAGCCCCTCTCCAACGGTGAATGGGCAGTAACTTTCCTGAATCGTGCTGATGAAGAAAAGAACGTTGAATTTGACTGGGAAAAACACAAAATTCGAGACCCTGATTTTGATTATGCTGTAGATTTCAAAGAAACAACTTTTAAAGTTGAAGATATCTGGAGAGATAAAAAGCTCAAGGATACAGACAAAAAATTAAAAGCACGAATTTCCCCACACGATGTGCTTACTTTTAGGCTTAGCCCAAAGGAATAGAATAAATCTTATCAGTAACTACTTCGTAGTAAGTTCACGAAGCATTAAGATTGGAAAATATAATTTAATTCTATCTAAAGGCAAGCCTCGGAGCACTTTATCTCGATTATCGAGTAAAAAAGAAGGGCACTTTCCCGTAAAGTATGTAAAATTAAAATAACAGGGTTAGACTTTTTTAAAGTCTGACCCTTTTTTCATAGAACCTAAGGAACTGATTTAAGATTATACCCCAAATTCTGATAGGGATTGACCGAATATAGTGGCTTCCTTTAGGCACGTAACTTTTTTAATCAAAACAATAGAGGCTACTAGAAGTATTGGACTTATGGCTTATATCTTAGAGTCTAAATAACCATCGAATTCCGCTTCACACATTTTCTGTATGCCACGCTTCTGCAATTGTTTTAAAAAACCATGGAGCTCATCACCACTTTTTTGAACTACTTCAAAAATTCAACACTGAATAAATCTTCTTTATTCAAACTGTGTAACATTTAAAATTATACAAAAAATAACAGGGACCGCGACCCCTGTTATTATTCTATTTACACAGGTTATGAGATAGTCTAGGTAATTTATCTCATTTCCCTCAACCTATCCGCCACGTGACTTAAAGCTCTGTAATTATGGTACGTTGCTTTCCAAATATGACCTTTTAAAGCCGTTTTGGCATCTGGGGTTTTATCTATTCCCCATTCATACCAGCCTCCTTGCTCCTGGTCTATCATATATGTTTTAGTATAGCTCCACAATTCGTTAAAATATTTGCGATAATTAGTCTCGTCTTCAGGAAATTTTTCAGCCATAATCAATAAAGTGTTTAAGCCTTCTGCCTGTGCCCACCAATTCTTTTTATCATTCACAGTAGTAATTTCATCTTCTCCTTCAAAATAATAACCGCCATCATAAAAGCCACCTACTTCTTTATCCCAACCGGTTTCTAAACTATGATCAACCATTTTTTTCGCGGTTTGCAAGGTAAGGCTATCATTTTTCAGTCCTAAAGCTTCAGAAGCATCTAACATTAAAAAAGCAGTTTCCACATCGTGACCCGGAGAAATGTGATCTAAATAGTAATGCTTCTTAATTTCTTCTTTAGACTTTTCTTTAAAGGACACTGGAGTCCAGTCCCGCTCAAAAAATAGGTTCATGTAGTCATCGTCATTCACGATAGTATCCCGAATGATCAAAAGTAATTCTTCTAAACGCTCACCCACGAGATCATTAGGCCACACCCTGTATAATTCAGTAAATGCTTCCATTAAATGAATGGAACTGTTCTGATCTTTATACCCAATATCTGAGGTTGAAGCCATTTCGGCAGTTCTCTTAACTGGTGTACCATTCATTTCTAAATGCTGAAAATACCCTTTGTATTTATTATCATGACTATGTTCTTCAAGCCACCTAAAGGTTTTCTTCGCTAATTCAAGTGCTTCTTCATTTCCAGAAGCATCATAGTAGGCTGCCAAAGCATAAATGGCAAATGAATTTCCGTACGCGGTTTTAGCTTCACCTTTTTTGATAATAGGTTCTCCGCTTTTATTTACTAGGTTATGAAACCCACCATTTTCTTTATCCCACATTATATCTCTCAAAAACTCAAAACCATGAGCCGCATTCTTTAAAAAAGAAGAATCTTCTTGATTTCGTTTTGAAGCTTTAGCATTTGTCCAAATATGGCGAGCCTGGGTCACAACCATTTTGTTATGCTCTTCACCTAGTTTAAAATCGTGCGTTACCTGACTGTAATACCCCCCATCCTCTTTATCTATTACCAATGGATACCATTTTTTTAATAAATCTTTATCTGCAGCAGTTTCAAATTCAGTAATTAACGGCTCGTTTGAATTTTCTCTTTCTATTTCATTATTATCTTTTTTCGACTTATTCGAATTGCAGGCATACAAAAGAATAAAACAACTCACTAATAGGATAATTTTTTTCATTGTTAACTTTTAATATCGTTAAATTTCATTTTTGATAATTTAAAGATAAAAGAAAACCATTGCCTTATACACTTTTGAAAAATTCATATAATGAATTGATAAAATAGTATAAATCCTTATTAACCTATCTCCATAGTTTTATAGCTAAATCTTATAAGAATGAAATTAAAAATATACACCTTTCTAATGTGCTGCTTTTTAACGAAAGTTGGTATTGCACAAAACCAGGGCGAAAGTTTAAGGATTAACGATGAGGAATACCTTGAAATGCGCGGCCTAAATGTGATGCTTGCCCACGATTTCTATCCAGAAAGTCATCAGGGCGGTGTAGGAATTATTCAAAATGGAATTAGAGTCGCCACCAACGGAGATTTACGTCTGGAACCCACTCCCGGACAATGGCAACCGGTACCAAAAGTTGGAGAACGCGTCGTCGACCGAGAAAAAAATATAATTAGCGTAAAAATGGCTTATCCCGATGAAGCCAAAAATCGAAAAGGCTTTAATCCTATTGAATATCCCGACCTGGAGTTCTCTTATAACCTGAAAATAATACCGCAGGGAAAATCCTTTAAGATCGTAGTCGATCTTGATGAAGCTTTGCCCCAAGAATGGATCGGCAAAGTAGGTATGAATATCGAATTCTTCCCCGGTTATCTTTTTGGAAAATCCTACTATATGGACGACGAATTTGGCCTTTTTAACCGCCAGGCAAACGGACCTGGAGCTTATGATGAGGAAGATAAATACCAAATAGAACCTATGGCCACGGGAAAAAAACTCGTTATTGCTCCCGGGACACCCAGGCAAACTTTAAAAATTGAAAATTTAAAAGGAAATCAATTAGAATTAATAGACGGCCGTGCCCAACATAGCAATGGATGGTTCGTGGTAAGGTCTCTCGTACCATCTGGAGCTACAAGTAATGCCATAGAATGGCTTATTACTCCAAATACACTGGAAGATTACACTTACGATCCAGTAGTTCAAATTTCCCAGGTTGGTTATCACCCAGCTCAGGAAAAAATTGCCGTGATAGAAACCGATAAAAATGATACTAACCTGAAAGAGGCAAAATTACTAAGGGTAAATAATGAAGGTGGTCTAACCGAGGTGATTTCAGAAGATCCTTCAAAATGGGGTGAGTTTCTTAGGTATAAATATTATCAACTGGATTTTACAAATATCAAAGAGCCGGGAATGTATGTTGTAGAATATGGCGATTATACCACTGAAGCTTTTAAGATTAGCAAAGATGTTTATAAACGTGAGGTTTGGCAACCCACTTTAGAATATTTTTTACCGGTGCAAATGTGCCATATGTTGGTAAACGATAGATATAAAATATGGCATGGCCGTTGTCATTTAGACGATGCGAGAATGGCGCCGGTAAATACCAATCATTTTGATGGATACCTGCAAGGCCCTGAAACCCTTACCAATTTTGAACCTGGCGAACACGTACCAGGGCTAGATGCCGGTGGTTGGCACGATGCTGGAGATTACGATCTTAGAATAGAATCCCAGGCTTCTACCATCCACGGACTTTCGCATATTTATGAGATTTTTCAGGAAGATTATGATAATACCACCATAAACCAGGAAACCAAAACCGTAGATATTTTGCAACCCGATGGAAAACCCGATTTTCTTCAGCAAATAGAACACGGCACCATACATATTGTAAATGGCTATAAATCTTTGGGCCGGTTTTATCGCGGGGTGATTGTGCCTACTTTAGATCAATATGTTTTGTTGGGAGACCCGGTAAACCACTCTGATGGCAAGATTTATAAAGAAACCAATACTTCAAAAGAAATTCCATTAGGCCAGGAAGGCGCGCCAGATGATCGCTGGGTGTTTACCGAAGAAAATCCGCGTAGGGAATTACAAAGTGCAGCGGCCCTGGCTGCCACTTACAGGTCTCTAAAAGATTTTAATCCTGAACTTGCTGAAGATGCCCTGGAAATTGCTAAAAAAACCTGGGAAACTACCTCTACAGATAATCCCGTGCACAAACTCAGCTTAAGTGTAGAACTTTTCAGAAGTACTTCTAACGCGAAATATGAAGATTTCATAAAAGAAAATGCTAAAATTTTTGCTGACAATATTGCGCAAACCGGCTGGGTTCTCGCACCCGTTTTTGATGAGATTCAAGATGAAAATTTCAGAAATAAAATAAAAGCTTCTGTAGAAGATTATTACCAGGAAGTAGAAAAATTAGGAGCGCAAACTCCCTACGGAATGCCTTATGAACCCGATATTTGGGGTGCAGGATGGGGAATTCAGAATTTTGGGATGAAACAGTATTTTTTACATACCGCTTTTCCTGAAATCTTTCCGAACAAATATATGCTAAACGCACTCAATTTTGTTTTAGGGACGCATCCCGGTGTAAATACGTCTTCTTTCGCATCAGGGGTTGGTTCTCGCTCCTTAACCCAGGCTTATGGAATGAACCGGGGCGATTTCTCTTTTACACCTGGCGGAATTGGCTCGGGAACAGCATTAATTCGTCCCGATTTTCCTGAACTTTTAGAATGGCCATTCCTTTGGCAACAAACCGAATATGTTTTGGGAGGAGGTACTACAGATTACCTATTCTTAGTACTGGCGGCAGACAAGCTATTGAATAAATAAACTAAAAAATAAATTACATGAAATTCGCTGTTACGCTTATCAGTCTTATCTTTTTTAGCAATGTATTTAGCCAAAAAGCACCGGTGAACAAAAATGCCACCCAGGAAGCTAAGGAATTATTGCATTATATATATTCTTTAGACGATAATATACTATCCGGACAGCATAGCTATAATGAGGAACCTGATAAGTTTTATAATCAAGTTGAAGCCATTACCGGAAAATTCCCTGCGGTTTGGGGAACTGATTTTTACTGGAACGGAGAAAACGATCCAGGAGAAAGGATTGTAGAGGCGGCTATCAAAAAACACCGGGAAGGAGCTATAATAACACTAATGTGGCATGTAGGAAGACCTCAGGATACTCCTCCATATGGCTGGGCTAATAGTGTACAAAACGAGATTAGCGATGCCGATTGGGAAGAGTTAGTAACTCCAGGCACTACACTTCACGAAAAGTGGTTGGATCAAATTGATAATGTTGCAGACCATCTAAAGAAACTTAAGGAAGCTAATGTTCCGGTTTTGTGGAGACCATACCATGAAATGAATGGTGTATGGTTTTGGTGGGGAAATAAAAGAGGTCCCGAAGGTTATCCAAAATTATGGAAACTAATGTACGAACGTTATACGAATCACCACAACCTAAATAATCTTATCTGGGTGTGGAATGCTAATGGTCCAAGGGATATACCACAAGACGAGGCTTTTGAATATCAGGAATTTTATCCTGGTCATGAATATGTTGACATCCTTGCCACTGATATTTATCACTTTGATTATGAGCAAAAAGATTATAGAGAGCTTTTAAAACTTGCAGACGGGAAGCCAATTGCTCTTGGCGAAGTGGGTCAATTACCTAAACCAAATATACTGGAAGCTCAACCGCAATGGAGTTGGTTTATGGTATGGTCAAATTGGTTACAGACCGCAAACTCAGAAGAAAAAGTAAAAGCTATTTATAATTTCGAAAAGACTATTTCAAGAGAAACAGATAAAAGAAAATAAAATCAAACAGCAATTCAAAAATTCAAATGAAAAAATGAAAAATCTATTTACCATCTTATTTATATTAATTGGGGCGCCTTCTATTCTTGCACAGGCCGAATTTACAACCTGGGGAAATATGACAGGCATCAGGGTCGACAATCAATTAATGGAATTTAATTCCAGCCTTGTTTTAATGAAATCTAATTGGGATAATGCTTGGATTACCAGAAAAGAAGGCCAAGATATAGATTTTAAAAGGAATCAGGGTATCAAAACATTCAGCTATCAAATGGATAGCATCAACTGGAAACAAACCATTAGCGATGTTGAAGAAGGAAAAGCTAATATAAAAGTTGAGTTCAGTTCTCCCGATTCTCTATATCTCAATGGGGCGTTTTTTCGAATAGAATTGCCTGAAGAGTTTGGAAAGGAAACTCAATTTGACTTTAGAACTCCATCATCACTTTCAAGTAATGATCTTTCTGGAAATTTGGATGGTTTATATAATGCACCAGCCGAAGGTTTAGTGGTAAGTGTTCCTTCAAGAGAATTTGTAATTGATTTTAAACATCAAACTAAGGTTATAATCAGAAAAAATTCAGAAGGTTTTTATCAGTTAAATTTTGAGATTGCCTCGGGTGAAATTTCGCCAAAGAAAAACTACAGCAATACCTTTAGCATTAAAGCTACTGGAGAAATTGATAATTCAATTGTAGAACTAAAAGTTTTCCCTCAACAGGAAGGGAAGAAATTCGATGGAATTGGTGGTAATTTCAGGTTGCAAAACCCTGAGACAGATCCTCAGGTAATCGACTATAGCCTGAAAAATCTTAGAGTTGCCTGGTCACGAGTTGAAATGCCCTGGAGAGAATGGCATCCTGATTCAAGTAAAGATCCTATTGAAGAAGCCAGAAAAGGTAACCTTGATCCAAAGGTAGAAGCTGCTATGGAAATGGCGCAACGCCTGGATAAAAAAGGAATCCCAGTAATTCTCGCTGCCTGGTTTGCTCCCCGTTGGGCAATAATCGGAGAACCTTCAAGCGGATTAGATATGAATGGAAATCGGGGTAATTTGCTCAACCTTCAAAAAAAGGAGAAAATTTATAATTCTCTTACTTCCTATATTAAATATCTTAAGCAAGAATATGGTGTAGAGACGGTTATGTTCTCTTTTAATGAAGCCGATTTAGGCATTGATGTTCGCCAAACAGAGCAAGATCACAATGAAATGATTAAAGAATTGGGAGCCTATTTTCGGGAAAATGGACTGAAAACTGAATTTTTACTGGGAGACACTGCTGATGCCAATGGCTGGGATTTTACAACCACGGCTTCTACCGATCCTCAAAGCCGACCTTATATTGGTGGGGTTTCATTTCATTCCTGGCGTGGATGGACGGATGAGAACCTTCTAAGATGGTATGATATTTCAAACCGTGTAGATAAGCCACTCTTTATTGGGGAAGGGAGCATAGATGCTGGAGCATGGCGTTATCCTCAAATTTTGGAAGAACCTACCTATGCTTTAGATGAAATTGATGTCTATTTAAAGATATTAAACAAAGCCCAACCTTTAACAATACTACAATGGCAGCTTACCGCCGATTATTCACCGATGTCGGGCGGTGGTATTTTCGGGAATACTGAAGAAGAATTACATCCAACTCAAAGATTTTTTAATCTTCAGCAATTAGGTAATACGCCAAAAGGCCTTTACGCACTTCCTATCACCACTAGTAATGACGCTATAACTGCTGCTGCATACGGTGATAAGGAAAAAGGCATTTATGCTATTCACCTGGTAAATAAAGGTGCTACCCGAAAAGTAACAATAACAGGTTTACCTAAAGAAGTGAGCAAAATGAAGGTGTTCCTTACTAACAAAGAAAAATCAAACGAATTAATGGAAACATTATCGGTGCGAAATGGTTCGATTACATTGCAATTACAGGGAGCAGGATTTACAAGTTTGGTAACTGAGTAATTATATCTAAAAGTTTAAAGATTTCACATACCTATGAGCAGACTACTTCCTTTTCTTCTTTACTTCCATTTTGCGATAGTCCTTTGCAACGCACAGGGCTTTAAAAATCCCATTATTGAGGGGTTTCATCCAGATCCCAGTGTTTGTAAAGTCGGGGATGATTTTTTTTTGGTAAATAGTAGTTTCGCCTATTTTCCAGGGGTACCAATTTTTCATAGTAAAGATTTAGTAAACTGGGAGCAAATAGGTCATTGCTTAACAAGGGAATCACAGCTTAATTTACAAAATGCAGGGATCTCAGAAGGTATATATGCTCCAACCATCCGTTACCATAAGGGTGTCTTCTATATGGTCTCTACAAATGTTTCCCATAAAGGTAATTTTTTAGTTTATACTGAAGACCCAAAAGGTGAATGGTCAGAACCAATATGGCTAGAACAAAAGGGAATAGACCCATCCCTCTTTTTCGAGGGGGGAAAATGCTATCTTACCGTAAATCCAGATAATCAAATATACCTCTCTGAAATAGATCCTAAAACAGGTGAGCAACTTTCAGAACCTATACCAATTTGGAGTGGTACCGGAGGAAGATATCCTGAAGCCCCTCATATCTATAAAAAGGACGATTGGTATTTCCTTTTATTATCGGAAGGAGGTACAGAATATGGACATACAGTAACCATAGCCCGCAGCAGAAATATTGAAGGACCATATGAACCTAATCCTAAAAATCCAATTTTAACCCATATCGGTGTAGAAACCCAAACAAGTCCAATTCAGGGGACCGGACACGGCGATTTTGCTAAGGCAGAGGACGGAAGTTGGTGGGTAGTTTTTCTGGGCTTCAGACCTCAATCAGGGAACCACCATATGCTAGGTAGGGAAACTTTTTTAGCTCCGGTATCTTGGAATAATGACAACTGGCCGGTAATTAATAAAAGTGGAACAGTTAGCCTTGATATGAACGTTCCAACTTTAGCATTACAACCATTTGAAGATTCAAAAGAGCCAGCAAATTTCACTCAAAAAGAACTCGGACATAAATGGAATTATATTAGAAACCCTATAAAGGAGAATTATAGTATCAACGCTAAGGAAGGATCTATAAACCTAAAAGTATCTCCCGTTTCGTTAAACGATAACGGCTCACCAACTTTAATTGCACGACGCCAGGAACACATTAATTTCAATTCTATTGTAAAGTTGAATCTATTAGATGCAAGTGAAAAAGATGAAGCAGGAGTAACAGTTTTTATGGATCATCAATCACACTACGACCTTTTTCTGAGACAAAAAAATAATTCTAAACAACAGTTAGTGCTACGCTATATTTTGGGAGAATTAACCCATGAGAAAATTATAACTGAGCTTTCTAACGAAGAAGTTGTTTACCTCAATATTGAAGGTAGTAATGATTATTATGATTTTTCGTATTGTCTTGATGGAGAAAACTATAATTTCATTGACAAAATGGATGTAAGATACTTAAGTTCTGAAACTGCAGGAGGATTTACAGGTATAATGCTAGGGATGTTTGCAGTCTCTGATGATAATAGTTCTATAGGTTTTGGGAAATTTTATGAATTTGATTATTTATCTCCTGAGGAGTAAATCGAAAAAATACTGAATCTGACCTATTGTTTCTATAACCAGACCCATTCTCCATTTTGGTTTGGCAATTTTTATAATCTTAAGAAGAAATCAGTAATTAGTAATGATTTCTCAAGTTAAATATGACTTTTCCCAACACTTCCGAAAAGCAATAAAGCCGAGCACGATTATGAAACTTGGACAAAAACCAGTTTTCCTCTCTCCTTTTCCCCGTCTTTAAACAATGGGTAAGAATAAGATTGAACTGTAATGCATTTATTCATTTTCTATTCTTAACATCAGGTCCTTCTTGGATCAACCTTGAATGGAACCCGTGACTATTTGGTTCTAATTATTCCTCTAAAAGGTATTTAAGATTAGTACCTACGAATAACGTCCCCTTATGATCATATGCATAAAAAAGGCTCCAGTTCAATCTGGAGCCTTTACCCTGAATTTAACTTAATGGTTTAATTAATATCCTGGGTTTTGAGTTAAATTTGGATTTATGTCAATTTGTTGTTGCGGAATGGGCATTAAATCTTTTCCCTCTGGAATGGCAATATCAAAACGATCTTGAATATACTCAATATGGTCACCAGAGCGTCTTAGAACCCACCAAAGTGAAAATTCGCCGGCTAATTCGTGCCTATACTCTTCAAGTATTGAATTCATAAGTTCACCTTGGGGTGGTTGTTCCAATCCAGCTCGGTTTCGAACTCTCATTAAATATTCCATAGATTTTGAATCGTTGCCTATTTTGTGGTAAGACTCAGCAAGGCTTAAAAGCACTTCCCCGTATCTCAAAAATATTAAGTTTTGACCTCCAAAAATATTAGGTCCTGACCAACCGTCTACAATAGGGTTTCTCCATAATTTGACTGCATAATACCCTTCTCTCCCCGGAAGGCCGTCAATACCCGTCCACGGATCTTCTTCTGTACCTAAGGTATTGATACCTCCAAAATTTTGCTGTACATTTTCATACATAGCAATGTCTATAATAGGATCTGGATGTTCCTCCCCAGGTCCAATGAGAGTAGCAGACCTTCTTTCATCCCCATCTTCAAAGGAATTGTATAAAGCTTCAGTTGGAACCGCGTAACCCCCACCATTTCCAATTTCATTAGGCATCGTAAAAGATTGAATAAACGTTTTATTATCGTCACGTCCCCAACCTAGATCACCAGATTCGTCATATAGCTGAACTTCAAAAATTGATTCATTATTATTTTGATTATCATTTGCGTGAATAGCAAGAAAGTCATCCTCAAGCGTATAATGTCCTTCTAACATTTCAAAAGCTTCAATTGCATTCTGATATTCTCCAAGCCACATATATGCACTACCCATATAGGCATAAGCCGCTCCCTTAGTAATCCTCCCCGTTTCCGATTCGGGATATTCCCAGGGTAAATATTCTGCTGCCATCTCCATATCCTCAATCACCTGACGAAAAACTTCCTCCTGTGTATTTCTGGGAGCTTCAGGGTCCTCAATCCGTTCAGCTGTTTGAGTTACAATTGGTACACCTCCAAAATTAGACGCCATAATAGAATATAGCACACCTCTTAAAGCTCTTGATTCTGAAATTAATCTATTACCATATTCAGCATCAATATCTCCTTCCTCAACCATTAAATTTATATTGTAAATAGCATTATTTGCTCTACCAATACCAATATAATTCTGAGTCCACATATTATTAAATGGCACAAAGGTTACAGGAATTTGAAAGGTTTGGAAAAATGCATCAGAGCCTATATTCTTAAAATCCTGAGTTAAGAAATTAGCCGGATAAAATACCGCCTTTGTTAAATATTCTACCGGCCCACCTTGAAAGGTATCATAAACACTTGTGACGACCGCCGATGCGGTTTCGGGATCATTAAATACTATTTCATCAGTAACTCCGTCATATTGCTGATCAATTAAATAATCATCAGAACAACCTAACATTGTTAGAAAAAGACAAATACTGGTTATTTTTAGCTTTTTTAAATTCATACTTTTAATTTTAGAATTGTAAATTAACACCTACTGTGAAAGTCTGAGGAGATGGATATGCGCCAAAATCTACTCCTCTCGATTGAACCCCTCCGTTACCATCAATATCAGTCACACTACCTATTTCAGGATCCATTCCGCTATAGCCGGTTAACGTGAGTAAATTCTGCCCACTAACGTATACCTTAGCATTTGTGAGACCTATGTTTTCTATGACATCAGGCGATAGATTATAAGCGAGTTGGATGTTTCTTAGTCTTAAAAAAGAACCATCTTCGACAAAATGATCAGAAACCCGGTTATTCTGGTTCACATCCTCTACCACCGCTCTAGCGTAAGTATTAGATGGGTTTTCCGGGGTCCACCTATTTTCATAATACTCCTGACTTACGTTGGTGTAAGCACTGTTTATACCATAACCTCCGGCAGTTTCTTGCTCCACTCTGGTAAAGTTTAAAATGTCATTTCCATAAGAACCATAAAGGGCTATTCCAAGTTCGAAATTTTTATAAGAGCCATTGAAATTTACACCTCCATAAAAATCTGGAAAGGGGCTCCCGATAACTTCACGGTCTGCCGCCGTTATTTCTCCATCATTATTTAAATCTACAAAACGCCTATCTCCGGGAGCGATAGGATTTGCCCCGGTGGATTCTTGATAAGTACCATCTGGTGCTTCAGCGTTTAATTCATCAATTTCTGCCTGTGTTTGAAAAATTCCGTTTGCCCTATATCCATAAAAAGTACCTACATTACCACCGACATAAGAGCGGGTGAAACCTAACCAATTGTCCACAAAATTTGGAACAAAGTTGGTATCAAAAATCAGAAAATCTTGGTTTCTTGTTAGTGCTGTAATTTCATTTTCAATTTTTGTGAAATTCGCGGATAGATCAAATTGAAAATCTCCTTGATTCTTGCGATATCCTACGAGTAATTCAAGACCTCTATTTTCAACATTTCCGGCGTTTACAGTTCTTGAAGTAAATCCTGTTTGCGGTGGCGTTGTTTCCCTTAGCAAAAAGTCCTCTGCAGACTTATGAAAATAATCCACAGTAAAATAAAGCTGTCTATTAAACAATTCAGCATCGATACCTACATTCGTTTGAACCTGAGATTCCCAACCTAAATTAGGATTTCCCAAAGAGGCAGGAGCCAAACCGGAAACGGGTTGTCCACCAAAAACATATCCATTATTATCATTGGTGGGACCTCCGGTATAAGAAGTAAAGAACTGGAAAGGCTCAATCCCTTGGCTATTTCCTGTTTCACCCCAACTTCCTCTTAATTTTAATAAGTCAAAAGTGGAATTCTCCATAAATGCTTCTTCATCTATATTCCATCCAGCCGCTAAAGAGGGAAATGTTCCATATAAATTATTTTCTGAAAATTTATTTCCTACCCCATCCCTACGCAAGGTTGCCGTAAGGGTGTATCTGTCTTTAAAAGTATAGTTGACTCTGCCGAAGGTACTTGCAAAAGTAGCCGTTCCCCAAGTACCAGATCTATTAGTTACTTCTTCGGCAGCAGCAAGATCTCGAATATCATCACTTAAAAACCCTCTTGATTCTACATATACATTCTTAAACTTATTCTTTTGTGCAGAAACTCCAAGCAAGACTTCCACTCTATGGTCTTCAAATGTCTTTTTGTATTCTAATAAACCTTCAGCGAGATATTCATTAAAGGTGCTTTGGTTTATAGTATAGGTTGCTGAAGGATTATTATCAGCATTAGAATTACCACGATTATATTTTGGGAGGAAAGACCATCCAGCATAATTCTGAGTTTGAAAACCAAATTTACCCGTGGCCTTGAATCCATCAAGGAAGGTATATTTCAAAGCAAGATTACCTAAAAGATTATTGGTACCATTATCATTGTCGTTTTGCAAGGCACTAGCCAAAACATTATTTGTGGTTGAAAGTAAACCAGTATCAGGAAAAGCGCCATAATTACCATTCCCGTCATAAGGTTGGTTAGTACCTGTTCGGTCATCAAGATACGGAACGTTTGTAAACAGCTTTGTAAATCCATAATAACCCTGAGATAAATTCTGATAACTCTCAGAATAAGCATATTTCATATCTGCTCTGGCGGTTAAATTATCCAGAATATCATAATCAGCATTTAACCCAATATTGTAGCGTTTATAAGAGGAGGTTAAAATAACGCCTTCTTCATCCACCATTCCGACACTCAGAGCAGCTCTAGCTTTTTCACCTCCACCCCGAATACTAATATTATGACCTTGCCTAAAACCTGTATCAAAAGCATAATCCTGCCAATTAATATTACGCAAGTCTCCCGGATTTCTCCATTCATCCAAAACTTGCTTATCTTGATTTTCGGCAATTTCGAGTGCAAAATCGGTAAATTGATTAACGTCTAACATATCAATTTGCTCCGGCTCCAGCTGAAACCCGGCCCAGGAATCGATACTAACCGTAACTCTATCCCTAAGACCTTTTTTGGTTTCAATAATAACAACCCCGGCATTTGCCCTAACTCCATATATTGCGGCAGCCGAAGCATCCTTTAATATCGACATGGACTTTATATCATTAGGATTTAAGAATGAAATATCCTGGGTAGGGAACCCATCCACAACATATAATGGATCGTTATTTCCAAAAGAACCTACACCTCTAATATTTACCGAGAGCCCAGCTCCTGGCCCTCCTGAATTTTGAGTTATTTGAACACCTGCAGCTTTACCTTGAAGTGCCTGACTAACAGAGGTAGCAGGAAACTTTTCAATATCTTCACTTGATACGGAACCCACAGCTCCTGTTAAATCTCTTTGGGTGGAACTCCCGTAAGCTACTAATACAACTTCTTCCAAGCCATTGGCATCATTTTCAAGAACAACATTAATGGTAGTTTGCTCATTTACTTCAACTACTTTTTCCTGCATTCCAACATAAGAAAAAACCAATTTATCATTAGAATTGACATTATCAATACTATAGTTGCCATCAAAATCTGTAGTTACCCCCGTAGTGGTTCCTTGAATCAAAATTGATACACTTGGCAATGGCATACCATTATTATCGGTGACCGTACCAGTAATAGTTTTAGTTTGAGCCATTACAATCTGTGTACACAATATCAATAATAACCCAAGAAGACCCTTGAATTTACTCATAATTTCACTTTTTATCTTATTATTTCTAAAATCAAAGCCAAAATTAGAGCACTTAATATGCTTTAGTTAATATTATTTTATCAATTTCTAATCAAATAATTTAAGAATTGATAATTTTTATCAAACAGAAAAGAAATATTGAAACAAAACCTGATAATGTTATGGACGGTCTGCAATACAATTCCATATATCATACAACCTTGGTATGTTCAACGGGTTCGAATTACAAACACTTATTTATCATTTCAAGGCATAATTTTATTACTCGAGTTTTCTTCTATTAAAATCTAAAATGATGGATGCTTTAAATTGGAAATGAAAAGATTTTATAAAACCGTTAGTAAAATGTAGTGAAATCGTATTACCAATATTGGAATAAATATCTTGTCTTCTTCTCAAAATCTGCAGAAATTCTCCAAATTTCAATTTTTTTCATAGAAATTAACAGTTTAAGAAATTTCTATGAGATCTGTCATTTGACCACAAATGATAGCTCTTACCGTTAGGTTTAAAATTAACTTATATCAAATTGCACTATTCGCAATCAAAATAAATTTTTTATATTTTTTATTCAATTATTGTCAGTTTTAATTAATTTTAAGTATCGATTTATCGCTGATATAAATAATTTTTTAAAAAACAGGAAATGAAGCGGGAAGGCTCTTATATTAGAGTGGGGACTCAATATTACAAATTGGTAAAAACACCTAGTATTTCCGGCCAGGTTAATGAATCCCTTGTTTCCTGGAATATTGAAACCATTAGGCAGGACCACGGTAAAACTTATCTAGCCGGGATTCCAAAATTCGATGGCTTTACCTGTATCCCTGATCATATCAATTTTAAATATTCACACTTCAATTTCTACAACACCTATGCCCCACTTAGCCATAAGCTACTTGATGGAGAATGTCCGATATCATTGGAATTTGTCCGGCATATCTTTGGAGATCATTACGAACTCGGCCTGGATTACCTGCAACTTTTATTTATAAAGCCGACCCAGATCCTACCTATTCTTTGCCTGGTCTCCAGGGATCGCTCTACCGGAAAAAGTACTTTTTTGAAATGGTTGAAGAAAATATTCGAAAACAACCTTACCTATCTTACCAATGATAATTTTACCAGCCAGTTTAATTCTGATTGGGCGAATAAACTGCTAATTTGTATCGATGAAGTCTTATTCAACAAGGAGGAGCTCACCGAACGGATCAAATATTTGAGTACCACCAATATTAATAAGCTGGAAGCTAAAGGGAAAGATAAACGGGAAGTAGAATTTTTCGGAAAGTTCGTACTATGCAGTAACAACGAAGAGAATTTCATCAAGATAGACCATCACGAAACCCGGTTCTGGGTGCTAAAAGTTCCCGGTATTAAAAAAGAACAGACCTCCTATTTAGAAAAACTTACTGAAGAAATTCCGGCATTCCTTTACTATCTTAAACATCGAGAACTTCATTCTACTCATCAAACCAGGATGTGGTTTAGCCCCGCACAAATTGAAACCCCGGCCTTGCGCAAACTGGTGCAGCATAATAAAAACCGGATCGAAAAAGAACTGGCCAATATTCTAATGATGGTGATGGAAAACCACGACCTGGAAACAATTGACTTTTGTCCGATGGATATTTTAAATGCGATCAGTAAAACCAGGCTCCGCACCGATCTTACCCAAATCCGGAAAATCCTGAAAAAGGACTGGAAACTTTCGAGCCAGCCTAATTCGAATAAATACCAAAAGTTTATTATTTGGGGAGATGGTAGCACTAACCTTACAGGTGCCAAGGGACGCTATTTTACTGTAAATAAAATGTTCCTGGTCGAAAATTTTCCAGAGCAATCAACATAGCCAAAAGCAAGTTTCAGCGAAAAAGATGAATTGATGAGTAAATGATGACAGGCGAGCGCTAGTGTTTGCTGGGGGTTCGGACTGCTGTCATCGTTTCATCAAAATCAAAGCTGCTTTTGAAAGAAAAAGGTTTTTAATACTTCTATTTTTTGATGATTGATGACAGAATACTATTAGCTCAGTGGTAGCAAGGGTTTAGGCTGTCATCAAATTGTCATCAAATTGTCATCAAAAAATATGATGACAGAAAATAGGCTTAAAAACACAGACCTATAAACAGAACTAAATCACACTAAATAAATGCTGATGAAAACAGGAAGATTAAGCTGTGAAAAAGCCCGCAAGCTTTGCATCGTCAAAAGCCTCGCAAAGTTGGGGCACTTTCCCAGCAGAACAACGGAAAAAGAAGCCTGGTTTCTGAGTCCCCTTCGGTCAGAAACGCAGGCCTCTTTTAAGGTTTCTAAAGAACTCAACAGGTGGTATGACTTTGGAATAGGACAAGGAGGTAATGTAATTGATCTAATATGCCTTATCGAAAATTGTGAGGTTAAAGAAGCATTGCAGTTTTTAGATCAAGAATCTATCATACCAACTTACAGCTCACCAAATAACCACAAGCCTAAAAAAAGGAAAATTCAGATTACAGCCGTGAAACCATTAGATCATCCAGCCCTACTCTACTATTTGAAATTTCGAAAGATCAATGTAGCATTAGCCAGGCATTTTTGTAACGAAGTTTCGTATCAATGGAAGGAGAAACAGTTTTATGCCCTGGGACTTAAAAATAAACTGGGAGGCTGGGAACTTAGAAATAAATACTTTAAAACCTCCAGTAGTCCTAAAACTTTTTCCTTTATCCAGAACAATTCGAGGCAGCTACTTATCACAGAAGGGATGTTTGATTTTCTTTCCCTGGCGACCATCGATGAAGATTTAGTACAAAACTCAGATGGTATCATTTTAAATTCCCTGGCTTTTATAAAGAGGATTGAAACTTTGATTCCAAAATATAAGCGGGTTTTACTCTTCCTGGATAATGATCCCGCTGGTGAAAAAGCAACAGCTTCGCTTTTAAACCAATATGACCATATCACCGATCACAGTGATTCTTATAAAGATTATGTAGATCTCAATGAAAAATTAAAAGATGAAAAAGCGCGGAAAAAATAAGGAGCAAGGAGGTAAAAGTAAAATAAGATGGGAAGAAGCTTTAGCTAATACCAAGAAACAACACGATAGAATGTATAGTAGAATAGATCAAAAAGCTGAGTTGGAAAAGAAGGAGCTTAAACTATCTGTACCGACTTTGGAAGGGAATGCAAGATGTGTGCCTGTGGGCACAATCTTGATTGCTCCCGGTGGTCGCAATGAAAAAAAAGAGAGGTTTAAGGGGAAAAGTGAATGGATAAAATTCAGATGTTCTATATACGAAAAGAAGATGCTCAGGATCAAAGCGAAACAAAGCGGACTTACTTTAAGTGAGTTTTGCAGAAAGGCTGTGTATGAAAAAGAGATCAAGGAGCGGCTTTCTGATGATCATATCGAGATCTATAAAACCCTCCATAAATTTCATAATAACTTTAAATCTATCGGGAATATGTACCGGAAGAAAAATCCTAAACTGACCAGGGAAGTTTATGGACTGGCCAATTTGATCAAAGCTCATCTTGAAAAATTGAGAAGATGATCGGGAAAGGAAAAGCGATATCGCATACCCAGGCTTCGATGGCCTATGGCTGCAACCAGGAGAAAGATGCCGAAGTTGTCTATTCGCAAAATATTACCGGGGACACACCTAAGGAAGTAACAGCTGAATTTAGACTTACCCAGGAACTAAATGAGAACTGTGAAAAGAATACACTCGCTTTTGTATTAAGTCCAACTATAGATGATGGGAAGTATTTGGAGAAGAAGGAACTCGCCAGGATCTGTGAGCAGTTTATGAAACAGATGAACTTGAAAGACCGGCAAGCCATTGCCTTTGTTCACCGAGATAAAGCGCATAAACACATTCATCTCTATGTGAACCGTATTGATTTCAAAGCGGTAGCCTACAATGATAGCTTCATTGGAAAGAGAAGCCAACTCGCTGCGGAAAAAGTAGCTGAGAAAATGCAGCTGACTACCGTGAAACAGGTACAATGGGAAAAGCAGCATAATCTTTCTGCAATTCGTTCGGAAATCAAAAGACGGCACGATTTGACGATGCAGCAGTTTAAACCACGAACGTTTCAGGATTATATAAAGGGAATGGAAACGAATGGCGTGAAGGTGATTCCCTCGATCAATAAAGCGAATAAGCTGCAGGGCTTTCGGTTTGAGTTTGACAAGTATAATCTTAAAGGTAGCGAAGTGCAACGCTCTATGACCGGTGGGAATATTGGGAAAACGCTGGCGTCAGAAAAGAGTATGTCTAGCTTTCTAAAGGAAAATACCCAGATCAAACTTGCCGGCAAAACGGTAGAGCTTTCTACCGGGATGGCTAAGGCAATAGCAAAACAGGTGATCAAAAAAATAATCTCTAAAGGTATGGATGCCGGGATGGGATTCTAAAAATTCGTATTATGGCAAAATTAGAACAACTTAGTGAACTGCTGGTTTCAGAAATCAGCCAGTTTGAAAAGACGGTACAACGGCTGGAGAGAATTCAACAAGAAAAGATTGGTCTCGATAGTGAAGCTCTTGAAAAGCTGCTCTTAGAGCATCAGGAGAAAATGAAAAAGGATCTTTCTCAATACGCAATAGAAATGGAAGAACTTGGTGGAAAACTTGAAGAGGCCAAGGCCTACCCGATTTGGGCATTAATTGTTTTTGGACTATCGATATTGCTTAATGCGATTTTAATTTTTATGGTACTATTTTAAGTTAAATCTAGAAAGGGGCAATAAACCTTGTTGAATTTTTAATGCTAATTAACTCTTATAAGAAGAAACCGTTACTCTATCCGAGCATATAGGTGCTGATTTTATCATTTTGCATAAACTTTTACAGAAAAAAGAACTTGCACGCTTTTTTAATTCAAAGGATTTTGAGGAAACTTTTAAAAGTAGCAAATGATGATGTGAAAGTTATAAGAATGATAATGCGTGGTTAAAAAAAAGGAGTTTGCAAAACGTAATATCTCTGCTGATAAGGTTTTAGAGTTAATAGATTATCTGTCAGTTTTTAAACTCTTAAAAATTCCTCTACCCCCAAATAAGGAACAAATACTTTTAAAATTAGAAGAGGAAAAACTGATTTTTAAGAGACTTGATAAATATCATATTACCAACTTAGGAGCTATTCTTTTTGCCAATGACTTAAACGAATTTGAACATCTGGCACGAAAGGTTCCGCGGGTAATACTCTACGACGGAAATAACAAATTGAAAACAATAAAAGAGCAGGAAGGTAAATTAGGCTACGCTGTTGCTTTTGAAAAATTGGTTAATTACGTAAATGATAAGCTTCCTTCAAATGAAGAAATTGGCCGTGTATTCAGAAAACAAGTTAATATCTATCCAGAACTTGCAATTAGAGAACTACTTGCGAATGCTTTAATCCATCGAGATTTCACCGTAAGAGGAACGAGTGTTATGGTTGAAATTTTTGACAATCGAATTGAAATCAGTAATCCTGGTAAACCTTTAATTGACGTAAACCGATTTATAGATCATAGCCCTGAGAGCAGAAATGAATTGTTAGCTAGCCTAATGCGAAGAATGAATATTTGTGAGGAAAGAAGGAGTGGGGTCGATAAAGTTATTGCCCAGATTGAAGTATACCAATTACCAGCTCCAGAATTTATTGCGGGAGACAATTATACCAGAGTCGTAATGTATTCTCCAAAATCATTAAGGCAAATGTCTAAACCAGATAAAGTAAGAGCCTGTTATCAGCACTGTTGTCTTAAATATGTATCAGGGGAATATATGACGAATCAAAGTTTACGGGAAAGGTTTGATATTGATAAAAAGAATTATTCAATAATATCTCGATTAATCAGAGAAGCTATTGGAGCTGGAGTTATAGCAGAATATGACACATCAAGGATGTATGTTCCTTATTGGGCTTCCTAATTATGTGATCAGGATGTGACTAAAGAATAATATTTATGTCTAAAAACCACTATTTTCGGGCTATCAAGTAGGTTGCAGGATGTGATAAAGGGTAATTTAAATTCTTAAATAATTTGCTAATTTATTGAGCAAGATAAAATTACAGGAGTAGATCCTTTGTAGCATCCTTTAAAAGGAATCGATAAGGCTTAGGAAATCTAACGATATACAGAAATTACTTTTGATATCAATTGAAGTGTTTTAACGTTAAAATAAAGTTAAAGAAACTGTATGTGCAAATTATGTGCAAATGCAAAAAGGCTTCACAGGTAAAACCTCGTGAAGCCTTTGTTTATAAGTGGTCCCACCTGGGCTCGAACCAGGGACCCCTTGATTATGAGGTCTTGACAAATGAATCATAAATCCAAAAAGGTCAAATGTTTCATCACTCGCTCCAAAAAAGGTCGAAATAAGCTTTCGAGAGTATTAAAGACTGTAGTAATCCCACTTAAGATAAGCGTATAGTCAGGTTTTTTTATTTACTAATTTTTCCATATCATTTTTAATGATGATGTCCACCACCTTCTCCTTTATTCATTTCGGCTATTAAATAATAAGCATTATTAAAAGCAAATTTGGAATCGGCTGCTGTTTCATTCAGGAACTTTACCTCTGTCCAATCATTATCTTTTGCTCCAATAATTACCTCCACCGGTTTAAAGCTCCAGGCCTTCCCTTCTTCTTCGGCAGTAAAAACAAAGAATTTATCTGCTTTTTTGGCAATAGCAGCTTCAGGAAAAGCTAAAGTGCTCAGATTGTCCACAGCTATCCTTCCACGAACATACATACCGGGAACCAGGTTTTCCGTGCGATCCTTTATCTCTGCATGTACATGTAAGGCCTTGGGATCCTGCTCGAAATTTTTTCCTATAGAAAGTATATTAGCTTTCCATTCTTTACCAGCCTGCGAGGCAATGTTGAAATATACCTTCTGTCCTTTTTTAACCTTGGCAACATCCTTTTCAAATACCATCAGGTCTGCATGCACATGATGAGTATTAATAATTTCAAACATATTCGATTTTGCTTCAACGAACTGGCCCGTCTTAATATTCACTTTTTGAACAGCTCCTTTTATGGGGCTTAAAACGGGAATCTGTTGTTGAATATCCCCCTTCATTATCGAAGTAAGGTTAATGTGCAACTGTCTTAGCTGTGCTTCCATTCCTTTAAGATGTCCTTTTGCACTTTCGAATTCTGATTGTGCTTTTTGAAAGGTCTCGCCTGAACCTACACCTTCTTCATACAATTTTTTCTGACGGCTAAAATCCTTTTCAAGAAACTTCACTCGATTGGCCGTATTGATATAATCCGATTGCACTTTAATAATGTCGGGATGGCTCAGGTAAGCCAGCACACTTCCTTTACTTATCTCATCACCTTCGATCACATTAATAGCGGTTACATTTCCTCCTATCACCGGCGTTACCGTGGCTTCGCTTTGAGGTGGAACTTCCAGGTGCCCGTTCGCTTCCACAAATCCTGTCATAACTCTTTTCTTAAGCGTATCAATCTCCATGTCAATTGCCTCGAACTGAGCGGCAGTAAGCATAACCTCTTTCGGCGCCGGTTGGTTTTTTTTCTCCGTGTTCTGCACTGGTTTTTTATCAGAATCTTTATCTTCCTGATTTTTCCCGCAACTTATGAATATAAGGGCAATTGTTGCTATTATGATATGTATATGTTTCATTCTCTTATTTATTATTTAGGTAATATTCGATTTCTGCCAGTGCGTACTGGTATTTATTATACGATTCAACAGCCTTGAGTTCAGACTGAACCGCACTATCTAGATTCTGTATCATCTCCACATAATCAATAGCTCCTTCATTAAAAGCGAGGAGCGTACCCCGACGCTGTTCTTCCAGAAGCGGAACTACTTGGTTCCGGTAAAAATTCCAGGAAGACTTCCATTTTTTATATTGGTTAATAGCCATCCTGTACTCGGATTTTAGCTGATCCTTTCTGAATTGAAACTCTTCCTCCGCTATCGCTCTTTCAATTTTTGCAGATTTAGCCTCGGCATGTTCTCTTCCAGAAAAAACCGGAATAGAGATTCCCGCCTGGTAACTGTAAAAGCCATCGTTTCCGTTCACCTCCTGAATACCATACTGAATATTAAAACTTGGTAAAAAATCTGCTCTTTCAGCCCTTAGTTTTGCATCTGAAACCTCCATTTTGCTCTCTGAAACATCCAGAAGCGGATGTTTTCTCAATTCATGCAGGAAATTTTTATCAGGAACCAAGCCTAATTCGATAGTTTCGGGAACCGTATAGTTTCCATTTCCAAGCCAAAGATTCAGTTGCTGAACAGCTATTTCATTGTCATATAAGGCCTGATCCCTCATAATAGCGATTTCCTGAATACGATTCTTCGCTGCCAAAAGTTCGAGTTTTGAAATCGCTTCAGTTTCATATCGTAGAGAAACTGCCTTATCCAGTTGGTTATACAGGGAATCCAGTTTCATATACAATTTTAATTTCCTTTTAGCAGAAACAGCCTTACTCCAAGACTTTTTAACTTCTCTACTCACATCAAGCGCTGAAAGATCATAGGAATTGGAGGCCAATTCTATTCGTTTCCTGTAAAATTTATTTTTTGAGGGAATTCCCAGCAGGTCTATTTGCTGTTGCTGAAAACCAACCAGTGTATAAATACCTCGGTCATTATTCAGTTCCTCGCCCCCGGTGAATATAGTCGTCCGTCCCAAGTCCCAGGCAGCTCCCTTCATAGCTTCTGCCTGTTCAAGCTTTCGCTTTTCATTTTTAAGCAACGGATAATTTTCCAAAGCGATCTCCACGGCTTCATCCTTATCAATAATTTGAGCCTTCTCAAGGTTTTCCTGAGCTTCTACAGTATTAATCGATAAAACAACACCAGCAAAAACCGTCAATCCTGTCAATATATTCTTATTTATCAAACCTTTTGTTTTTTTGATTTCTGACCATCGGTATAGAATAGGTAACATGAATAAGGTTAGAAAAGTAGAAGTCACCAGGCCACCAATGACAACCGTGGCCAACGGCCTTTGTACTTCAGCACCTGCTGAACTTGAGATCGCCATGGGCAGGAATCCAAGTACATCAGTTAATGCGGTTAACAGAATAGGGCGAATTCTTCGTTTAGTTCCCTGGGCTATTCGTTCATTAATATTAGTCACTCCTTCTTCCTTTAGTTCATTGAATCCACTTATAAGCACCAGTCCGTTTAGTACAGCCACGCCAAAGAGAACAATAAAACCAACTCCTGCTGAAATACTAAAGGGCATATCCCGAAGCCACAACGAGTAAACCCCGCCAATGGCGGCCAGTGGAATGGCCATATAAATCATACTGGATTGTTTAAATGATTTCAGCGCGAAATAAATGAGTATAAAAATTAGCAATAACGCAATAGGTACTACAATCTGAAGCCTTTTCCTGGCTCTTTGGAAATTTTCAAAAGCACCACCATACCTGATATAATATCCTGCTGGAAGGTTCAGCTCTGCATCCAGTTTATCCTGAATATCCTCGACCACCGATTTCACATCCCGATTTCTGATATTCACTCCCACGTAAGTACGCCTGTTGGTATTATCACGACTTATCTGCATGGGACCGGACTGGTAGCTAATATTCGCTACTTCCTTTAGCGGAACCTGGGCCCCGGAAGAAAGTGTTACATACAGATTCTGGATATTTTCTATACTAGTACGTTGTTCGGGTTGTAAACGGACCACCAGGTCATAACGCCGTTCCCCTTCAAAAATCACCCCGGCCTTTCCTCCTGCAAAAGAAGATTGAATAAGCGAATTCAATGCTTCGATTTGAAGGCCATACTGTGCGATCTTACTTCGATTATAATTTACGGTGATCTGCGGGAGACCTGCTGTTGCCTCAACCTTCATATCTGCAACTCCTTCAATATTTCCAATAAGCTTACCCATTTCCTGAGCTTTTGAAGCCAGCATATCGAGATCATCCCCATACAACTTTACAGCAATATCCTCCCTTACACCGGTAAGCAGTTCATTAAACCTCATTTCCACCGGTTGGGTGAATTCATAACTCACCCCTGGAAATATGCTAATCTCTTCTTTAATTTTAGCAATAAGTTCATCTTTGGTTGTTGCGGAAATCCAATCAGACCTTTCTTTCAGAATAATAAAACTGTCACCAATATCCATGGGCATGGGGTCCGTCGGAACATCAGATACTCCGAAACGAGTCACAACCTGTTCGATCTCAGGAAATTTTTTAAGCAGCAAGGATTCTATTTTGGTAGAGGTCTGAATACCTTCTTCCAGAGAACTTCCCGGTTGGAGGATCACGTGAAAGGCTATATCCCCTTCATCCAGCTGCGGAATGAATTCTCCACCCATTCGAGAAAACATAAAAGCGGCAATTCCGAGTAAAAGTATGGCCAAACATAAAACAAGTTTTCCTTTTTCAAGAGACTTTTTTAGAAGAGGTTCATACTTTTTTTGCAGCCAGAACACTACATGATCTCCCCAGGAATTTTTATGTTTTTTGGCTTTTCTTAGAAACAATGATGAGATCATAGGAACATAGGTCAGACATAGTATCATCGCTCCGAGCATGGCAAAAATAAAAGTTAGTGCCATGGGTTTAAACATTTTGCCTTCCACTCCTTCCAGTGCTAAAATGGGCAAAAAAACAATCAAAATGATGAGCTGCCCGAAAAATGCCGAATTCATCATTTTCTTTGCTGAAGAGCTTGCTATCCGATCTTTCTCAGCCTGATCTATTTTTTTGTCGTTCAGCATTTTTTGATGAAGGATAAAAACAGTGCTTTCGACGATGATCACGGCTCCATCCACGATAATACCAAAGTCAATAGCACCAAGACTCATCAGGTTAGCCCAAACACCAAAGATATGCATCATAACAAAGGCAAAAAGTAAGGATAAAGGAATGGTCGAAGCCACTATAAGTCCGCCTCGCCAGTTCCCTAGAAATAAAACAAGAACAAAGATTACGATAAGTCCTCCTTCCAGGAGGTTCCCTTTTATCGTGGAAGTAGTATCCTCGATCAGTTCGCTTCTATCTAGAAATGGTTTAATCCTTATTCCTTCGGGCAGTGATTTTTGAATTTGATCGATCCTGTTTTTCACATTTTCGATCACTTCATTGGAGTTAGCACCTTTAAGCATCATAACCATTCCTCCAACTACTTCTCCTTCTCCATTTTTTGTGAGTGCTCCATATCTTACCGCACTTCCAATACGGACCTCGGCTATATCATCTACCGTAATCGGAATGCCATTAGTATTGGCTACGACTATATTTTCGAGATCTTCAATATTTCTGGCAAGCCCTTCACCACGAATGAAGTTTGCCTGGTGATTTTTTGCAATATAAGCCCCTCCGGTATTTTGATTATTCGTATTCAGGGCAGCGAAAACATCGGAAACATCTAGGCCTATCGCACGCAATTCATCGGGATCTATGGCGACCTCATATTGTTTTATATGGCCTCCAACTCCGTTAACCTCGACCACTCCCGGCACCATGGCCATCTGTCGCCGAACGATCCAATCTTGAATACTCCGTAGTTCGGTAGGTGTATATTGATCCTTAAAATCTTTATCGACCTCAAGGGTATATTGATAGATCTCTCCCAATCCGGTTGAAATTGGTCCCATAGCAGGCTGACCAAAACCATCAGGGATCTCATTCTTCACCTGATCTAATTTTTCGCCCACCAGTTGCCGAGGAAGATATGTCCCCATATCATCTTCAAAAACGATAGTGACTACCGAAAGGCCAAATCGGGAGACCGAACGAATCTCATTAACTCCAGGGAGGTTACTCATGGCAATCTCAACCGGATAGGTCACGAATTGCTCTATGTCTTCCGTTCCCAGGTTTGGCGCCTGGGTCATTACCTGCACCTGATTATTAGTTATATCGGGTTGAGCATCAACCGGCACTTTGATCATACTCCAAATTCCAGTGCCAAATAGTACAACGATAAATAGACCAATAATAAATTTATTATTGAATGAAAAATCAATGATTTTGTTAATCATGAATTGTATGTTTAATTCAGTAAAAATTAATTGAAATCCTTCAGTATGTTCACGTCAGGACATAGGTGTCTTATGAACTGAATTAAACCCGGGGCGGCTGGAATAAAAACTGAGGAATATCATCTCCCATTTCATATCTGAATGTGGAGATCATAGTTGAAATATCAAGACTGATCAAATCGATTTCATTGGTATCGAAGACCACTATGTGTAAGTGACAGCAATGGCACTGGCAGAAGGGACTGCAATCATCCGCTGCTGTACCAGAAGCATGAGTACCATCAACCTGATGGAATTCTGTTGTTTCCTTTTGGAACGTCACATTATCTTCGCATGGCATAAAGCTCAAGCTAAGAAGATATACAGAAAATATGACCGCCAAAAATCTCATATTACAAAAGTAGAAAATATTTTCTGCACTAGAATTGCATTTGACACTTGACTTAATTGTAACAATTTTTAGTATTTTTATTATATCGCCTTTACAAATCCAACTAAAACTTTACATAAATTTTGGGACAGGACAACTATTATATCTACAGCTTTATTCCCTTTGTGGATTAGATTAAGGATAGTTTGACTGGTAATATTAGCCTAAAATAGTTTGAAGAATTTGAAGCGGAACTTTACAATACTGTTTAAAATAGAATTAGCTTAAATACAGGGTTTTCAGAATATAAAATGGGGAATGTTTAATTAAATTTTAACATGTAATTATTTGAAATAAATATTGAAAATCGAAAAGTCTTTGTGAAAAGTATCACGTACATAAAATATACCTAATTGGAAGTTTTATCAGTGTAAAGTTTAGCGCCATTTTACAGTAAAATATTCATGGGATTTAGTAAAGTGATTTGGTATTGAATGTATAATACTATCCCTTAATTCTTTAAGCAAAACTTCTTTGGTAAAACTCCCATGAACTACCATTCCTATCTGCCTGGCAGGTTGTGGATTCTCGAATGGTCTCACCCATGGTTGATCATTTTTATCAATTGCCAATTCAGGAACCAGAGTGTATCCTTTATAATTTTGTATCATACGTTTCAATGTTTCTATTGATCCTGTTTTAAATTGAACGGGTTGTGTGGTCTCTTGTGCTTTGGTTTGGCAAACATTTAATATTTGATCTCTAAAGCAGTGCCCCTGCTGTAAAAGCCATAGACCTTCTTTTGGAAGTTGTACAGCATCGATAGATTTTTGTGATAATAAGGGATGTTCTTCCACTGCAAATACCCAAAATGGTTCTTGAAACAATTTAATTTCCCTCAATTGAGGAATGTCTGTAGGCGTAACTAAGAGACCTATATCTAATTGACCAATGCGTAATTGTTCCAATATCATATCGCTTTGCAGCTCTAAAACTTCCAAGGTTACTTTAGGGAGTTTTTCTTGAAATAACTTTAAAAATAAAGGTAGTAAATACGGTGCCAATGTGGGAATGACCCCTAACTTAAAATTACCTTCAACAAATTGCCTATCTTGATTTACCATTTCTTTTAAACCTTCCACTTCTCTTAATATCTGCCGAGCTCTTACAATAAACTTTGCCCCCTGTATCGTTGGCTCTAAAGGTTTTACACTTCGATTAAAAATAGTAAGATGTACTTCATCTTCTAGTTTTTTTACTTGCAATGTTAATGTAGGTTGTGCTAAAAAACAACTCTCTGCTGCCTTTACAAAATGTCGATGGGTATCTAAGGCTACCACATATTGTAATTGTTGCAATGTCATAAATATTTATTTTTTAAATGCATATTACAAATATATCAATTTGATAAATATAGAGGTAATAAAGAGTTTTGCATTAGAAAATAAATCAAACCATGAAAAAAATCTTTTTGAGTCTTACATTACTAGTTTCTCTAGTATTGCATTCACAAACTATGACCACCAATACAGGAGCACCTGTGGGTGATAATCAAAATTCTAAAACAGCCGGAGAGTATGGCCCTGTCTTACTAGAGGATATCCACTTAATAGAAAAATTGTCCGCTTTTGATAGAGAACGTATTCCAGAACGTGTGGTACATCCCAGAGGCGCAGGAGCTTTTGGATACTTTGAAACAACAGCCGATATGTCGAATTACACCATTGCAGCACCTTTTCAGACCGTTGGCAAAAAAACTCCATTAGCGGTTCGTTTTTCTACTGTGATTCATGGAAAAGGTTCACCAGAAACTTTGAGAGATCCAAGAGGCTTTGCGGTAAAAATGTACACAGAACAAGGAAACTATGATATTGTAGGAAACAATCTTCCGGTTTTCTTTATTTGGGATGCTATTAAATTTCCTGATGTTATCCATTCATTAAAACCTTCTCCGGTAACTAACAAACAAGATCCTAATAGGTACTGGGATTTTATAGCAAATACTCCAGAAACTACACACATGGTAGTTCGGCTTTGGTCTGACTATGGAATTCCGCAAGGATATCAATATATGAATGGAAGTAGCGTGCATGGTTTTAAATGGATTAATGCAGAAGGAGCCGTTACCTATGTGAAATATACATGGGTTTCACAGCAGGGAGAAAAAAACTTTACCATGGAAGAAGCAGCTGCCCAGCAGGCAAAAGACTGGCAACATGCTACGGTTTCTTTACGTAAAGATATAGAAGAAAAAAAATATCCAAAATGGGATTTATATGTTCAGATAATCGAACCTGAAGATATGACTTCATTTGACTTCTGGCCCTTGGATGCTACCAAAGATTGGCCAACCGATCTTATTCCAAGAATAAAAGTAGGAACCATGACCTTAGATAGAAATCCTACTAATTACTTTCAGGAAATAGAATCATTAGCATTCTCACCAGGATCCCTAATCCCAGGAGTAGAAGCTTCGGAAGATAAACTGCTTCAAGGACGCCTATTCTCTTATTTTGATACACAACGTCATCGATTAGGTCCCAACTTTCAACAAATTCCTGTAAACCAACCCAAAAACAAAGTGTACAATTATAACAGCGACAGTTATTTAAGTACACGAAATCAATATTTCCCAAATGCAGATGTAAATTATCAACCTAGTAGTTATGTTTCAGTGCAGGAAGATACATTGTATAGAGCTTCTAAAAAAGTACTGACCAATGAAGTGATTGCTCAGTCTGAAATATCTAAGAAAAATTACTTTGGTCAAGCAGGTGCTTATTTTAATTCACTGGATAAAGAAAATCAACAAAACTTAATAAAAAACCTTATTGCAGATCTATCACAAGTTACGAGTGATCCTGTTAAAAAACAGGTGATTATTCATTTATACAAAGCAGATCGCAAACTTGGTATGGCCATAGCCCAAGGTCTTGGTTACTCCCAAAAAGATTTTAAAAACTAAATAGAAACACCATATAAATATTATGAAATTATTTTTATCAATAGCTATTGTATTTTTATTTTCCATGAATGTTTTTGCACAACAAACAATTTTTGATGCTGCAAGAAGCGGAGATATAACTACTTTAGAAACTATTCTCAATAAAGATGCCACCGCCGTTAATCAACAAGACAGTAAAGGATATACTCCTTTAATCCTAGCCGTGTATAATAACCAGGCCAATGCTGTAGCTTACCTTTTAGAAAAAGGAGCCAATGTAAATGCACAAGATTACTCTGGTAATACAGCATTAATGGGTACCGCTTTTAAAGGATACACTGCTATTGCAGAAAAGCTCTTGGCGTATGATGCAGCTGTTGCTGTAATGAATTTTAACCAAGCGACAGCGCTCACATTTGCAGCTACTTTCGGAGCCAATGATATTGCAGCACTTCTTTTAGCACATGGTGCTAATCCTCATACCAAAGATACTCATGGAAAATCTGCACTGGACTATGCAACTTCACAACAAAACAATGTTTTTGTAAAACTTGTCGCGGCACAAGAAAAGAATGCTAAAAAAGTACAAGCAAAACGAGTAGGATCATATATGAGTAATTCAATAAAAACACAAGATCTACATACAAATAAGCCTGCACCAATAGCCGGGTGTTATATGCAATAAATTATTACCATAAAACTGGTTTTAATTTGGCTTTTCCTAAAACTTAGTAGTATCCACTTAACAAGGTTGGACTTTAAAAAGTCCAACCTTTCATATAGACTTCAAAAATCCGAATCAAGAACCTGGGTGCAAGCCCTTGAGGTATGAATAGGAAATTAGGTTTATTTTAGGTGTACACTTCGGGGAATTAAACCCTTAATAAGGGATTAATTCCTCCTTACCTCCGAAGGATAAATGAGACTAGTTAGTAGTTACTCAAAAAGATTTTTGCATAAGAATGCTAGATTCTCCTTAATGCTCTATCCGTTTTTGTGAATTACAATTTCTGTTTTATGAAACTTCAAATGTTCCCAATGAAACTTTGTTTTATTTTAAATTTATCTCCCAAAATCTAATTAGTTACATCATCAATATTGAAAAATCTTAAGAAAACATATCATCGAGATCCTTCATCATGGATTGATACTTCCGATGATATAGCATGGTTTCTCCCTCTATATTATTAAAACTGCTTAATTGAAATTTCTGATTTTTAAAGAGTAATAGTTTAGTATTGCCATCGGCATAGACCACAAATTCTCCCGGTTTCAATTTAAAAAAACTACTGGCTCGGATTTTAGCCACTTCACGTTCCCCTTTGGTCACCCGGGTATCAAAATCAAGCCCCTCACTCCTACTCACACTTTTTGTCTGCTTCAGTACCAGATCAAAAAAGCGTTCATAATAACGTGCTGTATCCGGATCATTCGCTTTTCCAAAGAACTGATAGGAAAGATTACTAAGGATCGATTTTGAGCCTTTATCCCCGTACATCATATCATTTTGGATCTTATCCTGCATGACATAAATGGTAGCGATATCATAGCTTCTAAGAGTCGCCGGAATACGATGCATATTAAGCAGTCGAATTGTGGGCGCCTCTTCCAGCATCAGGAAGGAAGATTGGCGATGCCGCACGCTCATTTGTTTAACGATGGTATGAATGATGGTGGCGATTACCGGAGAAAAAGAAGCATCATATTTTGGATTATTAACTACCGAGACTACGGCAGGATGTTCCGGATTATTAATATCCAACGGCACCTCGTCTTTAGAGAGCACATAGAAAATCTTCTCGGAAGTGATTTTTTTAAAAGCATTGGCCAGGGTACTCTTCACTCCGGCGGTTTGTTTTGAAGAATCTTTACCCTGAATAAAAGCACTAGCCATAGCTTTTGAAATAGGATTTACAGAAAGGAAATGGATCAGACTATTGGTATCCAGTTTTTGATATAGGGAAATCATATAGGGAAGGTTACAATATTTGGGATAATCGGTTTTCAATCGCCAGATTATTCCCGCGATAAGGCCTTCTACGGCATCATTAAAAAACTTGCTGGTACCGGAGCTTCCCGATTCTTTCAGCTCCAACAGGTTTTCCAATAGCACCCGGGCCACTTCATTAACACTTTCTTCATTGGGCAGGTAACGTGCTGCGATGGGATTCACACGATGGACTACGGTGTCGAATGAAATAATATAAAACGGAATATCGCTATCCTTATAAAGTGGGTAAGCCATTTCGGTTAATTCAAAATCCTTATAATCATGGATTACCCCACAGAAATTATGTTTTCGAAAATGTTCTAGAAAAGGAAAGACTACGCTTTCGGTTTTTCCGGATCCTGCTGAACCGGTAATGGAAACACCGCGACGCACATTATCAATATAGAAATTCCCGCTGGTCGTTTTGAACCGTACTTTATACTTTTTAGGCGATCGGGTGTCCAGTTCCCCGGCACCGAAAAACACATAGAGCACAATATTGAGCAAGAGTAAGGGGCAGGCATAAAGCAGTATTATTTTAATCCGCTCCATATCGGATGGAAAAAAATAAAACAGCGTTCCCACAAGCATAATGAGAATACCGAAGTTCATCCAAAAACCTTCGGTATAGAATTTCAGTAGTCCATAGAAACATCCGCCTACGATGCAGCAGGTGGAGAGAATAATTAGGGGGTGAAAGATTTCGATCATGAGTTTTTAGTATTTAAATGAATATTAATAGCCTATTGATGAGGATTTAATAGCGGTTTGAATTCCCTTTCTAAGCTGGTTAAAGCTTTTTACGGCAAGCTGCACCTGATTGGTAGGGATGGCAGGAATTCTAAGCCCTGACTGTCGCAGAATCTGAAACGCCAGTTTCTTTTGCGCAGTAGGCAGTTTTGCCAGTTGCTGCATATAGGATTTCGGTTGCTTCAGAAAAAGTTTTCGAGAGGCGTAGGATTCTACATAATTACGTTGGAACTGGAATTTCTGATCGAAAATCTTTTCTGCGGAGGCAAAAAAGCGATCTCTGTCAAAACCTCGCTTTACGAGTTTACCATTCATCATCACTTCCGAGGCTTTGTATTTACTGCCAGGGGAAAGGCTATAGCGATTAGAAGCATCCTTTCGGGAAACGATAATATGGATATGGGATTGGTTTCCGGGTTTGGCCATTCCCTGGCTAATGCGTAGTCCGTTAATTTTATGCGGAGCCTGTTGTTCCAGGCGATCAATTTGCTTTTGAAGTTTGGTGATACTCCCCTGCTCTTCTCCTCGATCAATTTTCCGTTGTTGATTTTTAAGTGCTAATATTTGAGACGCACAGGGCTGGTTTTCTTTTACCTGCCAGTCGGTACCTTTAAAATAGCGTTGGGTTTCCAGTTTCGCATAATACTTAATATCCGAAGGCTGCACAGCACGTCCATCAATCTCACGATTAAAACAGCTGGCATAAGATTTCATAAGCTCCCGGGTATAATCTTTTAGCTGATCCTTCGTACTAATATTTGCCAGTTCCCGGGCACTGGGATTAATCGTGATCGCGTAAAATCGGGCTTCGGAGGTTTTCAATTTTGCGGTATTCCCATCGATATCTTTGGTCACGCTTTCCGGTAAAATATCATCATGGCTCGCATTAAAAAAGTTTTCCTTCTCCTCATCCGGGCGGAGTTCATTTTCTTTTTCCAGGTATCGGACATAGTCAGCACTTGAGCTTGCATAATGTCCACCGGATTTCTGTGGGGATATGCTTATATACATAGGTTAAATTTGAGTATTGAGACTTCAGGAATTAAACTTCTTCTCTTTAAAGAGATGGTATTCTTCAGGCAGATGCTGTTGAAACTTACGCTCTTTAAATTGCGGCTCTTCGGATTTTATTTCCTGGGAATTATCATTTTCAAAAAGTGTTTGGAGCATAAGTGCGGTCGGTTTGGTCTGATGCTTTTCAATATCTCGAACGATAGCGATCAGGGCACTAATTCTTTTTTTGACCAGGCGTTCCAGGGTTTGCATATGCGGCCCCATTCTTTCCTTGGGTGATAACTGATTAGTCTCAAAAAACTCTAGCATCAGCAGCAGGCACATGGATTGGGAACAGCCCAGATGTCTGGCATATTTCCGAAATTTTTTAGCCACGGGAGCTTTAATACTTAGATTGATAAATTGATCTTTTTTAAAATCTTCATCCATTTTTTCGTGAAAAATTGACCGAAAATTGGGGGCTGAGCACAGTTTTCATGGAAAAATTAGCTTAAAGACGCATCATAAATTCTGAAAAGCGCCGTAAACACTGGGGTTCAAAAGCCAAATAGTAGTTGTAACACCGCGTAGCGTGTTACCCTCTTGCTTTTCCTTTTTTTCAGCGCCGGGCTGAAAAAATTGGTCAACCTGATCAAGGTTCAGGCTTTTTAAAAATCATTGCTAATAAATACCAGTCTCCCTATTTCGGAGGTTAAACATCGGCTGCCGGAAAGTCAAAAAGCAGCAGCATTTTAAAAATATATTGTGAAGATCTGGTTAAGATTCCTTATAAATATACGGATAAAAACGATATCAAAAAATTGAAATGACTACAATGCAGAATCAAAAACTATCCTAATAGTTACTTTAACAATAAATCTTAAGTTTATTTAAACTAAACCTTTAGTTTTGTCGCACCTAATCATTATTTCGTTAATTTGTATTAGCCTACAAAAATGGAATAATACAAAAAGGGAGCTTTAGGGCTCCCTTTTATTTACATCAGTAATTTAAGTATTATAAAATTCCTTCATCGGCAAAGCTCAGGTAATTTCCTTCGCTATTGATGATCAGGTGATCCAGTAGTTTGACATCCAGAAAATCACAGGCCTTTTGAATTTTGGAGGTTAGTTTTTTATCGACTTCGCTGGCCTGTAGTTTTCCTGAGGGGTGGTTATGGCAAACAATTATTGCGGTAGAAAGACTTTTTAGAATTAGGGCAAACATAATTCGCATATCCACTAAGGTTGCGGTAATTCCACCGGTCGAGATCTGGCAAATCCCTTTAACGATATTAGAATTATTGAGCAACATCACTTTAAAAGATTCCTGCAATTGAATTTCGTTTTTATCCCAATTGGTATAGTAAAGATTCGCTGCATCCTGGGAGCAGGTAATTTTGGGACAATTAGAAATTGTTATCCGGTCTTTGTAGCATAGTTTTATTTCGTTAACTTTCATAATGATAAGGTTTAATTTTAGGGGTGTTAATTCTGGAGAGTATACACCCCTTTTTGTTGACTTTTATTAAATTTATAGCACTAAGCTTTAGGCTTAAGATTATCTCAAAAGCAACAAGGGCGCGAAGGGGTTCCGCCCTTGTTATTGAAGTTTAAGCTTTACTACCTAGTAGTAGAATTTCACTCACTAAGATTTCGGTCACATAACGGTTATTCCCTTCCTTATCTTCGTAAGATTTGGAAATCAGTTTGCCTTCGATGGCAATTTCCTTTCCTTTCGGCACATAGTTTTCGATAATCTCGGCCTGTTTATTCCAAGCAACAAGGTTATGCCATTGAGTATCCTGAACAGATTCCCCTTTTTGGTTTCGGTAATAGTCATTAGTAGCAAGACTTAAACGCGCCACTTTTTTGAAGGTGTCAAGATTAGTAATTTCAGGAGTGTTTCCCACATTTCCGATTAACTGAACTTTGTTTCTAATAGTACTCATAATAAAAAGATTTAGAGGTCTACCCGGAGGCAGACAGTTACACATACATTGAACTAGTTTGAAAAAATGATTTACTTATTATATCCGGAAGCGTTTTTCCCTTTTTTGATTTTTTAGTTTTCCTTCCGAATAGATATGTCGCTGTTGATTTCATTTTGAACTGTTTTGATTTACTTCCCGTAGTGCCGTATAGCTGTTATCTTTTTTTGATGCTTACACGATTCAATATTTTGGATTGATTAGGACTTATAAAAGCGAGCGCAGGGAGCGGCTTATGCAGTCCGGTTCAACTCCAAAATATTGGTGTTTTGCAATCCAAAAAAAGAAGGCTAAGGGGCAACTGAAGTGAATTAAAAACCGATTAGGAAGAAACAGCACAATAGCCGGAAGGGAAACTAAATGAAAAGATGAATATCCTATTACCTATAAACCAATACTTTAAAATTTAGGAATGCATTTTAAGATAAAATCTTTCAGGAATAAGGCTTATTGGGCATCAAATTTGTATTGCATTTTACATAATTATAGCTAATAGCGTTCTTCCGAATTTACCCGACTCTTGTATATTATAGTCAGTTATATACCTAAGAAGCGACTTTTAGGCTTTCTTATCCCACTATTAATTAAGTACTAACTATGTCATCTAAAATTCAAAGCTTTATCATTACAGGAAAGAGTTTCAATATAGACTCATTTTTAAAGAAACCTATCACCTACTTTATGATTGCATTAATGCTTATGCTGCTCAGCCATAATTCTTATGCACAAGTTTCTGAGGTTTATCAGGTTTTAAAAGTTGAAGAATATCGAGGTAAGAAGTTTACTCTAAAAGCCAAGATCTATTATAAAAATAAACTGGAGAATGAATCCTTTGCAGTTTTATCGGCCTTTCCTATTGACAGTCAGGCAAAGGTGATCGGTCAGCCAATATATAACGATAATGCTGGCACCTATTATCAAGAAGGTGCATGGAGTCCATACGAATTAACCGGAAAAATTGATAAAAACGCTACCTATTTAGGCGTGGGGATGACTGTTGGAGGTTATGGAAGTTATTATGTAGACGACTTTGAATTGTCTATAAAAGATGGAAAACAGGTTATAAACATTCCTATCACAAATGCCGGATTTGAAAACGATTCCTTAGGGAACTGGCAAAACAGCCGAATACCTATAAATGGAAAAGTTTCTGTTTCCAACGAAAAATCTCATAGTGGCAGCAAATCATTGTATTTTGATTATTCGCAAGTCGCAGCCTCGAGTTTTGGCAGCAATCAGGAAGTTGGAAATTATGTAGAAGTCAATGATGTGGAACTGTATTATGAGATCTATGGAGAAGGTGATCCAGTAATACTACTTCATGGTAATAACTCATCGATGGCCAGACTCAAATATCAACAGGAGTATTTTAAAGGCGATTATAAAGTCATTGGTTTGGATAGTCGTGGACAGGGAAAATCAACTTCCAGTGAAACCAGATTGAGCTATGAACTTATGGCCGATGATGTCAGTCAACTCATTAAAAAGCTGGGCTTGGAAAAAGTCAATATCATCGGATGGAGTGATGGTGGTAATATTGCTCTTATTCTGGCAATGGAACATCCTGAACAGATAAAATCCATGGCTATCATGGGTACGGTGCTGTATAATGATAAAAGTTCTGTTACCGCAAAAACTAATAGAGTTATTAAAAAGCAGGTTGCTGCAATGGAAAAACAGGATATATCAAAAAAAGATATGGACTACCGATTGAAGAAGTTATTACTGAATGAACCCCATATTGATCCCAATGCTTTAGGCAATATACAGGCTCCGGTTTTAGTGATGGCTGGTGAGCATGATGTGGTTAAAGAGAGGCATACGGAATTGATTGCTCATAAAATTCCCAAGGGAACTTTAAAGATATTTGAAGGTGCCAGTCATGAAGCTCCAGAGGAGATTCCTGAACTCTTCAATCAAAGCATTAGCAATTTTTTTAAAGCCAATGAATAAAGTACGTGGAAATTATTTAATCTATAATTTGTGCAAACACAAATAAATTTAAATGAAGTAGAAGAGGGAATTAGAAATTCCCTCTTCTACTTTTAGGCTACTTAAAAATTAGTATAAAACCAGCAATAAATTAAGTGACTATAAACATTTCTTACAGTGTATAGCGACCACCAGTAATTTCGATGGTAGCCCCAGAGGTATAACTTCCATCTTCAGAAGCCAACATGACGTATGCCGGAGCTAACTCTGCAGGTTGTCCTGGGCGCCCCAGAGGTGTTTGTTTACCAAAGTTTTTAACTTTTTCTTCAGGCATAGTTGCCGGTATTAAAGGAGTCCAAATCGGCCCCGGAGCGACAGCATTCACTCGTATTCCCTTATCCGCCCATAGCTGTGCCATACTTGCGGTAAAGTTTTTAATGGCTCCTTTGGTTGCTGCATAGGGAACAAGATTATCACTTGGACTATATGCATTAACTGAAGTGGTATTAATAATATTACTTCCTGGCTTTAAATGTGGTTCTGCTGCTTTACAAAGGTAAAAAGGAGCGTGTATATTTGTTCTAAATGTTTTATCCCATTCCTCTGCTGATATTTCTTGCAGGCTGGTTCTTGACATCTGAAAGGCTGCATTATTTACGATTACATCTATCTGGCCATAAGTATCCAGAGTTTTCTCTATAATATGAATACAATGTTTTTCTTCCTGAATATCGCCATCAATTAAAAGCACTTCCCCATTTTTACTTTTGATAACTTCTGCAGTTTCTTGCGCATCTTTATGTTCACGAAGATAAGAAATGACAACTTTTGCTCCTTCAAGTGCGAATGCATATGCAACAGCGCGACCAATACCTGAATCACCTCCTGTGATGATAGCCACTTTATCTTTTAGCTTATTGTTTGCTCTATAAGTATCCTCGCCGTAATCAGGAAGTGGATTCATTTGATATTCATCACCAGGCTCATTTTGTAAAGGAGTCTCGAATGGTGGTTGTGGATATTTTGTTCTTGGATCTTTCATAATTAAATTTTTACTCTAAGTTAAAACAGGAATAATCAGGCTAAGGTTAAAAACTTCAAAATTGACATATATTTAAAAGAATACGGCTGATTTCTAAAGATTCCATTAAAGTCAATTCTTAAATTAGAATAATTATGAAGTAAAATTAGCATTTATGAATGCTATTACTATCGTTATGAACAATAATGCAACATATGTGTTAAACCGCATATAAGGAGGATTTAAACTGTTCTTAATACATTTTCTAGCGGAACTTCTTCGCCCTAATTTAGAATAAAAAGAAATCGAAAATGATATCAACCAACCACCAATCTGACCTGCAAGATTCCATTGATCTCGATACTGAAAATCCTCTGAACATTGATCAAATTTATCAATCATTTCAGGAATTTATAATAAGCAAAGATCACCCTTGCATAATGGCTAAGACGGTTTTCAGCATGGATAATATTCGCTTAAAGGTGTATAAAAACCTTGGAAACCTTGAACAAAGTAAACAGCTCTATAAAGAGCTAAAGACCTATATTGAAAAGTATGATTTTAATTCTAATCAATTCGAAACTTTTATAGCTGTTTTTCCAACAAGTCCAAAATACAATGAACTTCAATTTGAGGAGCAGTTATGGGTGCAACTCAATCAATTAAACACCATTGATGAATATGACTGGGATCCTAGTGTAACCAGTAATCCTACTGATAATAATTTTAGTTTTAGTATTGCTGGTAAAGCTTTTTATATTGTAGGATTACATCCTAATAGCTCCCGTAAGGCAAGACAAAGTCCATATGTTGCACTGGCCTTTAATCTACATTGGCAATTTGAGAAATTAAGGGAAATGGGCACTTATAAGCGAGTAAGAAATACCATTAGAAAAAGAGATAAGAAACTACAAGGAAATATAAATCCCATGCTAGAGGATTTTGGTGCTACTAGCGAAGCAAAGCAATACAGTGGTCGTAAGGTTTCTGAAAAATGGGAATGCCCTTTTAAACATTAAATTTTAATTATGCATACGATTTCTAAACAATCTGGAGAAGGTTTTATCTTAAAACAGGGAGAATATTTAAAAGTAAGCGGACCTAAAGGACAGCAGGTAAGCGACATGGTTCTTTTTAATAAAAATGATAAAAGAGAAAAAATATCAAGCGGAAAAACCTTAGATTTTGAAGAATCTATCCTAATTAGTAAGGACAACTTCCTTTGGAGCAATCGTAGCAACAAAATGATGAAGATCGTCGAAGACACCAATGGGCGTAATGACTTTTTACTGGCGCCTTGCAGTCCCGAGACCTTTAAAATTATGTATAAAAATGAAGAATATCATCCTAGCTGTTTCGAAAATTTATATACCAATTTAGCGAAATTCGATATAGAGCCAGATGACATTCCAACGGCCTTCAATATTTTTATGAATGTTCAATTTGAAAAAAATGGGAAAATAAGCGTAGATCCACCTTTTAATACTCCCAATGATTACGTGCTTTTTGAAGCTAAAATGGATTTGATTGTAGGACTTACCGCTTGCTCGGCAGAGGACAGCAACGGCGGTAGCTTTAAAGAAATTGAATATGAGATTTTTAAGGAACTTCCATAATTAAGAATGTTACCTAAGACGTATTAAAAACCGAATAAATAAGATGAAAACCAAAAGAGAACCAATAACGAAAAACGGAATTGTTAGTACCGCTGGCAAGATTTGAATCGTAGAAGCCATAGCAATAGCATAACTTAAAATAAGAAAAGCTATTAAGAGCTTCTGTTTAGAGCTGCTAATTAATTTCATGGTAGGTTAGATTTGGTTTGGTTTGGTTTCACCAAGTTATAACACTTTAACCAACTAAACAACAGCTTTTTAAAACTATCTTCTTTTGCGTTAATAAAGCTGCGTATTTTGAGAAAATCAATAAATTTTATCGGGATCACGAATAGAAATCAAATTATTAAAATTTAAAGACCAGAATGATGATGAAAGAAAGAAATGAGAACGATAAAAAACCAAGCAACACTCAAGAAATAAGTATATCTGATTGCTTACATAAGATAAATTCTAAATTCGAATTAAATGAACAAGAAATAAATTAAATATACGATCTTATAATACTATACTTTAAATTTGATTTTCTAATTTCCTGCTCCATCATTCTATGAGTTTCTGGTATAGTAAACTTTGATGCTTTATCGGCGCCTTTCATTGATACATAAAAAAATGATCAACATGATTATCAATAGCATCCTGTAATACATGATAATTTGCCTTATAGTTATTTTGATAGAATGAATTAGGTGTAGGATTAAATAAGCTAACAGATTTACCCATAGCAGAAATAACGTAATCGACTCCATTAGTTATACCCCTGAGTTGAGTAGGAGCATTACTGGCATCTCCAAACCAAATATCCATTGTAAAAGTTTTTATAGTATTGTAGCCTTCCTCCGAGTAAGTTAACGCTCTTATCGAAAAATTTTTCTTTTTTGCTTCTTTAAGAATTTCTAGCCCCAATGCTCCTGAGGCACCTAAGATCAATACCTTTTTTTTTCATATTACTCATTGGATTTGTAGTTTATAATTCACTTCTTTCTATAATGGATTTAGATTTAAAATTATCCTATTAAAATGCATTACAGGATTTTGCTTCTTCAATCTCATTCAAAGTAGGAAGTCGGAGAACTTTTAATTGTCCATTATTAATTTCAACTAGCTTGGTTTCCTCAAATTTCTCAATCCAGTTCATCATGGGGTAAAATCCCCATCGCTCTTTAAAGATCTGGGCATTGTGTATGATACCTGAAAAGTGGTTTAGTGGTGGTCTGAACACCTGATGATATTGATGATAAACTATAGCATTTGTTCTATACATTTCCAGGTCATGGTATCTAAATTTTTGTCCTAGATCAGTATCTTCTGCTCCATAACCTTTGTAATTAGAATAAAACCCTCCAATTTGAAGAAAATCAGATTTTTTAATCCCAAAAATCAGTGACCAAAATTGGTTATAATCCGTTTCACGTTGAGCGATTTCCACCAATGGTTTTAAAGGGTGCGCAATTGATTTGGCATTTAGACATTTTAAGTTAGAAATAGTCTTTGTAAGATACTTTGGAGTCCCCTGAACAATATCAGTTAACTTCAGTCGTTTCAAAATGCGTTCAAAACAAAAACGATCTGGAATGCAATCAACATCCAGAAAAATTAACTGATCATAACGAGCTTTTTGGGCTCCTAAATTACGTGCTCCGGCTAAATTTAAATCACCATTTTTTTTGGGAAGTCTAAATTGCTTTATCAAAGATGTGGACGAATAAAAGTCTATCATATCATCCATATGAACAATTAAAATTTCCGAAGGAATTACACTACTTTTCAAACAGGCTTTTAATGTCCAAAAAAGATGTTTTCTTCTTGCTGCACAGATAATAATAACAGAAAATCTAGGATATTGTTTCAAAGCTAAGAAGTGTATTATCTAATTCATTTCGTAAATCAGGAAGTTTTTTGGCCATCATTTTTATATCTGAACTATATAAATCTAACCACTGTACGAAGCACTCCAATCTGCGTTTTGAAAACTCCGAATTATAGAGTTTCCTTCTGCTCATTAATTCTTCGTTTGAGAGTAATAAGATCTCTGATAAATCAAATGCTAGACGATTTTCATACAGGACACTTGCTGTATGCTCCTGTTCCATAAAAGGCCGATCTTCAGGAATACAGCAAAATATTTTTTTAGAGCATAGTACTTCCGAGCTAAGATTTAAGCCTGCAGAAGAAATAATTAGATCTGCATCATCAATATAAGAGCTTATCTTTGACTGAAAACCTAAAAACTGAATTCCTGTGACTTGTTGTTCAAGATCAGAGAAGTCTCCCAAGGCTTTAATCTGAAGTCCCTGAAATCGCATGGCAATCTTAGGTAAGGCTTTAACGAGCTTTGTACCATTACCTTTACCGCGCAATATCAATATCTTTTGTATCCGCTCTAAAGCAATAGTATTTTCATTAGAAACAAAATGAAGTCGACTAAAATACCCTAAATAAAGTGTTTTCTCCTTTACCCAATTAGGTGTTGAAGGATGTTCAAAAGCTTCAGGATAAAAAGCCAGATTAAATAAAGAACCCTTAAAAGATTGAATATGAGGTTGATCATTTCTAAGGCCCGGTAATTTAATATAAGCATAGGGAATTGATGAAACTCTTGATAAAGCAGCTATTTCTACACTTACATCCACAAACAATAAATTGCACTGGGCATTCACCAAACCAGTTAATAACTGAAGACTTCTTCTTTGAATAGATCGTTGCGCTACCGGAGAATAATGTAAATAGTCTGGAGCATCTGTATCGTCCATAGGCAAACCAGTACCATCAGGATCTTCTTTAGCTAATTTAAAGATCCTTGTATCCGGTGAAAAATAGGCAGGAGTACTGGAAAATATTTTGAGTCTGCCTTTTAGTAACTTATAAAATATACTAGCATATCTGGCGTGACCTGAACCTTCAGAATGAGCGTAATAAGCAATCATACTTTTTGAGCTAAAATAGATTTATACAAATTTTCGTAAGCCATAACCATTGAACTGATAGCACAAAATTCTTCGGCTCTTTTTCTGCATTCTCTACGATTTAAAAACTGGACTTCTTTGAGAATTGCAGCCATGGCATCTGGATCAATTTCATCGATGAGATAACCGGTTTCTTCCGTAATAATTTCAGGTGCAGCACCCAAGTTCCAACTCACCACAGGCGTGCCGCAGGCCAGACTTTCAGCAATGGTAAGTCCATAAGGTTCTTCCCACACACTGGTAAAGAGTAAAGCTCGAGCCAATTTTAAATATTCGTTAATTTCATCCTGTGAAAGATGCCCCAGATATTTGATTTCATTGTTAAGTTCTGGTTTTATGTAATCTCTAAAATAATCGGAATCTTCCCCAGGACCAGCAAGCAATAATTTCACGTTTGCCTTTTTGGCTACCTGGATTGCCATTTCAGGAGCTTTTTCTTTGCAAATTCTACCATACCAAAAACAATAGTCCGCCGTATTTTCAAGATCAAAAGACCATTTATGTACTGCAATCCCATTATAAATTACTTCGGAATTAATCCCTATTCTCTTTAGATAGTTATTTTTTAAAGAATTACTTACACTTGTAAAATAAGTATTTGGCCGATTTCCAATACAATTTAATGCGATCTGTAATTCAGGAAAAGCAGGAGTATGCAGTGAGGTAATGAAAGGTGTATCCAGTTCTTCCCCAAGAATTATGGGCAAATAATGTAAAGAATGGTTATGAATGATATCATATTGCTTTTGATCGATATGTAAAAACATTTTCGAGTAAGCGATATTTTCCATGATCTGTTCAGCATCATCTTTGGAGTAAAATTTCCTGGCAATAATGGAATTCAATTGAGGAGTACTCAATCCTTCGCATTCGGACTCTTCTTTAGCGTACACATCCACCTCATGTCCAATTTGAATTAGTTCTTTTATTAAAGCATGAGTTATCATTTCTAATCCTCCTTGATAAGGCTCCTTTAGTGGAAATTTATGGTGAGCTATAATAGCAATTTTCATAAGGTGTTAGTTTGTAATTTCAAATTTATCCTAGAAGAGGTTTCCGAATATTTTAATGCATTCAAAGTATGGAGAGTACTAAATAAATAGACATTACCAAGCAAAGTATATATGGTAGCGGGAAGCACTAAGTCATTCATAAAAGCCATTATTCCAATAGCGAAAAAAAGCAAGCAAGTCACATCCGTGAATTGAAAATTCCTTCTTTGTTTATCATCCTTCGGTGTCCTATAAAAAGGTTTACGACCTCCTAGTAAACAAGGTAGCCACACTATTGATGAACGGAAATTAAAATGTATATGAATTGCTAGAGTTCGGAGAATTTGCAATCTACTTAGTGAAGGTCTGTAAAACAAAATGGATTTGCCTAATAAATTTATAAGAAACGGAATCGCACCCATTATTAGAATTAGATTCAACTCAGTCTTTTCATATATTTGGGAACCCACTAGCAATAGTGTGAATAGAGCCAGGTAAACGGGCATTAAAAAGTTTAGCCAGGCCGTTAGTTGCATAATAATATTTAAATCTCTTTTGGAGCCTAAATTCCATTTATTGTTTAATAGCGTATGCATATTCCCAAAAATCCATCGAGCACGCTGCTTGCCAACATCAATAGCGTTTTGAGGCATTATACCATATCCAAGAATTTTTGGACTAAAAGCCGTATGTTTCCTAGCTTTTATAAACTGAATACCAATTTCAGCATCCTCTGTTATTGTTTGGCAGTTCTTCCATCCTGGTAATTCTTTTAGACTTTCAAAACGAAAAAGGCATAAAGTTCCGGTGGATAGCATTGCTTTATCGGTATTAGCCGCCGTAGCGTAGATATCGAAATAATGCTGGTATTCCATGGCAAGAGATTCATTTCTAAAATTAATATTTCTGTATGCCTGCGGAAATTGTAGGAGATCTAATTGATTTTTTTCAGCCTCAATAACGGCCTCCTTTAAGGCATAAGTTTTTAAACAGTAATCAGCATCAATTACCATAATATATTTCGTAGAACGTGCGGATAAATGAATACATTTATCTAAAGCTCCGGCTTTAAAACCTTCAAGTTTAGGATATCTATGGTACTTTAGAATTTCATGATTTCTGCAAAAATCTTCTACTGGTTTCCATAGGTTGATATCCTGAGTATTATTATCCAAAATGATGACCTCAAAATTATGATAGTTTTGTGAAAGACAGGCCTTAAGACTACGGATCACCAATTCTGGAGGCTCATTACTTATCGGTATATGAATAGATACCATGGGCTGCTCGCAAGCGTCCATTTTGTGATGAACTATTTTAGCGGGCTGATTTGATTTTTTAAGCTTTAAGAATATCTGACATATTAAATGAATGCTTACTAAAATAGCGGATGGGATGATCAAGTAATATATCCAACCGGGGAAAATAAAGCTTAGGTATATAGTTCCTAAAATGGCACAAAGAAGCAGCGATAATTGGATAGTTTTTGTATTCATAATTTTTGACTGGTCATTTCTACGAAGTTGAATATTCATAAGTGACCTAATGTGCTCAAAACATCAAGCATTGCACTTTATAACAATATTTAGTATATTATTAACCAAAAACCATCTTTTTCAAGCCTAAAGGCTTCATTGGAGGGTAAAATATATGTTAAGTTCGTTGCGCTTTTAACAAATGCACATGATGAATAGCTTTCGATTAGACCTAAAAAATGTAAATGATTACGTCCCGAAATTAGCCGACCAGATGAAAATCGGTTATAAAGAAGAATTGGGCGAGTATAAAATTTTTATTCCCAAAGATTATGGTAATGGCTTTATTAGTTGTATTAATTTCCCTAATGGTATAGGACTATATATTTATAGTCTTAAGTTTAAGGAGCGTATCAATATTGAATTGGCACATCAGAACCAGAGCTTAGTTCGCTTTTTATATATGCTTAAAGGCTCTGTTAATTCGAGACTCGATTCAGGTATTAAATATCAGATTAAGCCATTAGAACATTATACCATTGCTCCCAAACTTGGCCAAATTCATGAATTATTATTTGATGAAAACGAAGAAACTATATTTGGTTATTTAGAGGTTGATCGTGTAAAATACAAAGATTATTGCGCTTTTGATTTTAAGCTTATAGAACCTCGTCTTCAAAAGTTGTTTGGCGATACTTCCGCCTCACAAGAAGTCTTTATCCCGGGAACCTATGGGGTGAATGTGTACAATATTTTGGAAGAAATTCTAGAAAATCCTCTAATTGGATTTCCCAGAATTAATTATCTGGGAGGAAAATCACTTACTGCTCTATCTCAGATGATGCTAAATTTCCAAATGCAGGAGCAACCGGAGATTTTTCGTCATGGGAGAAATGAATATCTAGCTGTACAAAGGGCTATTACCTACATCCATAATAATCTTCAAGAGCTTAAAAACATTAAAGGGATTGCAGAAGAAAGTGGAGTTAATGTTAATAAATTACAGGAGGGATTCAAAAAGTTTAAAGGTAAAAGTATCAATAGTTACATTCATGATCTCCGTTTGAAAAAAGCTATGCAACTTTTATTAAAAGGAGAAGATACCGTTATATCGATTACGGAAAAAGTTGGCTTAAGGAGTCGCAGTTATCTTGCCAAATCTTTTAAAGAACGCTATGGAATATCCCCTAAAGAAGTGATGCAGGGATTTAAAAATAAAAAAGGGAATAAATGATATTATTCCCTTTTTTAACCATTTCCCAGATGATTTCAAAAAACTACATCTAACAGCCTTTTTATCTTCAACTCTTATAATTTCTAAAATCCTGAGATACCGGAGTTCTTTTCATAACAATTTTCACAGCGAAAATAATTACAAATAAGAGATTGAAGTGATAATGAATCGTAAAAATTTAGTCTGGAAGCGTTATATTATGTTAATATCATAGATCAAAAGGGTGTTTCCATAAACTTTTTACCTACTAAAGTTTTGCGACATATCCCCCTAATCATTGGTCTTTACTGCTCAGATACTACAATACCTTCGTCCATTTTCTTCCTGAATAAGTATTTTTAGCTTCCATTTTTTAGGAACACTAAACTTAGGAAGGACAATCACAAGTTTTTTCTTTTCTCCTGTTCCTAATTTAGCAGGGAAATTCTGAATTCCTAAAATATCCAATTTCTGCCGCTGACCAGAATGTCTTTTCCCCTGATCCCTACTTTCAAGAAAGACACTAATTTTTTTCTGGTATAAAACTTATGGCTGACTTATTAAGAAGCTCCAGAGAGAGGTAAGCTCTATCTTGATAGATTTGAATCTCATGTAAAATTATCCACATTTTTTGTTTCCCTTTTTTCCGAAAAACAGGTAAGCTTCTTTTTAATAGATATTGAGCAAAGGATTTCGAATAGGTACCTGGGAGCAGGTAATTTTGGGACAATTAGAAATTGTTATCCGGTCTTTGTAGCATAGTTTTATTTCGTTAACTTTCACAATGATAAGGTTTAATTTTAGGGGTGTTAATTCTGGAGAGGATACACCCCTTTTTTTTGACTTTTATTAAATTTATAGCCCTAAAGGTTCTGAATTTCCGGTACTGATCACTTCGACTGATGATCCGAACGTTTTCGATATTACTGATGTCCTAGTGGGACACTATGAATACGGGGTAAATTATGGCCCCAATTATGCTGTACCGTCGACGATTACGGTGAATGGAGATAATATCAGTTCTCCTGGAGGATCAAATGCCTTCGGTGTTTGGACTGTTGATGCCCCTTCAATTTCAGCAGGTAAGACGACAATGAACTGGGGAGCAACACTAGCTTCTCAAAGTTTTAGTTTATCTGGATTAAGGCTTGATAAAGTAACTCCTTAAGTAAATTTAAAATTAAGAGAAATGAATATAAGATATAATACAATACTGGTGGTATTACTTTCCTGCTTCCTATTTTCCTGTGAGAATGATGGATATGCAGACTATGATACCGGTCAAACGAATACAAAAGAATTAAGTGGAGAGTGGTATGTCTCAAAGTACTCAATGAGTGGAGAGCTCCTATCAGGATACTATTTGCTTTCAACTTATAATACTGCTGATAATGATAACACTATTTTTGTTGATGATAATGAAAATTTATTTCCTCTGAAGGTAAAAGCTACCGGTGATGTTGAAAATTTAATTTTTTCAACTACGGATGCAGCAAATCTTTACGATGAAGAAGGAGTGGCCACGATTACAGAAGGATTAATTATTCCTAATGGAACTGAAGCTTCAGGAAGTAGAACAATTGTTGATAGTCTATCGTTTCAAATACAACTGGCGAATGACCCTGATAGTCCTTATATCGTTGCAGGGTATAGAGATACTGGTTTTGCTGAAGATGATCATTAAAATAATTCTTCTTTAGTTAGATTGTTGAGTGGAGAGCAGGTAGAAATACCTGCTTTTTTTTTGAGAATTTAAAATGAGACTGATACAATTGAATATCTAAAAATTACCTATAACTGGGTATTGCTTTTCATTCTAATCTAGCTTATTATTGCATACTTAAGTTTTTAAAATTTGGGGTTTGAAAACTTAGGTTAACCTAGCCGTTTCGCTACAGAAATTTTGAGAAAGCTAAGAGTCTTAAAATTTTATTTTGTACTTACTAACGGTAATATAGAGTGGGGACAGCTATGTAGGGGTGCATTATTTGTCCCCATTTTAATTATAATATTCTTAGCCTAATCTCATCCTGCAATGTCAATATAGCTATGATACTAAAATTTAAATAATTAAACCGAGTATTGTGAATTCAAGACTTAAGATCTGAAAAACTTCATTCAATAGCCCCCGGCTTTGCCCCAACTAAAGAGAAAAAATTAGGATACTTTAATATTACTCAAATTTTTTCCTATTGGAGTACTTTCAGTTCTTGCTGATAGAAAACTGAAATAACGTTTATCGAAAAATATAATTAGAACTAATTTTAATAAAGATATAAAATATCTTCCCCGGGTTGGTTAAACTTTAATTAGAGGTGCGAAATTCGGTGTCACTGGCAATTTCATGTACTCTTAGCCCCCCATAAACACTAAGATTGATAATTCTGGATTATTTCCCTGTAAGTTTCCCCAAATTAGAACTGCCTGATTGTCTAAAATTTTGTTTTCCATAGTTCTCATAAAGATCAGGTGAAAAACTCATCTAATTATAAAAAAGATCTACCACGCGAAAACCCCTATTTTTTATCATAAACCGATCTAGTAGGCTTTACCCTATACTTTCAAGACCAATTATCTCGAGTGGAGGTATATCTTGAAAAAAGATATTACCTCGTATCGGGATCGCAGGTTAATAAGAAAAGTCTTTTAAAAAATAAATACCTAAAACACATCCAATTAGAAGCCCAAATTGCTAATTTTATTCCACAATCGAAAGAATATTTTTAGTATTTCCCTATATTTTTTCGATCAATTTTAGTAGTACTATTCTAAATATTATGGTGTTAACCCCTAAATTCGATTTCCCTTATTAATTTAAAATAAAAATTTCTATATCTGTATTTTTCACCTTTTAAACATCCAGTAATCAAAATACATAAGCTGCGTGGTCGCTTTACCTTTAACTATAAAATAAAGATCATGTACACCGGTAATTTCTTCTACTTCAGCTTTAACCAGTTTCCAACGATCATCCCCACCGGTTATAGGAACGTTTAAGGTCGCCAGTAGTTTGCCGTCTTTAGCATCTGCCCGAACTTCCATAGAAACATTGTTATTATGCACACTTCCAATACGGGCGATAATGGAACTCGGGGAAATGTCCTCAAAATCAACGGCTTTAACCTGAATATAGGCCTTATCCTTCATTGCGGTTACAAAGTTACCGACCACTTCATTCGATTTCGCTTTAAAACCTTCAGACCAGGCAATGGTTTCTGCTTCGGTTTTGCGATACGGATTCATCTCTTTTAAAGCGTCTTTAATTCCGCTGGCCATATTCATCTGCTCAATGGTACCGTCGTCGTTAAATTTTAATTCCTGTACACAAACCGAACGGTTGAATCCGCTTCCGCCGGGCAAACCAGCGTTGTGATAAAAGAAATAGGTTTTATCTTTATAATCTATAATTCCTGGATGATTGGTAAAACTACCCCCTTCGGTTGGCATTAATTTACCCTGATATGTCCAGGGGCCGTTAATACTTTTACTGGTAGAATATCCAATATGTTCAGGGATTGGTCCGGCCGCAAAAAACAGATAATATCTATCATTGTTTTTATAAACCCAGGGACCTTCTTCATAAGTAGTGGGTCGTCGATCGTTCTTTTCACCTTCCCTTTTTCCAAAAGCTTCAATGCTGTTTGGGATTTGTTGGATTTCCCCTTCCGTAGAGATCATATCTTCATTGAGCTTCACAAAATAACACACAGGATTTCCCCAAAACATATAAGCCTGCCCATCATCATCAATAAAAACGGCAGGGTCTATATCGGCATTACTCTCAGAAACCAGCGGCTTGCCAAGAGGATCAATAAACGGTCCATACGGACTGTTGGCCACAGCAACCCCAATACCATTTTGATTGTTACGATCGGTTATGGGAACGTACAGGTAAAATTTACCATCGCGCTCTATTGCAGCAGGTGCCCAGGCATTTTTTAATGCCCAATCAAAATCTTTATATTCCAAAACTGCACCGTGATCGGTCCAGTTCACCATATCGTGTGTGGTATACAGCCGCCAGTCGTCCATCGTAAACCAGGTTGAATTATCCTCGTCATGACTGGTATAGAGGTACACTTTACCATCGTGAACCATAGGGGCAGGATCGGCCGTATAAGCAGTTTGAATAATAGGGTTTTGTGCTTCCAGAAATGAAATCCCAAAAACACTAAACAGAAACAATACAGTAAATGAACGTCTCATAAATCGCTTAATTTTTAATTACGAATCCGCCATTAGGCTGAATCTCTACGGAAATCTTTCCGCTGGAAGGAATCTTCATTTCTTTGGAATAGGTTTCTTTTTTCTTATCGTCAGAAAATAAGGTTACGGTCTTTCCTGCAAGCATAGGAAGTTCCAGTTTTAGTTTCTTTACGCTTTTTTCAGCATTCACTCCTGCCACATACCAGGTTTCGTCGTGCCGTCTTGCCAAAACTGAAAATTTTCCAGGGTAGCCGTCAATAAAAACGGTTTCATCCCAGGTAGTTGGTAATTCTTTTAAAAAATCCAGTTCGAATTCAGGAACATCTTCCAGGTTATTTGGAGTTAAGGCAAACATTTGCACGGGATTCTGAAACAAAACTCCCGTCGCCAATTGAAAAGCATCGGTAGTTAATCGCTCCTGGCCTTCTTTATTCCCTTTATTAAGATATTTATTCAGTAATATTCCGCCAAATTCCATACTGGCAACAGCATTTCTGCTAAACGGATGCATAGAAGCATAGAACGCCTCTTTGTTTCTTACATCCTGAGAAAAGATAAGCATTTCTGAAGCAAGAACAGCCTCACTTCCTACAAAATTAGGATACATTTTCTCCCATCCTCTGGGAAGGGTCGCTCCATGAAAAATGACCATTAATCCGTAATCATTAGCATCTGAAAGTATATTTTCATAAAGCTTCATGGTTTCCTGTTTGTCCCCTCCAAAAAAGTCGACTTTTAGTCCTTTAACTCCCGCTTTTTTCAGCCATTTCATTTCCTTTTTTCGGGCTATGGAAGTATTCATCTTGTTAAGTGGAGTCATAAAAGCGTCATTAGCAACTCCGTTAGAATTATACCACAGAAAAACATCTACACCTTTAGATTCGGCATAATCAATAAGTTCTTCCATTTTTTCGTAGCCTATTCGTTCGTCCCACCAGGCATCTATAAGAATATATTCAAAATCCATTGCCCCTGCCAGATCGATATATTTTACCTGATCCTCATAATTCATGCTGTTATCCTGGCAAACAATCCAGCTCCAGCTTCCCTTACCATATTTATAATCCTGCGAAGGTTCGTAAAGCTGATCTACCACATCGTAAGGAATGGTCGTCTCTACAATAGGTTTTAAAGTCTCTCCAACCGTAATGGTTCGCCAGGGTGTATGTCCCGGCAAGCCTATCTGAGCGCCAGTGCTTCCAAAACCGTTATTTTGGGCAGGATCTGGATATGCTACGCTGTAAATTCCATCTTTAAAACTGCTTAAATGCGAGGCCGTATAAAGACTGCTAACACCGGTTTCTGAAAGTAAAACCCATCCATTTTCCCCAATTTTAAAAAGGCTTGGAAAAACATAACCAGTTTCAGATGTATTGCTTTCAAGCTGGGCATCGGCTGAATAGCCACTTTCGTAGCTAGGCGCCGTTCTGGCAAAGCCTCCCATAGATTGCATCATTGGCGACAAAAACGAAGTACTCTCTGCCGGAAAATTATATCCTGTTAACTCTTTTTCCACCACACAGGCCCGGGTATCGCCCCATTTAGGTAATTGATACCTAAAGGCGATATCATTATTGCTTACCTGAAAATATATAGCAATTTCCTGTTCTTTAGCATTTGCAAAAAAAACTGTAAGCGTATTGGCCTTATAGGAAACCTGAGATTGCTTTATTTTTTCCATGCTATATTCTGAACTGGTCGTACCTTTAGAGGACTTTAGCAATTTCATTTCTGAAGTAAAATCGCTCTCGTTAGTCACCAATCCAAGCGGAGATTTTCCCAACATGGTCTTTTTAATGTAAATCACGTTGTAAAATGGTTTTCCGTTTTCGACCTCTACCGTAACTTCCAGCTTACCGTCTGGACTGTTGATTGATGCTTTTTCCTGTGCAACGATCAAAGTAGTTAAAAACATACACCAAATCAGGCTAAATATTTTCATAGTATTCATTATTTATTTTTGAAATTCCCCGTAATCCAGATGAAATAATTCACCGCTTTTTCCTTTAAAAACGAAGAAAATATCGTGAATTCCTCCTACTTTGTCTATATCTGAATTATATATTTTGTAACTATCATCTGCTTTATCGATTTTGCTGGTTCCTATCAATCTTCCTTCTTTAGAGTCAAGACGTATTTCTATGCTTCCTCCTGAAAAAGACTGTGCTGAAACATTGAATTTTGAGGCTCCATCTTTAAAATCTGCTCCCGCCACCATAATATAATCGCCATCATTAATCGCGGTAACATAAATCATATCCTGTTCTTTTTGAGTTTTAACGCCTTCGCTCCACGCCATAGTTTCTGCTTCTGTTCTTCGGAAAGGATTCAGGTTTTCTATTTGATCAGGACCTTTATCATTCCAGTAAGGAATCGTCCGAATGGTTCCATCTTCATTATATTTCATTTCAGCAGCATCTACAGAACGTCTTTCATAAAAGGTTGAAGTCTTGCTTTTAAGAATATCATAACTGTGACCAAATGCATACGATTTCCCTTTATATTCGATAATCCCGGGATGATTTCCCCGTGTTTTATCGGTTGCATCCATAATCATCCCTTTATATTCCCAGGGGCCTTGGGGCGAGTTACTCATGGCGTAACCTAAACCTTCTGGGCAACAGGTAGAAGCATACCCCATATAATATTGTTTACCATGTTTCCACACCCATGGACCTTCCTGGTAATTATCTGGTTTTGAATTGATTTTTATAACATCTCCTTCAATAGAGATCATATCTTTATTTAACTTCACATAATAAACATCAGGATTTCCCCAGTAAAGGTAGGCCTGCCCGTCGTCATCGATAAACGGAGAAGGATCTATATCATTCCAGATATGATCGGTATCAATTAGTCGTTTTCCCAGGGGGTCCTTAAATGGACCATAAGGACTATCGGAAACTAAAACTCCAATACCACTGCCGTGCATAGGGCAATAAAGATAGAATTTACCGTCTCTTTCTATGCACTGTACAGCCCATGCGCCATTATCCTGCGGCGCCCAACTAAAATCTTTTAGGGAAGCTACTGCTCCATGTTCTGTCCAATTTACCATATCTGTAGAGGTGTACAACAGCCAATCCAGCATTTTAAAGCCTTCTGCATCATCTTCGTCATGCGAAGTATATAGAAAAATAGTATCGTTATACACCATTGGTGCAGGATCTGCGGTGTATTTGGTTTGAACGATTGGTTTTTGAGCTGTGGCTGTAGTAACCAAAATGATAGCAAATACAGTCACAGCTTTATTCAATATGCTCAAAATTTTCAATTTAATATAAGATTAATTTGGTGTAGCATCATTGGCAGAAGTGGCATAAAGCCCAACCATCGCACCTGTAAAACCTCCAGCCACATCTGTAGAAAGGATATCCCCGGATACTTTCCCACCCAGGTTTTGATACTGCTCTCCATCAAGCGCATAGCTAAATTCGTACTCATCTCCGTTAGCCTGTACTTTTAGAGAAAAAGGATTATCCAGATCAATTTTCTTGCTTGCTATAATTTTAGATTCACCGTTTTCGGTTCTTTCCAAAAGCAGGTAATAATCCTTGTCTTTTCGGGTAATCCCGAAGGCATAATTAAAACGCTCATTCTGGTAACAGGTAATTCCGGCCATATCTTCAGCAGACTTAGGTTTGTACTTCATCTTAGTCATAAAGCTAAAGTTTTTATGCATCTGGCGATGGAACAAGGTAGACGTTGGAGCCAGTTCATTAATATCTGTCGCGAAAGGTTCCAGCTGAAGTCCGTCTTTAGTTTTCTTCATAAAAGCTTCTCTTGGACCTCGTAGGCCTATCCATCGATAATCCAGGGTATCTGCCTGGAAATTGTCTGTAAAAGTGAAGTTCCCATTAGGGAAAAATCCATCTTTCCCGGTGTGGTTCTCTACACCTGCTGGCATTTCAAGTTTTGGTTCCATAGGTACCAGTCCGTTTTCAAAAACCGGAAATTTTCCTGACCAGTCCACAGGTAAAATAAAAGTTTCTCTTCCGGTAGTTACCTGCCCGGCCTCATTTGGGCGAATGGCAAGAAAAACACCGTAATATTTATCATTTGGTCCTTTAACAATATCGGCATGCCCAGCCCAGTCTACCATATTCTCACGGTCTTTGGGAAAATAACGTTGCGTTAAAATAGGATTACTTGGTGCTGGCTCATAAGGCCCTTTTGGGTTGTCACTTACAAAAACAACTTCGCTATGCCAGCCACCGGTTCCACCTTCAGCACACATTAAATAGTAAAGTCCGTCTTTTTTATAGACATGAGGTGCTTCGATCCAGATGGGTTTATCTTCAAGATCTACCCCGCCGTTTACGATGACCTTATCGGTTCCTTCAATGATCTGATCTTTTTCTACATCGTATTCCCAGATTTTAATCACTCGGTGCCCCTGATAAAGTGCTTTTTCTGGCGCATCGTTGTGTACCACATACGCTTTACCATCATCATCAAAGAAAATAGATGGATCGATCCCGGCAAAATTTAGTTTGTAAGGTTCGCTCCAGCCCTTCATAGGATCTTTGGTTTTTACCACGATATTTCCTGCTCCACCCGCAAAGGCTGTGGTAATCATATAAAAAGTATCGTTATTTTCATTGTAAGTGATTCCCGGTGCATAAACTCCCTGACTTATTCCGGTATCATGAACGTCCAGCTGGGAAGTTCGGTCTAATACGTGCCCAATCTGTGTCCAGTTTACCAGATCATTAGAATGGAAAATCGGCACCCCCGGGAACATGGCAAAAGAGGAACAAACCATATAATAATCATCTCCTTTGCGGGTAATGGCAGGATCTGGATAGGTTCCCTGAAGTATCGGATTATAGAATTCTCCTTCTTTTAGTGGGTATTTCTTATAAACCTCATCCTCACCTTTGTAAGTAGCACTTAAAAAAACCGGTTCGTTAGTTGCTCTTTTGGGTTGTGGTTCATTATCATTTTTATTTCCTGAAAATGAGAACAGCAGTAAGGTCATTAAAATAAGTGCGGGGCTGTACTTGTAAAATGGTGATTTAAATGGTTTTTTCATGCTCTCGAGTTCTTGTATTAATTTAATTATAAACTTTTGTACTTGTATTTCTTTTATTTAAATAATAATTGGGCGTACTGATGTAAACATCTGCGCCAGGTAAGCCATTCGTGTGCCGTTTCTGGTGACTCATAAAACGTATAGTTGATCCCTTTCTTTTCTGCCATTTCCCTAAAATCGCCTACAGTTTTAAAAAACACTTCGGGCTCCCTGGTACCAAGACCAAGCCAAAGTACTTTGAGCTTTTCATTGACCTTAATGGCATCGTTAAAAGCACCGTTCAGAAATGTTTCAGGATCAATTTTTTCATTCCCGGGATAATTTGATGTTCCGCTGAAACCACCGTAGTAGGCAAACAGATCCAAATTATTCATTATGATTCTCATCGTCTGATTGGCTCCCATGGAAAGTCCAGCAATGGCGCGATCTTCCCTACTTGATTTTGTTCTGAATTTTTTATCGATATTAGGGATAACCTCTTCGATAAGGACTTCTTCAAAAGAAGATTTTGGATAGCCATTCTTAGCAATTTGCATTGCTTCCGGTTCGTAGGCATAGCCATTATCCATAACTACAATCATCTTTTTGGCTTTACCAGAAGCGATAAGATTGTCTAGAATTAGATTGGTATGTCCCTGGGAAGCCCATCCGGTTTCATCTTCATAGCTGCCATGCTGAAGATAAAGTACCGGAAAACGCTCTTCTGAATTTTCAAAATATCCGGGTGGCAGGTACACAAAATTGCGGCGCCAGTCCTTAGTGATTTCAGAAAAATAAATATTTTCAGTAATACTGCCATGTGCTACATCTTTCATCGCATAAAACTCCCTATCGTGAGCGGGAATTTCAATACCACTACCCCATCGGCCCGCCCCGTAATAATATTTTGAACCGGGATCTGGAACCGATGCGCCATCGATATTCAGCTGGTAATAATGAAAACCTTCGTCTTGCGGAGCAGATTCTCCTGTCCAAACGCCTTCTTCGTTCTTTTCGAGGTCATATTTTACCCCGCCAATATCAAGTTGCACTTTATGGGCCTGCGGAGCTTCAATGCTGACTCTTACGCGACCTTCAGCGTTTACTTTCGGAAATTCCCTTCCAACCTGATTTACCGACGATGCTTGAAAATCTTCTTTTACCTTATCATTAGTTTGTGCTGAAACCGATAAAGAAAAAATAGCAAGCAAAATGACCATTATGAGTTGCATTGGATTCATATCTTCTAGTTGAATAATAAAGGTGCCAGTTTATGCAAACTGCGTCGCCAGGTTTGGAATTCGTGGGCTGTACCTTCAGAAATATAGCTAACCACATTAAATCCGGCAGCCTTAAGTTCTTCTACTGAATTTTTAACTGCTTCGGGACGTTCTTTACTTCCGCAGCTGATAAAAACAAGTTTCAGATCTTTATGATTTTGTAAATCTTCAGGTGAATAGGTACCGCCACTTAAAAGGGCATAATGAGAAAATACTTCTGGTTTGTTCAAAGTGATCATTTTGGTTTCCATGCCGCCCATAGAAAGACCAGCCATGGCGCGATGTTCTTCATCGGCTATGGTACGGAAGTTTTGATCTACATAAGGAATAAGTTCATCTACCAAAACGGTTTGAAAATGTTTAATATCAAAGTCTTTTAATCCGCCCCATTTAATTTCATTGGTCATTCCGTATGTCATTACGATTAGGAAAGGTGCTGTTTTCCCTTCCGCAATAAGGTTATCCATGATAAGATTGGCGTGTCCCTGCTTGCTCCATGCGGTCTCATCTTCACCCCAGCCATGCTGTAGGTATAAAACTGGATATTTTTTATCTGTATATTCGTGATACCCAGGCGGAGTATACACAAAAGCGCGACGTGAAGTATTGGTGCTTGGTGATGGAAAAAGAATTTGCTGAACACGACCGTGAGGAACATTTTTTAAAGCATAAAATTCCTGATCCTGCGCGGGAATTTCAATACCACTTTCCCAACGAACCGAGCCATAATAATTTTTTGCTCCTGGATCGTTAAATGTACCTCCGTCTACATTTACGTGATAATAATGGAAACCTTCGTCCATAGGTCCTGCCGTAGTTCCCATCCAGACTCCTTCTTTGTTTTTTTCGAGTTTGGTACCTCCCTGGCCGCCTAATCCCAAGCTCACCCGAACACTGTCGGCTGCGGGAGCTACAATTCTGAAACGGGCATAACCCTGAGAATTTACCTGAGGATATTCCTGCCCAGGCTGATTTTTAGAAGAAGGCTTAAAGTCTTCTTTAATTTCCTGCTGCGGGTTTTGTGAGAAGCCGGAATAACAAAGCAGGATAGCCCCAAAAACTAACATCTTATGTTTCATAATTTGCTTATTGGTTTTTAAATAAAAGAGGGGCAAACATATATAAATCGTGTCTCCATACCGGCCAGGCATGGCCGCCAGGATATTCATTGTAAGTATAATCGATATTCATTTTATCGAATTTTGACATCATTTTTTTACCATTTTTATAGGCGATATCCTCTTCTCCACCTTCGGAAATATAAAAATGATCAAGATCTTTATTGATCTTATCTGCGTTTTCACTCATATAGCTATACTGCGCCTCGGCAATCTCGTTATTGTTGCCAATCCAACCTGAACTGAAAACACCAAGCGATGAAAAATGATCGGTGTTTGGGATGCCTGCATAAAGTGTCTGGATACCACCCATCGATAAACCGGCCAATGCTCTGCCGTCTGCATCGTCGATAACGCGATATTCTTCCTGAACATGAGGGATCAGTCCCTTAAGTAATTCATTTTCGAACATTTTCAATCCGTTTTCATCAAAGGCTGAAACCGGCATATTCCCGTCTGGCATGATTACCAGCATAGGTTTTGCTTTTCCTTCTGCAATAAGATTATCAAGAATCATATTGGTTTTTCCCTGTTGTGCCCAGCCACGTTCGTCTTCACCACCGCCATGATATAGATAAAGCGCGGGGTATTCTTTATCGGTATTTTTATCATAACCCGGTGGGGTGTAAACATAAAAAGTTCTCCAGCTGTTTAATACCGGCGAGAAATACTGCTCCATTCTAACATCGCCATGCGGGACATTTTTTAAAGCATAATACTCATCCCCGGCAAACGGGACTTCTATCCCGCTGGCCATTCTTCCCATTCCGTAAAAAGTTTCACTATTAGGATCGGCCACGGGAACATCATCAATAAGAATAGAATAGTAATGAAAACCTTCAGTAAGGGAATCTGTTGTAGCTTTCCAGATCCCGTCTTTATTTTTATCCATATCGTATTTACGCCCCAAATCTACTTTCACGTCTCTGGCTTCTGGAGCTTTTACCTGAAAAACTGCACGCCCATTAGGTAAAATCTGCGGATACTGGGCATTGCCTACATTGGTGGAAGCGGGTTTTCCTAACAGACTGTAATCGTTGAATTTTGATTGATCTACCGGTTTAAATATCATTTTGGCAAACATGTAAAGTCCGTTTTTCCATACTTTAAAATCATGTACGCCCGGTTCGATATAATAGATATGGGGTACATCATTTTTCACCAGATATTCATGGGTTCTCTCGCTAAAGCGCAATAAGTTATCGTTGTTACCACACGAAATCCATAAAAGATTTAATTTTTCGCGGGCTTTGTCTGGATTGGGAACCAGTTCTTTTGGCGTTTTGGTATTTGGCGCGGAAGAAAAAGCGCCTACCCACGAAAAAGTATCGAGGTTACCAAGTCCGAAATTTAAAGTTTGTCCGCCACCCATGGAAAGACCAGCTATCGCCCGGTTTTCCCGATCTTTCTTCACAGGAAAATTCTTTTCTATATAAGGAATAAGATCTTTTAACAAATCTTTTTCAAAAGTGGCAAAAGCAGCAACTTTGGTACTATCAAAAATATTTCCAACGGCGCGGTCGTCTTTCATTGCCCTTCCGTTAGGCATCACTACGATCATAGGCTCAGCTTTTCCGTCAGCATACAAATTATCGAGAATCACCTGCGGATTCCCACCACGTAGCCATTCTTTTTCATCGCCACCAATACCGTGCAATAAATAAAGCACCGGATACTTCTTATTTTCTGAATAATTAGGCGGAGTATAAATCAGTGCTTTTCGCGTAGTTCCAACGGTTTTCGATTTATAACTGATACTGTCCAGCTTTCCGTGGGCAATATTGTCTCTTTTCTGGTCAAAACCTTTTGGCGCTTCTTTTTCCAGTCCTTCAAAACCTTTGGCCTCCAGCATTTTTTCGGCATAACGTCTTCCCAGTTTTCTATAACCTTCAGCCGTAAAATGCAGATGATCGTTCACGGCGGTACACCCTTCAGAAGAAACCACATAGGCGTTAGGAATAACTTCAGGAAGCTTCACAATAATATCATTCATGCTGGCGCATGAGCCTCCTTCTTCTTTGCTAACCATTTCACCGGCCAGTAAAGGTGTTTTTTGGGGATCTAGTTTTAGATCTTTAATCAGGTTATCATAAACTCCTTTTACTTTTTGTGGCCAAAGTGTGTCACCGGTATTCGATTCACCCTGATGCAAAAGGATTCCTTTAATCACCCCTCTTTTCTGACCAATTTTAGCCATTTCGACAAGTCTTTTATAAGGGTTACCGTCGTATTCCTTAACCATATTCTTAAGCCATCCCGGTGCCGAATCTACATACGACTTATAATTTTCTTTATCGAAAAGCTCGATTTTACAACCGCCAACGGCAACATTTATGATTCCCACTTTAATACTATCTGGAAGGTTTTCTACCATCTCCCTACCAAAATAATCTGTTGGAGTCAACCCGGTATTACATCTACACAGTGGCGGTTTGGCCGTATACCATTCTCCTTTTTTACGATCCAGATCTGGGCAGTCTACTGCCGATAAAACTTTAAAGCGCTCGCTAATAGCTAGGGTATCCTGAGGTTCAATTTTGGCGTGACCCTCCATATTAGACTGGCCAAAAGCCAGGTAAATATGAAAATTGGGATCCTGCGCTCTGGCGCTAAACGCCAGAAGCAACAGAGAAAAAAGTAAAAATATTCTGGTTTTCATATTAGTGAATTTTTAATTCTGTTTTTTTAAGCTGTTTGTCATCTGAAGAATTTCCGTAGAAAATATCATAAACGCCCGGCATTACTTTCATGGTTTGTGCATTGTTATCATAAAATTCAAAAGAATTTGATGGCAGGTTGATCGTTACATTTTTTGTTTCATTTGGCTTTAGATTTACCCTATTAAATCCTTTTAAGGTTTTAATAGGGCCTTCTTCAAGACCTTGTTTATGGACATATACCTGTACAATTTCTACACCTTCAGTTTCCCCTTCATTACTAACCGGAATGGTAATATTAACCGATGAAGAAGTATCTATTTCGGTTTTCTCAAGCTGGCCGTTACCAATTTTGAAACTGGTATAACTAAGACCATGTCCAAAAGGGAAAAGTGGTTCCTCTTTCATAAACCTATAAGTACGCCCGCTCATGGAATAATCTTCAAAATCTGGAAGTTGAGTGGTATCTTTATAAAAAGTTACGGGTAATTTTCCTGAAGGATTATAATCCCCAAAAAGCACATCGGCTACCGCCTGCCCACCAGATTCCCCGCCGTACCATGACTGTAAAATAGCATCGCAAGTGGTGGTTTCTGGCACCAGACCAATGGCTGAACCGGAATTATTTACAAATACCACCTTTTTCCCTGCCTCTTTTAGCGCTTTTAAACAATTTCGTTGTACCGAAGGAAGTGCTATGTCTGTACGGTCACCACCTTTAAATCCTGGATAGGAAACAGGCATTTCTTCTCCTTCAAGTTTGGTTGAAAGTCCGCCAACAAAGATTACGGTTTCAATGCCCTCTAGTTTATTAAGAAGATCCTTATAATTTACGGGAATTTCTTTTCCAAAATTGAATTCTAAATTCGCCTGCCAGTTATTTAGCTGTGCATAATGAATTTCGATTGTATACTTTTTCCCTTTTTCAACTTTATACGGAAGTTTAGAAGGCAATGTGCGCCAGTTATTGTAGGTACTTAAGGATTCTCCGTTTACAAAAAGTTCAAAATGACCTGTAGCGCCAAAATTGAAAATAATTTCCTGATCTTTTTCGGGAATGTATTCTGTCACAAACTTCCCGGAAAAACCTTCAAGTTTAACCCCAGATGCAAATTCGTGTTGCCCCGCGGTGGTAAGTTTTATGGGATTTACAATTTGGTGGGTAGCCACTACTTCCCCGCTATAATCTGGAGTATTCCAATAGGTAGCTTTAAAACCCGGTTTTCCCTCATAAGAAATTTTAGAAAAATAACTTTGTGTAACCTTATCTTCTACCAGGTCGCAGGCTTTATTGTAAACAATGTTATTTTCCCCAACTTTTGAAGCAATTCCGTCCAATATCGTTATCGTTCTCACCGGTGTACCGTTATAATTTCCCCAAAGCATTGGTGCATCATCGGCATTGGGTCCTATCACCGCGATTTTATCCTGAGTTTTGCTAAGCGGAAGAATACTATTTTTATTTTGAAGAAGTGTCATGGATTCCCTGGCCATTTTTAAAGCCAGCTGACGGTGTTCTTCGTTATTGATTATCGATGCAGGAATCTGGGCATAAGGAACAATCTCATCGGGATCCATTTCACCAAGTTCAAAACGGCCAATCAATACTCTTTTTACACTCCTGTTGATATCTTCTTCTTTTACCAGACCTTTTTCTACAGCTTCTGGTAATAATTTATAATTATGATTATCCCACTGGCATTCTACATCTGTACCGGCCAGAACAGCTTTTGCTGCGGCGTGCACCGCATCTGATGATACATTATGTGAGGTATAAAAATCCTGTATGGCACCACAATCTGAAACCACAAGATGCTCAAAACCCCATTTTTCCCGTAATATTTGCTGAAGTAGCTGATCATTGCCGCAACAGGGCTCATCGTCTAAACGCTGGTAAGCGCACATTACCTGGCGCACATTGGCATCCTTTACCAACACTTTAAAAGCCGGTAGATAGGTTTCCCAGAGATCTCGTTGGGATACGTTATTTAGATTAAGTTCATGACGGCTCCACTCTGGCCCCGAATGGACCGCATAATGTTTAGCACAAGCCAGTAATTTCTTGTATTTCCTATCTTCTGGCCCCTGTAATCCTTTCACGACCTGAACTCCCATTCTTGAGGTCAGGTATGGATCTTCGCCATAAGTTTCCTGCCCGCGTCCCCAACGCGGGTCTCTAAAAATGTTGACATTGGGTGTCCACACCGAAAGGCTCAGGAAACGTTTATTCTCTTCTCCGTTACGCAGTGCTTCGTGGTATTTAGCACGGACTTCATCTGAAGTTGCATCAAAAACCTGATACACCAGTTTATCATCAAAAGATGCTGCCATCCCTACCGGCTCGGGAAAAACCGTAACATCATCGTTATTGGCAAAACCATGTAAAGCTTCACTCCACCAGTTAAACTTTTTAATTCCTAAACGGGGAATTGCTTCAGAAACATCAAACATCAAAGAGGCTTTCTCTTCTAATGTTAATCGGTTCACTAAATCTTCGGCACGTTCTTCCGGACTTAAATTAGGATTTTGATAAGGCTTTTGCTGGGCAGAAACCAACATCCCAATAAGCATAAAAGCTACAAAAACAAGACTAGTTTTTAGTCTAATATTATTCATTGTTCGCAAGTTTTATGATATATTCTTTTCCTGCTTCAGTCGCCAGATCATACTCATAGACCGCTTGTAATTCAGGAGCTTTTATAGTTGCTTCTGAAGAGATGAGTGGCTCTTTAGTCTGGGGAAGTTTAAAAAGCGGATTAGGATTTATACCGGTAGCTTTTTTTAATCCATCACCGGAAAGCGGATAATAGGAACGTAATCTACAATTTCCACCGATGGCTGAAATGATCTTCACTTTAACTGGTTTGTTTTCCTCCCAGGCGATATCGATTTCAAAATTACCCCTGGCTTTTAATCCTTTTACTTCTCCTTTATTCCATGTAGAAGGAAGCGCCGGTAAAATATGAACCGCGCCATCCTGACTTTGTAACAGCATTTCGGCAATTCCTGCAGTGCACCCAAAATTTCCATCGATCTGAAATGGTGGATGCGCATCGAAAAGATTGGGATACGTTCCTCCATGCTCACCATGGTCTGCCTGCCTGCTTGGCGTTAACTGATCGTGAATAAGTGCCAGCGCATGGTCACCGTCCAAAAGACGCGCCCATAAATTCACTTTCCAACCCATAGACCATCCGGTAGATTCGTCACCCCGAGCCAGTAAAGAATTTTTCGCGGCTACAAATAATTTTGGAGTACGATAAGGAGAAATAAGATTAGAAGGAAAAAGTCCGTATAAATGCGAAACATGACGATGTTTATCGTCCTGCCGATCCCAGTCTTTCATCCATTCCTGTAATTGTCCCCACCTACCAATGTGCATAGGGGGAAGATTTGGAATCGTATTTTTAATACTGTCGGTAAATTTTTTATCCTTATTTAAAATTAGGGAAGCTTCCAGAATGTTTGAAAAAACATCATACACTATCTGGTTTCCCATGGTCGTCCCTGCAGCCAGACTTGTACCTTCAGGATGTCCATTTTCGGGAGAGTTAGAAGGATTAACCACCATCCATTTATTAATGGGTTCCTGTTGTAGGATATCTTTGTAAAATAATGCGGCGCCTTCTAAAACAGGATAGACTTCTTTTAAAAATTCGGTATCACCTGTAAACAAATAATGTTGCCATAAGTGCTGACTCAGCCAACCTCCACCATGTGGCCATAACCCATAAAAAGGCGGATCTACAACTCCGGAAATTCTCCAGATATCAGTATTGTGGTGCATGTTCCATCCCCGGGCATGATACATTTTTTCAGCCGACTCGTTCCCGGTTTCAGAAATATCCTTAATTAAACCAAAAAGGGGTTTATGCATTTCTGAAAGGTTAGTCACCTCTGCAGGCCAGTAATTCATTTCGGTATTGATATTTACCGTGTATTTACTGTCCCAGGGGGCATTGATTTCTTTATTCCAGATCCCCTGAAGAGTGGCAGGTTGTGTCCCAGGTAACGAGCTAGAAATTAAAAGATAGCGCCCAAACTGAAAATATAGCGCGATAAGCTGCGGATCGTGATTTTCATTAAATTCCTGAAGCCGAATGTTCGTTGGCTTCTTTATAGCTTCTGAAGTTCCCAAATCGAGTTGTACCCTGTTAAAGTATTCCTCATACCTGGCAATGTGGGTCTTTAGAGACTTATCAAATTCATTTTTATACGCCGAGTTTAATAATCTAAGGGCCTTGCTTTCTGCATCTTCCGAAAGATCTTTATAGTTTTTAAAATTAGTAGCGATAGAAATGTAGATTGTGGCACGGTTAGCTCCTGTGATTTTTAAGCTATTATCTGTGGCTACAATTTTTCCCCCTTCGATTTTAGGTTTTGCGATTGCAATAAATTTTACTTTCCCCTTTTTATTTTCCTGATCTGAGGAAGTACCCGAAAGCCACACGGCATCATTTTTAATCCTAACGGCGTGTTTTTTTTGCGGACTTTCCAGTCCCATTTCAAAAGAGATGGCGCCTGGTTTGCTAGCTGTGAGCTCTAGCATGATCACGTCGTCTGTAAAAGAGGAGATGATACGGCGCTTATATTTAACGTCACCAATTTTATAAGTAACCGCGCTAAGGGCTTTACTGATATCTAAATCGCGATGATAGTCCTGAACAGCATCTGACTTAGGGAAATTAAGAATTAGATTGCCTACCGTCTGGTAGCTCATTCCACTGTTATTATCATTTTTAAAAAGGTATTTATCTGCTAACTGCTGCCCCTTCTGATAGTCTTCTTTAAAAATGGTCTGCCTGATTTCCTGCAGGTGCTCCTTACTAAGCGTCACCACATTATTTCCGGGCTCCCCGGCCCAAACAGTTTCTTCATTTAATTGAATAGTCTCGGTAGATGTTCTGCCAAAAATCATTGCTCCCAAACGGCCATTCCCCACCGGCAACGCTTCCTCCCAAACTTTAGCAGGCTCATTGTAATTTAATGTCATGAGAGAGTTTTGATAAGAATAAGTTTTTGATATCCCATAAATTATAATAATTGCAGAAATCCAGTATTTATACCTCATATCTCTCTTCATAAATAGTCCCCTTAAATAGTATCACATTTTATAAATCTGAAAATCTTGATTTACAAAACTTTTTTCCATCCGATGAAACAATAAATTGACTGCTTTTTTACCATACACCGATGTATCTTGATCGATTGTGAGTACCCTGTTCAGAGAACATTCTTGCTGGATCCTACTACTAAATCCAATAATTGTAATGTCCTCCGGAATTCTATAGCCCCACTTCAAAACACTTTGATAGACTTGATGAGTTAATGATTCATCAGAAAGTATAATTCCGTTAATATTTAAGGACTCAATTTTAGTCTTAAACGTCTTGTGATAATCCTCCTTATGGAATTCTAAGAAATGACTTTGGACTCTGTTCTGCTTTATAGCCTTTAGATAACCTTGCTTTTTCAACTCATCTAAAGCTGTTCCCCGGCCTCTGGTTATAAACAAAGTATTAGTTTTTCCCGACCTAATTAAATCTAAAGTTGCCCTTTCTGTTAAGAATGAATTATTTATATCTAACTGGTCACAATCCATTTCTGGGATAATTCGGTCGAAAATAATTAAAGGTATATTCTTATTTAAAATTTGTTTTAGATGATCTGTTTTTTTGTAAATCTGCGTCTCAATAGTTGGAACTATAATAATTCCATCTATTCTTTTCTGAATCAGGTATTCCACATTTTGTTTTTCCAATTCTTGAGATTCTTCCGAGAAAAGAGCTATTACAGTATAACTCAATTTGTTGGATTGAGCCGTTATAGCTTCTAAGGCTTTTACATAAAATGTCCTTGTTATTTTTGGGAGAATAACACCTATAGTTCTCCTTCGCTGAGGGCTTAAACCGTATGCATTTTCGTTTGGGCTATAATTATAAGTTGCGGCCATTTTTCTTACCCTTTCTTTTATGGTAACACTTATTTCATCACTATCATTGAGGGATTTAGAAATGGTGGCTTTCGACAGATTCAAAATCGACGATAGCTTTGTAAGGGTTAATGATTCATCCATTAGGGAAACAACTGTTTACTTTAAAATCCATCCAAGAACAAGGGACATCTTATGATTAAATGCTGTAAAAATTTTGAATATCTACTAATTACTTTTAGTAAAGCAAATATCGCTAGTACTAGAAATATTAGATATCCTTTCTTCTTTCAAAAATATATGTTGAGTATAAAAACTAAATTAATGGATTAGGTATAAAAATAAATGCCCTCATGTAACAATAACTTTCAAGCCTGTTACATTTTAAGAATACAGTTTATAAAGGTCTTAGTAGTATTAATCACCAGAGTCCAGTATCAATATATTAGATCGACGACACCTTAAAGAGTAAATTATTCTCGACTTATTCTATAGCTACTTCTAGAAGTTTAGGACTTCAAAACCTGCCTGTTTATTTATTAGTAACCATTATTCTGGTCTCCACTGTTAATATTATCGTTCGTATTTAATTCAACTTCAGGGATAGGGAAAAGGTTATGGATACCTTCCTGATAGCCGTATTGGCTTAATTCCTGTTCTGCTAGACCCCATCTTACCAAATCCGGAAAACGTACTTGCTCTCCAGCCAATTCTACTCTTCTTTCATGGACTATAGCATCAAAAACTTCTTCCTGACTAAGTCCATCTGCTAACAATGGCATATCTACACGATCTCTTACCTCATTAATATAATCTATTGCCTGATCCTGATTTCCCAGCTCGTTACTCGCTTCAGCCATCATCAATAATACATCGGCATATCGAATTACATTCATATTGATACCAGATTGTAGATTTTCATTGGTTCTTTTATAATAATTTTGATATTTCCTCCAACCTGCAGGTCTATCTAGTGGGATCTCCTCAATAAGACCACCGGCATAAGTATCTCCCACAACATAAAAACTTTCATCAAAACGAGGATCGTTTTCTTCAAATTCAGCCCTCAATTCATCCGATGGATATGCATTAAACCAATCAAACAAACCATAAGACTGACCTCTCAAACTTGATTCGTTTCCTCCTTCACCATTTACATCAGAATTCCAAAAAGCACCGTTGGGCATAGACTCATCATACTCAACCGCAAAAATCGCCTCGGGACCATGTTCTGTTTCTGCTTTAAAATTGTCATAATAATTATCGGCTAATGCATAATTCCCATATACATTTTCAAAAGCCTGCATGGCCTCTGCATAATTTTCACGATATAAATATACCTTTCCAAGTAATGCATAGGCTGCACCGCGGGTAGCTCTTCCGTTTTCTTCTTCAGCTTTGGGCAACAAGGTCTGGGAAGCATCCTTTAAATCGGTGATAATTTGTGCATAGACTTCTTCTGCAGCCGTTCTTGGAAATCCCTTACCTTCCTCTGGAATAGTGGTAATTAACGGTACATCTCCAAATCTTGTCACTAAATTGAAATAATATAACGCACGAAGAAATTTGGCTTCGCCTATGTATTTATCTTTCATTTCCTGACTTAAAAGTGAATTTGGAATTTCATTAATTCTATCTGAGTTGGCAATTACAAAATTGGCTTTATTAACTCCTCTAAATTCACTATCCCAAAACGCTCTCACCAATTCTGAACTAGCATCAAAAGAAAAATCCAAGAATATAATTTTATTGGCCTCCTGCTGTATATTAGCTGCATTATCATGAGCCATATTATCCATCATATAGTAATAATTTCTACTATATGAACCGATAGTTTGAAGACTGGCATATACTGCATTTACTGAGGCCCTTACCTGCGCTTCATTCTTAAAAAATGTTTCAGGAGAAAGTTGTGTCGGATTGTTCTGCTCTAATTGGTCTGTATCACAAGAAATCCAAAATAAAACAGAAATAAATATTACTGTAATTTTATATGTTTTCATCATAACTTTAATTTTTAAAATGCAACTTGAAGACCAATTTGAACAGATTTTGGTTGAGGGTAATTACCGCGGTCTATACCAAGCTCAAAATTGTCTCTTGCTGCTCCATTATTAAGTGAAATACGTCCAATTTCTGGATCAAGGCCAGAATAATCTGTTAAGGTCAACAAATTCTGCCCACTTAAATAGACTCTAAATTTTGAAAATGTATCATTGAATAATTCTGAAGGAAAAGAATATCCTATTACTAAGTTTCTTAATCTGGAGTAGGAACCGTCTTCAACATATCGATCTGAAGCGTTCGTGTTTTGAGTGGCTCCTAGTGCTCTGGGAATACTATTGGAGGTACCCGGACCAGTCCACCTATTTAATACCTGGGTGCCGGCATTAAATGTTCTTGTCATTCCTTCTAAATCGTAAATATTGGTGTTAAATACATCATTACCTATCGAACCATTTACAAATAAATTCAAGTCAAAGTTTTTATAATTCGCACTAAAATTAAATCCATAAGTAAAATCAGGATATGGATTTCCTATTTTCATTTTATCGTCGGAATTAATTTGGCCATCATTATTTAGATCGACATAACGAACATCACCAGGCTTAACAGCGGTTTGGTTTGGATTAGCCGTTAATACTTCATCAATTTCCTCTTGTGTCTGGTATATTCCGTCAGTTTTATATCCATAAAAATAAAATAGCGGCTCCCCTACAGATATTCGTGATACAAATTCTCCTTCAAAATTGGCTCCCGGTATTGCAGGAACTCCACCAAGCGATATCACTTCATTTTTACTAGTTCCAAAATTAAGATTAGCAGACCATGTAAAATCACCATCATAATCATTATACCCTAAGTTGGCTTCTAAACCATGAGTTTTAACAGAGCCAACATTTTCAGTAATAACCGGATCATTATAACCTAAAGAGTATGCTAATGGACGATCAATTAAAAGATCATCACTTTTGTTATTATAATATTCGAAGGAAAGTGTAAACTGATTGTTATTAATTCCTACATCTAAACCTACATTTCTCATCTCAGTTTCTTCCCATTTTAAATCAGCATTTCCCAAACCATTCGCTGTAGTTCCCTGAACCGGACTACCGGCAATTGGATAGATAAAATTGGTAAGTAAAGTAGAACTATATCGATAATCACCAATATTATCGTTCCCGGTAGTTCCCCAGCTACCGCGAAGTTTTAAGTTATTGAATATAGAACCATCCATAAAACGCTCTCTACCCAGGTTCCACCCGGCAGATACAGAGGTAAACCATCCCCATCTGTTACTTTTTCCAAATCTTGAAGATGCATCTCTTCTAAGCGAGAATGCAAGGAGATACTTCTTATCGTAATTATAGTTTAACCTTCCCAGGTAACCGATACGCACATACTCTGAAGAGCTTGAACCAAGATTAGCCCCTTCTAAAGACAATTGTTCTACTTCATCTGAAATTTCATTTCTACTACTGGCATTGATAGACTCATTTTTTATCGTTTGCTGCTCAGACAGTAATAGAAATTCAATATTATGGTTTTCTAAAAAAGAATCTTTATAGGTTAAGCTATTGGTATAGGTTAAGGATTGATATATTCCTGTATTCTTAGTTATCTGCGCATACGGAGTACTATTTGTAGATGTTTCATCATCGTTATAAGAAGGAATAAAGTTGGTATTTTTAAAGTTACTGTAATCGAGACCTACCTGAGATTTAAACTTTATTTTATCGAAAAACTCATATTCTGCAAAAAGGCTTCCTATAATGTTTACAGAGCTGTTACTAGCGTTCCCTAAGGTTTGAACCCGTACCGGGTTTTCTGCATCCTGGCCATCAATAGAACTACTGGGTCCCTGAAAGCCTCCTAAATTATCTGGATTATAAACAGGTAAATAAGGAGAAATTTTAATAGCATGTTCTATAATAGAACGCCCTCCACTATCCCTTTCAGGGTTTTGTTCATCGAAAGAAACACCTAATGTTTCTCCTATGGTTAAATTCCCAAAAGTGAAATTACTGTTGGCTCTAAAATTGAATCTTTCATATCCTGTTTCAATCATAGCACCTTCCTGCTCTAGATAACCTCCGGAAAACCGATAGTTGCTATTTTCGTTCCCTCCAGAAAGCGCTATATTATAGCTCTGCATAAGACCGGCTCTAAAAATTTCATCTTGCCAATCTGTATCATTATTTATAAAATCTGCATATTGAGAATCTGAAACCCTTGGAGGTGTAGCATCTAATTCGTCCAAATATTGTATATACTGTTGAGTATTTAACAGGTCGTAACGAGAAGTTATAAAATTAACCCCAGAATAGGCGTCAAAATTAAGGGAGGCTTTTTCAGTACCTCTACCTTTTTTGGTCGTAATCAAAACCACCCCATTAGAGCCTTTAGACCCATACACCGCTGTGGTAGCAGCATCTTTTAATACCTGAATATTCTCGATATCATTAGGATTTAAATCTCCCATACCAGAAGCAATAATACCATCAATAACATATAAAGGAGAATTATTATTAGGAGTTCCCAAACCTCTAATACTCACTACAGGAGAATTCCCCGGGGCTCCACTATTTACGACGTTTACTCCCGGAGCTCTACCCTGTAAAGCCTGATCTGCCGTGGTCACCGGCACACTGGCAATTTCTTCGGAATCAATAGATGAAATTGCCCCTGTAACTTCTGAACGATTTTGAGTACCATATCCTACTACCACAACGTCCTCTAACGATTGCGTATCAGATTCCATAGTAACATTAATTTCAGTCCTGGAATTCAACGGAATTTCCTGTGTTTTATAACTTAAGTAGCTAAATACAAGTACAGATCCTTTAGGTACATCTTCAAGCACATATTTACCATCAAAATCTGTGGTAACACCCTGCGTTGTCCCTTTCACAATAACGTTCACACCGGGTAGCGGACCAGCATTGTCTTCAACTATTCCAGATACTGTTACATTGCCATCCTGTGCAAGACCTAACTGACAGAAAAACAAAAGCATCAGAAAATTAAATTTTAATAAATATTTCCCCATAATAAAAATTTTAAATGGTTAGAATCACGAAATCGATTGCTTTAATAATTGAAAAATAAATGGATTTACAAGCGCAACTAATAGTTTTAATGACTACAAGTTTAATAATTTAAAAATTAATTATCAAATAAAACCATCTTTTACTGATAAAAAATAATTTTAAACTATAAAAAATAATATATTATTAAATCATCAAAAGAGTTCATTTATATAGATAGCAATAAAATTCTAAAAATTTATGCAATCGATTTCATAAATTTTTCTTTCTATCTATACCTCAATGGTAGAAAGTAATCTTTGGGAAAAAACTAAAATGGTTGCTAATACCGGTGATATTATGCTCATGCCTGGCCAATCCAAATGTTGAGCTTAGTCCATAAAACCTTTTACAATTATAAAATTGAAAAATAAATGGATGATTCGTATTAATAATTTTTCTGAAGCCTGTACTAAAGGAAATATATACGCTATTATTAATCTTTAGGATCAAAGCCTCGTTTGGGCTGAAGGCATGACTAACAAAGTGTAGTGTTTGGCTTTACGTCTCATAATTGCTAAGTAACAACTTGTAATAATATTCATTCAACTCTATGTCCAGTCTAATATAGTAATTCCACAAAGCTTGACGGGTTACAGTTTTCATAGCAGTTTGGTTAAAAATTAAAATATTCAATACCAGTAGTAGTTTGGATACACAGGCATAGCATTACATCAAATCAGGAAAAGAAGGCAGCGCACTATATAGAATTTGGTTTCTTGATATTAGGGCGATAGAAACTCCTGAATAGCCTTTTGCATATCTCCATTCTCCTGATAATTTCTGAGAATTGCTTCATTTTCTTTTCCATCGGTTAAATAAGCCGCATAGGCTTCCGGGGGAACTTCCAGGCGGTACACATTACTTTCTTTTCCGATCTTTATAAATACTTCCGTGTACTTTCGTTTTCCACTCAGGTTGTTGGTGATGGATTTTAGCTGATTATGATCATGAGAAGAAAGTTTTAAACGATGCACCAACTCCTCATAGCCTTTTTCATTGCGCAGGCTATAGATCACCTGTGTATTTTCCAGAATGCTTGCTGCCGTGCTATTAGCAGGCAATTGATTTATGGACTGCAGGATAATGCCTATGGCGCCATTTTGCTTTCGGATAGCCTGGTAATAGAATTCCACACTTTCCAGAACATTGGGGAATTTCAATTGTTTAGCAAACTCATCAAAAAGGATAATTCCTTTTTCTTCCCGCTGACTCCAGATGGAACCCTGTACGGCTGTTTTGATGAGTTTTAGCATGATGCCCAGAATTTCTTTATTATCCCGAACTTCATCCAACTCAAATATGATCAATCGTTTATCTTCCAAACGATAATTTTGAACTCCCGATTGAAACAAATAGCTATAGATCCCACTGCCAACATATTCAGAGAGAATATGCAGAAAGCGTTTACGATCCAAAAAAATGCTGTCTATCCCTGATTGAACATCCCGAAGTATAGGGTTGGGACTTACAGCATTATCTTTCCCGTAGGTACCGGAATCAAGATCGAATAGAAAATCATAGAATGCCTGTAAGTTATAGGGAGCACTTGTAGACTTATAATAGTGTCTTAACCAGTTTTTAAGGCTCACACTTTGGGCTTTTGAATTGGTATCGAAAGCCGTCAACTCTAATAAGAAAATACTAAGTTCTTCCAGAAGTTCCGGCGAAGGTATACCACTCTCACAATAAAACGGATTGATCCCTAAAGATTTTCCGGGTTCATAACGTAATATTAGATGCTCCTGGGGATAAAGCTTAGCAAATTTCGCATAGGATCCTCCCAAATCGATAATAACCAAACGGATTCTTTCCTCAAAATACTGCCGCAGGATATTATTGGCCAGAAAGGATTTCCCTTCTCCGGTGGGCGCAAAAATGGCAAAATTTCTTGCTTTAATTCGTTTTTTAGATTCATCCCAAACATCCTTTTTCACGGGTAGGTTATATTGGCGTTCATTAAAGATTACACCAGTAGCATCTGAGATATAGTTGCCGGTATGCATCCAAAGGCATAGTGCATGTTTAAGATCGGTAACATAGGTATCCTCTGCTCCGAAATTAGAGGTAAATCCAAAATAACTATTGAACACATAATGCGCCAATGCTTCCCCGGAAGGCATATAAGGTCGAATATCCAGTTGTTTGCATTCTGCCATAATCTTACCAGCGATTTCTTTTAATTGTTCTTTTTCTATGTGCCAGTACATTACATTAAACTGTCCCCGTACCAGTCGCGATTGTTCATCACGTACAATTTGATCAAGTACCTGTTGGAGTTTTTCGCAGGTAATCAGGTTCTGGGAACCGAAATTGGCGCTTTTTTTCAGCGATTCAATTTGTTTTTCCAGCTGGCCTTGCCATTTTTTAGTATCCTCGATCCATAGCATTTGGTTTACGATATGATGTTCGTAAAGTTGTAATCCAAAACCATCCATAAAGCCCTGATAAAAACTAAAATCATCCGCTGTAAATTCCGCATGGGGACGTGAAGTTTTCAGTTCATCCTGAAAACAGGATTCATGTTGTAGCACCATAGTTTGGACGTATTGATTTCCCATAAGGAGATCATTTGATGACAGCTGTATATCGGTATCATGGTCATCAATAAACCCATTCCAAAAATCCCGACTAAACTTAGCAACAGCTGGTGAAGTCATTTTTATAACCTGAATTTTAGCGGTCTGATTGAGATAGCCCACCACATCGTTAACCTGACGTTCAAACACCTTCCATTCCTTATTGGATTGGTCCAGCTTATTTTTAGAAAGTTTTGCAAAAGGGTTGATATAAGCGGATTTTGCCAATTTATTATTCTTTGGCAGGCTAAAGAATAACAGGCATTGATGATTTAGGTACTGTCTTCCTTTAAAATACCGATGCGTCGCCTTTTGCAGGAACGAGTCCTTTGGAAGATCTTCAGCAGTATAGGCTTTTTTCAGGTACACATCCTGTTTATGAATAATCGTTCCCACGGGCAGGCCTTTAATGGCCTGAAACCAGCAAGTATGAAGCTGGTCAAAATCTGCTTCGGCAAGGGAGTATACTTCTGGAAGCACCACCTTATAGGCCAGGCAAAAATTGCCATTGGCCAAAAACATAGCATTGCCCGTGCAACTGGCGATCGGAGGATATTTATACAGATTCATAAGTTCGGATCATAAAATGATTAGGCTTGATTTGTTTGGTACTGATGTGCTTTGGAAACACCTGAAAAACCTGAATATGTGCAGTCAGTTTTTTCAAATTGATGAGCATCAGGTACAGTAGAAAGTTACCACTGCACCCGATCAAAATACTCATCCATCCGAAGGCAAAGATGATGGCAAGCAGGCCCACGATCACGGCAATCATTTGCAGGGCAAAAAGATACACCGGAAGGCCAAAGATGAGCGCCTCTTTTCGGATATCACGGTATGGTGTATAGGTTTTCATAGTAATGATGAAAATAGATTATACGGCCATTCCGATCAGGTAGGTAAAGATGCCGACTACGGCACCGGTGATCAGTACAAAAACGAGCACGCGGCTTATTCCTTTTTTCAAGTCGGCATTTTCGCCAAAGAAATGTCCGGCATTAAAAAGGAAACCTACTAAAAAGATCACTCCCAGTAAGATGGGAAATATCGATCGAATGGTATCCGAGATTTCGGCTACTGAATCTTCGATTCCTCCAATTTGTGCGGAAGTGCTAAGACTAAAGAAAAGGCTAAATAGTAGGCTACTTGGAAAAATGCCTTTGGAAATTAATTTTTTCATGAATAAAAGTTTTAGGTTAAACAAAAAATCAGTGAATGTTTTCTGATCTTAAGCTACCAAAACCAGGCACTCAAAACAGCTTAGAAAGTAAATCTGTGAATAACATAATTTTTAATAGCATTCGGCAATAAATTACTTTAAAGTAAGATAATTAATAGGTAACCAAATACAAAGCCTGTTCATAACTACAGGACTAAGAAAAATAGAAAAGTATAAAAACGTCAAAACTGATAATGCTAAGTCTAAGAATATACGTTAATCATAGTTTAATTAAACTAACTATCAGATTAAATCAGACCATAGATACACCTATCTCCCCAAAAGATTTACATATTCTAGAAATAGTAGAAGCCTGATAAGATGTGGGAGGATTGTTTTGGGAAATATGTTCTTGGGCCATGAAATAAAAATGTTCTAAAAGTAACCTAAGATCCTCCTCTTGGTTTGTTCTAAATTTAATACGATTAAGAAGTATTCGATTCGGCGTACATTTAAACCGAAAAGAGCTAAAAGGTCTCCAGGTACTATTTAATTCGACTTCAAATCCATAGACTTTAATCCAACTTAAGTAGAATTCATGATCCAAATTCTCATCATAAGCATAAATAAATGACACAAGTTTCTTATGATAAGTGGGATTAGATAAAATATCATTAGCTTTCATCACCAATCGAATGATATATACATTTACACCAGGGTAATAGATCCACATAAAGTAATTTTTACAGAAAGATCAAAATTACAGTGTCGGATAATTAGTAAAATACCCATTCATGGGGATTAACAGTATTTTTTTGCTTTTATTAAATTTGACGGATGTTTATTAATGTATTATTACCAGGCCTATAAAAAGCAGAATTGAAGAATGCTCTGTGCTGCTGGGAAATGGATAACGAACTTTATTTTCTATTTTCAAAGTAATAAGTTGAAGAAGATCTGTCTTCATCCTTGTCAGGATTCATCAAATATCTCTATATCTCCCTGGAGTCTCCTCATTAATTGAAAGGTCACAAATAAATTTATTGCCTCTAAAAACATAGCCATCTAAAATCTATAACTATAGCTAATTCGGAGATAAACACTTATTCCTATGAATAGCTATAAATCAGTATTACCCCACTGAATTTCGTAACCTATCTCAAATTTTTGTTTAGATTTAAATTTCCTGAATAACCAAATAGATAGTATAAGAAGCATAAATCAGGAAAAGTATGACAGCTTCCCATCGATCAAGTTTCTTTTTCTTTCCGGTAAGCATAAAAACAAGGAGTAAAAGTGTTCCAACAATTAGCAACAAAAGATCCCAATTAAATTTTAGATTATAGGAAATAGGTTTTATAATACTACTTATGGATAGAATAAGAAAGATATTAAAGATATTAGATCCTATGACATTCCCAATAGCAATATCACTATTCTTTTTTAGAGCGGCAACGACAGAAGTAAGCAGCTCTGGTAGCGATGTTCCTGTAGCTACAATAGTCAGAGCAATAATCTTTTCACTAACCCCCATAGAAGAAGCAATTTCTACGCTATTATCAACCACCAACTTTCCCCCTACGATAAGCCCTGTCAATCCAATAATAATTAAACTATAAATTTTCCATAAAGGCTTAATGTTTGTCATTACGGCTTCCGGTTCATCTTCATTTTTCATTTGTGTAAAAACATAATAAAGAAAAACAAAAAAAAGGAACAGCATCATTCCTCCTTCTATTCTACTTAGGCTTGTGGAATATCCCTGGAAACCAAAACCATTTAGAAATATATCATTTGCGAAAAGTAGTAACAGTGCAGCAGCAATAAAAGATATGGGAATTTCTTTCCAGCAGGTAGAAGATTTTACGCTTATTGGAAAAATCGCTCCGGTAATTCCCAAAATGATAAACAAGTTAAAATTATTGCTTCCTATTATATTTCCGAGAATAATATCAGAATATCCATTTGTCGAAGCTATGGTATTCACCACAAGTTCCGGCGCTGAAGTTCCGAAAGCAACAATAGTTAAACCTATCGCCAAATCAGAAATATTATATTTTTTAGCTAACATAGAGGCTCCCTCCACCATCCAATTTGCCCCAAAGATAAGTAGGCAAAAACCTACGATTACTAATACTATAGCTAATAGCATAAAAAATAAATCTAAAACTGTTTATATTTAAATATAAGATATCAAAGCTTTAAAAGCCCTAGCTATGACTTAGCCTTTTAAAAATTTTCATAGCTATTATAGAATTTCGATGTTGTATTGCACTCTTTTATAAAAGAATCAATTTCATTCTATAATTTAAAGATACTAGGTTTAAACTAAATAAAGCTTCATTTTAATAAAGCTATAATTTATTATTACATCTCATTCAAAGCATATCAAAGCATATCAATTTTTGACATCAAAAAAATTAAACTAGCTTTTAATGTCTTTTATCAGGACTATTACTATCAAAGGCCATTAGATTAAATAAAGCTCTCATTCTACTTCGCACCCGTTGGCCATAGCGATCTTCTAATTCTGTTGCATTTAAATTAGTGGTTGCATATGTTTTTAATCTTTGATCGGTTTTCTGATGGAGCTCATATCTGGAGAGTAGTACCTCTCCCATGACATTTGCATTATCTCCGTAGAATCGTCCAAGAGGTTCCAATCCTAAATCATCGAAGCAATAACTCCCAGAATCCCCATATTCCTGAACCGTTTTAAATCCTAAATGATTAAAGCCAAATATCACATTACGAGTAGGGATCATTTCATAAGTTAATTTTCCAGGAACGATATATCGAACCAATTTCATCAGACTGGTTTTTCCACATCCCACAGGACCAGTTAATAAAATTCCTTTTCTACAATCCAAACCGTATCGCTTACAGGCGTTATAATCTCGAATCATAAAAGCACAAAGTTGCCGAATCAGCGGACGATCTTTTTTATAAATCTTAAAACGCTCACCAAAAAGCAATTTACCCTTCATTTCAAGATAATGCAAGATTTGATAGAAATCATAATGCACAGTAGTACCATCAAAATCTCCAAGGCTATAGACCACTCCATTTTCAACAATTTTAGAGGGATTCTCCATATTTTTTTTGTTTTGAAGTTTTTAAAAAATCCTGAGTTTCTTTTTTTTCTTTTCGCCAGCGCTCACAGCGCTTCATCCATTTCTGAGCGACAGCTTTCCAATTGATTATTTTTCTACCGGTAGCAGTCCTCCAATCTTCAGACTCGTAATGCTCGAAAAATTTATTTCCTTCGCTTAGAGGCCATTTTTGAGATTTAAAAAACTCAATAATTTCATTTTTAAAAATTGTGGTATTTTTTATGTTTATGTTTGTTATTGTTTTTTGTTTATTACTGTTTATATAAGGTTCGTCTACTGGTTCATATTTGGGATAGTAGTGTGCTGCTACTTGTTCCAATATGGGATCCCTGTGATCGTCTACTGGTTCGTTACTTGTCCGAATAGTAAACATCTTTATGCGGCTTCCCTGATAAGGATTGTGGGAAGGTATATATTCCAGATACCCAAAAGCATCTAACTCTTTTATACTACGGTGATATCCCGATCGTGATCGCACTTTCGATACTTGCATCAATTGTTGACGATTGATGTAGAGTTCCTCTGGAAATCTGGCACTATTCCATTCCTGGAATATAGCCATATACAAACTTACATGCGAAGGATTAAGTCGCTCATCTTCAAGAAACCGACTATAAATCCACTTTAGGTGTCGAATGTAATTCATTTGGCAAAACCTGAAGAATGATGAACGCGATATTTATCCATTACTTTTTGAATATCAGAGGCCTGATAATAAATCAATCCTTTAATTTTCACATAAGGAAGTGTTCCATTATTCCGAAGATGTTGTAATGTACCGGGACTAATTTGCAGTAGTTCCATCACTTCTGAAGACTTTAGATATTTCTTCAGTTTTCGTTCTTTGTTTTCCTTTAAGAGTTTCTTCAATTCTTTCAATAATTGAAGTTTAAACTCATAAAGATCATCGGTGGTAATAATACTTGTTGGCATAGGATCAGTTTTTAAAAATCCCACCGCAGTTAATTTTCAACTAACCAGATCTTCACTACGATGGGATCGGTTGATTTGACTTTCATTACAAAGCTGAGCAGAAGAAATCAAAATCTTTCGTAGTACGAAGCGCACTACGATAAAATTTAACATTATAAAAAATTATGATAAATGTGTTCATTTATCATCTAAAACGGGATATAAATCAATAATAAACTTATCGAAACGAAAAATCTTACCTGCTGAAATAATTGTCGATACTTATCGTAGTACGAAAGAATTTAACATTTAAAAGAATAGATCCCAGCAAAACGTGAGGAACAACACCAGCTTTGGAAATAAAAGATTTCTAGGTAATTTAGCGGTTTGAATCCCCAACAATTCATTATGAGTACCATTGAAAAGATCAAAAAAATCAAAGAATTTTTAGCAGTATACCCCACGGGAACTGTGAGGCTTGAATTTCATTTTCCAGACACACCATATCAGCATATGAGCATCCCTTTAGAGAGTTACGATGAATTGGAATTTTTTAGTGATCATATTGAAGCTTATGATTTGATTTCCAGCAGTAAATATGAGGCTTTGGTCTCCAAGCATGTAAACTTATCTATACGCAGCCAGCCAAAATTGAATTTTTATACTGAAAATCCAAAAAACTAGCATACTAAAAGATCTCCACAAAGATTCACTAGACATAGAAGCTAGCTTCATAATTTAATCAACTATAATGATAAAGCTACTAAAGTAGCTTTATCTCCATCTTTCAGCCTCCTAAGTTAAAGAAGGCTTCAATTTATCCCACTGAGGTATTAAAAGCCATATTATTTTTTTAGTTCATCATTACTTTTGAAAAGTATAAGCCGGCAATTTGCTATAAATACCATTATTGACTTCGTGTAATGCTAAGGCCATTTATTAGATATAACTAAAGATTAGTTATGACGAAGTAAAAATCGGATAGTGAAGGTAAAATTCAGCTATGATTTTCTGCATAGGCAAAACTAATACACAAAACTAATACAGCCGTATAAGCATTTTCAAATCATCTGATTCGGCTTCCTCAACTAAAGTCATCGTAGGTCATCTTCGCAATTTTCAGTTTAGCCGAAACTAATTTACCATTCAACGAAAACTCAAATTTTAAATCGGCTCAAAAAATAAATTAGCAAATAAAATAAAAAGTTTTGAAAAATATTTTACTTGTTGAAGATAGTCTACTCATTGAAAGAGCTCTAAGTTTTCGTTTAAAACATTCTGGTTATAATGTAATCCACGCACTAAACGGAAAAAAGGCTATAGAAATATTGGAAAATAATAGGATTGACCTAATATTAACTGACTTAGTTATGCCGGAAGGAAGTGGTCAAGATTTTTTAGAATATGTGTTTAATCATGGATATGAAATTCCTTGTTTAGTATTAAGTTCTATTACAGAAGAGACTACGATTACCAAATTACTGGATCGAGGCATAGTTGACTATATTACAAAACCTTTCAGACCAGAAGAAATACATTTAAGAATTCGAAGAGCCCTAGGCACTTATAAATTTGAAAAAAGTATAAGTTAAAGCTTGTAATCTAACCTCTTATCAATGTCGGAGTTAAATCATTGGAATCAGCGACAACATTTTAGAAGCGAGAAATCTATTATTATAATCCCCATTATAAAAATTGATCCATATAATATAAAAACATAATACCTCTCAATACTTATTATGACAAGCCATCTTCTTTTTCCATCTTAAGCTGAAAATTAATTCCCAGCTCATCAAGATACTTTGTCTTACTTCCCTTTCGGGCTTTAATTTCCATATAGGTTTTAGAAACATTATCCAATTTGATATTAAATACTTCTTCCAACGCATGAGTTATGGTATTCAAATCAGATTTTCCGTAGTTAAAAGCCTCATTATTATGGAGTGCATAGATCAGCTCTACCAGCGCCGTTTTACTATTAGTCCAAACCAGAACCTGATGGCGTTTATCAATAGAAAATTCCAGTTCTTTACCACGTAGCTTTTGGAGTTGCTCTCGCAGGTAATGAATATAGCGATATACAGCTTGAATTTTTGCCCATAGCAGATCATGTGAAGTCGTAAAATCAGGATCGAAATATTGATTTTCCGTAGGATCCAAAGGAAACTTTTCAATTCCACGACGGGTGAAAAAAGTATGATCCAGATAAGTGTAGCCCTGTTCCATATAGTAAGTAAAGTCAGTATTCTTCGCAAAGAACTTATTGACTTTTCTCATCTCCTTTTCCAGGAACCTGATCTTATATTGTTTCCCGGCTTTGGGTTTATGAAGCTCACAGCTTCGCACGTGGGTATAATAAATCAGGTAGCTCATCGGTTGAGGCTTAACCTGTTTAAAGAAATAGATTTCTTCCGGCACACTTTCAAAGTCACTTTCTTCTACCATGGATTTCATATCTACCAGTATTTCTCGACAGAACTGAATCATCTCAATGGCACGTTTTAAATAATCCTCTGTCCCCTCCTGCTTCTTTTTTACCTCTTCACCAAATTTCTCTAAAATTGTTTTATACATTTAAAAAAGTTTAAAAGTTAAACATCAACACTTCTGAATTAACCGATCGCATTTACAATCAAAGTATAGAAAAGAATTAATTTTGATGCCATTTGGTGGCTTTCAACACTAAAAAAAGACCTTATACATATTTTTTAGACCTAACAGATATACCGATCTGATTTGAACAATACATAATTATGATTACTTTTAATGTAAGAAAAGAGCTTCAAAAAGCATATCACTTTATTATTGTGCCGATTGACACATGCAGAAGGAATCTAAATATACCAAGATGTGGATTCGCGATGGAATATTATATATTACTTATAAGCCCATTCCAGAGCTAGATCTACGTGCAGCAAAAAAAATTGTTGCAGGTCGCCTTATATTCCAGCGGCACCAACCCTATCCTATATTATGTCGCATCCAACACTTAAAGAACATTTCGGATCAGGCTCTAGATCATTTTGCAACAAAGGGCTCACTAATGGCCAGTGCTGTTGCCATTCTTACCAATAATGATTATGATCAATCTCTTGCGCTACTCTTCAGAGATGTTCATCACCCGCAAGTTCCTGTTAAACTATTTAAAAGTGAGCTTAATGCACTAGCATTTCTTCAAGATTATAAATAATTAAACCTCATAATTCCTCACGACTATGACTAATTATTCCTCAAATGATAAGCGTTTTGATCAATTACGGGAGGCTTTGATTAAAATATCTCAATTTGATTTTTCATATCGTATCCCCATTTCAAATAATAAAAACAGGGAAGATACTCTGGCCTTACTGATCAATCATGCTAGCATTAAAATGAATCAGTTTATGTATCAGATAAGGACGGAAAAGACCTTATACTCGCAACCGAAATTGTTTATCATATTAGATAATGATAAAAATATAATCACTCATAGTGATGAGAATTTCAATATTCTAATGAAAACTAATTATCCTGTTAAATTAGCTCAATTACTATCAAAGAAATCCCTAAAGAAATTGAATAAAATTTGGAAAAGATTTCCACGCAACAAAAACTGCTTACTTGATTTCGGAATCGTTGATTTTCAGAGTTCCAATGATTTAATTAGCCCTCTACAGGTTAGAATATTAAGATGTGGCCTTGGCATAGAAGAGCCCAATTATCTCTTATTTGCATTTGACCCAGAAGAGCCTTTACCGGATTTATCACAAAATGAAGTTGACTCATTTGACAAAAATAAAACAACAAAAACCTCAGATATTCGTAATGTTCGGGACTTTCTACTTGCTAAAAAGGTACATGACATTCTTAAGGGCTATCGTCATTCCCAACTTCCGGGGCTTAATCAAATAGCTTCCGAAGCAGCAGCCAGTAGATCCAGAATAAAACGTGTATTCAAAAAATTTTATCAGTTACCGATAAGAGCTTATGACATCAAGATGCGATTGGAAGAGAGCCTGGAACTTTTGGAGGGAACCGACTTGAAGATCAATGAAATTTCAAGACATTTCGGTTTTCAGGCATCCTCTCATTACTCTAATCGTTTTAAGCAGGAATACGGTGTTTCCCCTAGTCAATACCGCAATAATTTCTTTAAAAAATAAAAAAATACCTCCCAACCTCAATTTAGAGCCTTACAAAACAACTTTTATCCCTCTGGAAAACTTTTATTTTTCAATTTTACTTCAGGAAAGATAAAATGGATACTGACTAAAAATCAGAGTTAGTAAACCATTACGATCGTTTGTTGCAACAATCCTTAGGTGCACCGTCATCTAATTAAAAAACGGGAGTAATATTATTAACACTTAAATTTAACACCATGAAGTTTAAAAAATTGATTTTACCAATTGTAGCAATTGTATTTGCTATAGGAATGGCTTTTGCCACAACGAACTTTACATTGGAACCAAAAAATTCCCCGGATGTTCCAAATGATCTGCAAGCTACTATGTTTGTAAATATTGGAAACAGTTGGTATGAAATAGAAGTTGATTGTGAATCAGGAGCTGCTAATTGCCAAGTAAGGTTTGATGAAGACCCCGTTTCAGGTACAACGTATCAGGTATACAATTCAGAAAATCTGGATGATCCTGCACAAGGAAGTGCGAACATCAAAGAATTAGAAGGCTTCCCTCCTACTGATTAGTATGTATTAACAGTGTACAGCCCAAAGGTTGTACACTGTTTAAATCATCAACTATTCTTCTAATTTTACTTTGGGTAGCATTTTAAATACTACAGGCTTATTACTCAGATACTTTTTTGCGGTCATTTGTATGTCTTGTGCGCTTAAGGAATTTATAAATGCTTTTCTCTCATCATTATCCCACCATCGGAAATTATCTTTCGAATACTTTAGCATTTTTGCTAAGGTATTTCCGTTACTTATTTTTGTATTTAATTTGGAATTTATAAGCTTCTCAAAAATTGATTTTTCAACAGGAGAACTTTTTAGATCTTCTACACAGGATTGAACTCCCTTAATCAAACGCTTCGCATCCTTAGCATTCGTACTAAAAGTGATCGGAATTTCCACATAATTATATGAATTCACAATATTTAATCCTGAAATAACCGCATAAGTACCTCCAGTATCCGATTCAAATCGCAATCGCCGCATAAATAGTTCGCTCATAATGTCCTGAAGAAGATCCAATTTAATCTCTTCTTTCCAATCTATTATAGGCTTACTCAATTTATATAAATACAGCACTTTAACCTTATTTCGATTTAATGGAGCTTCGGTATAGAAAGTCTTCGATTCTATTGGTAACTTAACTGAATCTTTCATTTCATTAGCACAATACAAATTTGTAGGTCTCAGTGGTAGATTTCCTAAATATTTCTGACAAAGCTTTAAAACTTTTTCTTCAATAAAATGACCAGAAAATAAAAAGGTAAAATTGCCAGGCATACTAAATAAATACTGATATACCTCCTTTACCTTCTCCAAATCTATTTGCTCAAGTCCTTCAATAAATTTCTGACCTTTGGGGATAAAATCATCATCAGGTAAAACCTCCCTGATCTTAGTTTCAAAATTTTCAGTTGGATAATCTTTATAGGCTATGTAAATTTTTTGTTGTGTCGTCCAATCATCAAATGCAGTAGTGTTAAAATTAGGAGATGTAAAATACAGGTATACCAATTGAAAAGCAGTTTCTAAATCTTTTAGAGCAATGTTGGCCTTAATGCCTGCTGCATCACTTTCTATATAGGGAGATACGAAACCTTTTAGTCCTTGACGATCAATAATTTGTTCCAACTCAAATTTATTAAACTTTCCAACTCCGGAATTCCTCAGTATTTCGGTAGCATTTAAAGCCGAATAATAATCTTCTTTCGGAAAACAATCGATACCCTGTTTTGAAAAGCCATTAAATAATAATCGGCTTTTGTCTTTACCTTTTCCTGAAGTATTTTTTTTCGAAGACTTTAAAATAATGCGTAAGCCATTTTCCAATAAATAGCTTTTGCCTCCTGAAATCTCAGTTTCTAAGGCTTTTACCGGAGTTTTTTTCAGTGCTGTAGTTAGAGAATCATCCATTAGAACTAAATTCCTTGTAGAGGGGACCGACGGTTCAACCGGTAACCTGATTACTTCCTTGATCCAGGTTCTTATCTTCTTTTCGGGATTATTTAATTCCCGATTATCTTTATAAGCCACCATACTAATATCTTCTGGTTCCTCCTTAATATATTGTTTAATTTCGTTATGAAATTCTTCCTGGCTCAGGTTGTGTAAGATATTTTCCTGAAGTTGTTCTTTGTTTGCAGGTAAAGCTTCCCCCTCCACAAAATGTTGAATGATCTGATTTTTCCAGTAAAAAAGGCTCAGGGTATCGGTTTGCCTTATAGAATTAAGATATTCCGCTTTACCCGAATTAAATTCATCTATAGTAAACCCATATTTTTTTATTTTTTTTAGCGTTTGGAATGCTGTATTGATATAATCCTTTTTGAATCCATCACTCCCAATAATCTCAAGTTTTAAAGCCGTAGGGGGATTCAGGAATTTAGTCCGGATTGAGGTAAAGGTATTATATTCCCGAAGTACTTGTGAGTACTTTTTATTTACTAGTTCGATTAATAAGCTCCTTATTAACTGATTCTTTAATCCTTGCTTACTTTGTCGGTTTTTGTTTGGGCCCAGACGAAAATATAAACTTAAGTGTATAGGTTTGTATATTAAATGATCATTGTTACCCAAAAGTTCTTTTTTATAAAACTGGGGTGCTTTATTGAGATAATTGAGTTGATTCACGGTTGGATTTGGTAAATTCCCAGCTTTCCTTTCTTTTGTGAATTTTTCTTTAAGCTCTTTTTCCAGTTCTTCAATGTTATCAATATTTCCAACAATAACAATTGCCATCAAATCTGATCGATACCATTTCTTATAAAAATCAATTAATTTGTTATAACGAAATGTTTTGATATGTTCCTCAAAATCCTCTGGAGCCTTTGCACCCCAGCCTGTAATTTGCTTTTCCAGAAAGTCAGAATGGATACTTTGATTAAAATTTCCTCCACCTGTTTCATCAAAAACCGTTAATCGTTCAAGCCAAATATTCTTTTCATTTAATTCTAAGTTCCATATAATATCTTTAAAAAAGTCTAGAGCCAGAGATGCTCCTTTATTATTTTTGTCTGAAACCTGAACAAAATAATCTGTATAATTTCCAGCAGTAAAGCCATTGAGCTGTGCCATACTTACCCCTGCTTCATCAAAAAGATGTGACGTTTCTTTTCTTGAAATATTCTTTCCAGCTATAAATCCCAAATGCTCTGTAATATGAGCAAACTCCAATTCTCCATCGGCTTCCTGGTTAATACCAGCTTTGACGACAAGTCTTAAATTTAATCCTGCACCTGGATGATCAATTGGCTTAATATAGTAAGTGAGTCCATTAGGTAATACTCCATACCTAATATCATCATCAAGAGGTAAGCTATCCGTTGGAGTTCTGTTATGAGCCAACGAAATACATACTATTAAGTTGGCGATAAACGATAAAAATATCCTCTTTTTTAAAGTATTTTTCATAGGTCTAAAGATTATTGATATTAATAGCCTGGATTTTGGATTAGGTTCGGGTTTTTTAATAACTCATCTTCCGGTATGGGGTAAAAAACATCGGTCTCCTCCCAGAGCACTTTTTTGGAAGATAAAATAAGGTCAGCTTTCCTTCTGCGTTTAAGGTCAAACCAACGATGTCCCCACTCAGTAAACAATTCTTTTCGACGTTCTTTCAGGATGATAGTGATAACCTCATCTTGATCAAGATCTGAATCAGGTATATTAAGCGCACTTAAATTTGACCGTTTTCTTATTTTATTTACATCCTCGATTGATGCTATCAATTTATCTTGTTCGGCACGGGCTTCAGCTCTTATCAAGTACTGTTCTGCCAGGCGCATGACCATCGAGTATTCTAAAATATCGTCAGTAGAATTCTTGACCTTATATTTATAAGGAAAAAAATAGTTTTCATTTTCGGTTTCAAGTAGGCCAATCCATTGTTCGAGGCGAGCATCATTACTATCAAATGATTGAATTAGATCTTCTGTTAAGGCTACGCGTCCAGGGCTATCTAGTAAAATAAACAATTCACCTTCCCGGGTATTCGTTCGAGAAGCCCCTCCTTCCCGGGGTGAAATTTGCCAGATAGCTTCTTTACTATTGGCTAGAAAGACTTCATTGTGTGGCAGTAACTCAAAGGTTTCGGTGGCATTAATAATTTCTGTACTATAATCCTCAGCAAGTGCCCACTCTTCCAAGTGAAGATATACTCTTGCCAGCAATGCCATAGCCGTAAAACGGTTGGCACGTAATCGCTCCGAATTCTCATAGGTGTTACCCAATTGTCCAACTGCAACTCCCAAATCTTCTACAATCTGATTGTAAACTTCCAAAGTACTATTTCTACTTTTACTGACGTTGTCTTGATAATCCGTACTAAGTACCAACGGAACATCTCCATATAAATTAACTAAATAGTAGTAGGCAAACGCCCTAATAAATCGAGCTTCTCCAATAAGTTTTTCCTTTAGTTCCGTCGTTATATTGCCATTCCCCTCTAAGCCTTCCAGTACGGCGTTACTCATATAAATAATATTATAAGCACTTGACCAAATGCCGAGGTTATAACTATTACTGATAAAAATTTCATTCGCTTCAAATTCCAACAAATTTTCAGTGGTTACCGTCGATTTAAGATTATCGGCCGATAATTCTGAAAGCACAGGAATTGATGTGTAGAAACCACTGGAAAAGTTGGCCTGATATAATTGATTATAAATTCCTTTTACTGCACTGTTAGCCGTTTTATCACTACTAAATACGCTTTCATTAATTATCCGATCATCGGGAATTTCAATCTCAACAAAATCTTCACAGGAAAGATGAATTAAACAGATCAGGATAAATATCAAAATTTTAATATATTTCATCATACATTGTTTTAAAGGGTTAATCTTAGACCGGAAGTAATGGTACGCATTGGAGGAACCACCATACCCCCTTGCGGATCCAAACCAAGATAGTTTGTCAGGGTAAAAAGATTCTGTCCATGTAAATAAAGAACCATTTGTTTCAGTCCAATTCGGTCTACGAAGGTTTCCGGCATTTGGTAACTAAGCGAAAGTGTTTTTAGGCGCAAAAAAGATGCATCTTCAATCATCTTATCAGAGAGCATTGCATTTGAAAATGAAGAGGAAGAAAGTGTAGAAGTGGATAATTGTTGGATATTAGTTTGATCTCCTGTTTGTGTCCATGCTTTAAGTATTTCGGTAGAATTGTTACCGTAAGCTCCTGGGGTATTTGCCATATCAAGCAAATAACTATGCTTATTCTGATTAATGTATTCAAAAAGGAATCCGAGGTTAAAATTCTTGAATTTTACGGTATTCTGAATTCCCCCGTAATATTTTCTCCCTAGAAAAGCGGTTTCCGTACGATCATTAAAATCCAGTCTACCATCCTCATTTACATCCGCTACTTCATAGCGACCTGTTTCGGAATTAATACCTTCATATTTATACAATAAGGCAATACTTAATGGCTCCCCAACCCTATATGTCTGCCTGTATGGCGTGAGTTCAAGGTTATCAAACGCTATCAATTTATTTCTGGGAATCGTAAAATTCAAAGACGTTCGCCAAGAGAAATCTTTACTTTCAATGTTAAGCGCATCTAATACTAGCTCCCAACCTGAATTTTCAATGGTAGCCGGAAGGTTAGCCAATACAGAGCTAAAGCCTGTTATTGCAGGTAATGGATAACCCGTTAATTGATTAGAAGACCTGTTTTTATACCAGTTTATTTCTATATTTATCCGATCTTCTATAAAACCAAGTTGCAGCGCTACTTCTAATTTCCTATTAATTTCCCAGGAGAAATCGGGGTTGTAAAGTCTAGTGGGATATAAGCCGCCCGGGCCATCTGTAACTTCATAAGTATCCATAAAACCATAATCTGGAATTTGATCACTTCCGGTAGTTCCATAACTACTTCTCAGTTTACCAAAACTTAAAAAAGGCAAGTTATACTGAATAAAAGCTTCTTCTGAAAAAATCCAGGCTGCACCTACAGCTCCAAAATTTGCGATACGTTTGTTTGGCCCGAATCTGGAACTCCCATCTTTTCTCCCGGTAATATTTAAGTAATACTTCTTCTTCCAATCTAGGCCTATTCGTCCAAATATAGCGGCATACTTGTAATTTATTTCCTGATCTGAATGTACCCTAACCTGATCTGCCGCACTAAGGTTTCCAACCAAACTATCATCATTATAGCCCGTACCTTCCATAGTTAAGTAATTATCCTGATTATTCTGTAGTGTTAAGCCTACAATGCCATTTACATTAAAGTCACCGAATTGTTTATTATAGGTGAGTTGAGGTTCAATAATCCAGGACTTTCTACGGGTATCGGTGTGATAAGAAAAAAGACTAACATAGCTCCAGGTAACCGGATTAAAACCATTGATTAAATTTTTGGTAAGCTCCCCACTTATCAAATTAGAATAACCAAAACTGCTTTTAATTTCCAGACCATTACCTAAATTGTATGTCAAACGAAGATTACTTAACAGGTTATTGGATTCGATATCCTGTGGTTTAAATAAACCGTTCAATGGATTAGTCCAGCTGTTGTCTGCCCAATTTAAGCTACCATCCTCATTATATAATTCAGGAGCATTTGGAGGAAGGGTAACCGCCATCCTTACAAAATTAGAACCAAAGAATAATTGATTATGATCTACACCATAATTCGCTGTAAAATCTAAACCAAATTTATTGTCTTTAGATTGGTGATGTAAACTAAGGTTAGCCGTTACCTTATTATATTCAAAATCTCCTGGAAATACAGAACCTTCTTTTCGATAAGATCCTCCGAGTCTGAACGAAGTTCGTTCATTACCTCCTGAAACCACCATATTAATATCGGTTATTGGAGAAGTCCCGCCCAATAATTCTTCCTGCCAGTCTGTTTCTCGGTTTTGATCCCAAAGTACCAGTTCTCTTCCATTAAATTCATTAGGGGTAGCACCATCATTTTCAAAGGCTGTTCTTCGGACTTGCAAATACTGATCGGTATTCAATAAATCCATACGATTAGAAACTTGAGAGAACCCTGAGTAAATTTTTGCATCAAATTGTGTACGTCCTCCTTTATTTCTTTTAGTGCTAATAAGCACAACACCATTTGCTCCACGAGAACCGTAAATAGCAGTCGCATCGGCATCTTTTAAAACTTCAACACTTTCTATGTTTGATAAGTTTAAAGTACTCAGAGGATCCATACCGCTATTCTGGGTAAAAGGACTTATACTGCTAATTGAATTGGCATTAATCGGTACTCCATCAACAATAATTAAGGGTTGATCGCCTTCCAGTCGTAGACTATTTCTTCCCCTAATTCTAATTGAAGATGCGGCACCACGAATCCCACTTGGTTGTTCTACCTCTACTCCTGCCATCCTACCTTGTAAAGCATCAAGGGGACCTATGACCGGTTGCTGTTCTATATCCTCACTAGAAACGCGAGAAATACTTCCGGTACGCTCCCGTTGGGTAGTATTATAATAACCGGCATTGATAACGACCTCATCAAGGGCATCTACCGAAGTCTCCAATACAACATCCCCAGTAAAGGTATCATTCACTTCAATTTTAAATTCTTTAAATCCTATATAAGAAAATACCAGGGTATCACCCACACTAGCAATAATGGAATACTCACCATCAAGGTTAGTCATGGTTCCGTTAGAAGATCCCTGAACGATTACATTCACTCCGGGAATAGGAACACCATCCTTATCCCTTACGGTTCCGGATATTTGTTGTTGAAAAAAGGGTTCAAATTTTAATAATTCACTACTCGATATTGGAAAATACGGAGCAGCATTCATTCTTCCTAAGATGAAAAATGAACATAAGAGGGGTATTAGCACTACAATATTGCAGCACCTGTAATTATTTTTCATAATTTCGCTGTGGTTTGTGTTACTTTATTAGTTAATTAAACCATAGCCTTCCCCACTATTCGGACGGCAATCTTGGAATGTGGGGATAGGCTTTTTTAGGCTTAAGGGCCTTTATTCAGGCTAATTCTGTATGTTTTATTTGTTTAATCTTATAGACATTATTTTACATTATACATTCCTTTATATATCATTTTAAGGTATACCTCACCCGCCCATCATCACAGCAAAGAATTTTAGAAATAGGGTTTGCTACGATTCCCCGACTACCCACTAGAAACATCCCAATGGATAACCAATAAAAAAGTAGGGTCTTAAAACTGCAAAACCAGTATCAATAATTATAAGAAGAAATGCTTTGAAAGAAGTCTAATAAAATGGGGCAGAAATCGACCTAATGGATTGAGGTACTGGTATACCTGACAACAATAAGCCGATGCTCCGCCCCGGGGTCGTGAGCATCATTGCTTATCCTCTCGTTGTCTAAAAATTACCAGTTTTCAATCCGAGATTCAAAGCGAATGCTTCTAATATTTTACTTTAAGAAGTTTCGCAAAAATAATAATATGAAGTAAATATAATAATAATAATCTAAAAATGTCAAATATGACAATTTATTTTGAATGTTTGATTTGATATTGTACTCGTGAAAGAGTGGAGATCAGCATATCGAAAAAAATTTAGTCAACATTTAAGGAAACTAATTGAGGAAAGCGATAGGGATATAACTACAATTGCATCAATTGGTAATATTGAAAATAAAGCAATATATAGAATCCTTGCAAATGAAAATGAGCCAAAAATAACTACAGTTTTACCTATTGCAAAAGGGTTGGGTATTCATCCAAAAGAATTATATAATTTTAGTTTTTCCGTTGAGGATATTGAAGAATAAGTTTTCTAAGCTTAGAAACTTTATCTGTGTACAGTTTCTTCAAACTTTTTTGTATTAGATTTTAAATATAGATTCTTCGTTTACTATAATAAAAAAATTACTTACTACAACTTTTTTAAATTCTTCTAGAAACCATGATCAACATAGGAGAACTTGAGTTAGTTTTATATAAATATAGTTATGTCCATAATCATACTAATTACAATTTAAAAATTGAAAAAGTTTGATTTCCAAATTCACGAGCATACAGTGAATATTTACACTGTTAAATAATGAATATTGTCTATATTTGACCTCCATCTAATCAAATTAGGTTTCAAATGAACCGAATTAAAGAAGTTCTAAAACACAAAGGAATATCTCAAACTTGGCTTTCCAAACAGACAGGAAAAAGTTATACAACGATTAACGAGTATGCTCGAAACGTGAGACAACCAAGTTTAGAAGATTTATATCAAATTGCTGAAATACTGCAAGTTTCAGCAAAGGACTTACTAATTGACAAAACTGAATTAAAGTGAGTAAAAAAGAAAAGAACCTCGATATTTTTATCAGTAAACTATTAGATAGTGCTAAAATAAAATACAGTGCTGATGGAAGTAGCATTAAAGAAGTTAATGACGCTTTAAAAACAGCTTCCAAAAAAGGAACAGGTCGCGTTGGATTTCCAGAATTCGTTGGAATTTCAAATGACTTTATCATTGTCATAGAAGACAAAGCCGATTTAGATAAGCAAGTGAACTACGTTAATGAAGAACAAGCAGAATATGCAGTTGACGTTAAATCATTAAAGAATTTTGCAGAAAACGGAGCTTACCACTACGGAAAACATATTATTGAAAACACTAATTTTAAAAAAGTATTTGCGTTTGGTTGTTCAGGAGATGAAAAACATCACATTATCCGTCCTATTTTCATTGATAAAAATGGGTACAAACTATTAAAACCCGTTGAGAACTTTGAGAATTTCTCAGCTTCAAATATTGATAAATATTATCGAGAACAAGTACTTGGCGAAACACCACCTGAAGTTTTAGAAGCAGAAGAGTTAATAAAACAATCTGCTATTTTACACGAAGCATTAAGGAATTACGGTCAGTTAGGCGACAAAGAAAAACCTTTGGTCGTTTCTGCTATTTTACTCGCATTAAGTGACAAAAATTTTAAAGTTGATGATTTAAACGGTGATGATGTAAAAACAGATGGTCAAAAAATATTTGATGCCGTAGAATCGTATATGCAGAGAGTAAAAGTTACACCACAAACAAAAAAAGATAAAGTTTTACGTCAATTTAATATCATTAGAGACCGGACCTTGTTGAATGAAGTTGATGAACGTATTCCAAACAAAGAAGAAGAACTTGCAAAAACACCACTAAAATATTTCACAGAATTTATTAACTCAAATATATTGACTTCCATTACAGCCAATGTTAAAGAAGATGTTCTCGGTAATTTTTATGGCGAATTTATGAAATACAGTGGTGGTGATGGAAAAAGTCTTGGAGTAGTCCTTACACCACCACATATCACAGAATTATTCTGTGATATAGCAGAACTAAAAACATCTGACATTATACTCGATCCGTGTTGTGGTACAGCAGGTTTTTTAATTTCAGCGATGCACAGAATGGAAAATATGGCTGAAACCGAAGAAGAAAAAAAGCATATCAAATCTAATCAATTGCACGGTATCGAAATACGAGAAGATATGTTTTCCATAGCCACAACCAATATGATTTTACGTGATGATGGTAAAAGCCAATTGATTCCAGGAAATTTTTTAGCAATGAACGCTAAAGATTTAAGAAAGAAAAAATATACCGTTGGTTTTATTAATCCACCCTATTCACAAGCTAAAGGAAAAGATACCGCTCATTTATCTGAAATTCACTTTATTGAGCATTTGTTGAATAGTTTAGATGACAATGCAGTTTGCATTGCAATTGTACCACAATCTACAATGGTAGGTAAATCTAAAGCCGATAAAGAAGTAAAAAAACGCATTCTTAAAAAGCATAGTTTACAAGGAGTCATCACACTAAATAAGGAAACCTTTTACCGCATTGGTGTAAATCCCTGTATGGCTGTTTTTACAGCACACAAACCACACGATACTAAAGAAAGAGTAAAGTTTTTCAATTTTGAAGATGATGGTTTTGTAATTAACAAACATATTGGTCCAGTAAAAACGGAACGTGCTAAAGAACGAAAGGTGAAATTATTAGACTGCTGGTTTGACAGAGATGATGCCGAAACCAGATTTATGGTAAAAACCACCATTGAACCAACAGATGAATGGTTGCATTCATTTTACTATTTCAACGATGAAATTCCCAAATTAGAAGATTTTGAGCAAACCATTTCAGACTATCTAACATTCGAATTTAATATGGTTATGAAAGGAAAAGAATTTTTATTTGAAAACGCTAAATAATATGGATCTGCAACTTAAAAATAAAAATTGGAAAGAGTTTGATTTAAAAGATATTTTCCCAAAAATCCAACGTGGAAAAAGACTTAAAAAAGCAGACCACCAAAAGGGTAAAGTTCCTTATGTCTCTTCAACTGCTTCCAATAACGGAATTGATGGGTTTATAGGAAATAATGAAGGAGTTCGTATATTTTCTGATTGTCTTTCGCTTGCTAATAGTGGAAGCGTTGGCTCTTGTTTTTATCAACCTTCTAAGTTTGTTGCCAGTGATCACGTAACCAAATTAGAAAATCCCAAATTTAATAAATATGTTTACCTTTTCCTTTCAAGTGTAGTTAATAGAATTTCAGAAAAGTATAGTTTCAATCGTGAAATAAATGACACACGTATTAAAAAAGAAAAAATACTTCTTCCTGTAAACAAAGACGATAAACCTGATTTTGAATTTATGGAAAAGTTTATGCGTGAAAAAGAAGCGAAACTATTAGAAAAATACAAAAATTATATATCACTGAATATCAGTAATTTAAAACGGGGGGGGGTAATTCCTCTGAGTGAAGTTCAATGGTTGGAGTTTGAAATAGAAAATATTTTTAATATTAACTCAGGGAAGCGTTTGACAAAAGCAGATATGAAAAAAGGAGCGAAACCTTTTATTGGAGCAACTGATTCAAATAATGGAATTACTCAATTTGTTTCTAATACTAATAATTCTGAAGATTCAAATGTTTTAGGAGTAAATTACAATGGTAGTGTAGTTGAGAATTTTTACCATCCATACAAAGCCATTTTTTCGGATGATGTAAAGCGTTTGAGTTTCAAAAAAAATGAAGGAAATAAGCATTTATTTCTATTTGTAAAAACCCAAATTTTAAAACAAAAAGCTAAATATCAATATGGTTACAAGTTTAATGGAACAAGAATGAATAAACAAAAAATAATGCTTCCAGTTAACGACCAAAACGAACCCGACTACGACTATATGGAAAACTATATGAAACAGTTGGAATACAAAAAATTGAATGAATATTTAAGAAAAAAGAGAACCTAAATATGAATGCTTAAAACTATACATGTTTGCAATTTACACTGACCAAAGATGCTACCGAAAATTGTAAAAAAGTATGTTTTTGCAGAAGCTAAAAAAGCAACTGACATGTAATACAAATTTGAAAAATATAGTTGTTAAGAAGATATGATTTTTTATTAATATTATGTTTCTGGACTATAAAAAATGTATTTAATCTCTTAATGAATAATACCATAACATACCAACGTAAGCTAATAGGTAAAGAAGTAGAACTAGGCTTTTTATATGTTCCTGCCGAAGCACGTGCAGAATTACCAAACGAAAACGCAGAGTTAAATGTGCTTTTTCCTAATGCAAAAAGCACCAATAAACACAGCTACAATTCAGACTATAACCGCATTTTTGGCTTAACCAGTTTCTATAGAGATAATAATCTTGCAGCAGGTAGTATTATAGAAGTTGAGGTATCTCAAGAACAAATAAAAATCAAGCTAAACAATATTGAAGCGGTATTAGAAAACGATGAAGAAGAGGACGATGAAAACTTTATCGATATGTCGGGCTTATCCTCTCAAATGAAAGGGAATATTGGCGAAGATTGGGCAAAAGAAATCATTCTGCTTTACAGTCAAGGTTTATTGAATATCTACAAACCTGTAATTGATGATAGGGGGATCGATCTCATCGTATTAAAAGAAAAGCTCTACACACCAATCTATTTGCAGGTTAAAACACGCTTTAACGTACACAAACGCAACCGTTTAATTTTAACCATTAACGGCAACACCTTCAAGCCCCATCATTCCTATTATATCATTGCATTTAGCTTCGATCAAAGCAAAATGAAAATGAGTGATAAAATATTGCTTATTCCCTCCGAAGAAATAGCCACTTTAGGCAGTCAACTTTCAGATGGTAATTGGCGTATTACGGTGTCTATGACCGGTGGCAAAACCACCGGAAAATATAAAAATTATTTAGTGAGTAGAGAGGAGTTTGTAAACACGCTTCTAGAACGTATAGAAACCATTAGTTCGATTATTAAATAGATAATTCTATTTATAAAGACTAGTAGCCGATTCTAGCTTCCTTTTGATATTCTTTTTTAGTATTCGAGGCACTAATACCTCCAGGTTATCACCAAAACCTAAAAGCAATCGATCCAATTCAAAGTTATGATATACTGTAAATAAAAGTAAGACTACCATCCTGATGCTCTTCAAGTACTTTTGGGAGATTAAGATACTAAATAGATTTAAACCTAACTTCTAAGATCATAGCTATCTCTTATTGATTTCCGCTTCCATAATCTGAATAATTAAATACAAGCAGGCGTACGCAACTAACCACATTGTAATTCTTTGTTGAATACATATTCATTCTCTAGCATCATTATTCTTTCATATAATTTATCCTTCAAGCTTTCTTCTTAAAACATTCATGTCCTCACTAATTTTGCGCTCTATGACTTTCGCATAAATTTGTGTTGTGGATAATTTATTGTGACCCAACATCTTCGATACCGTTTCAATAGGAACTCCATTAGATAAAGTTACAGTTGTCGCAAAAGTATGTCTAGCCATATGAAAAGTGAGGTTCTTTTCAATCTCACAGGCTTCCGCTACCTCTTTTAAATAAACATTTACTTTTTGATTTGAAATAACAGGAAATAACGTATCAGACTTTCGGCAAACTTTGAGTTCTTTATATCGATCAATAATTCCTTTAGGTTTTTTCAAAAGCGGAACTCTCACGGGACTACCTGTTTTTTCTCTCTTTGTTACTAACCATGTTGATCCATCCTCTCCGGTAACTAAATTTCTTTTTGATAGTTGTAAAAGATCTACATGAGCAACGCCTGTATAACAGCTGAAAACAAACAGATCTCTTACGACCTTCAACCGATTAATTTCAAATTTCTTGCTTTCAATTTCTTCCAACTCATATTCACTTAAAAATCCTCGTTCAGTTTTGGTCAAATGTTGCTTAAATTTAACAAATGGATCGCGATCAATCCATTCTAAGTGAAAACATAGAGTAGTCATTTTTCTTAAACGCTGTATATGTTTCATTACAGCATTATTTCCAATATAAGGTTGTGAATGTCTTTTTGGCTTAGTACATCTTAAAAAACTTTCGAACTGGAGTAAAAAGCCATAATCCATCTGTTTCACATAAAATTTCTCTGAATTGGAGCGAAACTCTTTTTCAATATATTTTCTGAGATAATATTGGCTGGTTATATACCCTTTTTGAGTATTGGGCTTTAACTTATGAAACAAATTACGGTTGTGATATTGAAACATATCTTCTACCGTATAAAACCGCTTAAAATTCCCCGTATAACGATCTTTTACGGCTTCAGGTGTAATTATTTCTTCTTCGAGGCGTAAATCCTGATAGCATTGAAATAGTTTAGCATATTCCTGATCCAGGTACAAATTGAGTTCTTTATCACTATCAGTATTCCCTATGGCTCTTTGGGTTCGTATCCCCCAGCGTTTTGAACTGATAGACCTTTTTAAACTAAGGTTTAGTCGTTGTCCATTAATGGTAATTCTCGCATAAATAGGGGCTTTCCCAGCCTTTTCCCGTTTAGCATACAACCAAAATAAGATTGAAAAAGTTGAAGAATCTCGCATAATTTTGACATTTTTAATTGTTAAAACATTTTGGCGAAAGTCAAATCTCCAATTGTAACGTTCAAAAAGTCAATTCATAAGAACATAAAAGTAATAATTTTATGTTGACGATCTGCGAACAAAAATTAGCATTTTTAACACTTTTAAATGAATGCAGATGGTATCATAAAATATGCAAAACACTAAACATCAACCAAATAACAACAATAGAATTTATCTATTATTGGTTCAGTGACCTCGCCAGGAATCGAACCTGGATCTAAAGTTTAGGAAACTTCTATTCTATCCGTTGAACTACGAGGCCAGTTTTTTTTAGCAAACACAAAATTAAAAATGTTTTTATTATGTAAACTTTCTACTCGTTAAAACTTCCCTAAGAGTAAAGGCAAAGTCGCATAGAAAATGTATTTTCAAAGCAACTTAACTTATATGATCATGAAAATAGGAGTGCTACTTTCTTCTTTCTTTTTATTAATTATTACTGCAACCTGTAATAATCAAAAAGTAACCAGCAATATGAAACTAACCGGATTAATCGAAGCTGCAGGCATTACGTCTTATCAATACGGAAGCCATATTTTACGAACCGATAATGAAACCTATGCCTTGACTTCAGGAAAAATAGATCTAACCGAATTAGAGGGACAAACCTATACTATTATTGCTGAAAAAGTGGAAGGATATCCCATAGATGGCGGCCCAGAATATCTTAAGGTTATAGATATCGAAGATTAACCAACATATATTTTAGGCTGGCTTCGCCAAAGATTGTATATATTTAAACTCGTTTTTTATCTATAAACAATCAACATGAAAAAATTCTTACCACTCGTTTTAATTTGTTTTTTTATGATTAAAGCAAAAGCTCAAAATGCCAATATCGACAAAGAAGCTTTTGCCCATACCTTCTCTGTCGTTGCTAAAGATCCTAGAACTGGCGAAATGGCCGTTGCGGTACAAAGCCATTGGTTTTCTGTAGGTTCTTTGGTGAGCTGGGGAAAATCTGGTGTGGGCGTTGTCGCTACACAGTCTTTCGTAAATCCTGCTTACGGACCAAACGGACTAAAATTAATGGGAGGCGGTATGTCTGCCAAAGATGCTTTAGATGAATTAGTAAGTCAGGACGAAGGTCGTGATTACCGCCAAATTGCTTTTCTTGATGTTAAAGGAAATGTTGCTGCTTACACCGGGAAACTTTGTGTAGAGTCTGCCGCACATATAGAAGGAGAAAATTTTTCTGTACAAGCAAACATGATGCTGAATGACAAAGTTGTTCCTGCCATGGCCGAAGCCTTTAAATCGAACGGAGCTCTTCCGTTAGCAGAACGAATGGTAGAGGTTTTAAAAGCAGCACAAAATGCAGGTGGTGACATTCGCGGTAAACAATCGGCTGCACTTATTGTTGTAGGCCCTAAAAAAGTTGAAAACCCCTGGGAAGAGAAAAAGATCGATCTTAGAGTAGACGATCATCAAAATCCAATACAGGAGTTAGAGCGATTACTTAAAACCGCTCGTGCTTACGAACATATGAACAAAGGAGATCTTGCCGTTGAGAAAGGTGATATCGATATAGCTTTAGAAGAATATGGTACTGCGGAAGAAATGTTTCCCGATAACCTGGAAATGAAATTCTGGAAAGCGGTGGCTTTGGCAAACAGCGATCGCCTGGAAGAAGCTTTACCTGTTTTTGCTGAAATTTTTGAGCAGGACGAAAACTGGCGAGAAATGATCACCAGGCTTCCAAAAGCCGGCTTATTAGAGCTTACTGAAGCAGAGATAGATCAAATCACAGATCTATAAAGGAAAAACCTCGGGCAAGCCCACGAGCTATGAATAGAACAATCTTTTTCAATTTCGAGGCAAGCCTTGGTGAATTAAACCCTTAATAAGAGATTAAAGCTAAAAATGGCTAATATCGATACTAATTTTTATGAAAATTTACCCGCTTGGGACATCCCGGTGAGTAAGCTAGTAGGCGATATTAGTCATTTTAAAAATGTTCCTGAAAATTGGCATATCGTTGCTGCAGACATCAAAAATTCGACTGAAGCGATTGCAAAAGGCCAGCACAACTCGGTTAACCTTATTGCTACGGGCGCGGTAATCGCCATGATCAATATTGCTTATAAAGCAAAGATCAATATTCCGTTCTTTTTTGGTGGCGACGGTGCCATTGCACTTGTTCCACAGGAAATTTTAGAAGAAACACTCAGCGCACTTCAGAAGCATAAAAGAAATACACTTAAAAACTTCAAATTAGAGCTTAAAACAGGCTCTTTTTCGGTTAAGAAGATCTACCAGGAAAATATTCAGCTTAAAATCGCCAAACTTAAGGTGAATGAAGATCTAAACATTCCTGTTGTTTTGGGAGATGCTTTACATTACGCTGAAGATCTTATTAAAAATACGCTCCCAGAGCAGGAACCTGTGCCAGACGAAAAACCCATCGATCTGGAAGGGATGGAATGCAAATGGGACAAGATAAAACCGCCTAAAAACGGGCAGGAAGTAGTGAGCCTTATCGTGATTTCTAAAAACGACACTAAATCCTATAAGATCTTTGCTGAAGTCCTTAAGGCGATCGACGATATTTATGGCTCACCAAGTCGCAGAAAACCTATCACAGTAAGAAGACTAAAATTGAAAGCAAATTTGCGGAAGATCAATTCTGAAATGAAGGCGAAATTGGGCAAATTCAACCTTCCTTATTTAGTTAAAAGCTGGCTAACGGGCAAGTACGGAAAACACATCTGGCTTAAAAAAGAAAACGGCAAAAACTATCTTAAAAAATTAGTTGCGTTAACCGACACCTTAACCATTGATGGTCGAATCAACACAGTGATTTCAGGAACACCTCAGCAAAGAGAAGCACTCATTGGCTATTTGGACAACCTGGAAAATTCAGGAAAAATAGCTTACGGAATTCATGTGAGCCAAGAAAGTATTATGTCCTGCTACGTGCGAGATATTAGCACTCATGAACATATTCATTTTGTAGATGGCGGAAATGGTGGATATACAAAAGCAGCTAAACGTTTGAAGAAGAAGCTTTAAGAGTTTATTTCAACATTTTATCTGGGTTTCTTCGAACATCAAAAATATCATAGATCAGCACCTTATTGCCTTTTATATTGTAGATGATCTTATAATTGCCTGAAATTAAATATCTATGATTTCTATTTAATTTCTTCAGATAAAATTCTATTTGTCCTGATTCTGGAAATATTTTAAGTTGATTTGTAGATTGAAAAATTTCTGACTTAATTTTCTTGGCAACCTTATGATTTGCATTCTCTTTATAGTAATCATAAATCTCTTTTAAATTACTAATTGCAAAATCAGACCAAACTATCTCCACACATCAAATGATTACCAGTTTTCAGTTATTTTTTTTAAATCTTCCTGAGACTTAAACCTCCCATTTTCAAAATCGTTCTCAGAGATTTCAATTCTTTTTATTAATTCTTCCGGACTAAAAGGCTCTAAAAAAGTTTCCTGATCACTCGATATATTTTTTAGAATATAACTCTCTATTTCAGATAAAAGATTTTCATCCTGAATCTGGGCGAGATATGATATTAAATTTAACTTTCTTGTTTGCAAGTCCATATCTAAAGGCTATTTAATCAAAGATACAAAAATTACAACTTAAGATTCAGCACAAAACAAAACCCTTATTCTAAGAAAGAGTAAGGGTTTTTAAAAATTGTAACTGAATTTATCGAATTTCGGTATTTAATCTAAGCCTCCTCGACGCGTTGCATCTCTTGGTTCTGGCCATGTCATTTGCTCACCAGTTCTACCGTTTACAGGAAGCACTCTTTGCTCTCTTGAAGTTTTATCTGCATCTTCACTCGCTTTATAAGCTAAGATCGCTGCAAGAATAGCATTGCTCTGCACATCGTCCCAAACGATCTTATCGTAAGTATCGCGGTTAGTATGCCAGGTATAGTTCCAGTAAGACCAGCTAAGAGAACTTAGGTTAAAAGCTGGAGCTCCGGCAGCAAGGAAAGATGCGTAATCTGATCCTCCACGACCAGGCATTCCTGGAAAATGTGTTTCTATTTGTCTTGAAATACTATCTGGCACGGCAGATAACCAATCACCAACATAATCGTAAGCCTGTACTAATCCGTTTCCAGAAATATTAACTACACGACCGGTTCCATTATCCTGGTTAAAAACTGCCTGTACATTTTCTACAATTTCAGGATGATCTTTTACAAAAGCACGAGACCCATTTAATCCCTGCTCTTCACTTCCCCAGTGACCGGCAATGATTGTACGCTTAGGATTTGGATATACTTCCTTTAGAATACGCATAGCTTCCATCATTACTAGAGTACCTGTACCATTATCTGTAGCACCGGTTCCTCCATCCCAGCTATCAAAATGTGCAGAAAGAACGATATACTCCTCAGGTTTTTCTGAACCTTCGATTGTTGCGATCGTATTAAAAGTAGGTACTTCTCCATGATCTTCAGAAGTTGCTGTGATACTAAGCTCTGGCTTATCTCCACTTTCAGCCATACGGTATACTAACCCGTAATCTTCTAAAGAAAGGTCTACGGTAGGAATGTCTTCAGTATAGGCAGAAAATACTTTGTTTACGCCAAAACCGCTAGACCAGTTTAAAGTAATAATTCCTTCAGCTCCTGCTTCTTCTAAAATTTTTGGTAATTCTCTAGAAGAATATCCGGTAGCTCTTATACGATCTCTCCAGGCATTTTCTGCTTCAGAACGTTCTTTTTTCATTTTATCAAAAGACTTGTCTGTAGCCCATTCTTCCCAGTTATAATCTGGACGGCCAGTTGGCTCGTTAAAAGACATCAATACAAATTTGCCGTTTACAGCACTTAATTTAGATTGAAAGTCGGCCGAATCTTTAGCTTCTGGTAAAAGAACAGCTTCTGCTGTAACCCCTTTTTTAGAAGTAGATGGACTCCACGCCAGTTGTCTACCTTCCAAGGTTCTTAAACGAGGTTCTACTAGATCGATATGCGTGATACCACGTTCCCAACCTTTCCAAGTTCCCCATTGTTGATTTTCGGCAGAAATTCCCCAATCAGCATAGGTTTTAACAGCCCAGTCATGTGCCTGTTCCATTTGTGGTGAACCTACAAGTCTTGGCCCTATAACGTCTAAAAGTTCGTGGCCTAACTTTTTTAATTGAGAATTTTCGGTAGCTTCTGTAACGATCTCCTCTACGATTGGATCCTGTTGCTGTGCAAAAGAAGCCGTCGCAGCAAGTGCAAGCGATGCAAAAGCTAGTTGTAGTTTGTTTTTCATTGGATTTTGATTGAAAATTTGGTGAATTATTGCTTTCAAATATAAATATATTCTTTACTGAAATCATAGCTTAAGACCTATTATTCTTGAATTCAACCGTGATTTTAAGTATATTGTGAGCAAATTTTTAAGCTTTTTTGTCAAAGAGCTGATGATTATATTTTTGAGTATTTTGGCTTCGAAAGTTTAATTTTTTGATTTATCGAAATCTCACCACTAATTAAAATCCAATATTTACCTAAATGACAAAATTTACGCTTCGTTTTAGCAATATCGCAATTCTTGCTCTTATTGCATTTAGCAGCATTACCCTACAGGCACAGCAAAGTGATCTTTCTGTGGAAAAAATTATGCAAGACCCAAAATGGATGGGAACTTTCCCTTCCAGAATACAGTGGGGAATCGAAAGTGAAAATATTTATTTTCAGTATAACCTAGAAAATGATCCAGATGATTCGTTATACAAGATCGATCTTTCTAACCAATCTAAGATTGTAAAGGTTTCGCAACAAGAAAAGGAAAATATGATCCCGCGTTACGGTGATTATAACGATAAGAAAACCGAAATGCTTTTTACTGAAAATGGGAAGCTCTTATTATACAATATCAGAAAAGCTTCCAAAACAGAACTGATCGACCTGGGTGAACGTATTATAGATCCTCAGTTTATGGCAGATGAATCTAAAATTTCGTTCATCTTGAATGACAATGCGTTTATCTATGATCTTGACGAAGGCACGATAACAAAATTAACCAACATCAATAAAGGGAAAAAGCGAGAAGATAGAGAAGACAAACTATCAGACAAAAATCAATGGATCCAGGATGAAAATCTTGATCTTCTAGAAGTAGTTAATGAACGCAAAGAAAAATCTGAAACTTCTAAATCCTATCGCGAAAGTGTTGCCCAAGAAGAAGATTATGCCTTTTATGCGGGAGATAAGCAAATATCCGGACTTAGCATTTCTCCTAACGGAAAATATGTAAGTTTCAATTTAATTAAAAGAGAACGCGGTGAAAATACCGATGTTCCTAATTATGTAGATCAATCTGGATACACCAAAGATCTGCCTGCACGCTCTAAAGTAGGTGATGATAAAACCGAAGTGGAACTGGCGCTTTACAATATCGAAAAAGACACCGTTTTTATGGTAAGCACAGCAGAGCTTGAAGGTATTAAAGACTTACCCGATTATGTTAAAGATTATCCAGATAAAGAATGGGAAGAAAAAGTTCGTGAAGTGATTACTTCGCCTGCTTATTTTTCAGAAAATGGAGAGAAAGCTATCGTAAGCATTCGATCTAAAGATAACAAAGACCGTTGGATCGCTCAATTAGACCTTGAAGATGGCAGTCTTACCACCATCGATCGCCAACGCGACGAAGCATGGATCGCCGGGCCGGGTCTTGGCTGGTCTTTTGGAGGCGGAACCATTGGATGGTTACCAGATAATAAGCATATTTATTTTCAGTCTGAAGCTACGGGATATTCTCATTTATATCTTCTGAATGTTGATAACGGAGAGAAAAAAGATCTTACTCCCGGTGAATATGAAGTTTTTAATCCAGAATTATCCAATAATAAAAAATACTGGTATTTAACCACTTCTAAAGAAGGTCCAGATGTTCGCCATTTTTATAAAATGCCGGTAATGGGTGGTAAAATGGAGAAACTGACTAATATGACCGGTAACAACCAGGTTTATCTTTCTCCAGATGAAAAATATATGGCGATCTATTATTCCTTCAGCAATAAGCCATGGGAACTTTACCTAAAAAAGACCGGAAAAGGTGAAGCTAAACAATTAACCAGCGGACAATCTGAAGCATTTGCAAGTTACGATTGGAGAACTCCTGAACTTATTAAGTTTGAAGCTGAAGACGGTGCGATGGTTCCGGCAAGATTGTACACACCAAGTGAAGAAACTAAAAATGATGCTGCAGTTGTTTTTGTGCATGGTGCAGGATACTTACAAAACGTACACCAATGGTGGTCGTCATATTTTAGAGAATATATGTTCCATAATCTATTAACAGATTTAGGGTACACCGTTATTGATATCGATTACCGCGGTAGTGCTGGTTACGGTCGCGACTGGAGAACCGGTATTTATCGTCACATGGGAGGCAAAGACCTTTCAGACCAGGTAGATGGAGCAAAGTATTTAGTTGAAAACCATGAAATTAATCCTGAAAAAATCGGAATTTATGGTGGTAGTTATGGCGGATTTATTACTTTAATGGCAATGTTTAACGAACCAGATACTTTTGCTGCCGGTGCGGCGTTAAGATCTGTAACAGATTGGGCACATTACAATCATGGATACACCTCCAATATACTTAATGAGCCTGTAAACGACCCTATTGCCTATCGCAGATCTTCACCTATTTATTTTGCTGAAGGTTTAGAAGGAGATCTACTTATCGCCCACGGAATGGTAGACGTAAATGTGCATTTTCAGGATGTTGTAAGACTTTCTCAACGCCTTATCGAGTTAGGAAAAGATAACTGGGAAATGGCTGTTTATCCAGTAGAAGATCACGGTTTTGTTGAGCCGAGCAGCTGGACAGATGAGTATAGCAGAATTCTTAAGCTTTTTAATGAAAGCCTTTTAGATAAATAGATTTATGGATATAGAATTTGTTAGAAAACAGTTTCCTGCACTCGATAAAGATTTTGTCTTTATGGATAATGCCGGTGGCTCCCAGGTATTGGGAAAAGTTATTCAGCGAATTAATGGCTATTTAATTCATCATAACGTACAACTTGGCGCATCTTATAAAATTAGCAAGGAAGCCGGCGAAAAGCTAGCATGGGCAACCAAACAAGTTGCAAAATTCATCAACGCCAATAGAACCGAAGAAGTAATTATAGGGCCTTCTTCGAGTATGCTTTTTAGAATATTAAGTATCTCACTTAGTAAAAAATGGAAACAGGGTGACGAGGTTATTGTAACCAATACAGATCATGAAGCAAACGTTTCTCCCTGGACAGATTTGGAAGAAAAAGGCATAAAAGTTAAGGTTTGGAAAGCCAATCCAGATACTATGGAATTAGAGCTTTCTGAACTGAAAAAATTACTTTCAGAAAAAACCAAACTTGTCGCGGTTACGCATTGTTCTAATATTCTGGGAAGCATAAATCCTATCAAGAAAATTGCTGAAATTGTACATCAAAACGGCTCCCTTATTTGTGTAGATGGTGTCGCTTACGCACCTCATCGCCAAATTGATGTTCAGGAGCTGGATATCGATTTTTACACCTTTAGCTGGTATAAAACCTATGGCCCACATTTAGCTTTAATGTACGGTAAGTATGATCTACTTTTAGAAATAGATGGTATAAATCACTATTTCTTCAAAAAAGATGATATCCCTTATAAATTTCAACCGGGGAACTTCAATTTTGAACTCACCTATAGTCTTTTGGGAATCACTGAATATTTTCAGGAATTCTATAAACAACACTTTCCAAAAGATAAAGAATCTTCAGTTTTAATGCTGAAAAGATCTTACGAAGTTATTGCACAACATGAGCAGAAATTGGCCAAAAAGCTTCTTGATTTTTTAAATGAAAATCCTAAAGTTAAGATCATAGGAAATCCTGAAGCCGATGCTTCTAAAAGAGTACCTACGATTTCTTTTGTACATCAGGAACTTAAAAGTGATGATATTGTAACGCAAATCGACGATTATCGAATAGGTATTCGATTTGGTGATTTTTACGCTAAAAAAATGGTTGAAGATTTCGGCCTAACTGAAAAAAATGGCGTGGTACGCATCAGTTTAGTACATTACAATACCGAAGAAGAAGTGCAACGACTTATCTGGGCGCTAAGCAAAGTGATTTAAAATCAAGACCGCTTCGCTTTTAGATTTCAGATATTAGATATTAGAAAAAACGAGGGCTGAAATTCGATAATTTCAGCCCTCGTTTTTTAATTAAATCATGAGATGCTAAATCAAGTCCGCCGGACGGACAAGTTTAGCATGAAAATTTGTTTCCTTATCAAATTAATACTTCTGCAAAATTTCAGAAAAAATTACCTCGATTGCTTACTCTTCTATTTTCTAATCCCTAACAGCACAGCGATCTAAAATCTAACTTCTAACTACTATTATCCCAACGCTTGTTTTAAATCTTCAACAAGATCGTCTCCATCTTCAATTCCAACACTTAATCGTATCAAACTATCTACAACACCGGTCTTTTCACGTTCTTCTTTTGGGATCGATGCATGCGTCATGCTTGCCGGATGCCCAGCTAAAGATTCTACTCCGCCTAAAGATTCAGCTAAGGTGAAAACCTTCAGATTTTCAAGGATTTTTATTGCACTTTCTGCGGTTCCTTCCGTAGTAGAAAAAGAGATCATTCCGCCAAAACCTTTCATTTGCTTTTTAGCGATATCGTGGTTTGGATGATCTTCAAAACCTGGCCAGTTCACTTTTGCAACTCCGGCATGCTCTTTTAAAAATCGGGCTACTTTTTCTCCATTTTCGCAATGGCGCTGCATTCTAAGATGCAAAGTTTTGATTCCGCGTAACACCAAAAAACTATCCTGCGGCCCACAAACTCCGCCACTCGCATTTTGGATAAAATATAATTTATCTGCCAGAGCTTTATCTTTCACGATAAGTCCGCCCATCACAACATCACTATGCCCGCCAAGATATTTTGTAGCACTGTGCATTACAATATCTGCTCCCAGATCTAAAGGTTGCTGTAAATATGGTGTTGCAAAAGTATTATCTACCGCTAATAAAACATTGTGCTTTTTGGCAATTTTAGCTGCAGCTTCGATATCGATAATATTCATCATTGGGTTGGTTGGTGTTTCTACCCAAATAAGCTTTGTATTTTCGTTAATATAAGCTTCGATATTTTCAGCTTCCTGCATCCCGATAAAGTGAAATTTAATGCCCAAATTTTCAAATATCGAGGTAAATAAACGGTAAGAACCACCATAAAGATCGTTGGTACTTACAATTTCGTCTCCTGGTTTAAAAAGCTTCATTACGGCATCGATCGCAGCAAGTCCAGATCCAAAAGCCATCCCAAATTCACCATTTTCGATACTGGCTAAAGAACGTTCTAAAGCGGCACGGGTTGGGTTTCCACTTCTGGAATATTCAAAGCCTTTATGACCTCCCGGGGTGCTTTGCGAATACGTACTGGTTTGATAGATTGGCGGCATTACAGAGTTGTATGCAGGATCTGTATTTTCCTGCCCGCCGTGTATAGTTTTGGTATTAAATTTCATAACAATGATTTAGTTGGTTTATAGCGAAAATCTAGCTTTAAAAGCTGATTTTCATTGCTATTAAAAATCTTACTAGCAAAAATAAGCTTCGCATTGGCAATGCCAAAATTGCTGCGTACTTTAGCAAAACAATAACCTAAAATCCGAAAACCATTTTGAAAAAAATTCTTTTTGTGTTGCTTGCTAGCCTGATGCTTTTTGCCTGTGAAGAAGAGAAAAAAGAAGCCCTTATTTTAACCAATTATAACGTAGAAAAGTCTTACGAAAAGTGTAATCCTGAAACCGGAAATTGCACTTTTGTGAACATTAATTACCCGGTTGCCAAAGGCCAGGACGAGGTTGCTAAAAAGATCAATGATTCTATAGAATCTCATATTATCCAACTTGTTTCTGGTTTTAATCCCGATGACAATCCTGAAACTATGGAAGAGATGGTTGATGGTTTTATCGCAAATTATGCGTCTTACCGAAAAGATTTTCCTGAAAACCAAATCCCTTGGGAAGCGACTGTTTTTGCTGAAATTACTTCAGAAAACTTTAAATTATTAAGTATAGATTTTAACGCTTACACGTTTACCGGTGGTGCACACGGCTACGGAAGCAACACCTATATGAATTTTAATCCTGAAACTGGCGAAGTTTACACGCACAAGGATCTCTTTACTGCAGAATTTAAAGAATTTGTAGAAAAAGACTTCAGAAATAAAGAAGATATCCCGCAGGACGAAAACATCAACAGCACCGGAATGTTCTTCGAAAGCGACGAATTTCATCTTCCGGCAAATATTGGTTTTAGAGATGATAAATTGATCTTAACCTATAATCCATACGAGATCGCGGCTTATGCTGAAGGACAAAAAACTTACGAATATGAGCTGGAAGAAATTTCAGAATATTTAAAAATAGATCTTTCAGCAACCGAATAAATTGCAGAAGCTCTTATAAAGTTTTTCCTTTGCAGCTTTTCTTATGCATTCTTAAATCGAAATAAAATGAAAAAGATCTACTACCTGTCTACCTGCGATACCTGTAAACGAATTTTAAACGAGATCGAAGCTCCGGCAGAATTTGAACTTCAGGACATCAAAACAGATGCAATTACCGCAGCGCAAATAGAAGAAATGCAAAAACTTGCGGGTAGCTACGAGTCGCTTTTTAGCAAAAGAGCACGACTTTATAAAGAACGTGATCTTAAAAACAAGAATCTTAGCGAAGAAGATTACAAAGCTTTGATCCTGGAACATTATACTTTTTTAAAACGTCCGGTAATAATTAACGATAATGAGATCTTTATTGGTAATGCTAAAAAGAATGTAGCGGCCGCTAAAGAATCTATCCATGGATAGGCGTTTGCTGGCGATCCTCGCCGCAATAGGTGCCAGTGCGATCTATGGTTTAAACCACACCATCGCCAAAGGAGTGATGCCTGCACATATCGAAGCTTTTGGTTTTATTATGCTTCGAGTGCTGGGCGCTTCTATTTTGTTTTGGCTATTAAGTCCGCTTGCTCCAAAAGAGAAAATCGATAAAAAAGACTGGCCCAGAATGCTGGGGTGCGCTGTTTTTGGAATGTGCATAAATATGCTTTTCTTTTTTAAAGGATTAAGTCTTAGCACGCCCATTAACAGCTCGGTTATCGTCACGCTTTCTCCCGTAATGGTTTTGATCTTAGCTTCATTTATTCTTAAAGAAAAGATCACACTAATTAAAGGAATTGGTATTGCTTTGGGACTTTCTGGAGCATTGGCTTTAGTACTTTTCAGTACAGATAGTGTATCGAATGCGCCCAACATTCCGCTTGGGAATTTGATGTTTATTATCAATGCATTTTCTTACGGATTTTACCTGGTGATCGTAAAACCACTTACCAAAAAATATCACGCCATTACGCTTATGAAATGGCTTTTCCTAATGGGTGTAATTTTAAATTTACCCGTTACTTATTCTGAATTTACAGCGGTAGACTGGTTAAACTTACCATTCGATGCGATTTGGCGAATGGCTTTTGTTGTTGCCGGAACAACATTTTCTACCTACCTGCTTAATATTTATGCATTAAAGCAATTGTCGGCATCAACGATAAGTGTTTTTATCTATTTGCAGCCTTTAATCGCTATTATTTATGCGATCCTGGTGGGCGCAGACCAATTAACCACCATAAAAGTTGCCGCTGGCTTACTGGTTTTTGTGGGCGTTTACCTGTTTAGTTTTAAGAAAACAAAAACCCGGGCGTAGCCGGGTTTCAAAAAATATAAGTCGAAAATCGATAATTTCAGCTTGCTTTATTTTAGCAATTCTGGATCGATATCCTGTGGTTTTCTACCGTGTTTCCTGGTATCTTCTTTTGTTAACACTTTAAAATCTTCGGTATGTGGCAGGCTATCAAAATTATTAATTAAATCTGAAGGCAAACCTGTTAGCTTTCTTGCTTTAAGATCTATCCAACCGCCCATCATTTCACAACTTGCAAAATTTCTTCCTTTGCTGTCATAAAAATTATGTACAAATTCAAAATACATTCCGTCTTCAGAAAGTCCTTTTAACTGCAGGCTCACTTTTACCGGTTCTCCTGCAAAAACCTCTCTAAAATAATATACGTGCTCATAAAAAACCACCGGACCAAGATTATGCTTTGCCAAGTCTTTTTGTCCAAAACCATTTTCCATTAAAAAACCCATTCGGGTGTGGCTCATAAAATTGATGTAAGCCGTATTGGCCAGGTGTCGGTTTGCGTCGATATCACTCCAGCGTATTTCAAATTCTTTGGTATACATAAGTATTTTTTTCAATTTTTACAGAATTACTAAATTACGAATATTTGCTATGCATGCATAATTAGTTTAAGTATTCCATCGAATCATCGAAAATTTGATTTGAAGTTGCCGCTATTCTTATCCCAAATTATAAGTTTCCTTACCTAATTTTTTCTGAAATTTGCCCTATGCCAGTGATTAAAAGTAATTATACCGCTCCGCCTCTTTTTATAAATGCTCATATCGCCACCATCTATGCAGCAACGCTTAGAAAAGTGGATTTTAAGTCTGAAAAAAGAGAACGTTTGGAGCTAAAGGATGGTGATTTTTTAGATTTAGATTGGGCATTTTCTAAAACTGAATCGAAAAAATTAATTATCGCCATGCATGGTTTGGCCGGCAATGCCAATAGACCGTATATGCTGGGAATGGGGAAAATCTTTACTGAAAATAACTGGGATTACTGCGGAATGAACTTTAGAAGTTGCAGTGGAGAAATTAACCGATTATACCGAAGTTATAACGCCGGTGCTACTGAAGATTTGGAAGAAGTTTTGGCCCATATTTTCAGCAAAAATAAATACGATCAAATCGCTTTGATTGGTTTTAGCCTTGGCGGAAATCTTTTATTGAAATATCTTGGGGAACGCAACGAATTGCCATCGCAAATAAAAGCTGCTGTTGCCGTTTCTACACCTTGTGATCTAGGCGCCAGCCTGGAAGCGCTGAACCTGCCAAAAAACAAATTATACACCAACCGATTCGAAAAAAACCTTAAAGATCAGCTTTTTGAGCGTCAACTGGCTTTTCCAAAAGAACTCGAAAAACATCAAATATCGGCTTGTAATTCATTGTTAGCAATCGATGAGTTATATACCAGCCGGGCGCATGGCTATGCTTCAGCGGCAGAATATTACGAAAAATGCAGTTGTCTTCAGTTTTTACCCAATATTAAGATTCCAACACTTTTATTGAATGCTGAAAATGATAGTTTTTTGACTTCAGCATCATTTCCGAAAAAAATAGCCGAAAAATCATCATTCTTACATCTGGAAATTCCAAAACATGGCGGTCACGTAGGTTTTATTCAGCATAAAAAAATGTATTACCAGGAAGAAAGAGCGCTTCAATTTATCCAAAATCAGCTCTAAGATTTCAGTTAAAATTTCAGGAAAGTCCATTATTCAGCTAAATTATTCTATAGCCTTTGCGCTGCCTAAGAATTGATTATCTTTGCCCAACCGTAAAAATGAAGCATGATTCAATCAATGACAGGTTTTGGGAAAAGTGTACTACAACTTCCCAATAAAAAGATTACTATAGAGATTAAATCTTTAAACAGTAAAAATCTGGATCTAAATGCCAGGATCCCTTCGCAATATCGTGAGAAAGAATTGGTGATGCGTAACACGATATCTTCAGCTTTAAAAAGAGGGAAAGTAGATTTCTCACTGTATGTAGAGCAAACAGGAGACGAAACATCTGCGTCTGTAAATGCTGAAGCGGTAAAAAATTACATCAAGCAATTAAAAGATTTGGATCTGGGTGGTATTGCCAGCAATCATGATTCTAAACTTTTAGAAATCGCGATGCGCTTGCCTGATGCCTTAAAAACTGAGCGTGAAGAGATCGACGAAAATGAGTTTGCTGAGATTGAAAAAACCTTATTGGAAGCTCTTGCTGAAATTAACGAGTTTAGAACCGCAGAAGGTGCTGCTTTAGAGAAAGATCTTAAACTTCGCGTTAGCAATATTGGTAATTTGTTAGATGAAATTATGCAAATTAATCCAGAGCGTGTAGATAATGTACGTGAGCGTCTTCGCAAAGGAATCGAAGATCTTAAGGAAAATGTCGATGAGAATCGCTTTGAGCAGGAACTGGTTTACTACATCGAAAAATACGATATCACAGAAGAAGAAGTAAGATTAAAAAATCACCTGGCTTATTTCACCGAAACGCTTGATACTAAAGATAGCAACGGTAGAAAATTAGGTTTTATTGGCCAGGAAATGGGGCGTGAAATAAACACCATTGGTAGCAAGAGTAACTATGCACCAATGCAACAGCTTGTAGTGCAGATGAAGGATGAGCTGGAGAAAATTAAAGAGCAGGTCTTAAACGTACTATAAGAAATTAACCCAAATTAAAGTAGAGCACCATGAAAGAAGGGAAGCTAATCGTATTTTCAGCTCCGTCTGGTTCAGGGAAAACCACTATTGTAAGACATCTTTTAAAACAGGACGAATTAAAGCTGGATTTTTCGATATCGGCAACGTCACGTGATCCTCGCCCTAACGAAGTTGATGGAAAGGATTATTACTTTTTATCTTTAGAAGATTTTAAAAAAAAGATCAAAAACGACGAATTTCTGGAATGGGAAGAAGTTTATCGTGATAATTTCTACGGAACTTTAAAAGCTGAAGTTGAGCGAATTTGGGCAAAAGGAAAACACGTTATTTTTGATATCGACGTGGTTGGCGGATTAGATATTAAAAAGATCTATCCTGAAAAAACACTGGCTGTTTTTGTAAAACCACCAAGTATCGAAGAATTAAAGATCAGGTTAAAAAAGCGTAAAACCGAATCGATGGATAAAATTAATATGCGTGTTGCTAAAGCGAGTATCGAACTTGCCACTGCACCGCAATTTGATTTTATTATTGAAAATAACGACCTGGACGTTGCTTTAGAAGAAGCACATAACCTAGTGCTGGATTTTATAAAAAAGTAAGATGAATAAAAAGATCGGACTTTTCTTTGGAACCTTTAATCCCATCCATATTGGTCATGTGATCATAGCGAATCATATGGCCGAATTTTCAGATCTTGATGAAGTTTGGCTGGTAGTTACTCCGCATAACCCACATAAAAAGAAAAGTACGCTTTTAAATAACCATCATCGCCTGGATATGGTGTTTATGGCCTGTGAAGAATTTGAACATTTACAACCCAGCGATGTAGAGTTTAGATTAGAGCAACCAAATTACACAGTAAAAACCTTGGCCCATCTTCAGGAAAAATTTCCAACCAACGAATTTTGCCTTATCATGGGCGAAGACAATCTAAAGACCTTTCATAAATGGAAAAATTTTGAGGTGATCTTAGAAAATCATTCGTTGTATGTATATCCACGAAAATCTGGCGGAAGGGTAGAAAATCAATTTAAAGATCATCCAAAGATCACTCGAGTAGATGCTCCGGTTATAGAAATTTCAGCAACATTTATTCGAGATTCGATAAAACAAGGCAAGTTTATAAAACCTATGTTACCACCCCAAGTTTGGGATTACGTTCTTCATAACAATTTTTATAAGTAGCCGAAAGAAAATAGAATCTAGACGCACTTCGCTATTAAAATTTACGATTACTACAATCAAAAAACCGCCCTGTATCTTTTATACAAGGCGGTTTTCAAACTAAATAACCAACCAAAAAAACTAAGAAAATTCTCCTTTGGTTAGAAGAAGAATAAATGGATAACGTGAGCTTTTCTATTAAGATTGTCTTTAAGGACGGCTATTTTGTGTTAAATTTTTGCCATACTTAGGCGGTTAGCTTCTCTAGAAATTTTAAAGCCCTATTTAATCTTTATTTTTGTAGTACGCATAACAAACCAAACAAATGAGTACAACTCCTAATATAGCTGTTATTGGCGGTGGTAGCTGGGCAACTGCTATCGTAAAAATGCTTACCGAAAATATCGAAAAGGTACATTGGTACATGAGAAGTGTTTATGCCGTAGAGCATTTAAAAAGACACGAACATAATCCTAATTATCTTAGTGATGTAGAATTTGACATTAATCAACTTCAGCTTAGCAATGACATTAATGAAATTGTTAGCGCTGCAGATATTCTGATCTTTGCAATTCCATCTGCCTTTTTAAAATCTGAATTAGATAATCTTACCGAATCTCTGGAAGGAAAAACGATCTTTTCAGCCATAAAAGGTATCGTTCCAGAAAGTAGTTTGATCGTTGGAGAACACTTCAATAAATTCTACAATATCGATTTTGAAAATATTGGCGTAATTACCGGGCCTTGCCATGCAGAAGAGGTAGCGCTAGAGCGCCTTTCTTATTTAACGATTGCTTGTAGTGATGAAGAAAAAGCTAAGATGCTAGCCGGTTTTCTATCCAGTGAATATATAAAAACCAAAACCAGTGATGATATTGTAGGAACCGAATATGCTGCGGTTCTTAAAAATATTTATGCCATTGCTGCCGGAATTGCACACGGTCTTGGTTATGGTGATAACTTCCAGAGTGTATTAATGAGTAACGCGATTCGCGAGATGAAAAAATTCATTAAAAAAGTACACAAAATGAAGCGAAACATCAACGATTCGGCTTATTTAGGTGATCTTTTAGTAACCGGATATTCTGTGTTTAGTAGAAATAGAATGTTTGGGAATATGATTGGGAAAGGCTACACGGTAAAAAGTGCACAAATGGAAATGAGTATGATCGCTGAAGGTTATTATGCTACAGACAGTGCTTACAAGATCAATAAAGAACGCAAAGCAAAAACGCCGATTATTAATGCCGTTTACGCGATTCTTTACGAAGGAAAAAACCCAAAGAGAACATTTAAAAAACTTGCAGATAAGTTAGATTAAGGAGGCAAAAGCCTCCTTTTTTTAACAAAAGTCTAACCTGAAATAACCGAGGTTTAAACGGCATAACCTTTGATTTTGATTACTTTTGCCCAAAATTTAACAAGCCCCCTATGAGCAAAAAATTACTAGCAGGATCGATAATCTTGTCTTTCCTGGCAATCGCATGTAGTGACAGTAACGACGATTTTGATGAGAACGAATACACTCAGCAAAACTTCGAAATTAACAATGACGAAAGCGAATTAGAAAGCGTTTTAAGCAGAAACGGAGCTGGTGTTTTAAGTATTTCTTCGATCACCGCCAGTAATAGAGCCAGTCTTTCCAGACAAGCTGTAGAAGACGAAGATCCACAAGTAAGTGATATCGCATTAGAGCAGATCGCAACTGTAGACCCTCCTGTTGTAGATGGAACTACACTTAGAGCAAGCCACGTAAAGATCGACGGAAATTATGCCTATGTAACTTACATGATGGAAGGTGAAGCTTATCTTGGTGGTATCGATATTATCAATATTACAGATAAAACCAATCCTTTTGTAGAAAGCCGAGTAACTTCAGATATTGTAGATTTTACTTCAGCTTATTTTAATAATGGGAGATTATATTTTGCTTCCGCAGTAAATACAGACGAGCTTTTAAATCTTGAATATCGCGCGAACATTGGTTACGTTAGTGTTTCTGAAGGTAACTTTTTACAGGACTTTCAATTAAAACCAATTGAGGGAAATGTTGCTGTTGATATTGCAGGTTTTAATGACAGAATTATTGGAGTAAGTGGCGCGACCGGTGTTTTAGGTCTTTACGACGCAGCTAGTTTAGAAACTATCCAGGAGCAAACTATACCAGATCTTAGATCGATCGCTTACGGAGACAATAAAATTGCCGTACTAAGTGGTAGCGAAGGTCTTGCAATGTATAATCCTAACGATCTTTCGGTTTTAAACAATATTAGCACTCCTAATTTAGCAAGCGAATCGAAACGTACTATTGCGTTTAAAGATCAGGCGATTTTAGTTTCTGAAGGTAATAATGGTGTAGGAATTTATGATAGTAATTCTGGAAATGCATTGCAGCAATTAGACATTCAGATTCTACCTGAAGCAGAATATGATGATGCAGATGTTGTAACAAATGCAGTTTCTATTGCCGGAGATTTTATTTTAATGGCTAATGGTGGAGCTGGTTTTGGTATCGCTAAACTAGATGAAAACAATACTTTAGTTGAAGAAGGAGTGGTAGATCTGGAAGGATCTTCTAATTACATTCAATCTGATGGTGAATATATTTTTGTTGCCTCTGGTACCGGCGGATTAAGAATCATAAAAATAAGCCAGCCAGAAGTAAATGAAAACTTTGCCGAATGTGAATCTTACGATGTTTACACCGGGCGTTCTAATCTAAATGTAAACAGCAACGAAGTTTTAGCTTACCGTGGTTCTACAACACTTAAGAACTTAAATGTTGGTGGAGATTTCACTTTCTGTGGATCGATAAACATTCAGAACGGTGCAAATATTAACAGCCAGGGAGAATTTAATATGAGAGGTGCAATGGCCGTAGGAACCTATGGTAGAAATCACGATCTTAATATTAATAGTGGATCTGTGCTAAGAATTGAAGGAAGCCTTACGGTTTACGGTAATTTGAACCTGAATAGCGGCGCTACTTTAGAATTTGTTGGAGAAAATTCTAGCATCCATGTTTTTGGAACTGTTAGACAAAATAGTGGTAGTACCGTAGTTGGAACTTATAACGATACTTCTAATAAACTACAGTAATTCACTGAAAACATATAAATAAAAAAGCCTCTGTTTCCAGAGGCTTTTTTATTGGCACCGCCAAAGGATATAATACCCAGAGGCTAGTCTCGAAATTAAAAATTTATTTCCAACGAATGCCTCGATGGCTTGCCCCGAGGTAGTTTATTTAAAATTATTCGGCTAAAATGCCCAATTTGGGAATAATAGGCAGTTCTTTTTTATTTGCTTCGTTAACGCTATTCTTCTTAAATACAAATGCTTTCTCGAACATCTTGTTTTCAGCAAAAAAAGTTACCTGGTATTCATTATTAAGTCCTAAAACTTCATCCTGAATAAACTCGATTTTTGCGAATGAATGTGGCGGTAATTTTTCCAGCTTGTGGCGCATCACCGATGTTTCTTTCTTCCCGTCATAACCTTTAGCTACGATAAGGATCATTTCTATAGAAACATTTTTATTATTGATAATGTAAGCATTCCACTCGTCTGCCTGAAACTCTTTATTGAATTCTCTTACTGCAGCAACGTGAACTTTTTCAACCTTAGGAATTTCTATATCCTTTTTCAAAATTCGATCTTTTTAAGATTCGTTTTCAAATTTTTCTTCCCACTTATGCTTAATCATATGCCATAGTACAAACAATACAACGGCAGCAATTGCTAATACAATTAAACCAATGGTAATCTTTAAAACAGCTATCGCTAAGTATAGCGCAACTCCTAAAACTATAACCGCCAGAATAATGAAACCAGATTTTTTCATAAGTTTTCTTTTTCTGGAAAGTTCGGTGTTTTAAGGCTGGTCTTCTCTCAACAAACTCATAAATTCCTTGTTCAGGCTTTTAGATAGAAGATTTAAATTGCTCTAAGAATCGTACGTCATTCTCGTAAAACATACGAATATCACCTATTTGATAAAGCAGCATGGCAATACGTTCTATTCCCATCCCAAAGGCAAAACCAGAATATTCTGTTGGATCGATTCCGCAATTTTTAAGTACGTTAGGATCTACCATTCCGCATCCCATGATCTCTAACCAACCTGTTCCTTTAGTGATTCTGTAATCTGTTTCGGTTTCTAATCCCCAATAGATATCAACCTCGGCACTTGGCTCGGTAAATGGAAAATAGGAAGGTCTTAATCTAATCTTAGACTTTCCAAAAAGCTGTTTTGTAAAATATAAAAGCGTTTGCTTAAGATCTGCAAACGAAACATTCTTATCGATATACAATCCTTCTACCTGGTGAAAAATACAGTGAGAACGTGCAGAAATTGCTTCATTTCTAAATACACGACCCGGAGAAATAGTTCTAATTGGCGGTTTATTCCCTTCCATATATCTTACCTGCACAGATGATGTATGCGTTCTTAAAAGAATATCAGGATCTGTTTGGATAAAAAACGTATCCTGCATATCTCTTGCCGGGTGATATTCTGGTAAGTTTAATGCTGTGAAGTTATGCCAGTCGTCTTCGATCTCTGGACCTTCAGAAACATTAAAGCCAATATTAGAGAAAATCTCTATGATTTGATTTTTAACTATCGAAATAGGATGACGAGAACCAATTTCCAAAGGCTCTGATGGGCGAGAAAGATCGCCATAGATTCCTTTTTCTTCTTCCAGGCTTTCTAAACGATCCTTCAATTCGTCTACTTTTGCCTGTGCAGAGGTTTTAAGTTCGTTTACCGTTTGCCCAAAATCTTTCTTTTGTTCGTTAGGAACGTTCTTAAATTCAGCAAAAAAGCTATTTAAAATTCCCTTTTTACCGAGATATTTTATTCTGAAATTTTCTATTTCTTCCTTCGTATCAGCGTTAAACGCTTTAACATCAGCAATATGTTCCTTAATCTTATCAATCATAGATACCATTCTTATAAGGTGGCAAATTTATAAAAATTTACGCCTTTAGCCTGTATTAAAAACCGATAAAACCTGAAGCTTAAAAAGAAGAAATCTAATCTTGATTATTCTCGAGTCTGGACGACTTCGCATCGTGGAAAATATACTTCATTAAAAAGAATACTGAAAATGCACCAAAGCTATGCCACAGCCAATGCGTTCCCATGGAAAAATGAATGTAACGATCTAAAGCTCTAAAGCTTATCGCTACAGCAAAACTTAACACCGCAAAAACCATATATTTAGAATGCTTAAATCTAGTTTGAAAAACATGAATCCCTATAGGAAGTAATAAGCCTATAGCCGTTGCGATATACGCATAAGTTTGCCCATGTGATTTAAATGGAATAAAACGTACTCCCAAAACCAACAAAAGCACTAAGATCATTAGGCCCACTACCTGCCTTTTCTTAGAACTGGCTTTAGAAGCAAAATAAAGAGAAGCCCCTAAACATAGAATATCGATAGGCACCCAATCCATTAACAACCAGATCTCGTGACTCCTGGTAGCATGATAGATGGTACCGCCAACCCAACCAATAAACAATACGGGTAAAGCAAAACTTAAAAATAATTGTGCCTTGTAGTTTTTATATACGCGATAAGAGAAATAAATCACGATCGCTAAAAAGAAAAGATTGCTAAACGTATTAAAAGGTTCTACCGGAAATCTTCCCTGAATGGTTTCAGTGTAGTCAGGCCCAGAATCATTGGGGAAATCGGTAAAATAAAGCAATGCGTTCATCTACGAAATATATTCCTTTTCAAGAAAATACTGGACTATTGCTTCTTTCATTAAGATACTTTGTTCGCCGGCTTTTAAATTAGGTAACTGCTCTAAAACTTTATAATGTGGCCAGCCGTCTTCGTCAAAATAATCAAACTCATAATAACCATAAGGCTCTAAAAGCCTGCAAATAGCGATATGCATTAGATCGACTTTTTGATCTTTTTTAAATCGGCGATGTAACTGCCCAAGTTCCTGCACCCCAATTATATAAATTACAGCATCAAGTTCCATGATCTCACCATCTGCAAATTGCGCTGCTAATTTTTGCTGAAGATCTTCCCACCGCTCTTTTAATTTTTCATCTCTTGCCATGCTGCAAATATAGGTTTTGCACGCAAATTATTTATATTTGATTAGATATCCTTAACATGGAAGATTTAGACTCCTTCGAAGAACCAAAACCTAAGTATATTGTTAGAAGATATTTGGCCGGTTTTATAGATTATAGCATAGTATACTTTATTACTTTTTTGCTCGTTTTTATTTTGGGAACGCCAGACGATGAGTATACCTATCATCTAAACGGCTTACCCGCTTTAATCCCTGTTTTATTCTGGTTTCTATTTATTGTTTGCCTGGAAACCTGGTTTGGTGCTACCGTTGGTAATACTATTGTTCAATTAAAACCGGTAACATTTTCTGGTTATTCGAAAAAAATAAGTTTTGGACAGTCTTTTAAAAGACATCTCTTAGACCCAATCGATATGTTCCTTTTTGGAGTAATTGGCATCGTGATTATAAAAACTTCAGATAAAAATCAGAGATTGGGCGATATTTGGGCAAAAACGACTGTAACGAAATATTAAAACAATTTACCAATAGATCAAAGAAAACTACATGAACACCATCGACATCATCCTGGGAATTGTTTTATTATACGGACTAATACGTGGCTTTTTTCGTGGACTTTTTGCTGAAGTTGCAGCGCTTGTTGGTTTAATCGCCGGGATCTATGGTGCGATCTATTTTAGCCATATTTTAAGTGATTTTTTAGCCAATCATGTAAATTGGGATGAAAACGTTACCAATCTTTTCGCTTTTGCGATCACCTTTATTCTAATTTTATTCCTGGTAACCTTGGCCGGAAAATTTCTAACCAAAGTGGCTAATCTCGCGGCGCTGGGAATGGTAAATAAAATATTAGGAGGTGTTTTTGGGCTTTTAAAGCTTGCATTTTTAGCGAGTGTTGTTATGATGTTCTTTAGAGCTACAGAAGAGCAAATTGATATCGTTGAAGACGAAACCATTGAAGAATCTGTACTTTATGAGCCCATTGCGATCATTGCACCAACAATTTTGCCTACCATTTTAAGAGAAGCAAGGGAACGTGATATTTGGGATCCTAAAAACAATGAAGAAGAGGATTCTAACGATGATTTTTAAAACAAAAAAAGAAGCCCTAAGGCTTCTTCTCTTTCCGCACAAAAAATATAAATACTAGAAGTTTAATCTGTAAACTTCATCTAATTTCTCATTTCCGCTTAAGTGAACATTCAGGTCGTTTACAATACCGGTTCCTACGCCATAAGCCCAACCATGTATCACAACTTTCTGCTCATTCTTCCAGGCATTTTGAAGAATAGATGTTTCAGCTAAATCATATACCTGCTCGATCACGTTCAGTTCTACAAAACGATCCCAACGTTCTTTTTCATCTTCGATAGCTTCAAGCTCATCGGTATGCATTTTATAAACATCTTTTATATGTCTAATCCAATTATCGATCAAGCCAATAGATTTGTTTTCCATAGCGGCTTTAACACCTCCACATCCATAATGGCCACAAACGATAATATGCTCAACCTTAAGTGCATTAACCGCATAATCTAAAACGCTTAACATATTCATATCTGTATGCACTACCATATTGGCGATGTTACGATGTACGAAAACTTCACCGGGTTGTGTACCAATAATCTCGTTTGCAGGAACACGGCTATCTGCACAACCTATCCAAAGTAGTGGCGGTTGCTGTCCATTCTCTAGACGTTTAAAAAATTCTGGATCAGAGCTAAGTTTACTACTCACCCATTCTTTGTTGTTCTCTAAAATCTGCTTATAAAATTCCATCTCTATTTTTATCTAAAATTAAGCATTAGCATTGGTTATAAAAAATTTCGAATAACTTTCAGGGTTTACAACTTCCCCATTTTTTGTTAGGATGGTTATCTTAATATTCTTCTCGGCCGCATGGACGGCAAATTCATCTAAAATTTCAAGAATATCATAATCCAAAAATCTGGTGTTCTTTATATTGATCTCAAGCTGAGAATTCTTCGGCAAACTATGCAATTCCCTATTTATAGCTCCCTTGTTTAAAAACGTAACTTCTTCAGCAAGAACCATTTTATAAATGTGAAGATCTGAATCTACTTCTTCTTTGTGCAAAAAGTGAGAATTGCGGTAGCTGTTCAGTAAAATAATGATAATACCTACAGCCAAACCTAAGCCTATCCCTTTTAAAAGATCGGTAAAAACGATACCAATAATAGTGACGATAAAAGGCAAAAATTGCGCTTTACCCAAACTGTACATTTTTTGGAAAAGAGAGGGTTTAGCTAATTTATAACCTACTAAGAATAAAATTGCAGCAAGCACAGCAAGCGGAATCATATTTAAAACCGCCGGAATAACCACCACCGCAATCAATAGGAATATCCCATGAAATATTGCAGACATTTTTGTCATTGCCCCAGATTGTACATTTGCAGAGCTTCTTACAATTACCTGGGTTATAGGCAAACCACCTATTAAACCAGAAATGATATTACCAGTTTCCTGGGCGACTAACTCTCTATTGGTTGGTGTAACACGTTTATGAGGATCTAATTTATCTGAAGCTTCTACACAAAGTAAGGTTTCCAAACTGGCTACTATTGCGATCGTTACTCCCGTAATCCAGACCTGAGGATTAGTAATCGCACCAAATTTTGGAAAACTAAACTGACTAGTGAAATCTGAAAAACTCTCTGGAACCGGAACTTTTACCAAATGAGCTTCAGCAATCCCGATCTCAGTATTACGAGTTAATAAAAAATATACTACTCCAACCAATACCGCAACCAATGGGCCTGGCACAATAGTAAAGACTCTATTTTTATTGACAAGGACATTTTCCCACAGCAATAAAATAGCCAGCGATAACAAAGTTACAATAATAGCTCCTGGAGAAATATGATCGAACATATTTAATAATTCTGATAAAAGATTTTCTCCTCCGGGCTTAAAAAAAGAAAAATCACCTTCCTGCCCAGAATCATATCCAAACGCATGCGGAATTTGCTTGAGAAAAATGATAATTCCAATTCCGGCAAGCATTCCTTTTATTACTGAAGATGGAAAATAATAACCAATAACTCCGGCTCGAAGTATTCCTAATAATATCTGAATTGCACCCCCTATCACTACAGCTACTAAAAAGTTTTCAAAGCCTAAACTTGCGATCGCTCCCAACACGATCACCGCTAAACCAGCGGCGGGACCACTTACACCAAGCTGCGACCCACTAATTGCTCCTACAACGATACCACCAATAATTCCGGCAATTAAACCCGAAAATGCAGGGGCTCCGCTTGCCAGGGCAATACCAAGACATAATGGTAAGGCCACAAAAAATACTACAAGACTGGCCGGTAAATCTTTATTTAAATGTTTAAACATAAGCTTGAAATTTTGATGACCTCTAAAAATTGAATTTTTACAAGATCTATTAAATCTTCCTTTTAATTTGTCGATTTTGGTAAGTTCGACCTCAAAATTTAAAGCTGCTTAGGTGGAGGAAAAGTCACATCTATATAGATATTGTGATATGCCTGGCGAGAATCATAAAATACCTGATCTTTATCAAGACTAAACTGATTAATTAAAAAACCTGAATCCTGATGCTGGGTTAATTTAAACTGAAAGTTAATCTCGCTTTTATTCTCTTCTTCATTGACAGTATAAACTTGTGAACAATTTAGATTATCGTCCACAATTGCTACGATCGAAGGTATAGCAAGAAAGCCCAAAAACAATAGGGCAATAATATATGCGATCACTTTCATACTATAAAAGTATGAAATTTTGTAACTGGCTGTATCTACTTTGTTTAAAATAAAATAGTCTGGAGACAGCTAATCTTATAATTCTTTAAGGTTTTCCTTTAAGATCCAACCTTGTTTACCATCAGCAATTTCAATTTTGTACCATTCCTGATAGTTTTCCAAAAGTTTGGTTTTTGTTCCTTCGTGTAGTAAAAATGAAGGTTCTCCTCGTAAGTTTGGTTCGCTTCTAACACCTGCTTCCTCAGCAAAAACAATCGCATAGTTATTATTAAGCTGAATATTTTCCTGGCTGAATGCAAATATCACTGATGCTATACAAAGTACCACAGAAACTATTGAACCAATAAAGAAAATACGCTTTACAAGTGTACTCCTTCCGTAGTAATAAAAGAGGAATAAAATAACGAATATTAGCATAAAGCCAATCGCAATGCTTCCCCAGGTATTGTAACTAAAGGTCGCAATTAGATCATCGAAAGTTTTAGAAATACCAGTTCGCTCTACACTTTGAATATCATCCATCGCCATATTCCTGGCAAACTGAATATTATTCTTTACATCTGAATCATTTGGCTCTAGCTGAAGCGCTTTTTCGTAATAATAAATACTAGGCGCAATATGATTTAATTTATAATGAGCATTCGCTAAATTATAATACAAAGAAACAGAAGCTTCACCTTCATTTAAAATGTTCTCGTAGCTAGCAATCGCTTCTTCGTAATTCCCATCGGCGTATAGTTTATTAGCTTTTTCAAAAACTGCCTCATTTTGGGCAAAACCAACTGTAGTGCAAAAAACGAGTATAATTAAAAAGACCTTTTTCATAATTATAATTGTTTATCTAAAGTTGATATTACGTTCGCGGCTTTATCATAATCCTGCTTCATGGTTACCATCGATGCCGGTGTATATCTGGCAAACTCACAACTTTTAAGGATCTCGATAAACTGAGCTGTTGTTGTTTGATCTACTCCTTTTTCGGTAAGGATTTCACTTATTCTTTCTTTACTCATTTCACCAGTCTGGATATGCAATTTGGCTTTTAAGTAATTATGCATTGCTCTTTCTAATGCAATGTAGAATTGTTGCTGCTCACCAAGATTTTTTCTGGCTTCAGAAAGATATTTTCTGGCTAATTTATCGGCTTTTCTTATTCTATTTCCTGTAACATCGTTAGCTCTGGCTTCTCGCTTTTTACCAAATACGATCACTAAAGGAATTATTAATAATGGTAAAATTAATAGCAACCAAAATAACCATGATCTAAAGAAAGAAGGTTCGTTTAATGACTTTAGATTAGCATTTAATTTTATATATCTAAATTGATCGCCACTTAATGTTACCGGCTGTTTATTGTTCGATACTACTCCGCTATCACTATTATTAGTGCTTCCGGATGTTGCAGGGGTGCCTACTGGACCGTTTTCAACATCAATCACAATATCGTTTGTACTAATACTTTTATAAGTTTCAGATCTTGGATCGAAATACGAAAAGTTTAATCCCGGGATTGGATACTTCCCTTTTCTTGAAGGAACAATAGTATAATCTTCGGTAAGACTTCCTTGGGTTCCATTTAATGTAGAACTAAAATTCTCTTTACGTTCTGGCTCATAGATCTCTAATGAAGCTGGAACTGAAAGATCTGGAAGATCAAAAAGCATAAGGTTACCACGACCTCTCACTTTTACTGAAGCTGTAAGCGATTCACCCGCATCTAAGGTAGTTTTACTTGCATCGACATCGAACTCGAAACTACCAACTGCTCCTGTAAAATTAGCAGGTTTTCCCTGTGTTGGTAATGGCTTTACATCGATCTCTCTACTAGACGAGGTTACTCGCTTTTCTACAGTTTGGTAAATGATCCCTCCAAAAATGCTTCTACGCTGACTAGGAACATCTACAGAAACTGAAATTGCTATAGGGTCGACCTCTAGTTTTCCGGTTTTTTGTGGGTATAATAAAGATTTGTGCACCACTGCATAACGATATGGCTCACCTCGGTAAGTACCCTGTTCAAATCTATAACCGTTTATATTTAAGTTTTGGCTCCAAAAATCTGGAAATGTTGGATTGTCCAGCATTCTAAAATTGCTAATCCCTATACGCTCACTTACGTATAGTTTATAAACTACGGTTATCGCTTCGTTAAGATATGGGTTAGGTTTAGAAACCTCTGCAACCAAATGCAGATTATCTTCGGGCACGATGGCAGCATTATTTCCGTCCTGAGGTCGTTCTACAGCATCACCAACTTCTACGTTTACAGGGGAAGTTTTGTAAACTGTACCATCTACAGTAACTTCTGCCTGGCCAATCGTTTTGGTTCCTTTAGAGTTAGGCTGCAGGTAATAACTATAGGTTTTAGAAAAAGTACTTTTCCCATTTACCCAACTATTACTAACCTGCTGGTTGGGCCCACCAACTACTTTAAAACCGGTAAAAGAAGGCGGAGTAAAATTATCACCATCCTTATTCATATTGAAATCAATACGCAAACGCTCGTTGATCCCAACCTGCTCCCGGCTAACTTCTGCTGTAAACTTTACCTGTGCAGAAAGAAGTGAGGTAGTAAATAGAAACAGACTTAATACTATTAACTTTAATTTCATTTGTAAACCTTAATTCTAATCTAGATCTAATTAGTAAACTATTTCAGGAAAAGCCGATGAGGCATTTGTTTAAAAACCTCTTTATTTCGGGGCATCCCGACGGCTATTGAGACTGAATCTTTTAGTCCCGTTTATCAACGAAATTCAGGATTCTACCAGTCCTTATCTGATCGAGTTTTTACAGCTTTAGCTTTTTCAGCATTCATTTTATCCTGCGTTTTCTCTTCCTGGTTATTCATAGCTTCAAGCAGATTTTTAATCTGTTGTGGCGAAAGCTGTCCTTGTGCAGGTTGAGGCTGTTGCTGTTTTTGCTGATCGGGTTTTCCCTTTTGATCTTTTTGATTCTGATCCTCTTTATTCTGTTCGTTAGGATTTTGATCCTGAGGTTTTTTATTTTCCTGGTCTCCTTCTCCGTCCTTTGGATCCTGCTTTTCATTATCGCCTTCGTCCTCTGGCTTTCCATCCTGATCCTTATCCTCGCCTTTGTCTCCCTCGTTATCTTGATCCTGATCTTTTTGATCTTCGTTTTGATCTTTGTTATCCTGATTGTCCTGATTGTCGTCGTTATTCTGATCTTGCTGCTGTTCTTCTTCTAATTTCTTCTTTGCCAAAGCCAGATTATAACGAGTTTCATCATCTGTAGGATCATTTCTTAAAGCATTTTTATAAGCTTCAACAGCTTCTTTATATTTCTTCTGCTTCATAAAAGAATTCCCAAGATTATGATTTATCCGGTGACGATCTTCTTTACTTTCAGAAACCTTATCTGCCTCTACAAACCTGGATTGCGATTCGCCAGATTTTTCGCGATTATAATACAGGTTTCCCATATTATATTTTGCTGCGGTATTCGCAGGATCTTTAGCTATAGCTTTTCTATAAGCAGCCTCTGCACTTGCAAAATCATTTTCACTTAAAGCCTCCTCGGCTTCATTCATATAGGCATTTGCTTCTTTTTTTAGACGTTTTTCATCATTAGCCTGCTGTGCATTAACCACTGCAGAAAAAAGCAATGCTAAAATCAGGAAAAACGAGTTTTGCCCAAATGTCATTTTAGCAGTTCTCATATTAATCCTTTTTTGTTTCGTTAAACAAATTAAGCTTTTTAATCCATGCCGTACTTCTCTCCAAAAGAAATACGTCTAAAAACAGAAATATAAAGCAAAGCCCTAAAAACCACTGGAAATGTGATTGATAATCGGCAAATTGTTTTGCTTCAAATTCTGTTTTCTCTATGTTCTGTAACAAATCCTGTACCGTTTCAGTTACGTTGGCAGTTACATTGCCTTCTATATATTCTCCATTAGCTTCAGCAGCTATTTCCTGAAGCGTTGCCGGGTTAAGTTTTGTTATTACGGTTTCCCCGTTTTGGTCTTTTTTATAATTCTGAACTACGCCATTTCTTTTAATCGGGATTGGCCCTCCCTTTTCGCTTCCTACTCCAATAGTATAAATCCTGATGCCTTGTTCTGCAGCTTCATCTGCAATAGACTCTACATTTCCTTCGTGATCTTCACCGTCACTAATAATAAACAACACCCTGTTTGTTTGATTATCGTCATCGTAATAAGTAGTTGCCAGATCGATCGCATCACTTATGGCGGTTCCCTGAGAACTTATCATATCGGTATTTAATGCCTGAAGGAACATTTTTGCCGCTGCATAATCTGTTGTAATTGGTAACTGCGGAAAAGCACTACCTGCATAAGCAATAATCCCAACACGGTCGCTTCCCAATCCGTTTAGGATCTGTCTTACCAATTGTTTCGACTTCTCAATTCGGCTTGGCGCAATATCTTCAGCATCCATACTTTTGGAAACATCGATCGCAAAAACGATATCTACACCTTCACGCTTTACAGTTTCCATCGTAGTTCCCATTTTTGGATTCACCAAAGCAACCACTAAACAGGCCAAAGCCATACAAGCCAAAATAACTTTAAGAATAGGCTTAAAATTCGACTTATTTGGCGCTAATTTTTGCAAAAGCTCATCACTGGCAAAACTTTTACGTGCTTTTCGCTTCCAGAATAGGAGGAAAATAAAAAGTAGTAAAACCACCGGAATGACTAAAAACAGCCAAAAATATATTTCTTCTTCAAATACTAACATCCTAAGCTTTATATAAAACTTCTAAATACGGTATATCTTAATAACAATTCGAATAAAAGTAAGGCGCCTGCCAATAATGCAAATGGCCGAAACTTCTCATCGTAATTAGTATACTTAAATTCTTCGATCTCGGTTTTTTCTAATTGATCGATCTCTTCATAAATATCCTCCAGCTTTTCATTATTGGTCGCCCGGAAGTATTTTCCGCCTGTCTCATCTGCAATTTGCTGCAATAATTCTTCATCGATCTCTACCTGGCGGTTACCAAACCTAAAACTACCATTCCCGGCAATACCTACCGGAGTTAAAGCCATCCCATTGGTACCAACACCAATAGTGTAGACTTTTATACTAAATTCTTTCGCAAGCTCACTGGCTACTTTAGGATCGATAAATCCCGAATTATTTACCCCATCTGTAAGTAAAATGATCACTTTACTTTCAGCTTTACTATCTTTTAATCGGTTAACCGAAGTTGCCAAACCAGAACCAATTGCTGTACCACTTTCTAAAATGGTATTAAATTCTACATCGGCCAGTGCTCTTAGCACTACAGATTTATCGCTGGTAATAGGCGTTTTAGTAAAACTTTCTCCTGAATAAAGCACTAATCCTATTCTATCTGAAGGTCGCCCTTTTATAAATTCCTCACCAACAGTTTTTGTTGCTTCTAATCTGTTTGGCTGAAGATCTCTCGCCAGCATACTTGCAGAAACATCTATTGCCATTACAATATCGATTCCCTGTGTACTATTGGTTCGGGTAGAAACATCTACTGTTCTTGGTCGTGCCAATGCTACAATTATTAAAGCAAGTGCCAGCACCCTTAAAACAAAAAGAAGCGGTCTTAATTTTGCGAGAATGCTCGATTTAGCTTTAAATCCCTGAATACTCGACATTCTTAATGCCGGAGTTTGCAGATTTCTTTTCCAGAAATACCATGCGATCGCTACCGGAAGTAAAATAAACAACCAGAAAAACTCAGGATTTTCGAAAGTGAAATTCGCAAACATTAATTATTCAATTTTATAAGTTCTACTGAATTAATGATCCTTCCGGAAATTTCTTCAGCATAGCTATCTTCTTCATCATAGATCACTGTGATCTGCTGGAAGCCCCCGTTTTCAGCAAAATTCAGGATACTATATTTTTTAGGCTGCACATCGTCATTTACAGGATTCGTCATTTCTAAAGTTCCAAAAACTCGTACTCCTTTAGCACCATTTACGGTGCTAAACTCTTCCTGCTTCATTACAATGTTTTGTGCGCCCTGATTTTCTAATTCTTTGTAAACTCCGTCTACACCAGTTTTGAGATCAAATTGATCTTGTTTTGTAAATATTCTGGTACTTAAACTGGTGTAAAAATTACTTACCAAACTACCAAAACTAAACATTTGTGCATCGACATAGGTTTGTGTAGCATCCTGGCTAAGTTCCATTTCCTGTCTTACCAGAACTTCTGGAGTAGTAATCACTACAGCGGGAGTGCCATATTCACTTCTAATCCATTCACCTTCCAGCAATTCTTTGGTTGGATGTCCCCAGTAAGTATCGATCACATAATCCAAACCTTTAGAACTAATCAAAACAGCCAGGGCGATAAAGATCACTAAAACTCCACCTGAAACACCCAAAATCAATCTTTTCTTACGCTTTTTAGAAAGCTTATTTTGACGATATTCTTCGTCTAGCATAAGCTCTTCTTCGGTAGGCTCTGGCATCGAAGATTTAACGTCGTTAATGATCATTCGGGTTTTGTTACGATCTTCTTTTGCTGTGATCACATCTGGTCGAGACCCGGCAAATTTTGCAAGATCGGCTCTTTGTAATATTTGTTTTAAATTCTGAAGTGTTTTCCCATGCAAATGAAGCACGCCCGATTTTTGTTGCATTTCAAGAAAGCTAATCAACTCGGTTGTTGTGCTTTCCATTGCACGATCATAGACTTTTTCGTCTAAATAACGTCTAACCGCATAAGTTAATCTTGAATAATACTCTTTAACCTCTCGGTTTTCGATTAGCGTACTTTTATCAAGATCGTCCAGGTCTTGCATTGCCTGCTCGTAAGGCGGCAATTTATTTTCCAGCGCTTTTTCTTTTCTTCGTTTTATAAAAAAGAAGGCTAAAATGCCTAATATCACCAATATAGCAAGCAACCACCAAACCCAGGCCGGAATACTAAAACTTTGAGGTACCTCTACCGATGGTTTTATAGGATACATTTGCTGCTTGGTAGTATCTACTGCAACATCTGCAACCTCAACTCGTATAGAATCGGTTAAAAACGGTTTCTCGTTAATAATAATTCTTTGCTGCGGAATGGTGTACGAACCGGAATCGAATTGGGTTAATGTATATTTTTTTAAAAGTTGAAATCTATTCTGAATTCTTGTAGTATCGGCTCCTAAAGATTCCACGATCTCTAAAGGTGAGAACGTATTTCCCTCAGGAAAAACGACAAGGTTTGTAGAATCGGTTTCAATATTGATCCTATAAGAGATCTGCTCTCCAATTTTGATCCTGGCGGTATCAATACTTGCTGAAACCTGGGCTTCCTGCGCCATGGCGGGAAAAGCAAAAAAAGCAACAGCAATAACCAATATTGCCCGCAACTGCTTTTTTAAAGTATGTTTTTTATAAATAGAATCTAACAATTGATCTTTCTTCATCTTAATATGCTTAGCCTCTTCTTTTAAAATACCCTAAAAGTTTTTTCACATAACTTTCATCTACCCTGGTATTAATAACTCCTGCTCCACTAAGGGCAAAGCTTTCTTCAAAATATCTTAATCGATCCAGATAATATTCAGTATAACTGCGTCTAACCGCTTTGCTACCTGTATTTACGGTAATATATTCGTTGGTTTCTTCATCCAACATTTGTACCAAACCAATATTAGGAATTTCCTTTTCACGCTGGTCGTATACTCGTATTCCGGTAACATCATGACGATTACCGGTGATCTTAAGCGTTTGCTGATAGTCGTCGCCCATAAAATCTGATAACACAAAAACAATGGCTTTTTTCTTCATCACATTCGATAAATATTTTAAGCCCAATGAAATATCGGTTTTCTTACTTTTTGGCTGAAATTCTAACAATTCTCGTATAATTCTTAGAACATGAGATTTTCCTTTTTTAGGCGGAATATAATTTTCTACCTGGTCTGAAAACATTAGCAAACCAATCTTGTCGTTATTTTGTGTTGCTGAAAATGCCAATGTCGCCGCAATTTCAGTAATCACTTCTTTTTTAAACTGATTTTGAGTTCCAAAAAATTCTGATCCTGAAACATCTACTACCAGCATCATGGTAAGCTCTCGTTCTTCTTCAAAAACTTTAACAAAAGGCTCGCTATAACGTGCTGTAACATTCCAATCGATATTACGAACATCGTCACCAAATTGATATTGGCGCACCTCGCTAAAGGTCATTCCCCTTCCTTTAAAGGTAGAATGATATTCACCGCCAAAGATATGATCACTAAGGCGACGGGTTTTTATTTCGATCTTACGAACTTTCTTAAGTAACTCTTTGGTATCCATATTTTTCAATAAACAAATAACAATAATCAATTATCAAAGCATTTTTGATAATTTACAATTGATAAATGCAAATACCTATGGTACTTCGATCTCGTTAACGATCTTACCAATAATATCTTCAGAAGTTATATTCTCGGCTTCGGCTTCGTAGGTAATTCCTATTCTGTGACGTAAAACATCGTAAACAACAGCTCTAACATCTTCAGGAATCACATATCCTCTTCTCTTGATAAAAGCATAGCATTTTGCTGCTGTTGCCAGGTTAATACTACCACGAGGAGAAGCTCCAAAGTTAATTAGTGGTTTTAGATCTTCTAAGCGATATTTCTCTGGCGTACGTGTAGCGAAAATAATATCAAGAATATATTTCTCGATCTTCTCGTCCATATACACTTCTCGAACCGTTTGTTGGGCTCTTAATATCTGCTCGATACTCACCACTTGATTTACCTTCTCGAAACTACCCCTAAGGTTTGCACGAATAATTAATTGCTCTTCCTCTAATTGTGGATATTTGATCACTGTTTTTAGCATAAAACGGTCTACCTGTGCTTCAGGTAAAGGATAAGTTCCTTCCTGCTCTACCGGGTTTTGCGTTGCCATTACTAAAAACGGCTTATCTAATTTAAAAGTTTCGTCTCCAATGGTTACTTGCTTTTCCTGCATCGCTTCCAGTAAAGCCGACTGTACTTTTGCAGGTGCACGGTTGATCTCATCTGCAAGGACGAAATTAGCGAAAATAGGTCCTTTTTTTATACTGAAGTCATTGATCTTCATATTATAAATAAGCGTACCTACAACATCTGCGGGAAGTAAATCTGGAGTAAACTGCACACGACTAAATGATCCATGCACAGCTTGTGATAAAGTATTAATTGCCAGGGTTTTTGCAAGTCCCGGAACCCCTTCTAAAAGGATATGTCCCTGTCCTAATAAACCTATAAGTAATCGTTCTACCATGTGCTTTTGTCCTACGATAACTTTATTCATTTCTGTAGTTAGCACATCAACGAAAGCACTTTCTCTTTCAATTTTTTCATTTAGACTGGCGATGTCTAAAGAAGATTGATTATCTGTCATTATTCTAATTAGATTTTAAAACGTGAATATACAACCATACAGTGGTCGTAGCAAATTCAATATTATTAAACTTTCGGGTATTCAATAATCTACATTATTTGTTTTAAGCATAAATTTAACGGAATGCACTAAATTCTATTGTGTATCAGTGATTAATATTTTTTAAAACCATAAAAACCAGATTCTTTGCTTTATTGATTTCTATTAAAAATTCTCTCTAAAACCTTGTAAAATCAGCTAAAACCAGACAGAACTAAGCTTTAACTGCGCTTCTTTAAGAAACTTTCTTAAAATCACTAAAATAAAAAAAGGCGCTAATGTAAATATTAGCGCCTTTTTCGATAATCTGTACTTATAACATTTATTTTACTCCAGGAACAAAGTCTCCAAATCTGTAGTTTCATCGTCGTCTACTACAACATTATCTACAGTTAGCTCATCTAATCCAGAGATTGGATCTGCTTCAACAGTGATCTGGTAAGTTCCTTCTGGCACTCCATAAAGCGCAAATTCACCTTCAGCATTCGTATAAGCAGAAATACTATACGAAGCATTTGTTGCCGTTACTAAACTTCTAAACTCTGATGGATGAACTTCTCCAACAATCATCCCGGCATCGTCTTCCGCAGAGATTCTAATTACCGGGCGCAAAGTATAACCACCATTCCCCTGCTCGACAATCGATTTATCTACATCAAAATCCAGCACATAAAAATATTCTTCACCAGGTTCTAATTCCTGGTTAAGGTTTAATTTTAAACCCGATTGCTGTGCACTTGGAGTGGCCAGTGGATATTCTTCACCATTTTGCACGATCGTATTATCATCTCCAAGAATTAAACGAATTTGCCCGGCATATCCGGCTTCAATTTCCTCATCGGCTAATAATTGCGATACTCCGCCGGTAAGCTCAAGTAGGTTGTAAATTCCGGCTTCAGTATCTAAGCTTATCCAAGCTTCGTTTTCGTCGTCCTCGGCTCCAGTTTGTACCTGCACTTCTTCTACATCGATATTTACAGCCTCGTAATCTCCTGGCGCATCGACCATTCTTACAGCTATTCTTGCGTTTCCTTCAGCAGCTCCAGAATCATCGTCATCGCTACAAGAAGTTAATGCCAGTCCTGTAAATACAGCTAGAAATAAGGTCTTAAAATTTAAAAATTGCTTTCTCATAAAAATAGATTTGGTTCATTTAGGCTAAATAACGCATCGTTTTTCAAATCATTTTCGGCTTTAATATAGATTAACGATTTTTAACAAGATTTAAAATCTAATTAATTCATCTAAGCCCTTTACTTGCAAATACTTTAGTACATTAGACTTTAAAAAAATTTAACAATGAAAACTGCACTAATCACCGGCGCAACAAGTGGGATTGGAAAAGAAACAGCCAGAATTTTTGCTGAAGAGGGATTTAATTTAATTATCTGCGGAAGAAGAGAAGGCCGTCTAAACGAATTGAAAGAAGAGCTAGGTAAAAAAACTGAAGTGCTAACCTTAAGTTTTGATGTTCGCGATAAAGATGAAGTTTTTAAAAAGATTGAAAATTTACCTCCAGAATTCTCGAATATCGATATTCTTATAAATAATGCCGGGAACGCACATGGCTTAGATCCAATCCAAGACGGATCTATAGAGGATTGGGATGCAATGATGGATATTAACGTAAAAGGCTTGCTTTATGTAAGCAAAGCGGTAATCCCGGGAATGATCGAAAGAAAATCTGGACATATCATAAACATTGGTTCTACAGCAGGCAAAGAAGTGTATCCTAATGGAAATGTGTATTGTGCCAGCAAACATGCGGTAGATGCGATTAACCAGGGAATGCGTATCGATCTTAACGGCAAAGGAATTCGCGTTGGTGCTATAAACCCCGGACTTGTAGAAACCGAATTTAGTGACGTAAGATTTAAAGGAGATAGCGAGAAAGCAAAAAAAGTATATCAGGGTTTTGAGGCTTTACGTCCAGAAGATATTGCAGATATCATTCGGTTTGTGGTAACACGACCTTACCATGTTAATATTGCAGATCTAATAGTGATGTGTACCGCACAGGCAAGTAGCACTATTGTAGACAAACAATGATATGATCAATAAACGCCTTCTTATTAAAAACCTTTTGGCGCATAATGACGAAAACAGTTTTTATGATAAAAAACTGCAACTTAACATTAGTGAAAAAGAGGGGAAGGCGAAGTTTCTAAAACATATTTGTGCACTGGCAAACTCTAACCCAAAAAACAATTCATACATCGTAATTGGGGTTAGAGATGAGGATAACGAGATTATTGGGATCGATTTTTTTGATGACAGTAAGATTCAAAATCTAATTAATGCCTATCTAAGCAATCCGCCCAAAGTGATGTACGAGAATATTCCGTTTCCTCATCTTCCAGATCATTTGGTGGTTGGACTGGTTACTATTCGCCCGAACAATGGAAAAATATGTTCTCTGCGGAAAAATATATGGAAATATTACGGTGGATCGATCTTTCTTAGGGACGGAAGCATAAGTATGCCCAAAGATTTTGATATTAAAATTGAAAATGAAAATTCTGAAATTGTTGCTTCCATCGAAAAACACGCACAAAATAATATTGAATTAACCTTAAACGGCGTTTTCGATTTTATTAATCACCACAAAAAACTAAATCCTACTTACCAGGTTTTTAAAGAATATTTTGTGGTTTGCTGGGCAGGAAAGAAAAAATATGCAAAAGGCGAACTTTATTTTAGTCGGGTAGATATCGCTTTAATAAACGAACAGGTAAAATTATTTTATTCAGATTTAGATGAAGTAAGTATCACTTCAGATGCTAACAGTTTTAAAATCCTGGAGTATGTTCATCTTGGTGTTCCCAATAGCTATCGTTATTATCCTTTAGAAGAAGTCACTATTCATTTTAAAGATAACGCTACTTACGAGATCCAAAGTGAACTGGTATTCGAGCCACCACAATTCGACAAAAACACACTTTATCATATCTACAATAGCAACAATATGCTTTTAGAGCGTCTAAAAAAATTGCTTCCGCTTACTAAAAACCAGCGAAAGGATGTTAAAAACCTACCATCAACCTATTTGCTTTGTTACCTTAACGGCTTCGGCGAAGCGATGGAAAAACTGGAAGAAGCAAAACCATTCCTAAAAAAGTACAGCAGCGAAGCCTATCATTATTATAAAGAGAGTACACGAATTTTAAGAAAAGTAAAATATAGTTAGCATGGGTAGAACGCTAGCCATTGGCGATATACACGGGGGATTAAAAGCATTAAAACAATTATTACACGATATAGTAAAAATAACTGCAGAAGATACGATCATTTTCCTGGGAGACTATGTAGATGGCTGGAGTGAATCTGCACAAGTGGTTTCTTATTTAATTGAACTTGGCAAAGAATTCGATTGTATTTTTATGCGAGGAAATCATGACGATCTTACGCATCAATACCTAAAAAACGGAACGATGACCGATCGTTGGGTGATGCATGGTGGGCAAAGTAGCATCGATGGCTATGCAAAACTGTCTCCTGAAGAAATAGAGCAACATTTACGTTTCTTTTCTGAAATGCAAAATTATTATGTAGACGACCAAAATCGACTATTTGTGCATGCAGGGTTTACCAATTTACATGGCCCGGAAAGTGAATATTATGACACCGGTTTTTACTGGGATCGCACTTTATGGGAAATGGCGTTGGCATTAGATACCTCTATCGAAGAAACCAGCGATCTTTATCCTAAACGACTACAGATTTTTAAAGAGATTTTTATTGGGCATACGCCCGTTACCAGAATTGGAGAGACTTTCCCGGTAAATAAAGCCAATATTTGGAATGTAGATACCGGTGCTGCTTTTAAAGGAAGTATTTCTGCGCTAGAAGTAAACACCAAGGAAGTTTGGCAAAGCGATCCTGTATACACTTTATATCCAAATGAGAACGGAAGAAATTAAAAGAATACCGCAAAATATTTAGCACTTTGTAATTCAATGTATTTCCCTTTAATTTGCAAACCGTGTATTAGTAGATTAATTACTAGCATGATTATTGCATTTTATATTGCTAACAACTCTGTAAATAAGATAAAAATTCTTAATTTACAGTAACATACAAAAATAATGGCCCTAGAAAACATAAGACTTGAAGTGATGAAAACTATCGAAAGTAAAGTAGATGGTTTTATTGACCAATATCTGATTCCCGTCGATGATATTTGGCAACCAACAGATTTTTTGCCTAATCTACAAGGGGAAGAAGGACTGGAGAACGTTAAACAATTACGTGAGGAAGCAAAAGAATTAGGTTATGATTTTTGGGTGGTACTTGTAGCAGATATGGTTACTGAAGAAGCCCTGCCAACTTACGAAAGCTGGCTTATGGATGTAGAAGGTGTAGACCAGCAACGTCGTGCCGATGGTGAACAAAACCCTTGGTCTAAATGGGTAAGACACTGGACGGGTGAAGAAAATCGTCACGGTGACACATTAAACAAATATCTTTATTTATCGGGTCGTGTAAATATGCGCGAAATAGAAAAAACAACACAGCATTTAATTAATGATGGTTTTGATATTGGTACCGGTAGAGATCCTTATAAAAACTTCGTTTATACCAGTTTCCAGGAATTAGCGACTAATATTTCTCACAAAAGAGTGGGACAACTAGCTAAGAAAAAAGGAAATAAAATGCTGGGAAAAATGTGTAATATCATCGCAGGAGACGAGATGCGCCACTATATGGCCTATCGCGAATTCGTGAAAACTATTTTTGAGCACGATCCTAGCGAAATGATGTTGGCATTTCACGACATGATGAAAAAGAAGATCGTTATGCCAGCGCAGTTTTTGAGAGAAAGTGGTGAAGGTATTGCACAGGCTTTCGAAAATTTCTCGAATGCAGCACAACGTCTTGGCGTTTACACCACTTACGATTATATCGAAATCCTTAAGAAACTAAATGCTTACTGGGAGATCGATAAAATGAGAGCGCTTACCGATGAAGCTGAAAAAGCTCGTGATTATTTAATGAAATTACCAGATAGAATGACGAGAATTGCAGATCGTATTGCAATTCCGCAAGATCAATATACTTTTAAATGGGTAGAAAATAACGGAATTATTTAATTCCGACTAGAAAATAAGAAAGTCCGCTTCGCAGCGGACTTTTATTTTTCTGAACACTTTTTATCTTTTACGATTTCGCATCTTTCCAAACCTTGTAAGCCGCAAGATCTCTCTCGATCAAACTAAGGCAAAAAGCAATTACCGCAGCATCATCTAAATATCCAATTACAGGGATAAAATCTGGAATTAGATCGATTGGCGACAACACATACAATAAAGCAGCACCTACCGCAGCAACAATATTGAACGGAATTTCCCGATATTCGCCACTTGCATAATCACGCACCAAACTAAATAATATCTGCGCATCATCAAAATAACGGCGCAACGCATTCTTATTTTCAAACTTAGATTTTATTTCTTCCTCGTCCTCTAGAACGCGATCTACATCTTCTTCCTTAAAATCTTCCTGTTTCTTTTTATGCTCTTCCTCGATTGTGTCTTTACTGAAAATGCTCATTGTTGATTTTTTAATTGAAGCTCCAAATTAAAAAAATTATAGCAGACGACTATCCAAGTTATCATTGTTTTAAGACTTAACGTAAACTGAAGTTATAGGTTTTTCACAGCTAATTTTAGAATTCGTTTTGAAAATCCCCTGTTTCATCCTGAAAAACCCTGGTTTCGAATTATTTGAAACAATCAAAAGTCAATATTCGATATTTTTAAACTCTATTTTTTAAGTTCATCACTATGGCAATATCGATCAACATCTACAGTATTCTTTTTTCAAAAAACATTCAAAAATCTTTAATTCTGATGCTATTTTTCTTCGGAAGTTTTACCGCTTTTGGACAACATTCAGACTGTAATTGTATTTCAGCATTAGAGGAGATTTCAGCATTAATTCAGCATTCAAAAAGCTATAAAATTCAGATTAAAAAAGAAAATCGAGAACAAGAATTTCAGCAATGGAAAGAAAAAATTATCACTGAAATTAAACAAGATGAGCTTAACGAATACTTTTGTGCCGGGTATTTGCAAAAATATGCCTCATTTATCAAAGATCGGCACAACCAGGTTTTTAAGGTTCCAGAAGATCTTGCTGAAAATATCCCGACCTACAAAAAAGCTATCGACACCACCAAAATTGAAGATGATATCTCCGGAATTTATCACGCCGGTAGAGATCAAATTTTCCTGAAAAAAGAAAGTGATAGTTTATGGTTTGGAATTACTTTAAAATCGGCTTCTGAAGGATGGAAAAAAGGAAAAATAAGGCTAAAAATCAACGAAACCGAAGATGGAAGCTTCGAAATCTTCGAGTTTTTCGCGAACGGAATTCTTTCTTATCAAAATAACATTAAAATCGAAAATGGACGAATTCAGGGTACTTTTTGGAACAAAGTCAATCAATATAATTTTCATGCAAATCACGAACAGACTTTCAATTTCACATCCATAAATACCGACTTTGATTATATAGGTATCAAAACCTTAAGCAGAACCCGAAATTTGATGAAAGAAGCACAGGTTTTTTACGAAGATCATCTTAAAAATCTAACCAAAGAAAACCTGATCATCGATTTAAGAAACAATGGCGGCGGGGCTATAAAACAGGCAGAGCCACTTATAAAATCACTTCAAAAAAACGAGAATATCAAACATATATTTGTAATGATTAATTTTAAAACCGCCAGTGCAGCCGAGCTTGTTGCTCTTCAGCTTAAAAAAGATAAACGAAGTATCATTGCAGGCGAAAATTCTCGCGGAATGCTGGAATATGGCTATGGAAATAAATCTTTTTCAGCAAAAACAGACTGTTTAGGCTTTAATGTTAGTTTTTCAACCAAACATGAAAACAACAATTTACACCAATACGAAACCAAGGGAATCACGCCAGATCTTTACTTGCAAAACACTTCGAATTGGATCGACCAGATCGTGGAATTTAGCAAACTACCTTAGAGCAAACCTAAAAAGCATTTTTTAGAAAATTAGTCCATAATTCGAGGCAATGCTTAGAATTTACAATCTCAATTATCGAGAAAACCAATCAGCTTTGAAAAATTGATTGTATAATTCGCCAATTTCATCCTATAAAGTTGGGGGTTTGTTTTTTCTCAAAAATAAAAAGGAAGAGGCTTTATAGCTTTGAGGCAAATCAAACAACGAACAGTTATGAAAAGTATTCTTATTTCAATTTTAATCAGTTTTATTTCTAGTCAATTATTCTCGCAGAGCGATTTTAAAGATCCAGATGAATTTCTTCGGAAAGGTGAGCAGGTTCCAAAAGTACTTTTGGTGGGGAGTTTTCATTTTAATTATCCAGGGCTTGATGTCCACAAAGCTGCTGAAGATCAGAAAGTCAATATTTACTCTGAAAAACGCCAAAAAGAACTTCAGGAATTATTGGACTACATCAGTAAATTTAAACCCACCAAGATCATGATTGAAACTTATAATTCCTCAAAATTTATAAAAAACTGGAAAGCATACAAGTCAGGAAAAGCTGAACTTTACGCTAGTGAACGAAGCCAAATTGGAATGCGATTGGCAGATCGTTTTGGGCTAGACACAATTTATGGTGTGGATAGTGGGGATCTACTATATAAAACTACACGAACAAAAGAATTCTCCAATACAAATTCGTATCTGGATAGTATTGCAAACCGACATTATTTTGGAGGAGATGATGAGATGATGAAACGCTATAAAAATTTCTATGCCTATAAAGACACTTTAGCGTTTCAAAACAGCTTATTAGAAACATTTAAATACATGAATTCAGATAAGGTTTTAGATCGCGCTTTTGGGGCATACATATCAGGCGGACAGTTTACTTCAGAAGAAATGGAAGGTCCTGATGCACTTTCGATGTTATGGATGAACCGTAATCTTAGAATTTTTAGAAAGGTCCAAAGAATTGAACATACTCCAGATGACCGGATTCTGGTGATCTTTGGGGCAGCCCACGTAGCAATCTTAAACTGGCTTTACGAGTGCACACCAGAATTTGACCTGGTAAAATTCAATGAGCTTTAAGATTTATTAGTTACTTTACCCAATATGACCAAAAAGCAGGAAATCACATATCATATTATTTTTTGGTTGCTCTTTTTTGCAATGGACGTGTTTGCAGAAATTGTGCTTCAGGGTTTTACAAAATTTAATTTGCGCGACCTGGAATTCACAATTTTGCAAGTGAGTTTGTTTTACCTGGTATATAGTTTTATCGCCCCCAAAACGATTCCGCAAAAAAAATGGGGATTGCTGTTCTTAGGGCTCATTTTTAGTTTGCTTTATTTCGCCGGAATACGCTATTTATTAGAAGAAGTGATCTTATACACAATCACCGGTGAGCACAATTATTATCCTAATTCGCGCAAACCGCTATTCTATATTTTTGATAATTCGTACTACGCGATTAGGATATTTTTACTGAGTTTGATCTTTTATTTCGTGAAATATCAGTTCAGTATTAATCAAAAGATTAGTGAGCTGAGTTTAGGAAAAAAACAGGCCGAACTTCAGGTTTTAAAGTCGCAATTGAGTCCGCATTTTTTATTCAACACCCTCAATAGTTTTTATGCTGATGCCTTGGTGGTAGACGAAAAACTTAGTGATGATATTTTAAAATTGTCTGAAATGCTGCGCTATATCACCTATGAGAATGAAGGTGAATACGTGTTACTGAAGGACGAAATTCATTTTATAAATAATTATATTAATCTATTTCAGCGACGATTTTCGAATCAGCTTTTTATAAAAACCAGTTTTCCAGATCAGGTGGGGAGCGAGAAAATCCCAGCTTTACTTTTAATTCATTTTGTAGAAAATGCTTTTAAACACGGCATTTTGAATCAGTCGGAAAAACCTGTAAATATCCTATTGAAAATCGATAAAAATCAGCTTCATTTTAAGGTTGAAAACTATTTTAAATCTCAGGAGAATTATGATGAATCTGGTATTGGGTACAAGAATATCGAGCAGCGCCTCGCTTTGCTTTTCGGCAAAAACTATAGTTTAGAACATTTCAGCAAAGACGATCGTTATTTTGTAAACCTTCAATTTCCTCTAAAATAATGGCAGAAACTATAAAATGTATCATTATCGACGACGAGCCGCCGGCAATTAAAGTGCTGGAAACTTTTGTTGGCAAAATTAAAGGCATAGAACTTATTGCTTCAGCCACCGATGCTCTAGCAGGTTTAGATCTCATAAAAGAACACGAACCTCAGCTGGTTTTTCTGGATATTCAAATGCCCGATCTTACGGGAATTCAACTTTCAAAAATGATCGGCGAAACAACCAATATCGTCTTTACAACGGCTTACGCACAATTTGCTGTAGAAGGATTTCAGGTCAATGCGATAGATTATTTGCTAAAACCTATCGCATTCCCAAGATTTATCGAAGCTGTCGAAAAAGTAAAAAGAAAATTTCTACGGAAATACAACCCGAAATTATAGATTCTGAGGACTATTTTTTCGTAAAGACCGATGGAAAAAATCGCTTTCAAAAAGTGAAGTTAGATGATATTCTTTATGCTGAAAGTATCAAAAATTACGTGGTAATTCATACTGAAAAAGAGCAATTAGTGACTTACAATACTTTGAAAAAGATTCAGCAGAGTTTACCTGAAGAAAACTTCATTAAAATTCATAAATCTTACATCGTAGCCTTGAATAAGATCGAAAAAACCGACAATTTTGAGGTTTGGATAAACAGAAAAGACCTTCCGCTGGGCGACACCTATCGAACCGAATTCTTCAAAAAAATCAATGCTAAAAAGCTCTAATTTTAACAAAGTGTGATATTCCCGCTTATAAGCTAGAATAAAATGTATTTTTGCAGAAATTTTTAGAAAATGAGCGTACTTGAAAAACGATTAACAGACCGTAGTGGCAACAAATGTGAATTATGTGGTTACGAACACGACTTACAGATCTATCAGGTACCGCCAACTTCTGAAGGCGTACTTTCCTGAAATAGGTTGACTAAAAATTAAACCTTTTAGTACTATACCTAATGAAAGAACAAAATCAACACTGTCAAAAAAATTCCTACAAAAAAGTAGGTTACGATCTCAAGCTCCTGATCATTGATCAGATTCAAAATGCACAGATCTCTATCAATCATGCTTCCGATAAATATCAAGTTTCCAGAGCTTCCATCTATTACTGGTTGAAAAAATACAGTACTTTAGAACAAAAGAAACAAGGGATGAGCAAGAAAGATGAAATCAAAAAACTCAAAGAAAAAATAGAGGAACTGGAATTTGTCAAAGACTTCCAACAAGACATTATTGCTGACATGGAACTTATTACAGGTGTTGATATGGCAAAAAAGTCATTGCCCAAAACATTAGCAGACGAGATCGAAAAAAAGAAACTAAACCGTTCAAAAGAAAATGGTTGATCCAATGTTTTGGGATTTCTAAACAAGCTTTTTACAAACGATTAAGATCTCACAAGACCAGACAAGTTCAGCAACAGCTGATCATTCGGCTTATAAAAGAGTACCGAAATAAGTATGGAATGCGTACCGGTGGGATTAAACTCTATAAAGAATTAAAGAATGATATGAACCGACTCGGTATTAAAATAGGAAGAGATAAATTCTATCGTGTAATGCGGATGAATAACCTGCTCGTGCCTAAATTAAAGCGGTTCCATATCACAACCGATTCAAAACATCGATTCTTTAAATACAAGAACCTCGTAAAAGACAAAGTTCCAACCAGGCCGGAACAACTTTGGGTAAGCGATATTACCTATATCAAAACGCAGAACGGACACAGCTACCTGGCATTGGTTACAGATGCCTATTCTAAGCAAATTATGGGTTATAAATTAGCAAGTCATATGAAGACATCAATTTGCGTCGATGCCCTTAGAATGGCCATTAAAAACAGAAAATACAAAAATCAGAAACTCATCCACCACTCAGATCGTGGAATTCAGTACTGCAACCCGCTATATACAGGCTTTGCTGAGGATCATGGAATAGTAATGAGTATGACCGAGAAGTACGATCCATACGAGAACGCCGTGGCTGAGAGAATCAACAGAACGCTTAAATATGAATATGATTTAAAACGAACTATAAAAAATACTAACTTAGCGAAGAAGATGGTCAAAAGAGCTGTTGAGATTTACAACAACAAAAGACCGCATTTTAGCCTCAAGTTGAACACCCCTAACTTTGTTCATTTGAATAGAAATATAGAATATCATTCCTACAAAAGGAATAAACAAAATTTAGAACTATTGACCATTTAATCTGTCGAAAATTGAATCAAAAATGGTCAACCTATTTCAGTATAATACAAGGTACTTTAGACGATTCGATCTATGCTTGTAAGAATTGTGTTGACCAAATCGAAGATCCAGAAAAAGTAGATCCTAATCACTGGCGTTGTTTAAACGAGAGTATGTGGAGCGAACATTTACCGGTGCAAATCGTTGCCTGACGAATGCTGAATCGCTTACGCAGCGAAGGCTGGCCGCAGGATTTATTAGATATGATGTATCTGGATGAAGAAGCTTTAGCCTGGGCAAAATCTACTGAAGAAACCGAAGATGAAGCTGAAAAAATTATCCATAAAGACAGTAACGGAAACATTTTGGCAGATGGCGACTCGGTTGTACTTATCAAAGATCTGGATGTAAAAGGCGCAAATTTTACGGCAAAACGTGGTACAGCTGTTCATCGTATTTCATTGGTTTGGGATAACGCTGAACAAATTGAAGGTCGTGTTGAAGGACAGCATATCGTGATCCTTACCCAATACGTAAAGAAAACCAAGTAATCTTTTCTGAAATTTGCATCAACTGAAAGAAAATGAAAAGCATACTTGCCAGAATATTGACAATTATATTTTTCACTCTTTCAATCATTCATTTTTATTGGGCACTTGGCGGGAAATGGGGTTTCGAAAGCGCAATACCGAGTAACGAACAAGGAATCAAAATTCTCCAACCAAGTACAGTTGATTGTATAGCAATTGGATCATTATTACTGCTTTTTGGCTTTCTTTACTACTTTTCTGAGACATCACTAAAAAACAAATTTTTAGGTTCTATTCGAAAACTTTTACTTTGGATAATACCTATTATTTTTTTGATAAGATCAATAGGTGATTTTAGATTTATTGGCTTTTTCAAGCAAGTTAAAGGAACTGAATTCGCAAATTTGGATAACGTATTTTATTCCCCTTTATGCCTAATCATTGCAGTCATTGGAATATCATATTTAGTAATAAAAACAACCAAAAAAAATAATTCCGGTTTCGATCATTAAGCTTGGGGAGACCTAAAGATCGAAAACCGGAATTTTGAAAATTATTCGGATTTAAAGCACAAAGAACTTAAACGGGAATCAGCTTTGCTCCTATTTTTCTGATGTGGTAATGAAAATGCGGAATTAATGCGATCGCAAGCATTACCAAAACTATAAAGACACTCATATAAATAAAGTAATCTCTAACAAACATCAAATTGGTTTGCTTGGCAACTTCACGACTTAGCAACGCATTTGATGCATTAGGCGATTCAAACAGATTTCCTTCTTGTTGTAAAGCCTGCGAGTATTCAGCAATATGTTGCATTGCAATAGGATTATCGGCTGTTAGATGTTCAGCAAAAGATTGTTGATGCACTTTTTGTTGATGCAAACTCATAAACGAAACTAGTGCCATACTTGCAGTAAACGTAAAAAACCGAAACGCGACACCGGTGACCGATGCGGAAAATCCTATGTTTGGCGGTACGGCGGTCACATAAAACATTACGATCGATAAAATTAAACTTCCGTTACCAAAACCCTGTAAAAATAAAGGCAGCAAAAGATCACTCATTTCAGCCTGATTGGCAAGCACATTTAAACTCAGCAAATGATAAGCTAGCAAGGCACCAAACCCAGTGATCCAAATTAGCCTAATATTCATTTTAGCCAGAATAAATCTAGCGGATAAAGCAGCGCCAACAATAATCCCCACGGCATTGATCAGCATCACATAACCTTGATTATACATATCTAAATTCACACTATTTCCGAAGAAACCATAGAGCGCGCTAGTATCACCTTTTGCAAAATAAAAAGCGATAAGCAATAACATCCCGATCCTAAAATTTCTGGTTTTAAAAACACCAAGATCGATATAAGGCTCTTTCAGTTTTAATTGTCTTATCACAAAAAGCATCGTAAAAAATACAAATGCGATCATACAAAATGTGATTCTTATACTTTTAAACCAGTGATAATATTGACCGTACAATAAAATATAAGCGATCAAGATTAGCGGAGTTGCCAACAATACAAAACTCTTCCAGTCTACATTTTTAAACGGAATTTTCCCTTCTGGACGAAGATCGATCTTTGGCTTCAGCAGAAATAAAAACAATAATAATCCCGGAATCAAAGCATATATCTTTACCAAGAAAATCGTGTTGAAATCATATTCAGTAAACACATAAGCATCTAGGATCTGCGCTAATGGCGCCGTTGCAAATAATGAAGAATACAAGGTTGCGTATCCCAAAACCCGACTACGTTGCGCGTGAAATTGCCTAAAGATCATACTAAAACTTATCCCGATAAAACTTAGCGATAACACACCGCCAAGAAATCGCAGTATCAATAAGACCGCAAAACTACTTGTAGAATATAAAATGAGGTTGATCGCCACGTAAATTAATGCGCATCCCACCAAATATGGCCTCGATGAAAATCGATTAAAAAAATGTTTTTCTATCGGGAAAGCACAAACGATCGCCAGGTAAAAGATCACCACAGACAGACGAACATCGATCGCATCGATCCCGTAATAACTTGCAGCGCTATTGATCCCAGCCATATAAATCCCCAATACCGAAGCAATCGGAAAAAGAAATAAAAAAATGCCTACTAAAATTAACCAATCTGGCACCCAGCTTTTAAAAACATCACTATTTTTTGCACTCGGCATAACTTAAGATTTTGGTACAAAAACCTCAGCATTCATCCCTGCACGAAGTTTTTGCAATTTTGAAGCCTCGTCTGTAAACAGAATTCTTACCGGGAAACGCTGCGTTATCTTTACAAAGTTTCCGGTGGCGTTATTGGTTGGTAACAAAGAAAATTCAGATCCTGTTGCCGGCGAAAGTGATTCTATTTTTCCGTGGAAGGTTTCATCGGGATACGCATCTACCGTGATGGTCGCTTCCTGACCTTCCTGCATTTTCGCGATCTGCGTTTCTTCAAAATTAGCAACGATCCATTTTCCCTGGTTTTGATCTACAATAAAACCAATGGTTTGCCCTTTTTGAACATATTGGCCTTCCTGCAAATTCTTTTTTCCCATATAACCGTCTGAAGGTGCTACGATCACCGAATATTTCATATCCAGTTTTACACGCTCTAAAGTTGATTTTCGCTGCTGAATATTAGCTTTCGCCACCGCGATCTGTGCGTTTACATCTCGGGTTCTTCCCTGCGAAGCATCGTAGGTGTTTTTAATTGCTTCAACATTCGATTTTGCAACTTCTAACCTGGTTTTTACATTTTCGAATTGTTGTTGAGTAACCGCTTCACCTTCTAACAACTTCTTGTAACGGTTAAATTCCTGCTGCTGTTGCCATAATTCGGCTTCTGCAGCACTAATTTTTGCCTCGCTCACACTGGCGTTACTGCTCGCAGTTCCCACATTGCTTTCTAAAACTTTTAGTTGTGCTTCTGCGGAAGCTAAAGCAGCTTCGGCTTCTTGTAGGTTAACATTCGCTTCATCTTTATCTAAAACGATTAGCGTATCGCCTTTCGCTACTTTTTGATGATCGCTATACCTAATTTCCTGAACGTATCCATTAGATCTGCTCAAAATCGGGTTAATATATTCTTTAACCTGCGCATCGTTGGTTTGTTCGTATTTCCAAAAATTGACTAATGCAAACACGCCCCAAATGATAAGCGCCAGCAACACGATTAGTGCAACGATATATGTTGTTTTTACTGCTGCCTTATCTATATTTTCGTATTTCTTAATTTTATCGCTCATTATAATTCGCCTGTTATTTTTAGTAGTTGGTAGTAGTGTAATCTTGCTGAAATTCTATTGTTTACCAATTCGAATTTCGCCTGCAATAATTGCGTATCTGCTTCTAAAAGATCTGTAAGTAAGGAAAGCTGATTGAAATAAGTTTGGTTCACGATTCGGTAACTTTCCTGCGCCTGGTCGATATTCATCTTCGCAATTTCAATTTTCTCCAGGTCTTCCTGTAAATGTTTATAGGAAGCTTTTACGCCTTTTCGAAGCTGATCTTCGGTATTTTGCTGCTCTAATTTTTGACGCTCTACCGCTATTTTTGCAGCTTCTTCTTTGTGTTTATCGTGATACAAAGCTGAAAGATCGTAGGTTAACTGTATCCCGGCAATTCCCAAAAGATATGGAGCTGTTTCGTAAGGATACAACTGAATTTGCGGATACGAATAAGTATAATCTCCAAACAATCCTATTCTTGGTAACTTATCGGCTTTTAATTCTTCTTCCTGAAGTTCGCGCATTTCGATCTGCTTTTCAGCAATTCTGGATCTTGGCGAAACTTCCAGCGCATCATTTACATAATCTCGATAAGTTTGTTCGGCTTTTAGCATATTCACCTGAATGCTATCTACAGGTTTTATAGGCTGTTCATCTTCAAAACCTACCAGAATGTTTAGCGATTGCGTAGCCAACTCTACATTATTTTTCATCTCCAACAAATTGGTTTGCTGTCTTGAAAGCTGAAGTTTTGCACGCAAAAGGTCACTTTTTAAAACTACGCCATTATCATACAATTTCGTGATCTGGTCTAGACGCTTTTCATTTCGCTCAATATTCTGAAGAATTAACTGCTTAAATTCCATCGAACGCTGCATATCTAAATAAGCTTCAGCTACACGGTAATGAATAGCAGACGCGGTTTCTTCTTCCAGATACGTTAATAATTCCTGTCGCGTTTCCGCTTCAGAAATCTGGAGATTAGTTTTATTTCCGTTGTAAATATTGAAATACGCCTGTACTCCGGCGTTATATGTTGTGTGATCTTCTAAATGAATGTATTCGGCATCATTTCTAATTCCATCAACAAAAATTGGGATATTAGAAAGCTGCCCATAACTCCCTTCTACTTCTACGTGCGGTAAACGTTGACGCTTAGCGTCGATTACGTTCTCCTTACCTATTTCTGTATCAAAACCTCTTAACCGAATCTCTTTGCTGTAGGTGTTAGCGCGATTCCAGGCTTCTTCAAGACTTAGCGGAATGCTATCCTGAGTGACCTGTGCGACTGCCAACTGACTAAAATTCAACAAAAAGAGACTTAAAGTAAGTTTTATAATTCTGTCGTTCACTTCTTTAAATTTCATTTTGCAAATTTCTGCCATATCTTCAAGTCTTATTTTCAAAACTTAGACAAATATTTTATAATTTCAGCCAATGTTAATTTCTGAAGTCATCTAGCAATGCATCCATTTTTAGAGAAAGTAAAACGTGATCCTGATAGCTTTTTTGTGCATCACACTAAAATTGAAGAGCAATTGCCAATGCACAGCCACAATAAACACCAAATGAGCTATGTAGAAGGTGGCGTTGCTTTTTTAAATACGCGGAACAAATCCTATTTTTTCCCGGCAAGGCATTTTATCTGGATTCCGGCAGGGCGAGAACACAACGTGATTTCACGGACTTCAGTAAAATTTGTTCGGAATATTTTCTTCCCAAAATGGGTGATCCCGAAAGACCATAAATTACAGGAACGCGGCGGCATTTTTCCCGTCACCGATCTTTTGATGGAAATGATCTATTATACTGAAAAGTGGCGCGGAGATGTTACTCAAAAAGACAAAACTCAGTTAGAATTTTTATTAGCGCTAAAAAATATTGTGTTAGATGCTGCTGAAAATCCTTTGCCCATCGTTTTGCCTACGACCGAAAATGAAACTTTGCGACCTATCTTAAAATACATTCATCAACATATCGATCAGCCATTATATTTAGGTCAGATCGCTGAAGAATTTGGACAAAGTTCTCGCACACTTTCACGTTTGTTTCAGGGAAATATGGAAACTTCATTTTTACAATACGTAAAACTTTCGCGTACCATTAAAAGTATGGAAATGCTCTTGCAAACCGATCTTTCGATCACTGAAATTGCCTACAGCTGCGGTTACAACAGCCTTTCAGCATTTAGTTATGCTTTCCAACAAATCGTGCATCGATCACCAAAAGAGTTTAGGAAACAAACAGAACTTAAAAATAAAACCTCGTAATTTTAGAAAAACTACGAGGTTGATATTGTATAATTTAAGCACTAGTTTTTTGCGCTATAAATCAAATTTGATTCCCTGTGCTAAAGGTAATTCTGTCGTGTAATTGATCGTATTGGTTTGTCTGCGCATATAGACTTTCCAGGCATCAGATCCAGATTCACGACCGCCACCGGTTTCTTTCTCACCACCAAAAGCGCCACCAATTTCAGCTCCTGAAGTTCCAATATTTACATTGGCAATACCACAATCTGAACCTTCAACCGATAAGAAACGCTCGGCTTCTCGTAAATTATTCGTCATAATCGCCGAAGAAAGTCCCTGCCGAACACCGTTCTGTAATTCTAGCGCATTCCCAACATCACCTTTATACTTCATAATATAAAGTACCGGTGCAAAAGTTTCGTGTTGTACGATCTCAAAATGATTTTCGGCTTCAGCAATTGCAGGTTTTACATAGCAACCGCTTTCGTAACCTTCACCTTCTAAAACGCCACCTTCTACTAAAACTTTTCCGCCTTCTTCAACCACTTTTTCTAAAGCAGCCTGGTAATTTTTTACCGCATCTTTATCGATTAACGGTCCAACGTGATTATTTTCATCTAACGGATTCCCGATCTTAATTTGCTTATAAGCATCTACGATCGCATTTTTCACTTTATCGTAAACATCTTCGTGTACAATTAATCTTCGGGTGGACGTACAACGTTGCCCGCAAGTTCCTACCGCGCCAAAAACCGCACCGATCACCGTATTTTTAATATTCGCATCTGGAGTAACGATAATGGCGTTATTTCCACCTAATTCTAACAATGATTTTCCTAAACGACCGGCCACTTCTTTCGCTACGGTTTTTCCCATTCTGGTAGAACCCGTTGCAGAAATTAGCGGAATTCGCTCATCTTTGGTCATTAACTCACCTACTTTATAATCGCCGGTGATCAAGCAGGAAATACCTTCTGGCACTCCGTTTTCAGAAAACACACGAGCAGCGATATTCTGGCAAGCTACCGAGGTAAGCGGAGTTTTCTCTGAACCTTTCCAGATACAAGCATCGCCACAAACCCAAGCCAAAGCAGTATTCCACGACCAAACTGCCACCGGAAAGTTAAATGCTGAAATAATCCCCACAACTCCTAATGGATGGTATTGTTCGTACATTCTGTGTCCGGGACGTTCAGAATGCATTGTTAAACCGTGTAATTGTCGTGATAATCCTACCGCAAAGTCACATATATCAATCATCTCCTGAACTTCGCCTAAACCTTCCTGATATGATTTTCCCATTTCGTAAGAAACCAGTTTTCCCAGCGGTTCTTTTAATCGACGTAACTCATCATTAAATTTTCTAACAATTTCACCTCGTTGCGGAGCCGGCATTGTTCGCCATTCTTTAAAGCCTTCGGTTGCCTTAGTGATCACTTTTTCGTAATCTTCAGATGTGGTGGCTTTTACTTTTCCTATTAAAGCTCCATCAACCGGAGAGTAAGATTCGATCATTTCTCCGCCAGAAAAGAAATCTTTTCCTGTCGAAGTTCCGTTGTTTATATCTTGCAGCCCTAATTCTTCTAAGGCTTTATCAATTCCAAAATCTTTTGCGATCTGACTCATTTTTATGTGCGTGTGGTTTGTTTGCTCAAAAGCTTAATCTTCGTCTGCCACAAAACGAGGATCGGTTGGCATTACCTCTCCACAATTATCACAGGTTCTTAAGTCTTCACTAGCATAAAAGTCTTTAAAGTGTTTTAAAAAGTCTTTTTCGATATCTTCTAGTGGAAAATAAACTTCGTGCAATTTATGATTACAATGATCACAAAACCATAACAAGCCATCTTCACCCGGCAAATCCACTCGTTTGCGCTCTACCACTAATCCTAAAGAATTTTCGTGACGAACCGGTGAATGTGGCACTTTAGCCGGATTCAAATACATATCTCCAGGCCCCAATTTCATGGTTTTTTTCACACCTTCATCCTGAATATGAACTTCGATATTCCCTTCCAGCTGGTAAAATAATTCTTCAGTTTCGTTATAATGATAATCCTTTCTGGCATTTGGCCCGGCAACGATCATCACGATATAATCCTCTGCCTCTCTGTATAAATTTCGGTTTCCAACCGGTGGTTTCAAAGTATCGCGGTTCTCTTCGATCCACTTGGTAAGATTAAAAGGTTTAGCTACAGCCATAATTTAATTTTTGAATCTAAAATTACACAATATGAACAAAAGAAACCCAAGATTCGTTAAATATCTGGCGCTTTACTATGGCTAAGATTGGGCGATTTCAGGATGATTTTTAGAAATCCTATAAGTGTATATTGTATTATACAAATTAGGGCGTTTGGCCAAAATCACTGCGTTTTTTTGGCCACCGTGCTATTCGTTGCAAGTCCGCAGCGCCAAAAAAGGCGCTTTACGGGCTTTTCACTGCTATCACTAACGCAGTTTTAAACATTTCAATTAATTTATATAACTTCAGGCCATCTAAACTCTAATATTCGATGAAAAAACTACTCCTTCTATTTAGCATTTTCGCCTTTATTTCTTGCGGAGAAACTTCAGAAAAAGAAAGTGCTACTTCTTCAACTTCCGAAGAAAACGCAACCGAAAATACAAATGACAGTATTCCTAATTTTGGGATTGTAATTCATGGTGGTGCCGGTACGATCCTCAAAAAAAACATGACCGATTCTCTGGAAAAAGCTTACAAAGTAAAACTTGAAGAAGCCATAAGAACAGGTCACGAAATTTTAGCAAATGGCGGGACAGCGATCGAAGCAGTACAACGAACTATAAATGTGATGGAAGATTCTCCTTTGTTCAATTCGGCTAAAGGGGCGGTTTTTGCAAATGACGAAACCAACCAGCTGGATGCTTCGATCATGGATGGTGAAACTTTAAATGCCGGTGCTGTTGCCGGAGTTTCGAATGTAAAAAATCCAATCAACCTGGCGTATGAAGTAATGGAAAACTCTGAACATGTATTGCTTGCCGGGAAAGGAGCTGAAAAATTTGCCGCGCAACGCGGACTAGAAATCGTTGATCCTAGCTACTTTTATACCGAAAATCGATTTAAAAGTTTACAACGTGTAAAAGAGCGTGAAGTCGAAAAAGCAGGAAATAAAACAGCTGCCAATTACGATAGTTTTATAAAAGATTCGAAGTTTGGAACTGTAGGTTGTGCTGCTTTAGATAAAAATGGCAATCTTGCAGCGGGAACTTCTACCGGCGGGATGACCAATAAAAAATGGAATAGAATTGGCGATTCTCCCATTATCGGTGCCGGGACTTACGCTAACAATGCAACCTGTGCGGTATCTTCTACCGGATGGGGAGAATTTTTTATTCGTGGCGTGGTAGCTTACGATATTTCAGCATTAATGGAATATAAAGGATTGAGCTTACAGGAAGCTGCTGCTGAGGTTATTCAGAAAAAAGTACCAGAAATGGGCGGCGATGGCGGAATCATTGCCATAGATCATGATGGTAATGTAGCGATGGAATTTAATACTGCCGGGATGTACCGCGCTACCATGAATAAAAAGGGTGAGCTAAAAATTGGTATTTACGGCGAATAATTTCAGCTTAAAAATATAGATTTAAGCCCTGTTTTTTTCAGGGCTTTTTTATTTGTTAAACCAATCTATAAATAAAATCGAAGCCCTAAATTTGCAAAACTGGTTCTAAAACTTTCAAAAATCGGTTTTTACTGTTATTTTTTAAAGTCAACCTCAACAACTGAATTCTATTTTGATGAAAATCCTCTTTGCTTTATTTACTTTCTGTTTTCTACTTAAACCTGTTTATGCACAAAGACTTACAAAAGAAGAATTACAGGATAGTGTAAAGACGATTCCATCTTTTACCATTCATAAAGACAATTATTTTATTACCGGAGTTCCTACGCATACTGGGATTAGCAAAAAAACTGCAGATGCTAAATACCAGGTAAGTTTTAAGCAATTACTTTTTAGAAAAAAAGTGCCCCAGGATTCTTATTTATTTTTGAAATACACCCAAAAGGCTTTCTGGAACATCTACGAATTTTCCAGCCCTTTTGAGGAAATAAATTTTAATCCTGGAATTGCGTATTCCAAATATTTCTACGACAAAGATAACAGGGTAAATTCTTTAGCAACACTGGCTTTAGAGCACGAATCGAATGGTCGAGACAGTATCTATTCTCGTAGCTGGAATTTTGTTTCTTTAGAATATCACCGGGCAATTTCTAAAAAACTTGTGGCAGGAGTGAAAGCCTGGCTGCCTTTTTACTACAAAGAGAGTAATCCAGACCTTATGGATTACTCTGGATACGGTCAGTTAAATTTTGATTATGAGTTTATCCCAAATAGACTTTATGCGCAATTGATGCTTCAAAAAGGACTTTCATTAGACTGGAAAGGTGCTGCGAGACCAAGAATTTTATACAATCCTTTTAATAGCGTTAACCAATTTATCGTATTAGAATGGTTTACCGGTTACGACGAAAATCTTATTGAGTACGATCAATATCGCAGTGTAATACGTATTGGGTTCCTTTTGAAGAGCAATGAATTCGATTTTCTACGCGCTAGAAAATAATTAACTTTTTTTTAAGTTTATTTAGTTCGGTAGTTTCCGAACCAATCATACCTTTGCACTTCTAAATTTTGAATCATGAATTGTTGTTCAGAAGAAAAAGGGAAGTTGATCGAGGAGATAGGAGTGCGATTTGAACAGGTGCATCAATTAGCGCCTTTGGCTGCAAGAATCTATGCTATAATGATTCTATCACCTAAAGACGGGCACACTTTCGATGAGATCTTATCGATCACAAAGGCCAGTAAAAGCTCTGTTTCTACTCATTTAAATCATCTTTTACAACTTAAAAAAGTAGAATATTTTACAAAACCCGGTGATCGTAAAAGATATTTTCGAGCCAGTACCTATTATTTAAAAAATACACTCGAAGAGTATCATGTAAACATCACTGAAGAAATTAAATTGATTGATAAGATCATAAACTTCAACAAAACAAATAATACTCAGAAGTTTCAGAACACAGGGCAAATCGCATTGTTGTTCAGAGAGTATTTAGAATCTCAAAAAGTGAATATTGAGAGCGTAATAAACAAAATGTCTAAAATAGAAATCTAATAATCCTTACCCCTAATTATTTAATAATGAGAACAATTAAAACTTATATTGGTCTTGCCGCTGGAGTTCTTATGCTCATTTCTTGCGGAGATGATAAGTCTAACCAGCAGCAGGCACAGGCACAGCAACAGGCAATGCCTTTACCTGTGGTAACAATTACCACTAAAACGGTAACGGGATACAACTCGTATCCTACAAGAATCGAAGGTATCGTAAACAGTGATGTACGCGCTAAAGTACAGGGATACATCCAGGAGGTTTTGGTAGACGAAGGTGAAAAAGTTCGTAAAGGACAGCCACTTTTTAAACTAGAAACCCAATCGCTAACCCAGGATGCAAATGCTGCAAAAGCAAGCGTTAATGCCGCACAAGTAGAAGTAGATCGTTTAGCTCCACTAGTAGAAAAAGACATTATTAGTGAAGTGCAGTTAGAAACTGCAAGAGCACAGTTAGAACAGGCTAAAAGTCAATACGAAAGTATTAGCGCTAGTATTGGTTATGCGACAGTAAAAAGCCCGGTAGATGGTTATGTTGGTTCAATCCGATTAAGACAGGGAACACTTGTAGGACCAAACGATACGACCCCACTTACTACGGTATCTGATATTGAGAAAGTATATGCTTATTTCTCGATGAACGAATCTGATTATCTAAACTTTATCCAATCTACTGAGGGTGAAAACCGCCAGGAAAAAGTAGATAACTTCCCTGAAGTTTCTTTGGTATTAACTAACGGAGCTACTTACGAAGAGAAAGGTAAGATCCAGACCGTAACGGGACAAGTAAATCAAAATACAGGTACGGTGAGCTTTAGAGCGATCTTCGATAATCCTAATCAACTTATTACCAACGGTAACAGTGGTACGATCAAAATCCCGGTGACTTACGAAGATGCAACGGTAGTACCACAAAACTCAACTTTCGAACAACAAGGAAAAGTATTAGCATATAAAGTTGGCGAAGGAAACAAAGTATCTTCTGCTGCGATAGAAACCAAAGCAGCTATTGGAAACCTGTATGTTATAGAATCTGGTTTACAAAAAGGTGACAAAATTGTAGCTAAAGGTGCCGGGAAACTACGTCCAGGCGCAGAGATCCAGCCACAAGAAGTTGCTTTTGATAGTATTGCTAAACCGGTAGATCAATTATTTCAATAATCCTTAGATAACAAGACAATGCTTAAAACATTTATAGAAAGGCCCGTCCTCTCTACAGTGATATCTATTATCATTGTTATTTTGGGGGTTCTTGGGCTTAGCAATTTACCCGTAGAGCAGTATCCAGATATTGCTCCACCTACCGTACAGGTAACCGCAAATTACACAGGTGCCAGTGCTGAAACGATTTTGGAGAGTGTAATTATCCCTATTGAAGAACAGATTAACGGGGTTGAGGGGATGACCTACATTACTTCTACAGCTACCAACAATGGTACTGCTGAGATCACCGTTTATTTTGATCAGGAAACAGATCCAGATATTGATGCGGTAAACGTACAAAACCGTGTAGCATTAGCCAATCCATTACTTCCGCAGGAGGTAACCCAGGCAGGGGTGGTAACTCAGAAAAGACAGACCAGTTCTTTAATGTTCTTGTCTTTTTATTCTGAAAACCCAGATTATGATGCTACATACATTAACAACTACCTTAACATTAATGTTGTACCTGAATTTAAAAGGGTAAATGGAGTTGGTGATGTGAACGTATTTTCTCGTCAGGATTACGCGATGAGAATTTGGCTAGATCCAAATAAACTTGCAAACTACGATCTTGTACCTTCAGATGTAACCGCAGCACTAAACGAACAGAGTTTAGAAGCGGCGGCTGGTACACTTGGTCAAAACAGTGGAGAAACTTTTTCTTATACGATCAAATATCCAGGTCGTTATAAAGAAGAAGGCCAATATGAAGATATCATCATCAAAGCTCTTGGTAATGGTGAATTTTTAAGACTTAAAGATGTTGCTGAGATTCAGTTAGACGCACAAAATTACCAGGTAAGTTCCAGAACATTAGGGCATCCTAGTGTGAGTATGGCGATCTACCAAACAAAAGGATCTAACGCACAGGAAATTATTGAAAACATTAAATCCAGAATGGAAGAACTGAAAAAGGACTTCCCAGAAGGAATGGATGTTTTTATACCATTTGACACTAACGAATTCCTTAATGCTTCTATCGACAAAGTAGTTCATACACTTTTTGAAGCCTTTATTTTAGTATTCGTTGTAGTATTTATTTTCCTTCAGGATTTTAGATCGACACTTATTCCTGCGATTGCAGTACCGGTATCGATCCTGGGTACATTCTTTTTCCTTAACCTGTTTGGATACTCGATTAACCTCTTAACGCTTTTCGCCCTCGTACTTGCCATTGGTATTGTAGTGGATGATGCGATTGTTGTCGTAGAGGCTGTACACGCCAAAATTGATGAAGGTGCCAAAGATGCTCAAAAAGCAACTATAGATGCCATGCACGAGATCTCTGGAGCGATCGTTTCGATTACTTTAGTAATGGCAGCGGTATTTATTCCGGTAACTTTTATTACTGGCCCTACAGGTGTTTTCTATGAGCAGTTTGGTATTACGCTTATCGTTTCAATTTTTATCTCAGCGATAAACGCATTAACATTAAGTCCGGCCTTGTGTGCATTATTCCTTAAACCACATGACGAGCATGAAGATCATAAGAAGAAAAATTTCTTACAGCGCTTCTATGCTGCATTCAACCGTGGATTCAATGCCACAATTCATCGATATGGTAAATCATTGCATTTCTTATACAAACACAAATGGATTACAGCTGTGATCCTTATACTTTCAGCAGTTGGTATCTGGTGGACGTCTACTACAACTCCTACGGGATTTGTACCTAATGAAGATAGAGGTATTGTGTTTGCCAATGTTGAATTACCTGCAGGTTCTTCTCTAGATAAAACTCACGAAATCACTGGAGAACTTTACAATAAAGTAAAAGATCTACCAGGAGTTGAAGGACTAAACATGGTAGACGGATTTAGTTTATTGAATGGACAGGGTAGTAACTATGCTCTTGGATTCATTAAATTAAAAGACTGGAGCCAGAGAGAAGAAGATTCACTGTCTGCAGACGCAATAACCGGACAGTTATTTGGTATCGCAAGTACGATTCCAGATGCAAACATTATTTTCTTTGCCCCACCAAGTATTCCTGGATTTAGTGCTTCATCTGGTGTTGAAGTAAATCTACTGGATCGTTCTGGTGGTGACTTTAAAGAATTTGACCAGGCGAATCAGGAGTTTATGCAAAACCTGATGTCACATCCAGAAATTCAATACGCGCAATCTGCATTTAATACTAATTACCCACAATACCAGATGGATATTAATATTCCACTGGCCAAGCAAACCGGGGTAACTATTAGTGATATTTTTGCGACCATTCAGGGGTATGTAGGAGGTATCTATGCAGCCGATTTCTCTAGATTTGGTAAACAATATCGTGTGTATATTCAGGCCTATCCAAACGAAAGAGCCGACAAGGATGATCTAAACAAAATGTTTGTTCGTACAGAAACCGGTGATATGTCGCCGCTTAGCGAATATGTAAGTTTAGAGCGTGTTTATGGACCACAATCTGTAACAAGGTTTAACCTGTTTAACTCTACCACTTTAAACGTTGCGATGAACCCAGGATTTAGTTCTGGTGATGGTATTAATATCGTAGAATCTGAAGCTTCTAAATTAGCAAATAACTATGATATTGCTTATTCAGGACTAACTCGTGAAGAGGTAAATGCAGGTAGCCAGACCGTAATGATCTTTATCTTATGTGTGGTATTTGTTTACTTCCTGCTTTCAGCACAATATGAGAGTTACCTGTTACCATTTTCAGTAATTCTTTCATTACCCTTAGGTATTTTTGGGGCTTATCTTAGTACCAAATTAATGGGACTGCAGAACAACATCTACTTCCAGATCGCATTGATCATGCTGGTAGGGTTGCTGGCAAAAAACGCGATTCTTATCGTAGAGTTTGCGATACAGCGACGTAGAAATGGTGAATCTATCGTAAATGCGGCCATTGATGGTGCAAAAGCACGTTTGCGTCCAATCCTTATGACATCCTTTGCCTTTATTCTTGGACTTATGCCTTTAGTACTGGCTAGCGGAGTTGGTGCAGCGGGTAACCGATCAATTGGTACCGGCGCCGTTGGAGGATTATTGATAGGTACGATATTAGGTGTATTTGTAATCCCAATATTATTTATCCTATTCCAGTGGCTTCAGGAGAAAGTTGGAAAGAAACCAGAAGCCGTAAAAAATACAGAATCTTAGAAAGCCATTAAAGATGAAAACAAAGATAAATTTTAAAATCCTGGTTTTTCCATTGGTGATTCTTAGCCTGCAATCTTGTTTTGTTGCTAAAGAATACGAGCGACCAGAGGTGGTAAAAGAAGAAAATTATAGAACAGACAGCCTGCCACAGGATAGTATCACAATGGCCGATGTTTCCTGGAAGGATATGTTTACAGATCCTATTCTACAAGGATATATTGAAGAAGGACTGGAAAATAATATCGATATTAGAGTAGCCATGCAGCAAATTCTTGCTGCAGAGGCTTACCTTAAACAAGGAAAAGCAAGTTATTTCCCATCACTATCAGGAAATGCTTCACTAACTCACCAGGAACTTTCTTCTAACAGTCAGTTTGGTGGATTATTCTCTTCTTTAGATCAATACGAAGTTTCAGGAAGCCTTTCATGGGAAGCTGATATTTGGGGAAGAATTAGAAGTAATAAACGTGCTTTTGAAGCCAGTTATCTGCAGAGTGTTGCGGCGCATCAGGCAGTAAAAACAACCTTGATCGCTAATATTGCTTCAAGTTATTACCAATTAGTGGCTTTAGATGAACAAAAGGAGGTTACTGAAAAAACCATCGAAAACCGAAAGAAAAGTCTGGAAACCAATAGAGCTCTTAAAGAAGCCGGTAACATTACTGAAGTTGGTGTGAAACAAACAGAAGCACAATTATATACTGCCCAGGCCTTATTGATCGATATTAATAACCAGATTAGGTTACTAGAAAATACGATCTCAATTCTTTTAGCAAAAGAGCCAACATCGATCGATCGTACAACATTAGAAGGACAGGAGATCGAAACCGAATTGAAAACGGGCGTGCCGGCACAATTGCTTAGAAATAGACCAGATGTTATGCAGGCAGAATATGGGTTAGTTAATGCTTTTGAGCTAACCAATGCAGCAAGAGCAAACTTTTATCCACAGATCACCCTAACGGCAAATGGCGGATTACAGGCTTTAAGTGCAGGAGATCTTTTTGACACTAATTCATTATTTGCGACGATCGTAGGTGGACTTACCCAACCGATCTTCCAAAGAAGAGAAATAAGAACACAGTACGAAGTGGCCCAGGCACAGCAGGAGCAGGCAAGATTACAGTTTAGACAGGCTTATTTAACAGCCACTAAAGAAGTTGCCGATGCTCTTTATAATTACGAAGCCTCTACAGATCGTATCGAGATCAAAGAAAAAGAATACGATTCGTATAGCACTGCTACAGATTATTCTGAAGAATTGCTAAACTATGGTTTAGCGAACTACCTGGAAGTATTAACGGCAAGAGAAAATGCGTTAAACTCCAGATTAGATCTGATCAATGCCAAATACTCCCAATTAAATTCTATGGTAAATTTATACCAGGCACTTGGGGGAGGATGGCAATAGTTTGAATCTTGTTATTTGTTAATTGTTGGAAATAGCCCCGGATTTAAAAAAATTCGGGGCTGTTTTATCGCATTATTTTGCTTAGAATTAAAATCAATGCGTTTAAAAGTTATACTTTTGTTTATCCAATTTTTTTCATCGGTCATCACAAATTCTTCGAACAAAAACTACAAAGCTTATGGGAAAATATTACGCTGTAAATTTCTATAGCTTTTCTAACCAATATCCATTTTTAAGCAAGATCATTAAACAGATCATCTTCTGGATCTTTGCTTATGGATTATTGTTTTTAATTATACATTTCACCGCATTGTCTGTGTTACAGGCCATGGGAAGACCTACAGATATTTCTATTTCTGGCGTGCTTACCCTGTTTCTTAGCCTTGGTGCATTGTTGGGTTTAGCTTTGGGGATCATCGACCATTTTCTTAAAAATTATATGTTTAGAAATCGCTCGTTAGGTTTTAATATTCTGGTGGGTGGTGTACTCTATTTTACGGTACTTACTTCGATAATTTTTCTATTACGATATATTGTTATAGAATTTATTAGCGGCACGTTTTTAAATCAATATACCGAGCATATCATTAGGATGAATTGGGAGTACTACAACGTGATCATCTTAAGTTATACGCTATTTATGACCTTGGTGTTGAGCTTTATTAATCAGATGACCAATAAATTTGGGCCAGGTCTTATCTTACCTTTTTTACTTGGTAAGTTCCGTTATCCAGCTGAAGAGAATAGATTATTTATGTTTTTGGATCTTAAGGATTCTACCCAATTGGCCGAAAAGCTTGGGCATTTGCGCTATAGTGCTTTTATCCAGGAAAGCTTTATGGACATTAATCAAATGGTAAAAAAATATAATGCCCAGATCTATCAATACGTAGGTGACGAAATTGTAGTAAGCTGGCCGCTTAGATGCTTTGATTCTTCTTTAGCGATCGAATTTTTCTACGCCGTCCACAAACGATTTCAGCATAAAAAAGAGCATTATTTAAGGGCCTACGATCACGTTCCTATTTTTAAAGCCGGCGCCCATCAAGGTTTGGTTACTGCAGTAGAAGTTGGTGATATTAAGCGTGAAATTGCTTATCATGGAGATACTTTAAATGTGGCTTCAAGGATAGAGGGATTATGCAAAACTTATGATAAATTAATCCTTATCTCTGGCAAGGTAAACGAGAATCCTAAAATTGCCGAAAACTTCATTGTAAAACCTTTAGGGCCACAAAAACTGGAAGGAAGAGAAGTGAGTGTAGATGTTTTTTGTGTTGCTGAAAAATAAGCCGAACACTTAACAGGATTGCATTTTAATTTTCTTCTGAATTTCCTAAATTTACGTAAAGCTGAAGCATTAAGATTGTAAAAAATATTGCGGTATTTTATTTAATTTCAGCAATGATAAACCACCACGTAAAACAAATAATATGAGCACTTTTGGAGATATCATCGCAGACGAAAATCCTGTTTTAATCGATTTTTATGCAGATTGGTGCGGCCCATGTAAAACTTTAGCGCCAATTTTAAAAGAAGTAAAGACTGAACTTGGTGAAAATATCAAGATCATTAAAATCGATGTAGATAAAAATCAGCAACTTGCGGCAAAATACCAGGTAAGAGGTGTCCCAACCATGATGTTGTTTAAAAATGGAGCTCAACTTTGGCGCCAATCTGGTGTTTTACAAAAGCAGGATATTATCAATATTATTAAATCTAAGGCTTAATTTAATTTATTGCCTTTGGCTGTCCACCAGGGATGAACTTCTATAGTTAATCGTCCCGCTTTTACCATAGGATCCAAATTGGCTAAACTGTCGGCTTCTTTTAGTGTTCTGGTATTATAAACGGCAATACCTTTTATATCGCTGCTATCCTCAAATGGGCCAATTAAACTGGCATAACCTTCATTACCCATTCGTTCTAAATGCGCCATATGCTGCTGTTGTAATTTTGCTAAACTAAGCGAATCCTGATCTCGATTTGGCCCAGATTTCAAAAAAACCATATAATATTGTTGCATTAAGTAAGTGGTGTCACCTTCTTTATAAGTAAAGCTTTTAAAACCATCTTCCTGTAATTGTTTCGACATTTCTTCCGCAGAAATCTTATCTTCCTTTTTCTCTTTATCTTCTTCAACAGAAGTTGATTTATCTGTATGACATGAAATAAAAATGAGGCTCAAAATCATCAAAAATCGAAAGCATTTTACCATGATTTATACGGATTTTTACTCAGTTGCGAATTGTAATATTTTGGATCTCCGGTAACTTCCTGCCCTAGCCATTTCGGTTTTTCAAAATTTTCATTTTCAGATGCTAACTCAACTTCAGCAACAATTAATCCTTCGTTTTCACCATAAAATTCATCTACTTCAAAAATATGACTGGCAGATTTCACCAAAAACCGGGTTTTATCAATCATTCCAGGCTCACAAAGTTTTAAAAGTGCTTCAGCTTCAGTTTTATCGATTTCTTTTTCCCATTCAAAACGACTTAATCCTGCTTCATTATTTTTTCCTTTTACGGTAAGGAAGGCAGTTTCATCCTTAATTCTTATACGAACGGTACGCAGTGGATCTGTATTTAAAAAACCTTGTGTAATGCGGTTCTTTTGATAAAATTCTGCTTTAAAATCTTCATTTTTAACTAAAAACTTCCTTTCAATTTCTACCATCGTATTTTGCTGCGAGTTCGTTTATTTTATCTGATTTTATTATGGAATCTGAATACCAGAAGTTTGCGACATGCATCATCGCTTTGGCAATATTCTCAGATCTAACAGATCGATATTTTTTAAGATTTCCAACAAGCATAAAATTAAATAATTTAAAAGCATGCGTGGCGACTTTCTCGAAAAAACGTTTTTCTTCTCGATCTCCCACTATTAATGCCGGCCTGAAAATGTAAATATTGGAAATACTTTTTTCCATCACATCCTGCTCCATTTCACCTTTTGTGCGATTATAGAAAATACTGCTATTCGCATCGGCTCCCATGGCAGAAATCACGACAAAACACTCGGCTCCCGTTTTGGCAGCTAACTTTGCAGCAGTAACCGGAATTCCATGATCGATCTTCTTATACTTCTCTTTATCGGGTGTCTTTGATTTTGTAGTGCCCACACAGCAAAATACATCATGTGCTTCAAAATCATCCTTATAATCTTCTAATTTTAGTACATCAATAAGATGTTCTTCCAGTTTTGGATGATCCTTCCCAAATTTACTTCTGGAAAATAAAGTTATTTTAGTATAATTTTCATTTTTTAAAAGTTCTTCTACCAAATTTCGCCCCGTTAATCCAGTGGCTCCCAAAACAATTGCCGTCTTTTCCATATTGCATGATTTAGATCGTTCTTTTAAATATAATTAAAATCATTTAGTGTATTTTCAAGATGGATTGTTTTAGCATTAAATTTGCAGTACCGTGAGAATGCGCAAGATAATTCATATCGATATGGATGCGTTTTACGCTTCAGTAGAACAGCTGGACAATCCCGAACTTAGAGGGAAACCCATCGCTGTTGGCGGTAGTTCGCAACGTGGCGTAGTTAGCGCTGCCAGTTACGAAGCTAGGAAGTTTGGGGTAAGAAGTGCTATGAGTAGCGTTATCGCCAAACGCAACTGCCCCGATCTTATTTTTGTTAAGTCTCGATTTGATCGTTATCGCGAAATTTCTCAGCAAATTAGAAGCATTTTTTTTGAGTACACCGATCTTGTAGAACCACTTTCTTTAGATGAGGCCTATCTAGACGTTACCGAAAATAAAATGGGCAATCCAAGTGCTACAATGATTGCAAGAGAAATAAGGGCGAAAATAAAGGAGAAAACGGGCCTAAACGCTTCAGCAGGAATTTCGATCAATAAGTTTATCGCAAAGGTTGCAAGCGATATTAACAAACCAAACGGACAAAAAACCGTACATCCAGAGGAAGTTTCAGAATTTTTAGAACAACTAGAGATTAGAAAGTTTTATGGTGTGGGAAAGGTTACTGCTGAAAAAATGTACCGATTAGGAATCTTCACTGGGAAAGATCTAAAATCGAAATCTGAAGAATATCTGGCCGATCATTTTGGTAAACACGGGCCATATTATTATAATGTAGTACGAGGAATTCACGAAAGCGAAGTAAAACCAAACCGAATGCGAAAATCCCTTGGTGCAGAGCGCACTTTTAGCGAAAATATTTCTTCGGAAATTTTTATGCTTGAAAAACTTACCAATATTGCTGAAGAGATCGAACGTCGCCTGCAAAAGAGTAAGGTTGCAGGTAAAACAGTTACCTTAAAAATAAAATACAGCGATTTTACGCTACAAACACGAAGTAAGACGATCTCTTATTATATTTCTAGCAAAGAGTTGATCCTGGAGCTAGCAAAAGAGTTGCTATACCAGGAGAAAATGAAAGATTCTGTTCGGCTTTTAGGTATTTCACTTTCAAATTTAAATACCGATAAACCTTCAGCAAAAGAAAAAGAAGAAAAAAAGGAAGTTGTCGTACAGCTAAAATTCGATTTCTAAAAAACTACCTGATTTTATCGAATATCGACTTCAGTAAAAACCATAAAAAAACCCCGACGTATCGGGGCTTCTTCTTTTATAAAAATTGTTTGGGTATTACTCAATTTCAGAAACTCGAAGCGTATTTACCATTCCTTTAGAAGCAATTGGCATCGCTGCAAGATTAATTGTAAAATCTCCCTGCTCTACAAAACCACCAGCTTTTGCGATACTGTTAATATCGTCGATTGTCTCGTCTGTAGTGCTATATTTATCGTAATAAAAAGCCTTAACACCCCATAGTAAACTTAAACGGTTAAGGATTCTTTTGTTATGAGTAAAAACTAAAATATGACTTTCTGGTCTCCAGGCAGAGATTTGGAAAGCTGTATATCCACTATTTGTTAAGGTACAAATTGCTTTGGCTTTAATCTCGTTAGCCATATGCGCTGCATGGAAACAAACTGCTTTAGTAATGTATCTTTTTGTACGCACGTGTGGAGGATCATGAGGAACTTTAATTAACGGAGAGTTCTCTACACTCGTTAAAATTGAAGCCATTTTCTCGATAACCTGAACTGGATATTGCCCTACAGAAGTTTCTCCACTAAGCATCACAGCATCTGCTCCATCCATAACCGAGTTAGCAACATCGTTCACCTCTGCTCTGGTAGGTGTTAAACTGGTGATCATTGTTTCCATCATTTGGGTAGCAATGATTACCGGGATACGTGCTTTTTTAGCAACAAGCACTAATTTTTTCTGAATTAATGGAACTTCCTGCGCCGGAATTTCTACACCAAGGTCTCCACGTGCAACCATTAAACCATCACAGTAAGCAACGATCTTTTCGATGTTGTCTACACCTTCTGGCTTTTCGATCTTAGCAATGATAGGGATCTTATATTCGGTATGCTGTTTAATTAGATCCTGAAGCTCGATAATATCTTTTTCGTGTCTTACAAAAGAAAGTGCGATCCAATCTACTTCTAAGCTACAGGCAAATTTCGCATCTTCAACATCCTTCTCTGTAAGTGCAGGTAAAGAAATATCTGTATTAGGAAGGTTTACTCCTTTTTTGGATTTTAAAGGACCTCCTTGTATAACTTTTGCTACAACTTCGTTTTCTCTATTTGTGCTAACAACCTCAAAGATCAATTTCCCATCGTCTAAAAGAATACGTTCTCCTTCGTTCACATCTCTAGGAAAAGCGTCGTAATTCATATAAACGCGTTCTTTAGAGCCCTCAAATTTTTCTCCAGTAGCAAAAACAATTTCATCTCCAGCAGCTACAACTACATCTTCTTTCATGGTCCCTACTCTTAATTTAGGACCTTGTAAGTCGGCTAAAATTGCAGCAGTAAAACCTTCTTCTTCATTAAGATCTCTAATCATTTGTACACGCTCTCTAACATCATCATAATTAGCGTGAGAAAAGTTGATCCTAAAAACATTTACTCCTGCCTGAAGCATTTCTTTTAAGGTGTCTTTGGAACTTGTTGCCGGCCCTAAAGTGGCAACTATTTTTGTCTTCTTATTTGTTGGCATTATTCAAAAATTAGATTTTGTTTGGATTTTAATTGATCCACATGGATCTTGTAGGCAGCCTGTACCTGGGGAATACGACTTATAAGACTCACCAAATGGTGAACCTGTTGATCTTCTATATTTTCTTCTATCTTCAAAAAAAAGTCAACTTTTTTATATTGCGGAATAAGGTTAACCTCTAAAGGTCTTACTTCTTCTTCCAAAAATAAAGTACCAGCATTTAAAATCTTTCTGGATTTACCCTTAAATTTATTGCTTACAAGGCTGTAATCTCTATAATTTGCCAGGTCTTTGTACTTAAATAAAGCATACATTGCCTGCGCATCTTTATGATTAAAGTCAACATCAAAGCGACTTCGCATTAACTTTAAGTTTAAAAAACGGTTTAGCAGAAAAGCCATTTTATAAGGCTCTAAATTGGCATAAATCGCAATCAATTTAAAGTCATCTTCCTCGACATCATCCAGCAACATTTTATGTGCTTGCATGCTAAATCAACTTTATCGATAAAGATAAAATATCGATGACAAAAATACAGATTTAAATTGATTAATTTTCATAATTTTTCACGAAAACGTTATAGTTATAGAGAATATGACAAAAATTAATTCATTTTATTTTGAAGTGCATAATAAGCCCTTTTTGATGCTTTTTCCTCTGCTTTCTTTTTTGAGGTCGCGCGCGCCTTAGAAATCACCTTTTTATCGATCCATAATTTCACCGCAAAATGCTTAAGTTCATCTTTACCGGTATCTTCATAAACCTGGTAATTGAATTCCTTTTTTTGCTTTTGGCACCACTCTATTAAAAGACTCTTGTAACTTATTACACGCCCTTCTAAAGTTTCAATATCCACATAAGGTTCGATCACTCGATTATAAATAAACTTATTGCAATATTTATAACCTCTATCGAGATATATCGCACCAACTAGCGCTTCGAAAATATTCCCATGTATATTCACCCCAAATTGGTCGTTTGGAATGTTGGATTTTACGAACCTAATAAGATTCATATCTTTTCCCAACTCGTTTAGATGTTTCCTGCTAACGATCTTAGAACGCATTTTAGTAAGATAACCTTCATCACCTTCTGGAACTTCCTGGTAAAGATGAGAAGCAATAACAGATCCTAACATAGCATCTCCTAGAAATTCCAAACGCTCATAATTTATAGGATTACCTAATTTGTCTTTGATATTGAGCGACCTGTGTGTAAAAGCACGCTCATAGATTTCGATATTCTTAGGACGAAACCCGAGTAATTTATGGAGAGAATTAAAAAAATTCCCGCCCTTAGAAGAACGGGAATTTAATATGTTTCGAATAACACTCATTAAGAGTTACTCTGTTAATTTTCTAAATGCTACACAGGCATTGTGCCCGCCAAACCCAAAGGTATTACTCATCACGATATTCAATTCTCGTTCCTGAGCTTTGTTAAGGGTTAAGTTTAACGAAGGATCGATATTCTCATCAACATTCTCGTGATTGATCGTTGGAGGTACGATACTATGCTGCATAGCAAGTACACTTGCAATACCCTCGATCGCACCGGCAGCACCAAGAAGGTGGCCCGTCATTGATTTTGTTGAATTAATATTAATATTCTTCGCGTGATCTCCAAAAACTTTAGTAATTGCTTTCAATTCAGCCACATCTCCTAGAGGAGTAGATGTTCCATGCGTGTTTATCGCATCTACATCTTCAGGCTTAATTCCGGCATTTCTTAGACAGTTTTCCATCACTCTAACAACACCGTTTCCATCTGGATGCGGAGCCGTCATGTGATAAGCGTCTGAAGAAAGACCTCCACCAATTACCTCAGCATAAATTTTAGCGCCTCTTGCTTTAGCGTGCTCATACTCTTCTAATATAAGCGCACCGGCACCTTCACCTAGTACGAAGCCATCACGAGTAGCATCAAAAGGTCTTGATGCAGTCTCTGGGCTTTCGTTTCTGGTAGAAAGGGCATGCATAGCGTTAAAACCTCCCATTCCTGCAATAGTTACAGCAGCTTCTGATCCTCCTGAAACTATCACGTCGCTATATCCTAAACGGATATTATTTAATGCGTCTATCATTGCATTGGCCGAAGAAGCACAAGCTGACACCGTGGTGTAGTTTGCTCCCATAAAACCATGTTTAATAGAGATATTACCTGGGGCAATATCAGCGATCATTTTAGGAATAAAGAAAGGATTAAATCTTGGAGTACCATCTCCCGCCGCAAAGTTAAGCACTTCGTTTTGGAAGGTTTCCAATCCACCAATTCCAGCACCCCAGATTACACCTACGCGATATTTATCTACCGCTTCTAGGTCTATTCCGGAGTCTGCGATAGCTTCGTCTGAAGCTACCATGGCATATTGGGTAAATTTATCCAGTTTTCTCGCTTCTTTACGATCGAAGTGATCTAACGGATTAAAATCTTTGAGTTCACAAGCGAATTTTGTTTTGAACTTTTCGGGGTCGAAATGCGTAATAGGGCCACTACCACTTTTACCATTTACCAAGCCGTCCCAATATTCGCTAATATTGTTACCGATTGGGGTAAGGGCACCCAAGCCCGTTATTACAACTCGCTTTAACTCCATATGGTTCTTTTAATTTTTATTTTTTCGCGTCTTCAATATAAGAAATTGCTTGACCAACTGTTGCGATATTTTCAGCCTGGTCGTCTGGAATTTGAATATCGAATTCTTTTTCGAATTCCATGATTAATTCCACAGTATCTAATGAATCAGCACCTAAGTCGTTGGTGAAGCTTGCTTCATTAACAACTTCGTTCTCATCAACACCTAATTTGTCAACGATAATCGCTTTTACTCTTGATGCAATGTCAGACATAATATTTTATTTTAATTTTGATTAGGTGGCAAAAATAAAAAACTTTATTTTAAAACCGATTTTTACTTTAAAAATGTGAAGGTAATTTACATATTTTTCGATGAAAGAGGTTAACTTTATCTCCTAATAATTGTTAACAGCCTTGTTTTGAGTGATCAACCAAAAAATAATAACGTAAGAAAACTCGTCATATTTGCTTCGGGATCAGGATCAAATACTGAAAATATTATACGCTATTTCGAAAATTCTGAAAATATTAAGGTAGTAGCGGTCTTCTCGAACAAAAGAAACGCCAGAGTTTTGCGTCGCGCTTACGATTTAGATGTACAGGCATTACATTTTGATAGAGATTCCTTTTATCATTCTAATGATGTGCTTCATGTATTAAAAGACATCGATCCAGATCTTATCATTTTAGCAGGATTCTTATGGATGGTACCTAAAAATATTATTGAAAACTTCCCAAACCGTATTATTAATGTACACCCAGCTTTACTGCCAAATTACGGTGGCAAGGGAATGTATGGCATGCGTGTACACGAAGCGATCATTACTAATAAAGAGAAAGAAAGTGGTATCACGATTCATTTTGTTAATGAACATTATGATGAAGGTGAGCACATCTTCCAGGCTAAGACTATCATAGAAGAACATGACTCTCCAGAAAGTTTAGCTTCAAAAATTCACGAATTAGAGCATCATCATTTTCCTATGGTGATCGAACAATTATTAAAAAAAGACTCCTAAGCATTGCAGGAACAGGTTCGAATTTATACTGATGGCGCTGCCCGTGGCAATCCAGGGCCAGGTGGTTATGGTATCGTAATGGAATGGGTAGGTAAATCCTACAAAAAAGAATTTGCACAGGGTTTTAAGCACACCACTAACAATCGCATGGAACTTTTAGCGGTGATCGAAGCGCTAAAAAAACTTAAAAAACCTAATCTTAATATTAGAGTGTTTACCGACTCGAAATACGTTGCAGATGCAGTAGAAAAAAAATGGGTTTTTGGCTGGGAGAGAAAGAATTTTAAAGACCGTAAGAATGCAGATCTTTGGAAAGACTTCTTAAAAGAGTACAGGAAACATCAAATTTCGTTTACCTGGATAAAAGGTCATAACAACCACCCACAAAACGAAAGGTGCGATGCTTTGGCGGTTAAAGCTTCCAAAGAAAAGGATTTATTAGAAGACGAAGGCTTTAAAAATTAAGCTTATACTTCTTCTAATTTAACTTTTGGTTTACAGCTTGAAAAACAAACCGTATATTTGCAGCATAATTTTTGAATGCAATTATGAGCAAACTAGTTATTGTAGGAACTGTAGCCTTTGATGCTATCGAAACTCCTTTTGGAAAAACCGATAAAATTCTTGGTGGTGCGGGAACTTACATTGGCCTTTCGGCTTCAAACTTTAATGTAGATAGTGCAGTAGTCTCTGTGGTTGGTGGTGACTTTCCTCAAAAATATCTGGATCTTCTTTCTTCAAAAGACATCAATATAGATGGTATCGAAATTGTAGAAAATGGGAAGACATTTTTTTGGAGCGGTAGATATCATAACGACTTAAACTCTCGTGATACTTTAGACACTCAATTAAATGTACTTGCAGATTTTAGTCCTGTAGTTCCAGAGTCTTATAAAGATGCAGAGTACGTGATGCTGGGTAATCTTCACCCTCTAGTTCAACTTAGTGTATTAGATCAGGTTAAAAATCCAAAGCTTGTAGTCTTAGATACGATGAACTTTTGGATGGACAATACCTTAGAAGAACTTAAGCAGGTAATCGCCAAAGTAGATGTAATCACTATTAACGATGAAGAAGCGAGACAACTTTCTGGTGAATTTTCTTTAGTAAAAGCAGCTAGATTGATCGAGAAAATGGGACCAAAATATGTAGTTATTAAAAAAGGAGAGCATGGCGCTTTACTTTTCCATGACGAGAATGTATTTTTTGCCCCTGCTTTACCTTTAGAAGAAGTTTTTGATCCAACTGGAGCAGGAGATACTTTTGCCGGTGGATTTATTGGCTACTTAGCACACACAGATGATATTTCTTTTGAAAATTTAAAAAATGCGATCATTTATGGCTCAAATCTCGCTTCGTTTTGTGTAGAGAAATTTGGAACCGAGCGCATGAAAGAGCTTTCTGAAGATGAGATAAACACGCGGCTGGAAGAGTTTAAAAAACTCACACAGTTTAAAATAGCGCTAAAATAAATAAACAAGCCCTGTAATTTCAGGGCTTTTTTTGTTACTAAAATATTTCAGTATCGCTTAGCAATTATCGATATTGAACAAACAGAATAGACATTTTAATTAATTTGGAAGCACCCCGTCCCAAAATATCGGGTTCAGGAAAAATTATAAAAATCTCGTTTTTTCGAGTAAACAAATCCCACAAGAAGCAACAATACAACTATGAGTGACGCCATTAAACACGAATGTGGAATTGCACAGGTTAGACTGTTAAAACCACTTGAATACTACAAAGAAAAATACGGTACAGCTTTTTACGGCGTAAATAAAATGTACCTTTTAATGGAAAAGCAGCATAACCGTGGGCAGGACGGTGCTGGTTTTGCGAGCATTAAACTTAACGTTCAGCCCGGGGAGCGTTACATTAGTAGAATTCGTTCTAACCAGGCACAACCAATTCAGGATATTTTCGAGCAGATCAATCAGCGTATTAACGCCGAGATGAAAGAAAATCCAGAATACGCCGATGATGTTGCGCTTCAAAAAAGAAAGATTCCTTATTTAGGAGAGCTTTTTTTAGGTCACGTTCGCTATGGTACTTTTGGAAAGAACAGTATCGAAAGTGTTCACCCTTTCCTTAGACAAAATAACTGGATGCACCGTAATCTTATCGTTGCAGGAAACTTTAACATGACCAATGTTAACCACCTTTTCAACAATCTGGTAGAACTTGGGCAGCATCCAAAAGAAAAAGCAGATACGGTGACCATAATGGAAAAAATTGGTCACTTCTTAGATTCTGAAGTTAGAAAATTATACAAAAAATTAAAGAAAGAAGGCTATAGCAAACAAGAGGCTTCTCCACATATTGCAGAACAATTAAATGTGGCTAAGATCCTTAAAAAGTCTTCTAAAAACTGGGATGGTGGTTACGCTATGGCTGGTTTAATGGGACATGGGGATTCTTTTGTACTTCGTGACCCTGCAGGAATTCGTCCTTGTTATTACTATAAAGATGATGAAGTTGTGGTTGTAGCTTCAGAAAGACCGGTAATTCAAACTGTTTTCAATTTAAATTTTGAAGACATTAAAGAATTAGATCCGGGGCATGCCATTATTACTAAAAAGAATGGTGATGTTTCGATCACTAAGATCATTGAACCATTAGAAAGAAAAGCCTGTTCTTTTGAACGTATTTATTTCTCTAGAGGAAGTGATGCTGAAATTTACAAAGAGCGTAAAATGCTTGGTAGATTATTAATGCCTGAAGTACTTAAGGCCATTAATTACGACACCATAAATACGGTTTTCTCATTTATTCCAAATACGGCTGAAACTTCTTTCTACGGAATGGTTGAAGCTGCACAGGACGAATTAAATCGTCAGAAAAATGAAGCAATTCTAGAAGAAAAGGAAAGCTTAACAGATGAGCGCCTACAGGAAATCTTAGCGCATCGTTTAAGGACAGAGAAAATCGCTATCAAAGACGTAAAACTAAGAACTTTTATTACTGAAGATAGCAGCCGGGACGATCTTGTGGCGCACGTCTATGATGTAACTTACGGTGTAATAAAGAAAGATGACAACCTGGTAATTATCGACGATAGTATTGTTAGAGGTACAACACTTAAGAAGAGTATCATTAAAATGATGGATCGTCTTAATCCTAAGCAAATCGTTGTTGTTTCTTCAGCACCGCAAATTCGTTATCCAGATTGCTACGGTATCGATATGGCTCGTCTGGAGGATCTAGTTGCTTTTAGAGCTGCTTTAGAATTGCTGGAAGAAAACAACAATTCTCAATTAGTTGAAGAAGTTTATAACAAATGTAAAGAGCAAGTAAACCTTGAAGATAAGGAAGTTCAAAACTTTGTAAAAGAGATCTACGAGCCATTTACAGATGAGCAGATTTCAGAAAAAATATCTGAACTTTTAAGCGAACCAACGGTAGAAGCAGATGTAAAAGTAATCTATCAATCGGTAGATAATTTACATAAAGCCTGTCCTAAAAATCTTGGCGACTGGTACTTTACCGGAGACTATCCAACCCCTGGAGGGAATCGAGTAGTGAATAGAGCGTTTATCAACTTTTTTGAAGGAAATAAAGATAGAGCCTACTAAAAAATGTATTTCAACTATTTTATAGGTCATTTATCTAAAAGTTTTTAAACGAATACACAATATATCTATATTAGTCTTGCCATAAAATTTAAGTAGGTTAAGTTCATGGTAGATTTGGGGCAAAAAAGGTGGATAACAATCCGCCTTTTTTATTTTATATATTTTTCTAAACACCCAAATTAGGTAATTTCAGCATCAATTTTTTATTATTAAAAACCAAAAAAGGCCGTTCTTACGAACAGCCTCTTTCGAACTTTAACAATTAATTACTTAACTATTTTTCTTTTGCATAGCGACTTGCTACTTCTTTCCAATCGATCACGTTAAAGAATGCATCGATATAAGCAGGACGCTTATTTTGATAATTTAAATAGTAAGCATGCTCCCAAACATCAAGTCCTAAGATTGGAGTTCCTCCACATCCTACTTCAGGCATTAAAGGATTATCCTGGTTTGGTGTAGAACATACTTCTAATTTTCCTCCTTCATGAACACATAACCATGCCCATCCTGAACCAAACTGAGTGGCTGCAGCGTTAGAAAATTCTTCTTTAAAAGCTTCAAAAGAACCAAAAGCGCTATCAATAGCTTCTGCTAGCTCCCCTTCTGGCTTTCCGCCTCCATCAGGAGACATCACTTCCCAGAAAAGATTGTGGTTATAATATCCTCCACCATTATTTCTAACTCCTTTGTTAGTCATATCCAGGTTTTTAAGGATATTCTCGATAGTTTTACCATCAAGGTCAGTTCCGTCGATTGCTTTATTTAGTTTTGTGGTGTATCCACTATGATGTTTATCATGGTGAATTTCCATCGTTTTTGCATCTATATGTGGCTCTAACGCATCGAATGCGTATTTAAGCTCTGGTAACGCAAATGCCATAGTCTTATATTTTTTTAGCGATTAGTAATAAATTCACTCAAATTTAAGTATTAAGCCTTGCAATGGAAACAATTAAATGTTATAAAATACTTAAAAGCTTAGGCTTTTAGAAAATCAATTTTACCTTACCTTTAAATCACACTTTATCTTTCCAACATTGGCTAATAATTTCACAATATACAACGCTTCAGCAGGATCGGGCAAAACCTTTACCCTGGTTAAATCTTATTTAAGTTTACTTTTTAGGTCTGGAAAAACAGATAGTTATAAGAACATTCTTGCGATCACTTTTACGAACAAGGCAGTAGCCGAAATGAAAACACGAATCGTTGAAAGTCTTTATGCTTTCACTAAAAATCCTGTTCCCGAAAGTTCAAAAGCGCTTTTAGAAGCGGTTGCAAATGAAACAGAACATTCTACGGAGGAAATTCAGCAAAAATCAGTCGCAATTTTAAAGAATATCATCCATAATTACGCGGCTTTCGAAGTTTCTACGATCGATGGATTTACACATCGCGTACTAAGAACCTTTGCCAAAGATCTTGGCTTGCCCGTGAATTTTGAAGTAGAATTGGACACCGATAAAATCCTGAACGAGGCTGTAGACCGCCTAATAAATCGTACCGGAAACGACGAAAAACTTACCAAAGTGCTGGTTGATTTTTCACTGAGCAAGGCCGATGAGGATAAAAGCTGGGATATTGGTCGAGACTTGTTGGAAATCGCTAAACTTTTGGTGAATGAGAATAATCAATTTTACTTAAAACAGCTTCAGCCAAAAACGCTGGAAGACTTTGAAGCTTTCAGGAAAAAACTGAAACAACAAATCAAAAATAATCAAGCCGAAATTGGTCAAAAATCAGATCAATTTTTTGAACTGATCGCCGATAGCGGTATTGACCCAACAGATTTCAGCGGACAATATTTGCCCAAGCATTTTCTGAAATTAAAAGCCAACGAAACACCAAATTTCACTTCAAAATGGGTAGAAAAACTGGAAAACGAAGGCATTTTACCGCTAAAAAAAGGAAAAATGGCGCTTGGCGATGCCATCTTACCACAAATTCTGGATTTATTTATTCAGACTAAAAAACTATTTTTCAGTTTAGAATTTTATACTGAAATCGGCAAACGTCTTACGCAACTTTCATTATTAAATGCCCTAAATCGAGAAATTCAGGAAATAAAAGAAGAGCGCCAAATCCTTCTAATTTCAGAATTTAATCCAATGATTAGTGCCCAGGTAAAAGACCAACCTGCGCCGTTTATCTACGAACGTTTGGGCGAGCGTTACCAAAATTATTTTATCGACGAATTTCAGGATACTTCGCAAATGCAGTGGGAAAATCTAATTCCGCTTATCGACAACAAACTTTCAATGGAATCTCTACCTGATGAGACATCGAGTTTAATGCTGGTGGGCGATGCCAAGCAATCGATCTATCGCTGGCGTGGCGGTAAAGCCGAACAATTTATCGATTTAAGTAATGAGGGCAATCCATTTCAGATCGAAAAACAGGTTTTTAATTTGCCTGATAATTACCGGAGTGCTGCCGAAATCGTGAATTTCAACAACCAGTTTTTTGGTTATGCGGCCGATTTTCTTGGGCATCCAGAATACAGCAAACTTTTTAAACAAAGTGCCCAAAATCCTAAAAAATCGGTCTCGGGTTATGTGAATATTGGTTTTATTGAAGCTGAAAATCGTGAAGAAGAACAGGAAGTCTATCCTGAAAAAGTGATCGAAATTATTAACAATCTTGATGCAAAGGGCTTTAAGCGATCTGATATTTGTATCCTTACCCGAAGAAAATCTGAAGGTGTGGCAATCGCCTCTGCTTTAAATGAAAAAGAGATCGATGTGGTTTCTTCTGAAACTTTATTGATTTCTCGTTCGCCAGAAGTTCATTTTATTTGTGACCTTTTAAAATTCTCGATCACTCCAGAAAATAACGAGCTTAAATTATCGATTTTCGGGTTTCTACAGGAGCATTTATTGCAACTTGAAGATCCACACGCAGTAATTTCTGCTAAGATTAGTGAAAACGGAACCGATTTTTTTAGCTGGTTACAAGATTACGAATTCGATTTTAACCTCGATTTTTTAAATGAATACTCGGTTTACGAAAGTTGCGAATACATTATTAGAAGTTTTGGGCTGGTAAAAGATTCGAATGCTTACATTCAGTTTTTCCTGGATTTTGTTTACGAAACTACCCAAAAAGATACCGAAGGAATTCAGGGGTTTTTAGAAATTTGGGAGCAGGAAAACGAGAAACTCAGCATTATTGCTCCGCAGCAGGAAAACGCGGTGACGATCATGACGATTCACAAAGCCAAAGGACTGGAATTTCCTATTGTGATCTATCCTTTTGCAAATTCAGATTTTAAAGACACGAGAAAAGATTCACTTTGGGTACCAAATGACGGAAACCTAAATGATATCCCGGTAAGCTACATAAACGCTTCATCCAAAATGGAAAATTGGGGAGAAATTCCCGATGCTTTATACACACAATTACTTTTTCAGAATGAATTAGACACCTTAAATGTGTTGTACGTTGCTTGTACACGCCCTGTAAAACAGCTCTATATTTTATCGAAACTCGACCTAGATCGAAGCGGTAATGAATATCCTAATAAAACTTCAGGATTACTTATTGGTTATTTAAAGCGAAATGGCATTTGGGACGACGAGCAATCGAATTACGAATTTGGTGAAATAGATGCTCCAACTTCCGAAGAAAAAGAAAATTCAGGCATCACTTTACAACATTTTTATTCTTCAGCAACTCAAAATCAGGCGGTAAATATTGTGACCAGATCGGGAAGTTTATGGGATACCAAACAGCAGGAAGCGATCGAAAAAGGGGAAATTATCCATGATCTTTTAGCTGAAATTAATACCGAAAAAGATCTAAAACCGGTACTTAAAAATGCAATCGCAAACGGAGTTATTGCTGAAGAAGTCTCAGGTAAGATCGAAACACTTTTACAGAATATTATTACCCATCCAGAACTTGAAATTTATTTTTCTGAAGCAGTAGAAAACTATAACGAAAGAGATATTATCACTGAAAATGGCGAGCGATTACGCCCCGACCGTTTAAATTTTAACGGCCAGTTGGTAAGCGTTATCGATTATAAAACCGGTTCTTTTGATGCTAAACACGAGCGCCAGATCAATAACTACGGTGAAACGCTTACAAAAATGGGATTTCAGGTTGATAAGAAAATACTCGTATACACAAACAAAGCGATTTCCCTTCGGTTTGTTTAAAAGAGATACTTAATTTTGCCAAAAATCAAATCACCTAACTATGTACGGAGCTATTAAAGAACATCTTCAAAACGAAATAGAAGAAATTAAAGATAACGGATTGTTTAAAAGAGAGCGTATTATTACGACTCCGCAAGACGCTGTTATAAAAATAAATACCGGGCAGGAAGTTATTAACTTTTGCGCCAACAATTACCTTGGTCTTTCTTCGCATCCAGAAGTTATTCAGGCTGCAAAAGATACAATGGATACGCATGGATTTGGGATGTCTAGCGTTCGATTTATTTGCGGAACTCAGGATATTCACAAAGAATTAGAGCAAAAAATTGCCGATTTCTACGGAACTGAAGATACTATTCTTTATGCTGCTTGTTTCGATGCTAACGGCGGAATCTTCGAACCATTGCTAACGAAGGAAGATGCGATCATTTCAGATTCGTTAAATCACGCCTCTATTATTGATGGGGTTCGTCTTTGTAAAGCCGCTCGCTATCGTTATCAAAATGGAGACATGGCAGATCTTGAAGCACAACTTAAGGCAGCGAATGAAAATGGCGCTCGCTTTAAATTAATCGTTACCGATGGTGTGTTCTCTATGGATGGACTTGTAGCTCCGCTAGATGAAATTTGTGATCTAGCCGATAAATATGACGCGATGGTAATGATCGACGAATGTCACGCTACCGGTTTTATTGGTGAAAAAGGAATTGGAACTTTAGAAGAAAAAGGAGTTCTTGATCGTGTAGATATTATTACCGGTACTTTAGGTAAAGCGCTTGGTGGAGCCATGGGTGGTTATACAACCGCTAAAAAAGAGATCATCGAGATCTTAAGACAACGCTCCAGACCTTATCTATTTTCAAACTCTTTAGCACCATCTATTGTAGGCGCTTCTCTAAAAGTTTTTGAATTACTTGAAAAAGACGACAGTCTAAGAAATAAACTAAAAGAAAACACCAAATATTTTAAGCAAGGTATTAAAGATGCCGGTTTTGACATCATTGATGGTGATGCTGCTATTGTACCAGTAATGCTTTATGATGCTAAACTTTCACAAGATATGGCCGACAAACTTTTAGAAGAAGGCATTTATGTGATTGGTTTCTTTTATCCTGTTGTACCAAAAGAAAAAGCAAGAATTAGAGTTCAATTATCTGCTGCCCACGATAAAGAGCATCTTGATAAAGCGATAGCTGCATTTACAAAAGTAGGAAAAGCCTTAGGTGTAATTGATTAACTCTTTATTAGCAGATTTTAAATATATTCTTAACAAACTTATAAAATTAAAGCAAAATCAACACTCAACACGATAATATCAAGTAGATTATTAAGAAAACTTTATTACAGCAAACTTTGGCAATGGCGAAACACCACCTAATTTTGCTGTAATTAACACTTAAAACTAAACTATTGATATGAAACATCTTTCAAAATTACTTTTGTTATCGATGGTCGTGTTGGGTATAGGTTCTGCAAATGCACAGGATGAAAATAACCCATGGGCTATAGGCATTGGTACCAATGCTGTTGATTTTTATCCTACAGGAAATGGCGCTCCTCTTAGTAACGGAATGTTTGACGAATATTTTAATACTGGAGACCACTGGAATATTCTTCCATCTGTATCTCAATTAACTGTTGGTAGATATATTGGTGCTGGCTTAGTAGCAGAAATCGACGGATCTATAAACCAAATCAATGATTTCGGTGACCGTTCTGTTAACGATCTTTCTTACTACTCTGTAGACGGATCGATAAATTATTCTTTAAGAGCCATGCTAAATAATGGATGGTTTGATCCAGTTGTTGGAGTTGGTGGTGGTTACACTTGGGTTGGTGACCAGGACTCTAATGATATCGAAAACTTCGACGCTCCAACATTAAATGGTAGCTTAGGAATCAACTTCTGGTTTACAGACAATCTTGCATTATTTGTTGAGTCTAAATACAAACATGCTTTTGAACCTGAAATGGGTCAACACTTTCAACATAGTGCTGGTATTAAGTTCATGTTTGGTGGAACAGATACAGATGGTGACGGAATTTATGACAAAGACGACGAATGTCCAGAAACTCCAGGTCTTCCAGAATTTAACGGATGTCCAGATTCAGATGGTGATGGAATCCCAGACAAAGATGATGAATGTCCAAATACTCCAGGTTTAGCTGAGTTTAACGGATGTCCTGATACTGATGGTGACGGTGTACCAGATAAAGATGACGAATGTCCAGAAACTCCAGGTTTAGCTGAATTTAACGGATGTCCAGATTCAGATGGTGACGGTGTACCAGATAAGGATGACGAATGTCCTGAAGTCGCAGGTCTTCCAGAATTTGATGGTTGTCCAGATTCAGATGGTGATGGTGTGCCAGATAAAGACGATGAATGTCCAGATGTTGTAGGAACTGTAGCAAATAATGGATGTCCAGAGCCTACTGCAGAAGTAGTAAACGAATTAAACGAATATTCAAATACTATTTTATTTGACTTTAATAAAGCATCGATAAGAAGCGAATCTGAAGAAGCCTTAAATTCTATAGCTGATATCATGAAAGAATACGATCATACTACTTTCCATATCGAAGGACATACAGATAGTGTTGGTAGTGATGAATATAACCTGAAACTATCTAAAGAAAGAGCAGCTTCTGTAAGAGAATTTCTAGTTGAAGCAGGTATCCCATCTGATAGATTAACTTCTGAAGGTTACGGTGAAAGTAGACCAATCGCTACTAATAGCACAGATGCTGGTAGACAGGAAAACAGAAGAGTACAGATCTCTTTAAAAGAAGATGAGTAATTATTTATAATATTGCTAACAAACAATTGTTAGAAACACTATAAATCTCAAAAAAACGCGCTGAATGCTCAGCGCGTTTTTTATTTTTATCTTATGAAATCATTTATTCGCCAGGTGCTGGAAAAACTTCAGCAAGAGGAGACTCCAATTTCAGATTTGGTATTCGTTTTACCCAGTAAGAGAGCAGGTGCTTTTTTGCTGAATGAACTTAGCCAACTTACTGCTTCTACTATTTTTGCTCCCAAAATTTATAGCATAGAAGAATTTACTGAAGAAGTTTCTGGCTTAAAGTCTATAGATAATACAACTACGCTTTTCGAATTCTACGAAGTTTATCAAAAGCTTACTGAAAAGGAAGAATTAGAAAGTTTTGAAACCTTTTTGGCCTGGGCGCAAAGTTTGATCCACGATTTTAACGAAATTGATCGCTATTTAATTGATGCTGAAAAGTTTTTCGATTACCTGGCAGACATCCAGGATATTAATCACTGGTCGAAGCAAAATAGAACTGAACTTATTGAAAATTACCTGAAGTTTTGGAATCAGTTACCACAATATTATTCAATTTTAAAGGAAAATCTTTTTGAAAAAGAGCAAGGTTACCAGGGATTAATTTATCGCTCAGCGGCTTCAAAAATTGCGGACTATGCCGAAAAAAATTCATCTCAAAAACATATATTCTTAGGTTTTAACGCACTAAATTCCGCAGAACAGGTCATTTTTCAGGAATTATTACAGAAAGATTTAGCGACAGTTTTTTGGGATATCGACAATGTCTTTCTAAAGGATTATCACCACGAAGCTTCTTTATTTATTCGGGAATATTTAAAAGACTGGCCATTTTATCAGGAAAATCCGCTTAATCCGGGTATCGAAGAATATCGCGAAGAAAAAGACATCGCAATTACCGGAATTCCTAAAAATATTGGGCAGGCGAAATATTTAGCTGAACTACTGGCCGATAAAAGTGAAGCCGAATTAGAAAAAACCGCCATCGTTTTGGGCGACGAAAGCTTGTTGTTACCTATTTTAAATAGTTTACCGCCCAACGTAAGAGATTTGAACATTACGATGGGATTTCCGCTTAAAAATGCGCCGGTAACTTCTTTATTTAATTCACTTTTTGATCTACATAGCAAATCGGGTTCCAGCTATTACTATAAAAATGTAATTGCGATCATAAATCATCCTTCGCTGCATCAAATTTTAAAACCATACGCTTCAGCATTTATTCAGAAGATCAATAAAGAGAATACGGTATACCTGAAATTCGATGATATCGAAGCTAATTTTCCAGAAGAGCTCAAAGAATTTATTAGCTGGTGTTTTAAAAGTTGGGAGAATTCGGCCAAAATTGCCATCGAGAATTTTCAGAACATCGTTTTCAGTATAAAAAATAATTTAAAAGAAGCGCAGGCTAGTAAACTACAACTGGAATTTTTATACCATTTTCATAAACTCTTTAACCAGCTTCAAACTTTAAATCATACTTATCCACACATTAGTAGTTTAACCGCCTTGCGTAATTTTTATAATGAGATTATGAGCACGCAAAGTTTAGATTTTCAGGGAAGGCCGTTTAAAGGTTTGCAGCTTATGGGAATGTTAGAATCGCGTGCGCTGGATTTTGAAAACGTGATTATCACATCGGTTAACGAAGGCACTTTACCTTCAGGAAAATCGAATAATTCGTTTATTCCTTATGACCTTAAAAAGTCCTATAATCTGCCAACTTACCGAGAAAAAGATGCGGTGTACACCTATCACTTTTACCGACTTTTGCAGCGGGCCAGAAAAGTTACCTTGCTTTATAATACGGAAAGTGGCGGATTAAATTCCGGAGAAAAAAGTAGATTTTTAACCCAATTAGAGATTGAAAAACAACCAAAGCATAATTTAAAGATCAATACTGTTTCGCCAAAAGTGCCCAAAGTAAGTAACGAGTTGAAAGTGATTGAGAAAACCCCGGCGATGATCCAAAAATTAAAAAGTCTCGCAAATTATGGATTTTCGCCTTCAGCATTAACCAGTTACATCAGGAATCCATTAGACTTTTATTATCAATATGTTCTTGGTGTGAAAGAGGAAGAGGAAGTTGAAGAAACCGTCGCTTACAATACGCTGGGAACGGTAATCCATGACAGTTTAGAGGAGTTTTATCAACCATTAGAAGGACAGATCTTAACTGAAGCGCATATTCTGGATTTTAGAAAACGTATTGGCCAGGAAGTCGCGACTCAATTTCATAAAACCTATACAAAATCACCAATCTTACAGGGTAAGAACTATCTAATTTTTGAAATAGCCAAGCGTTATCTATCCAACTTTTTAGACCTGGAAAGTAATCGTATTAAGAAAGGAGAAGAAATAAAGATCCTAAAGATCGAAAAAAATCTAAAGTCGAAAATCGATATTCCTGAACTTAATTTTCCGGTATACATAAAGGGAAAGGTAGACCGTGTTGAAAATTGTAACGGTATCACCAGAATTATTGACTATAAAACTGGAAAGGTAGAACAAAGTAAAATAGAAATTGTAGATTGGGAAAACATCACTACAGATTACGACAAGTATAGCAAGAGTTTTCAGGTCCTTGCTTACGCTACCATGATGAAAAATGAAGAAAATCTTTCGCTTCCTGTTGAAGGCGGAATAATTTCCTTTAAAAACCTGAAAGCTGGTCTATTAAAATTTGCGAAAAAAGAGAATCCAAGAAGCAGAACTAAGAATTATTCGATTACAGAAGATACTTTTTTAGCCTACCAGGACCAATTAAAAAAATTAATTACTGAAATTTGTAATCCGGCGATTCCATTCACCGAAAAAGAGATTTAAGCTTATGGAAATTACGAAAAAGAAAAATGTACAGATCGAAGGAAAACATGACAAACCCATTCTTTGCGATCTGTTTTATCAAGACGATCAAAAACCAAAACCGGTGGTAATTTTTTGCCATGGTTATAAAGGTTTTAAAGATTGGGGTGCATGGGATAAAATGGCCGAAACTTTTGCTGAAAAAGGCTATTTTTTTGTGAAATTTAATTTTTCACATAACGGAACCACTCCAGAGAATCCAACCGAATTCTTAAATATCGAGGCTTTTGGTGATAATAATTATACCATCGAGCTGGATGATCTACAATCTGTGATCGATTGGATCTTATTACCAGATTTTCCAAATGCGGTCCAAGTTGATGTTAGCCATATTAATCTTATTGGGCACTCACGTGGTGGTGCCATCGCCATCATAAAAGCGGCGAACGAAAAACGAATTACCAGATTAGTAACTTTTGCTGCCCCAACAGATCTTGGCGCTAAATTTCCAACTGGCAAAGACCTCGAAAAATGGGAGAAAAAAGGCGTGCAATATATTGTAAACAGTAGAACGAAACAACAACTACCTCACCACTACCAGTTTTATAGGAATTACAAGGAAAATAAAGAGCGCCTTAATGTAAAGAATGCTACCAAAAAACTGGAAATTCCGCATTTAATTGCTCACGGAAGTAATGATACTACGGTTTCTATTTCCTGCTCTGGAGAGCTTTTTGAATGGAGCCCGATCTCAAAATTGTTACTGGTAGAAAACGCGAATCATGTTTTTGAAGCTTCTCATCCATGGGACAAAGAAGAACTTCCAGAAAAGTTACAATATTTATTAGATAGAACATTTCCATTTATCGCTGCGGAAGTTCAGGATCTTATTGATGAATATGGCGATACAGATGATGATAACTAGAAATTTGTATTTTATTTAAAAAAATAATTTAATTTTTTGATCTAACCTCCTCCTTCTCCAACGATTGTAGGAGGTTTCTTTTTTTCTTTTCCTATTGCAATTATCTTTGAACAAAATTTGATAAAAATGAAAAGCTTCTTAATCTTTTTCCTGCTTATAAGTATCACTGCCACTGCTCAATTTAATGAAAAAGGTAATTTATACTATGAAGAAACGATCGACGTAAAAGGTAAATCTCAGCAGCAAATCAAAGAAAAACTACATGAATGGCTTTTGGCCGAATTTACTCAAGCGAACATAAAAGCTTCAAAAAACACCAAAGATGAAATGATCGCAGACATTACTTCTAAAGTTGAAGTAAAACAAGGAACCGCGACACTGCCAATGGATATTTACTTTGGGATTCTAAGTAGTTTTAAAGATGAAGAATTTACCATTCAATTAAGTCATATCGATATTGGCCCAACCCAAACTCCGGTTAAAATTGGTTTTCCAGATTTCGAATCTTTTAAAGATGAAATGCAAGAAACCGTAAATAGATTAAGCGGTGACGCCAAAGCAAAAAATCAGGCTATTCTGGACGACGAAGAAAAAATGAAAAGCATTTACGATCGCGGATTACAAAACCATGATAATATGCTTTCTTCTGTAAAGAAGTATATCAGCGGTTTAGTGAATCGATTGAAAGCAGAAATAAAATAAAAAACCCCGCAACTATGCGAGGTTTTGTGGAGAATATCGGAGTCGAACCGATGACCTTTTGGCTGCCAGCCAAACGCTCTAGCCAGCTGAGCTAATCCCCCGTTTGATGCAAGCAAATTTAAAAATTTTATCCAAATAAAAAAGTTTTTTAAACCTAATGATAAAACCCGCCCTAACCGAAGATCTTACCGAGATAAAACGCTTAACTGAGCGTTGTGCGCAGGCTATGGCAGATAAAGGGATCTACCAGTGGAACGAGCATTATCCATCTAAAGAAAAGCTAGCTGCAGATATTAAAAAGAAAGAGTTGTATAAGCTCACAAATGCTGAAAATGAAATTATGGGAATCATAGTGCTATCTCCAGAAATGGATAGTGAGTATATCCCAATAAAGTGGCTTACCAAAAACGAAAACAATATTTACGTGCATCGGCTGGCTACAGATCCTATTTTTTGGGGACTGGGAAATGGAAAAAAGCTAATGGATTTTGCTGAAGATTTTGCCAAAAACCATAATTATAATTCTGTGCGTTTAGACACCTTTAGCCAGAACAAAAGAAACCATCGTTTTTACGAATCTCGAGGCTATAAAAGATTGGGCGATATTTTCTTCCCTAAACAAAGCGAACATCCGTTTCATTGTTACGAATTAGTTCTTTAAAAAAACCCGTCTATCTTTGCCAATATGGTCAAATTAGATACCTCAGCAGTAAGTTTTAAAAACATCAACAGGATTGCAATTCCCGCGATCATAGCAGGTATTGCAGAGCCTTTAATTTCGCTTACCGATATTGCAGTAATTGGAAATGTAAAAGATAACTCGGTTGAAGCTTTGGCTGCCGCTGGTATCGTAGGTTCCTTTTTATCTGCTGTGATCTGGATCCTGGCGCAAACAAAAACAGCGATCTCCGCAAAAGTGTCTCAGCATCTTGGGGCTAATCGTCTTCATGCCGTAAAAACATTAGTTCCACAAACGATCGTTTTTAATCTTTTCCTAAGTCTTTTGATCTACGGAATTACCGCTCCGCTTGCCCGACTAATTTTTAGTGCTTACAATGCTGAAGGCTTGATCTTAGATTATTCGGTAACGTATTACCAGATCAGGGCAATTGGTTTTCCACTAACACTGCTCACTTTTACCATTTTTGGTGTTTTTAGAGGTCTACAAAATACCTCCTGGGCTATGAAATCTAGTCTAAGCGGTGCTTTGGTGAATATTGCATTAGATTATATTTTGGTTTATGGGATCGATGGTTATATCCCGGCAATGCATCTAGAAGGTGCCGCTTATGCAAGTCTTGCTGCCCAGGCAACCATGTTTATCATCGCCTTGTGGTATTTCTTTAAAAAAACACCATTTCATTTAAAACCAAGCTTAAAACTTAATCCAGAATTTAAGCCGCTTTTGGTGATGGCAGCTAATC